>NZ_CP088245.1:37500-643214 GCF_021117275.1 Metabacillus sp. B2-18
ACTTCTTCGAGAGAGTGAAATTACCGTAGGATTTGGCTTCTGGAGCTGGACAAAGTAAGAGCATAAACTCAGTAGAGTGAAGTTGAATTGTGAATCGTTATCTAGTTTTGAAGGAACATCCTTCAAACTAAATATTATTTGGTGATGATGGCGAAGAGGTCACACCCGTTCCCATGCCGAACACGGAAGTTAAGCTCTTCAGCGCCGATGGTAGTTGGGGGTTTCCCCCTGTGAGAGTAGGACGTCGCCAAGTAAGATGAGAAAAGATCAGTAGAGATACTGGTCTTTTTTTGTGAAGTTATAAAATGAAATGTTGAGGGTTGTAGAAATCTGTAGAATCGAAGATAAAACCTTAATAATCGTAGATAAAGTACCCAGAATCGAAGATAAAACCTTAATAATCGAAGATAAAGTATTCAGAATCGAAGATAAACATATAAACCACATCTAAATTGTCTATGGAAGTGAACCTGTAGCTTTATCCTTAAGCAGAAAACCTGTGTTTACACAGTAATCACAAGCTAAATGAAGCTAAAAATTTCAAAATAACAAAGAAAACTCTGTAAAAACAAAAAAAGAGCATATCACAAAGAATATGCCCTTCATCTATTTACCTTGCTTATCAACTTTATTTCTAACCGACATTATTCTGCAAAATCCGGGAAGTGACAGGCACCACCTCTCACATCTCCAACAGGCACCACCTCTCCACCTCTAAGAATAAAGCGGCGGGTTTTTCACTCTTCTTAATTTTTCTAAGTAGTATTGGTATTTAGGGTCAGATGTTTGTGTGTTTGTTATGTTTTTTTCACATTCTACACATATGAAACTCGTATAGAGATGAATTCCTGTTTCCTTTTCCTTGTCACATATAATGCAAGTTTCCCCATTTAAATGTTGTAAACTAGTAGAATTCATATTCTCCACCTCCATACCTTTTATTTTGACCAAAAGTTTATTATTGTATACACAATTATGAATTTAATTATTTTTGTTATCCGTATAATATGTATTGGGCCCTTATCTGTGATTGTTAATCATTGATTTTTTAAAAAGTATAGCTGTATATATTTTCTTCGGTCGATAAGGAAGTTAAGTATTGTTATAATTAGTTTATAGATAATAAAGGACGATGATTATAATATGAAAATGCCTCTTTATTCGGCTTTGCAGAAGCATGCTGAGAGGAATTCTTTATCATTGCATGTGCCGGGACATAAAAACGGGACAGTCATGTTAAAACAAATGGAGCACGTTTATAAAGATATTTTACGTTATGATGTAACAGAGTTAACGGGTTTAGATGATTTACATGATGCTAAAGGAGTCATAGCTGAGGCACAACAGTTAACTGCAGAGTTATATGGAGTTGAAAGATCTTATTTTTTAGTTAATGGATCAACCGTTGGGAATCTGGCTATGATCATGGGATCTTGTCTAGAAGGTGAAGAAGTTCTAGTCCAACGCAATTCACATAAATCAATTATACATGGCATTCAGCTTGCTGGAGCTACCCCTATTTTTTTATCACCAAAAGTGGATGAAGATTATCAGGTTCCTAGTTATGTTGAATGCGACAGAGTAAAAAAAGCAATTTCCCTCTATCCGAATGCGAAGGCCTTAATCATAACGAATCCTAACTATTATGGATTAACAGTTCATTTAAAAGAAGTTATTGAATTTGCACATAAACATCATATCCCTGTACTAGTGGATGAGGCACATGGCGCCCACTTTATAGCTGGAAATGGATTTCCAGCGTCAGCGATAGAGGCTGGTGCTGATGTTGTTATTCATTCTGCTCATAAAACTTTACCCGCAATGACAATGGGATCGTATTTACACTTTAATAGCAAGCTTATAGATAGGGAAAAGGTAGAATTTTATTTATCAATGCTGCAGAGTAGTAGTCCGTCATATCCTATCATGGCATCATTGGATATGGCTCGGGGTTATCTAGAAAATATCATAAAAGAGGAAACACAATTTGATATTATAAAAACTGTAGAACTAATAAAAAAGCAGATAAAGGCATTGAATTATTTGGAAGTGATTGAAACGAATGATAAACTTATACATTCGGATCCTTTGAAAGTCACAATTCGCTCTACAAATGGATTATCAGGTTACGAGCTACAGGATTTTCTAGAACTTCATGGTCTATATGCAGAGTTAGCTAATCCTAATCATGTCCTATTTATTTTGCCATTTGCAAGTGAATGTTCGTTAGGTGAAAAGTTAGGATCAATCAAACCTCCACCTAACCCTAACACTTCAAAGTCGAACATGAATGAAAAAACTTGGAGAGAGCTTGATGAAATTGGCATACATAGATTAGAAAGATCTTATTCATATTTTAAAAAATGTGAAAAGCAAACAGTTTCGTTAGAGGAAGCAGTTGGACATTTTTCTGCCGAATCAATCACACCATATCCACCAGGTATTCCTTTTATTATGATAGGACAAACCATTACAGCTGATTTGGTGGATCGCTTAAGAGAACTACTCCAATCAGGTGTAAACATTCAAGGAGACAATAATATTAAACAAGGCAAAATAAGTATCTATAAGAGGTGACTTTTTTGAAAGGTAAATTTATTACATTTGAAGGCCCAGAGGGAGCAGGAAAAACTTCTGTTCTTGAGGAATTGATGAAAGACATAAAGGATATGGATATAGAACCTGTTTTTACAAGGGAGCCTGGGGGCATTCATATCGCTGAGAAAATAAGAGAAGTTATTTTACATAAAGATCATACTGAAATGGATCCTCGAACAGAAGCACTGCTTTATGCAGCAGCAAGAAGGCAGCATTTAGTTGAAAAGGTCATTCCTGCTCTAGATTCCGGTAAAGTTGTTTTTTGTGATAGATTTATCGACAGTTCATTGGCATATCAAGGGCATGCAAGGGGACTCGGAATTGATGAAGTTTTTTCAATAAATGAATTTGCGATCAATGGAGTAATGCCTGATCTTACTTTTTACTTTAAAATTGACCCTGAGGTAGGGCTTCAAAGAATAGATAAAAGTTCAGAAAGAGAAAAGAACCGTTTGGATTTAGAAAGTTTATCGTTTCATCAAAAAGTTCAAGAAGGATACCAAAAAGTTTTAGAGAGGTTTCCAGATCGAATGATCGTTATTGATGCAGAAAAATCTATCGAAGAAGTAGTAAATGATGTAAAAACAGCATTAAAAAGGGTGATTTCTTTTTAAGCATAAGCTATCATGAAATTACCATTAAACAAGCAATGATTCACATAGATGGACATGTTACAATAAAGGGAGGCTTCTATATATGAAGTTAATTATTGTTGTTGTACAGGACCAAGATAGTAATAAACTCTTAAATGCACTTACTGAGCATAATTTCCGTGTTACAAAACTATCAAGTTCAGGTGGGTTTCTTAAATCCGGTAATACAACATTTATGATTGGTACTGAGGATATTAGAGTTGATAAAGCATTGCAAATTGTTAAGGATAATTGTAAGTCGAGAGAACAGCTTGTGGCACCAGTTTCACCAATGGGAGGAAATGCAGATTCATTTATTCCATACCCGGTTGAAGTAGAGGTTGGGGGAGCAACTGTTTTTGTTCTACCTGTTGAACAATTTCATCAATTTTAACATTGATTTAGATAATGTCTATATGGCCTTATAAGCCATGGAGGTATATGATGAAGATAAGTCAAGATATAAGATCTACCTTGGATAAAAGAGGAGTGGAGCAAAAAGTTGCTCAAACATCTTCAAAAGGATTCCAAGACTTGATTGTCAAGCAAGGTAATAAGCTGCAAAATGATCAGTTAACGAAATTGCTGGCAAATATAGATGATGCAGGTCGAAGGTTAGGAAAGTCAAGAAACTTCAGTGATTTATCAAAATATAAGCTTTTAGTTAAAAAGTTTATTCATGAAGCTGTTGAATATGGAATGAACATGAAGCAGTCAAGAAGCTGGGATTATAATGGAAACAGCCGTTCTTTAAAAATTATTGAACAGGTAGATGAGCTATTAATTAATCTTACAGATGAAATGATGAATAAAGAAAGTTCATCAATTGATATTCTTGCAAAAATAGGCGAGGTTAAAGGCTTACTTGTTAACCTCTATACGTAGAGAGTGATGAGTAGTATGAACAAAAACTGGCAAGAACTAGTCACATATCAACCACGTGTGATGAAGTTATTAGCAAATAGTATTCAAAAACAACGGTTAGCACATGCCTATTTGTTTGAAGGAAAGAAAGGGACTGGAAAGAAAGATGCGGGAATTCTTTTAGCAAAAAGTTTCTTTTGTGAAAATCTTCAAACCTATGAACCATGTGATAACTGTAAAAACTGTAGAAGAATAGATTCAGGAAATCACCCTGATGTTCATATTGTAGAACCAGATGGATTATCCATAAAAAAGGGGCAAATTCAATCTTTGCAAGAAGAGTTTTCAAAGTCTGGAGTAGAGTCCAATAAAAAGCTTTATATGATTATTCATGCTGATAAAATGACTGTTAATGCAGCTAACAGCTTATTAAAGTTTTTAGAAGAGCCTAACCCAAACACAATTGCCATTCTAATAACTGAACAGTATCATAAAATATTAAATACAATTCTTTCAAGGTGTCAGCTGTTATCCTTTCATCCATTGCAGCCAATTGCAATCCAAGAAACCCTTGAGAAGTCAGGTGTAGCTAAGCATATTGCTGCATTAGTGTCGCAACTAACAAATGATCTTAATGCTGCATTGGACTTAACAAAAGATGATTGGTTTGCGCAGGCTCGATTGAAAGTGATAAAATTGTATGAGGTCCTTATCACTCGAAAAGGACAGGCACCAATATATATACACACGGAGTGGATGAACCACTTTCATGATAAAGATAAGCAAGATACAGGGTTAGACTTGCTATTATATTTATATAAAGATGTCTTATCTATACAAATAGGTAATGAAGAAAACATTATTTATCATGACATCGTTCAGCAAATAAAACAGCATGCCCTTCAAATGACCCAAAGAAGTGTAACAGAGAAGATTACTTCTATATTAGAAGCTAAAAAAAGGCTTCATGCCAATGTGAATCCACAATTACTTATGGAGCAATTGGTTTTAACATTGCAGGAGGGATAAGTTTGTATAATGTTGTAGGTGTTCGCTTTAAAAAGGCGGGCAAAATATATTATTTTGACCCTAATGGTCTTCATATAGATGACGATGATTTTGTCATTGTTGAGACAATTCGAGGAATTGAATATGGTAAAGTTGTTCTAAATAATAAAAAGGTAGAAGAAAATGATGTTGTTTTGCCATTAAAAAAGGTGATTCGCCTTGCTGATGAGAAGGATCGTTTAATGGTTCAGGAAAATCAAGAAGCAGCATCAGAAGCTTATCATGTGTGTCAGAAAAAAGTTTCAGAACATGGACTAGATATGAAGCTAGTTGATGTTGAATATACATTTGACCGCAATAAGGTCATCTTTTACTTTACTGCAGATGGTCGTGTTGACTTTAGAGAATTAGTAAAAGATTTAGCAGCTATTTTCAAAACTAGAATTGAGCTTCGACAAATTGGTGTACGTGACGAAGCAAAAATGCTTGGTGGCATAGGACCTTGCGGACGTATGCTGTGTTGTTCTACTTTTCTAGGGGACTTTGAACCAGTCTCTATTAAAATGGCAAAGGATCAAAATTTATCTTTAAATCCGACGAAAATATCTGGTCTATGTGGTCGTCTTATGTGCTGTTTAAAGTATGAAAACGATGAATATGAATCGGCAAAAGAACAGCTTCCGGATTTAGGAGAAATGATTGAAACACCTAATGGACAAGGCAAGGTCGTTGGTTTGAATATATTAGAGAAAATATTACAGGTAAACCTAGTGGAACAAGAACGCGTGGTTGAATACACTTGGGATGAATTGCAGAAAGAAGGCGTAGTTCCAATGCAATCCACAGATTAATGAGGTGGAACAAGTGGATAAGAAGGAGATATTTGAATCTGTCAGCAGTATGGAAGAGCAAATCGGGTCTCTATATACTCAATTAGGTGAATTAAAGCAGCATCTGGCTGAACTTATTGAGGAAAATCATCATTTACAAATAGAAAATGAGAACTTGCGCCGACGCTTAGATTCAACAATAACAAATACAAAAAGTACGGTAAAAACAAAAAAGACAAAATCAAAAGAAAAACAACAAAAGAAGCAGAATTCAGTTGATATAGGTGAAGGGTATGATAATTTAGCAAGACTGTATCAAGAGGGCTTTCATATTTGTAATTTACATTATGGAAGCATTCGCAAAGATGGTGATTGTTTATTTTGCTTATCATTCTTAAATAAGAAATAATAAACTGACTCATATTGATTATGTGTCAGTCTTTTTTTTACTATTAGAAAGTATAGTAAAGTGAACTTTATCATCATAAGGGCTTGGAGTTAAGCCAACTTTATATAAAGCACAGAATAGAGAGCTTAAAAAGGAGCATTGAGAAAGATGGTTAAGTTAATAGGTGACGAAAGATTGGATTATTTATTAGCTGAAAATTTAAGAATTATCCAAAGTCCAACAGTTTTTTCCTTTTCATTAGATGCTGTATTACTTTCTAGGTTTGCATATATGCCTATTCAAAAAGGAAAGATCATTGATTTATGTACGGGGAATGGGATTGTCCCTCTTATTCTTAGTACAAGAACAAAAGGTAATATTGTAGGTGTTGAGATTCAAGAAAGACTGTATGAAATGGCTATAAGAAGTGTTGAATATAATAAGTTAGAAAACAAAATTAAGTTAATCCATGGTGATTTAAAAGACATGCCAAATGAACTTGGATATGGAAAGTTTGATGTTGTGACATGTAATCCTCCCTATTTTAAAACTCCTGCTAAAGATAAACAAAATCTTAATGAACATCTCGCAATTGCAAGACATGAAATTTTATGCACATTAGAAGATGTGATAAGAGTTTGTAGTCAACTTGTGAAACAAGGCGGAAAAGTTGCAATCGTTCATAGGCCAGGGAGAATGGTTGATATAACAGAATTAATGAGAAAATATGGGATAGAGCCGAAAAGAATACAATTTGTTTATCCAAAACAAGGGAAAGAAGCAAATACACTCTTAATCGAAGGAATAAAAGGTGGACAAGCAGATTTGAAGTTGATGTCCCCGATCTTTGTGTATGATGAGAATCATGAGTATACGCCGGTTATAAAGAAAATATTATATGGATCCGAGAACGGTTAACACTAAGGAGAAGGGTAAATGGCCAACCATTATTTTTATGTGTTAGAGTGCAGTGATGGAAGCTATTATGCTGGATATACAGTTGATTTAGCAAAACGAATTCAAAAACATAATGATGGAAAAGGTGCTAAGTATACGAGAGGAAGAACTCCTGTGAAACTTTTATATTCTGAGGAGTATGACTCTAAAGGTGATGCACTAAGGATGGAGATTCGTTTTAAAAAGTTAACAAAGGAAAAAAAGAAACGATACATAGAGAGCAGGTAATAAATATGATAAAAACTCAAAAAAGCTTTCAACATGAAGAAAGTGAAATCGGAAACTTGTATTTAGTACCGACTCCGATTGGAAATCTTGAGGATATGACACTTCGCGCAATTAAGGTGTTAAAAGAAGTTGATTTAATTGCAGCTGAAGATACGAGACAATCAAAAAAGTTATGTAATCATTTTGAGATCTCTACACCTATCTTTAGCTATCATGAACATAATAAACAAACTAGTGGACTTCGTGTTATTGAGTATTTACAGCAAAGTAAAGATATAGCATTAATTAGTGATGCGGGAATGCCAACTATTTCAGATCCTGGAAGTGAATTAGTGAAACAGGTCCTGGATATAGGAGGAAAGGTGATCCCATTACCGGGTGCGAATGCAGCATTAACAGCTCTTATTGGATCAGGTATTACACCCCAACCATTTTTCTTTTTTGGATTTTTAGATCGACAAAAAAAGGAAAAGCGGAATCAACTAGAGTCACTGCGTATTCGGAAAGAAACAATTATTTTATACGAGTCTCCGCATCGCCTTAAAGAAACATTACAACTTATGCATGAAAGTCTAGGAAATCGTACAATTTGTTTATCAAGAGAATTA
Source organism: Metabacillus sp. B2-18 (assembly GCF_021117275.1). NCBI lineage: Bacteria > Bacillati > Bacillota > Bacilli > Caryophanales > Bacillaceae > Metabacillus > Metabacillus sp. B2-18. The sequence continues at coordinate 45,614 of NZ_CP088245.1, forward strand.
ACTAAGAAATTTGAAGAATTTATTCGTGGAAGCATAGAGGATGTATTGAAGTGGACAGAGGAAACAGAAATTCGCGGAGAATTTTGTATCATTATTGAAGGCTCTAATGAAGATATACTAGTTGACGAAGACATTTGGTGGGATTCACTGTCAATGAAAGAACATGTTGAACATTATATAAATGAGGGTTTATCATCAAAAGATGCGATTAAAAAGGTTGCAACTGAAAGAAAGATTCAAAAGAGAGACGTTTATCAAGCATTTCATGTAGAATAAAAAAAGGGATCATCATCGATCCCTTTTTTTACTATCAGGATTAAAAACTAAGTGTAATAACCAAGTTACTTATCTGATTATATATATCGTAATTTAAAAATTAGAATTATTTATTAATTAATTGGTTTTTAATTTCCGATAAAATTTGTTCAGCACCTTCACGGCTTAAAACTAATTTTCCATTTGCTAACGCTAAGTTATCATCAGAAACTTCACCAGTAATTTGGCAAGTCATATTAGGTTTGTATTTTTTTAAGATGATTTTATCATCATCAACATAAATTTCTAATGCATCTTTTTCTGCAATTCCTAGTGTGCGGCGAAGCTCGATTGGAATAACTACACGCCCTAATTCGTCAACTTTACGTACAATTCCTGTAGATTTCATTTTAATGATCTCCTCTCAATCTATATATGCTCTATATTTTTGATAAACTTCGTCAATATTCGACAAAAAATGATTTGAATTAAGCATATCAGTGTTTCCAATAAACGTCAATCATTTTTACTATATTTCCATGTAAAAATATAGGGGAATTCTTTTGGGAAACTGATATAACAAGGTTTACTTAGTTACTTACCCGAATGATATGTAAGTAAAACCTAGAAATGGAAGATAATTGATATACATTTTATGACAAAATTTACATTTCCATTAGGTAAGTTTCGACAAAAGCCTAGGTGCTTTCGACAAAATTCAATACGATCATGTCGAATGGCTGAAATAGAAAAACTTTAGGTATATAATCTTGATATTAAGGGCTAAGATGGTATCATAAAGAGTATGAAAAAGTTTGAGGTGGATAGGTTAGTAATGTCAACCTACCTAAGTACATAAAAAGCCTAATGAAATCACAGGACTTGATCAAATGAATATGATGTTGAATAAACCATACTAAATCGCTCTCGTCCTTAGGGGCGAGGGCGTTTTTGCTAGAACACCACATAATAGTTAGTTAGTTTTGAGGAGGTTACATAATGGAAAATAATCAAAAAACATTTTATATTACCACTCCTATTTATTATCCGAGTGGAAAACTTCACATTGGACATGCTTATACAACAGTAGCAGGAGATGCAATGGCCCGTTATAAGCGTATGCGAGGCTTTGATGTTATGTATTTAACAGGAACGGACGAGCATGGTCAAAAGATTCAACGTAAAGCAGAAGAAAGTAATATTACACCTCAAGAATATGTAGATGAGATTGTATCAGGAATTAAAGAACTTTGGAAGAAAATGGACATTTCTTACGACGATTTTATTCGTACTACTGAAGAACGTCATAAAGTGGTTGTTGAAAAAGTATTTTCTAAACTCGTTGAACAAGGTGATATCTATTTGGATGAGTATGAGGGCTGGTACTCTGTTCCGGATGAAACGTTTTATACAGAACTGCAGTTAGTGGACCCAATTAAGGAAAATGGAAAAATTGTTGGTGGTAAAAGTCCGGATAGTGGCCATCCAGTCGAATTAGTTAAAGAGGAATCTTACTTCTTTAGAATGAGCAAGTATGCCGACCGCTTGTTAGCTTACTATGAAGAAAACCCTGAATTCATTCAACCAGAATCAAGGAAGAATGAAATGATTAATAACTTCATTAAACCTGGTCTAGAAGATTTAGCTGTTTCTCGTACAACATTTGATTGGGGGGTAAAGGTGCCTGGCGACCCAAAGCATGTTATATACGTTTGGATAGATGCACTTTCTAATTACATTACAGCTCTTGGTTATGGTACAGAGAATGATGAGAAATATAAAAAATATTGGCCAGCTAACGTTCATATAGTAGGAAAAGAAATTGTACGTTTCCATACAATTTATTGGCCAATTATGTTAATGGCGTTAGATTTACCTCTTCCTAAAAAAGTATTTGCTCATGGTTGGTTGCTAATGAAAGACGGTAAAATGTCAAAATCAAAAGGTAATGTTGTTGATCCTGTTACCTTAATTGATAAGTATGGCTTGGATGCACTTCGTTATTATCTTCTAAGAGAAGTACCTTTTGGATCTGATGGTGTCTTTACTCCGGAAGGATTTATAGATCGTGTTAATTATGATTTAGCGAATGATTTAGGAAACTTACTAAATCGAACAGTAGCAATGATTGATAAATACTTTGAAGGTAAAGTTCCAACATATAATGGTTATCAAACAGAATATGATGAACCTCTAGTAAAAGCATCACAAGATATGCTTAAAAAGTATGAAGATTCAATGGAAAGAATGGAGTTCTCTATTGCCCTTTCTTCTTTATGGCAATTTGTTAGCCGAACAAATAAATATATTGATGAAACGCAACCATGGGTATTGGCCAAAAATGAAGAAGATCGTGAAAAATTAGCTTCTGTCATGGTTCACCTTGCAGAATCATTACGAGTCATTGCTGTGCTATTAAAGCCATTCTTAACTGAAACACCAGTGAAGATTTTTAGTCAGCTTGGTATAGAGGATCAGGATCTTCAAAATTGGGATAGCCTTACTTCATTTGGACAAATAAATGGAACAACAGTGAATAAACAAGCACCGATTTTCCCTCGACTTGAAGTAGAGGAAGAAGTTTCCTATATTAAGGAACAAATGAAAGGTTCTGCACCAGTGGAAGAGAAGAAAGAAGAAATAGTAGCTCCTGAAACGATGGAAGAAATTACAATTGATGACTTTATGAAGGTTGATCTTCGTGTAGCAGAGGTCCTTCATGCTGAACCTGTGAAAAAAGCCGATCGTTTATTAAAAATTCAATTAGATTTGGGCTATGAAAAAAGACAAGTAGTATCTGGAATTGCAAAACACTATAAGCCAGAAGATTTAATTGGTAAAAAGGTGATTTGTGTTGTGAATCTAAAGCCAGTAAAACTGCGTGGTGAGCTTTCTCAAGGTATGATTCTGGCAGGTTCACAAGGTGATATGCTCTCAGTAGCTACAGTTGATGCTGACCTTCCTAATGGTTCAAGGGTAAAATAAAAAGTCAACATTAAAAAGACTTAATAATAAGTAATAGCTGAAATATCCTGTGGATAGCACAAAGGGAGGTATACAGCCCAAATCCTGTTTCCTCCCTAAGGATTTTTCATTCTCGAAAAAAAATGATATTTGTCTAAAAAGCAAAAAAAATGGGTGTTCCACGTGTAACAATTTGTTGAACACCTTTTTGTTTTGTCGAATAGAATGAGGAAGGGAGTTAGTCATAGTGCTTTTTGATACACATGCACATTTAAATGCTGTGCAATTTGAGGAAGATTTAGAAGAGGTTATCGAACGTGCAACAAGTGAGGGTGTTTCACATATCGTTGTTGTAGGTTTTGATCATGAAACGATTAAAAGAGCAATGGAGTTAATAGAACAGTATGATATGATTTATGCTGCAATAGGCTGGCATCCTGTAGATGCAATAGATATGACGGAAGAAGACCTAAATTGGATTAGGGAATTGTCACAACATCCAAAAGTAGTTGCTATTGGAGAAATGGGATTAGACTATTATTGGGATAAATCACCAAAAGAGATACAAAAAGTTGTGTTCCGGAAGCAAATTCAGTTAGCAAAAGAAGTGAATCTGCCAATTATTATTCATAACCGTGATGCAACTGAGGATGTTGTGAAGATATTGCATGAGGAGAACGCTAGTGAAGTTGGAGGGATTATGCACTGTTTCACAGGTAGTTTAGAGGTTGCAAAACAGTGTATGGAGATGAATTTCTATATTTCATTTGGTGGACCAGTAACATTTAAGAATGCAAAGAAACCGAAGGAAGTAGTGAAAGAAATTCCAATGGACCGGTTATTAATCGAAACAGATTGCCCTTATTTAACTCCCCATCCATATAGAGGAAAACGCAATGAACCGAGTTATGTGAGATATGTGGCTGAACAGATTTCTGAGTTAAGAGGAGTAAGTTTTGAAGAAATTGCAGAAAAAACGTCCGACAATGCAATGAAAGTATTCGGCATAACTCGATAACGAACGTTGTCGAGTTATGGAAGAGCTTGTCCACTTAAAGGATAAATCAATAAGTTCTACATGTCTATTTTTCCTCATAGTATATCTTTGTCGATAACTCTTGCTTCACTTTTTCCATAATTTTAAGCATAATTATGAATACGTTGAAAAAATGAGACAACGTCTGAAGGGTTGACAAGAAGAAAGATACTCTATATAATCCACGAGGGAGAAGGAGGCGGTTTTCATTTTAAGCAAAAATGTAAAAAAGCTGTTTTCCGAGAAAGTGTTAAAAAACAAATTTGTCCTATCCGCTACTAGTTTACTAGTATTGGGAACCGGTACTGCATTTGGTACATACGAGATGACGAAAGAAACAGTCTTACTTACCGTAAACGGTAAAGAGGAGAGAGTTCGTACTCATGCAGAAACTGTAAATGATTTGCTAGAAGAAAGAGATATAGATACAAGGAAAGAAGATGACATATTACCTTCAGTCGATCAAAAGATTAAAGATAATATGGAAATCACCTATAAAGCAGCAAAGCCAATTAAAGTTGCAATGGGTGATGAACGAAGGACAATTTGGACAACAGCGGATACAGTAAAAGAACTGATACAGCAAGAAAACCTGGATGTCACAGAGCATGATCAAATTAAACCAGCTTTAGATACAGTAATAGAAAGCGATTTGTCATTAACAATTGATAAAGCATTTCAGATTACACTAAATGTTGGCGGAGAAAAACAACAAGTATGGACGACTTCGACTACTGTCGCTGACTTTTTAAAAAATCAAAACGTTACATTAAATGAATTAGATAAAGTTGAACCGGCTCTGACAGATGAAGTAACTGAAAAGAGAGATATTACGGTTACACGGGTAGAAAAAGTCACCGATGTAGTGGAAGAACCAATAGCCTTTGATGTTGTAACTAAAAAAGATAACAACATAGAAAAAGGAAGTCAGAAAGTGCTTGAGTCCGGTAAAGAAGGAAAGCAAGAGAAACACTTTGAAGTTACTTTGGAAAATGGAAAAGAAATATCCAGGAAACTACTTAAAACAGAGAAAATCCAAGAAAGCGAAGATCGTGTGGTTGCTTTAGGTACAAAGGTAGTGCAACAAACAAGCACTGTATCTCGTGGAAATGATTCTGTTGCAAGGGAATTTTATGTAACTTCAACAGCATATACAGCAAGCTGTAATGGTTGTTCAGGTACAACAGCTACAGGTATTAATTTACGTGCCAATCCTAACGCTAAGGTTATTGCAGTTGATCCTAATGTGATTCCATTGGGAACTAAGGTTTACGTCGAAGGCTATGGATATGCAGTTGCTGGAGATACAGGTTCCGCTATTAAAGGGAATAAAATTGATGTATTCTTCCCTTCAAAATCAGCTGCCTATCGATGGGGTTCGAAGAGAGTAAAAATTAAAATTTTAGAATAGATCATAACAGAGGATGTTTAGTCCTCTGTTTTTTATTTATTTTCCATTACTAAACGGTAAACCTTTTGTTCAAACTCTGAGCATTGTATACTGTTTATATTCTCTTTAGGTAAGAATAGATAATAAGAATGAAGTTCTTCACTACATAAGACGTAATAAAAGTGAAAAAAGTTTCAAGTTTTTTGGAGGAAATAATGAAAATAAAAGAAATTATTGTTGTTGAAGGAAAAGATGATACAACAGCTATTAAGCGGGCAGTTGATGCCGATACAATAGAAACGAATGGCTCATCTATTGGAGATGCTGTCATTGAGCAAATAAAGCTCGCACAACAAACAAGAGGCGTTATTTTATTTACAGATCCAGATTTTCCGGGGGAAAAAATTAGAAAAACGATAGCGGAGCTTGTACCAGGGTGTAAACATGCGTTTTTACCTAAGAGTCAAGCGAGACCAAAGCGAGGAAAGGGCATTGGAGTAGAACACGCTTCCATCGATGCCATTCAACAGGCACTTGAATCTGTGAAGGAAGAGATGACAGAGTTTGTGAGTGAGATTGAGTTTGAGGATTTATTAGATGCAGGCTTAATAGGCGGGAATCAAGCAAAAGATCGAAGAGAAAGACTAGGGATACTATTAAAAATTGGATATACAAATGGAAAGCAACTTCATAAAAGGCTGCAGATGTTTCAAATCAGTAGAGTGGAATTCATTCATGCAGTAAAGAAGATTCTACAGGAGGAAACTAAATAATGATAAAAGATATCGCAACTCCAGTAAGAACAAAAGCCATCTTAGAAAAGTATGGATTTTCTTTTAAAAAAAGCTTAGGTCAAAATTTCTTAATTGAACCAAATGTACTTTCAAGAATTGTAGATCATGCTAATGTTACAGACAAAACAGGGGTTATAGAGATAGGTCCGGGAATTGGTGCATTAACTGAGCAGCTTGCAAGAAGAGCTAAGAAGGTTGTAGCCTTTGAGATAGACAGGCGCCTTCTTCCAATCCTAAATGAAACATTAAGCCCTTATGAAAATATAACAGTTATTCATCAGGATGTATTGGAAGCTGATTTGAAAAAAGCAATTGAAGAAAATTTCAGCGATTGTGAAGAGATTATGGTTGTGGCAAATCTCCCTTACTATGTAACAACTCCAATCATTATGAAATTGCTAGAAGATAAGCTACCTCTTAAGGGAATTGTCGTTATGCTTCAAAAGGAAGTAGCAGACAGAATATCAGCTGCTCCATCAACAAAAGAATATGGATCGCTTTCGATTGCTGTTCAATACTATACAGAGGCTAAAACAGTTATGACAGTGCCTAAGACAGTGTTTGTTCCGCAACCTAATGTAGATTCAGCTATTATCCGGTTATTAGTAAGGGACAAGCCTACTGTAGAAGTGGAAGATGAAGATTTCTTTTTCAAAATTGTAAGAGCGAGTTTTGCACAACGAAGAAAAACTCTTTTAAATAACCTTGTTCATTTTATTCCAAATGGCAAGGAATTAAAAGCAAAGATCGAAGAAACTTTGGAGCACGTTGAGGTTGATGGAAAAAGAAGAGGAGAGTCTCTTTCTATTGAAGAATTCGCCAAATTAAGTGATGCATTAGCAAAGGTTGTAAAATAAATGAAAAGCAGAAGATCCAGGCAACATAAGTCTTGATCTTCTGCTTTTTTCTTTGCTTATATCCCCATGATATAAATCACCAAAAGCAAAAAACTACATAGGCTAGAAAAGGATACATTTTATACATGGTAAAAGATTACTTAAGGTGTATAAGAGATCTTGATGCCTGATTAACGAGTAAGTAAAAGTGTTCAGGTGAATCATTCATTGGAGTGATATAACATGCAAGTAAAAATTGGAGATGTTGTAGTAAGAAAATCTTATAACTTTGATTTGTTATTTAGAGTGATTGATGTCATTTCATCTGCTTCAGGAGAGCAGATTGCAATTTTACATGGTGATGAAGTGAGATTAATAGCTGATGCTGACTGTAGTGATTTAGTTCTTGTAGATGAGACAGAGAGAAATTCCCGAAAGCAGAGAGAAAAAGAACGAATTGATCAATCTTATCATTTATTTAGGCAGGATTATCAGCTTCTGAGGGAAAAGCAGGAATACTATGCAACATCCAGCTATAGCCATAATGAAGAGTTTTTCCATATGCCGGGAAGAGTCCTCCATGTTGATGGAGATCCACTTTACTTACAAAAGTGCTTGGCTTTATACGAGAAGATTGGTGTACCGGTTAATGGTGTTCACCTTAATGAAAAAGAGATGCCGGAAAAAATCACAGATCTCCTATTAAAATACCGACCTGATATATTGGTTGTAACCGGACATGATGCATACTCAAAACATAAGGGAAACATTGACGATATTAATGCCTATAGACATTCTAAGCATTTTGTTCAAACTGTTCGTAATGCAAGAAATAAGGTACCACACCTTGATCAGCTTGTAATCTTTGCCGGGGCATGTCAGTCTCACTTTGAATCTTTGATACGTGCAGGAGCTAATTTTGCAAGCTCTCCTTCAAGAGTAAACATTCATGCACTAGATCCTGTTTATATTGTAGCAAAAATAAGCTTTACGCCTTTTGTTGAAAGAATAAATGTATGGGAAGTTCTTCGTAACACATTAACAAGGGAAAAAGGTCTTGGTGGTGTGGAAACAAGAGGAGTTTTAAGAACAGGAATGCCGTATAGAAAGCCAACAACACAATAAACTTGCGCCGCTTACGTATCATATGTAAGTGGCTTTTTCTATTTCTGTAAAAAATCCTGTTATTTGGCTTCAATGCGGTTTTTAGGGAGATTGAAAGGATGAATACTTAAGAAGTTTTTTGATAAAATTCTATAAGATTTTTAATGGAGGTCATTATTTGATATTCAGTATTTTTCAAGATTTTTATATAAAAATAACCCGTACACAGAGAGAAATGAGATAAAATATGAACGTTTGAAAAGTAATTTATAAAAAACATTCATTTTCATACATAAAAGAGGGAATGTTTGTTCAAACTAACAATAACAAAGTGAGAATTTTGTTGAAAACATTTTATTGACAGTAGTGAAAAATTACTGTTATAATTTTAATTTTATTTGACTTACATAGGCGGAAGGTTGTATAATCATATTAGTGAGGTGGATGCAATGGGAAAAACTCTAACGGATATTAAAAAGTCCTTGGATGGTAATCTTGGCAGACGACTAACTCTTAAAGCTAATGGTGGTCGTAGAAAAACGATAGAACGCTGTGGTGTGCTAGCAGAAACCTATCCATCTGTCTTTGTTATTGAGCTTGATCAAGATGAAAATTCATTTGAACGAGTATCTTACAGCTATGCCGATGTATTAACCGAAACAGTGCAATTAACATTTTTTGAAGATACAACAGGTTCGTTTGCAGTTAGTGGACAGTAGACATCAATGTTTACTGTTTTTTCTTTTGTCTAAAAGTGATCTTATTAACGTCTTCATTACATATATCTTTTGTTTTATGAAAATAATAAATAATGCCGCAGTACTATCTCTTTCTTTTACATTCCAAGCTTATCCTTTGAAAGGTGTGGTCGACATGGGCAGACGTCGTCGTGGAATGATGTCGGAAGACTTTAAATATGAGTTAGCAAAAGACTTAGGTTTTTACGATACAGTAAAAGAAGAAGGCTGGGGAGCTATTCGTTCACGTGATGCTGGTAATATGGTAAAACGTGCTATTGAATTAGCACAACAACAGCTTGCCCAACAAAATAATGTAAATCAGTAATGATAGCGGCGGGGCTGGCTAAAATTACTCACTTATTCAGTTTGATAAGTGAGGTTTTGGTCAGCCCTTTCTTTCTATATGTAAAATTCACTATAAATTCAAGCATTTTTGAATTAGTGACATAATCGTGGTCAATGATAGTGAAAACTGTTTCAATTCAACTGGAATTGTCGAAAAAGGCAATACAATACCTGCTTTTGTGGTACAATGTTGATACAATTTTTAGATCGTTTAAGTAGGTGATGACAATGCGTGTATTAGAAAAAGCACCAGCGAAAATAAATTTGTCACTTGATGTACTAAAGAAACGTGACGATGGCTTCCATGAAGTTAAAATGATTATGACAACAATAGATTTAGCTGATCGGGTTGAACTGATTGACCTACCATACAATGAAATTCGAATTGTATCACATAATCGTTTTGTGCCAGATGATCAAAGGAACTTAGCCTATCAAGCTGCACGACTTTTGAAGGAGCGTTATCAAGTTAATAGAGGAGTTTCTATATCTATAACAAAAACAATTCCTGTTGCAGCAGGGTTAGCTGGTGGAAGCAGTGATGCTGCAGCAACTTTACGTGGCTTAAATAAGCTTTGGAATCTTGGGCTGACTCTTGATGAATTGGCTACACTTGGTGCGGAAATTGGTTCTGATGTATCATTCTGTGTATACGGAGGAACTGCGTTAGCAACAGGTAGAGGAGAAATTATTCATCATATAGATCCACCTCCACATTGCTGGGTGGTGTTAGCGAAACCAACGATAGGGGTTTCAACAGCTGATGTTTATAAGAATTTAAATCTTCAACAACTAAAGCATCCTAATGTTGAGGGAATGATTGAGGCGTTACATAAGAATGACTATAATCAAATTTGTACACTTATGGGAAATGTATTAGAAACTGTTACTTTACGAATGCATCCAGAGGTGGCCAACATAAAAGATCAAATGAAAAGGTTTGGCGCAGATGCAGTATTAATGAGTGGAAGCGGACCAACAGTCTTTGGCTTGGTTCAATATGAATCACGTTTGCCACGAGTTTACAATGGATTAAGGGGTTTTTGTGATCAGGTTTTTGCTGTAAGAATGCTTGGTGAACGAAACATCCTTGATTAAATACGGATATTAAGTTATATTTACAATAATAATATTCGGATTTTGGAGGTTGCCAGTTCATGAAATTTCGTCGTAGTGGTCGACTTGTTGATATGACAAACTACTTGCTTCATCATCCACATTCTTTAGTGCCGTTAACCCATTTTTCTGAAAAGTATCAATCTGCTAAATCCTCTATAAGTGAAGACTTAACCATTATTAAAGAAACTTTTGAGCAGCAGGGAATAGGAACGTTGTTAACAGTTCCTGGTGCAGCAGGTGGAGTCAAATTCATACCAAAGGTTGCGATAAGTGAAGCAAAGCAATTTATTGAAGAACTTTGTGAATTTATTGCAAAACCTGAGAGGCTGCTTCCGGGTGGATACTTATACTTAACTGATTTATTAGGCACTCCTTCAATTGTTAATAAAATAGGCCGGCTTTTTGCAACGGTTTTTAGTAACAGGAAGATCGATGTTGTTATGACTGTTGCAACAAAAGGGATTCCGTTGGCTTATGCAGTAGCAGCACAACTGGATGTACCGGTGGTTATTGTAAGAAAAGACAGTAAGGTAACAGAAGGATCAACTGTAAGTATTAATTATGTTTCAGGCTCATCTAAGCGTATTCAAACTATGCTGCTAGCTAAACGAAGCTTAAAAGAGGGATCTAATGTATTAATTATAGATGACTTCATGAAAGCTGGAGGCACCATAAATGGGATGGTAAGCCTTCTTGAGGAATTTAAGGCAAAGGTAGCAGGGATCGGTGTTTTAGTCGAGACTGAGGGCGTTGAAGAGCGGTTGGTGGATCAATATGTTTCACTGGTAAAATTAGCTGATGTCGACGTTCGTGAACGAAATATCCAAGTAACAGATGGAAGCTACTTCCAAATTGTTAATGAAGAAAAGATTGGAGAGGATTTCAATGAGAACAGTTAGTACAAGCAAAGCACCAGCAGCAATTGGACCATATTCACAAGGAATTATTGTTAATAACGTATTCTACAGCTCAGGTCAAATACCGTTAACAGCTGAAGGAGAAATGGTGACAGGCGATGTTGTTGAACAAACACATCAAGTGTTTCAAAATCTAAAGGCTGTACTTGAAGAAGCAGGAGCTTCTTTAGAAACTGTTATTAAAGCAACAGTCTTTCTTCAGGATATGAATTCATTTGTCCCGTTTAATGAAGTTTACGGTCAATACTTCTCAGAACATAAACCAGCCCGTTCATGTGTCGAAGTAGCAAGACTACCTAAAGATTCTTTAGTTGAAATAGAAGTTATTGCGTTAATTAAATAATGTCTTTTGCCAATCACATACTGTGGTTGGTTTTTTTGTTTTAACAATAGTGAATAGGTTCTATCAACAAAGATGATTGGAGAGGAAATAACAGGGTCAACTACTAAGATGTCGATTAAAATTTCTTTATAAAATTGGTATTTTAATTTCTGTTAAGGAGTAAATTGTTGATTTTCACTATTTTTTGTCAATAAATTTGACCAAAAATAAAAAAAATTTCAAAATAAGGAAGGAATAATAAAAAAAACGTTGAATTAAGTAACTAAAGTTTTTCATATGGGGGAAAAGGTGGTGAACAGAATGGAAGTTACAGACGTAAGATTACGCCGCGTAAATACCGAAGGACGTATGAGAGCAATTGCTTCTATTACGTTAGATCATGAGTTTGTTGTACATGATATTCGCGTAATTGATGGCAATAATGGTCTCTTTGTTGCGATGCCAAGTAAGCGCACTCCTGATGGTGAATTCAGAGATATTGCACACCCTATTAATTCTAGTACACGCGGAAAAATTCAAGATGCTGTATTAGCAGAATATCATCGTTTAGGTGAGCTAGAAGTAGAATTTGAAGAAGCAGGTGCTTCATAAAATAAAGATAAGAACTTTGCCTAATTGGGCAAAGTTCTTTTTATTTTGTCATTATAATAAGTAAAGAACAACCAACCTCTCCATTATCCACTTACCATTTATTTTTCTGACTTTTTAAAAATAATGAACTTTCCTGTCACAAACGTGCGAAAAGGAAAACTTATGCTAAAATTAGAAATATCGTGTACTTTTTTTTGTTGTCTTGAAATAGGACTTATTTTAAGATATATTTTTTATGGATAAAAAGGTGTACTATTATAAACATTCTATAGATTACTTCTAATTGGGGGCCTAAATAATGGATAATCGGTATGCAGTAATTCTAGCTGCAGGTCAAGGCACAAGAATGAAATCTTCTTTATATAAAGTATTACATCCTGTTTGCGGAAAGCCTATGGTTCAGCATGTTTTAGATCAAGTGTCACAACTAACTTTATCTAAAACTGTAACGGTTGTTGGTCACGGAGCAGAAAAGGTACAATCTCAGTTAGGTGACAAAACGGAATATGCTTTACAAAGTGAACAATTAGGAACGGCTCACGCTGTTATGCAAGCTGCTCCATTTTTGGAAAATGAAGAAGGAACAACCATTGTTATTTGTGGTGATACGCCCTTAATAACATCAGAAACAATGTCTGCTCTTCTGTCACATCATCAAGAGTCAGAGGCAAAGGCAACAATTTTGACAGCAAAAGCGGAAGACCCAGCTGGATATGGGCGAATAGTTCGCAACAATAAGGGAACGGTAGAAAAGATAGTTGAGCATAAAGATGCAAGTGAAGCAGAAAGAGAAATAAAAGAAATAAATACCGGTACATATTGCTTTGATAATAAGGAATTATTTGAGGCCTTAAGTCATGTATCAAACGATAATGTTCAAGGAGAATACTATCTTCCAGATGTAATTGAGATTCTACAAAAAGAAGGAAAAATTGTTTCCGCTTATCAAACTTCTTCCTTTGATGAAACATTAGGTGTTAATGACCGAATTGCATTATCACAAGCAGAAAAACTAATGAAGCAACGTATTAATAAAGAACATATGAAAAACGGAGTAACATTGATAGACCCTGATTCAACCTATATTTCTGCTGAGGCATCTATTGGTAAAGATACAGTGATTTATCCAGGAACGATGATTATTGGAGACACGGTCATTGGCGAAGATTGTATCATCGGACCAAATACAGAAATAAAAGACTGCCACATTAACAATGCAACAACAATTAAGCATTCAGTTGCTCATGATAGTGAAATAGGTGCCTCCGTTTCAATTGGTCCTTTCGCTCATATACGTCCACTTTCGACAATATCTGACGAAGTGAAAATTGGTAATTTTGTTGAAGTGAAAAAATCTAAAATGGGCAAAGGCAGCAAAGCATCACATTTAAGCTATATTGGTGATGCTGAGGTAGGTGCAGACGTAAATCTTGGATGTGGTTCAATAACTGTTAACTACGATGGTAAAAATAAATATCTAACGAAAATAGAAGACGGTGCATTCATTGGCTGTAACTCAAACCTAATTGCCCCTGTTACGATTGGAAAAGGTGCATATGTTGCTGCTGGTTCAACAGTAACAAATGATGTACCGGAAAAAGCATTGTCAGTTGCACGGTCAAGACAAGTAAATAAAGAGAATTATGTCGACCGATTAAATAATAAAAATTCCTAATGGAGGTTTTCACTTTACCATGTCAAATCGCTATGGAGATTCTAATTTAAAAATATTTGCACTCAATTCCAACCCGGCCCTCGCAAAAGAAATAGCGGATATTGTTGGTGTTGATTTAGGTAAAAGCTCTGTTACCCGTTTTAGTGACGGAGAAATTCAAATAAATATTGAAGAAAGTATTCGTGGTTGTGACGTATATGTTATTCAATCAACAAGTGATCCTGTAAATGAGCACTTAATGGAATTGTTAATTATGATCGATGCCTTAAAGCGTGCATCAGCAAAAACAATTAACATTGTTATCCCTTACTACGGTTATGCGAGACAAGATCGTAAGGCAAGAGCAAGGGAGCCAATTACAGCTAAGCTTGTAGCGAATCTTTTAGAGACTGCCGGTTCTACTCGTGTTATTACACTGGATCTTCATGCACCACAGATTCAAGGATTCTTTGATATTCCGATTGACCATCTAATGGGGGTACCAATTTTAGGTGAGTATTTCTTAGGAAAGAATTTAGAGGATATTGTCATTGTTTCCCCTGATCATGGCGGTGTGACAAGAACTCGTAAATTAGCTGATAAACTAAAAGCTCCAATTGCGATTATTGACAAAAGACGTCCAAGACCAAATGTGGCAGAAGTTATGAACATTGTAGGTAATATTGAAGGTAAAACAGCAATTTTAATTGACGATATTATCGATACAGCTGGCACTATTACATTAGCTGCTAATGCACTAGAAGAAAACGGTGCAAGAGAAGTTTATGCTTGCTGTACCCACCCTGTTTTATCTGGACCTGCCATTGAGCGTATTGCAAACTCAAAAATAAAAGAATTAGTTGTAACAAACTCAATTCTACTGCCTGAAGAAAAAAGAATTGATAAACTTGTTGAACTTTCAGTAGCACCTTTAATTGGAGAAGCCATTATTCGTGTTCATGAAAAGCAATCAGTAAGTTTACTTTTTGATTAATTGAACTAAAACCTATTCAAGTCATTATGATTTGGGTAGGTTTTTTTATTGCTGTAAATTATAGATAGAATGGATCAACTATAGGTACCGCTTTGACATCCAGCTCCAGTGCTTTTGTATTTATCGACAAGTTTTTGCAAAAAATGTTTATACCTTTCACATTATGGGCAAACAATATATAAGAACGAATTTCGTTAGGAAGGTGTAAACTATGACAACACTACAAGCAATTAAAAGAACTGAATTCACTAACTCTGCAAAAAGAAAGGTACGTGAATCAGGACAAATTCCAGCAATCATTTATGGTAAAAAAGTTGAAAGCAAGCCAGTAGCTTTAGATAGCATTGAACTTATTAAAACATTACGAGAAGAAGGAAAAAATACAGTTATTCATTTAGATGTAGATGGCTCATCACATGCTGTTATGCTATATGATATGCAAACAGATCCTTTAAAGAATGAGATTGTTCATGCTGATTTTCATATAGTGGACATGCAGGCAGACGTAGAGGTAGAAGTACCTCTTCATTTAACTGGTGAAGCTCAAGGAGTAAAGGATGGCGGTGTTCTTCAACAATCCTTACATGAAGTAACAATTAGCGCAAAACCAGGACAAATTCCACAAACAATTGATGTTGATATTGCTAATTTAGCTGTAAATGATGCCCTTTATATAAAGGACTTAACATCAAGCGGTCAATATCAATTTGTTCAGGATGAGGAACAGGTTGTTGCATCAATCTTACCTCCTCAGCAGGAAGAGGAAATTGATAGTGGTGAAGAACAAGAACCTGGAACTCCTACAAATGAAGAAGGCCGAGAGCATAACGAGGAATAAAAACAAGTTTAGCTTAGGTGCAAATAAAGTCTAAAAGTGTCAGTTTTTCATCCTTTATATCGACTTAAAGGAAAATGGAAAGCTGGCACTTTACTTTTGTTCAGAGAATGAATATGCTAAGTAAGATGAATAGTTATAATGTTAGTAAAAACTTATGAACACTAGAAATTGAAATAGATGATTTGATGTGGGTTAGGAGGGTATATATGAAACTCATCGTCGGACTAGGTAATCCGGGTAGGCAGTATGAAAATACAAGACACAATGTAGGATTTAAAGTAATTGACCAACTTTCTGAGGATTTATCGATCCCTCTTGATCGCCAAAAGTATAATGGTATTTATGGAATAGGACATATTTCAGGAGAGAAAGTCATATTATTAAAACCACTCACCTACATGAATTTATCTGGAGAATGTATACGGCCCTTAATGGATTTTTACGATATGGATGTTGAAGATTTAGTTGTGATATATGACGATCTAGATTTACCTGTTGGTAAAATTCGACTGCGAGCCAAAGGAAGTGCTGGTGGTCACAATGGAATAAAATCGATGATCCAACACTTGGGAACCCAAGAATTCAACAGAGTTCGAGTTGGTATTGATCGACCAACAAATGGAATGAAGATTTCAGATTATGTACTTGGTCAATTTACGGAGGCTGATTTGCAAGGCATTAATGAGGCAATCAGTTATTCTGCAAAAGCATGTGAAAGCTGGATTCAACAATCATTTGTTCAAGTGATGAATGAGTATAATTAGTTGAACGTTAACGTGATGGGTGTTTTTAGCCTTTATCATGTATAACCTCCTGAACGAAGGTCCATACTATCAATAAAAACATACCTTTCAGGAGGCTAAACATGGCTTTGCATTATTATTGTAGACACTGTGGTGTGAAGGTTGGAAGCCTTGATAATCAATCACTTTCTAGTCAGCAGCTAGGATTTGATTCTTTAACAAATGACGAACGTCAAGAAATGATTACCTACGAACAAAATGGAGATATGCATGTTAAAACAATTTGCGAGGACTGCCAGGATGCACTACATAGAAACCCTGATCTTCACCAGGTGGATAATTTGATTCAGTAAGGGCTTTGGGTGATACCCAAGGCATTTTTCTGTTTTGATGTGGTGAGTCCTCATTTCAACATGTCATGGCAAAGTACATTACCATTTATGATTAAAATCAAACATACTACAGTTAAACTTAATTGATCAATTGAGAGGGGGGCTCTAGCTTGAATAGTTTGCAGCAATATTTTTATCATAATGATGATTTTAAAACCGTTGTATCTGGTATTGAAGAGGGATTAAAAGAACAGCTTGTTGCGGGCCTATCCGGTTCGGCAAGAACTGTTTTTACAGCATCACTGTATCATGAACTAAATAAGTCGATCTTGATTGTGACACATAACCTTTTCCAAGCTCAAAAAGTCTATGAGGATTTGTTAAACCTAATTAAAGAGGATGTGTACCTATATCCTGTTAATGATTTAATAGCATCAGAGGTAGCTATTGCAAGCCCTGAATTAAAATCACAAAGAATAGAAGTTCTTAACCGACTGTCAGAGGGTAAACAATCTATTGTAGTTGTACCAGTAGCTGGTGTTAGGCGATTGATTCCTCCAAAACAGCTATGGAAGCAAAAGCAATTCAATTTATCATTAGGACAAGATATTGACCTTGACCACTATATTCAAGATTTTATTTCATTAGGATATGAAAGAGTAGACATGGTCAGCTCTCCTGGAGAATTTAGTGTTCGTGGTGGAATTATTGATATTTATCCTTTAACTGAAGAAAATGCAGTTCGAATCGAACTATTTGATACTGAAATTGACTCTATTCGTTCTTTCAATA
Source organism: Metabacillus sp. B2-18 (assembly GCF_021117275.1). Taxonomy (NCBI): domain Bacteria; kingdom Bacillati; phylum Bacillota; class Bacilli; order Caryophanales; family Bacillaceae; genus Metabacillus; species Metabacillus sp. B2-18. The sequence goes on from NZ_CP088245.1 coordinate 63,401, forward strand.
TAGATGACCAAAGATCAGTAGAAATGTTAAAAACGATAACAATTGGGCCTGCTGTTGAAATACTAATAGATGCAGAAGCAAGAAATCGAAGTATAGAAGGTATTGAAGCAGGCTTAGCAAAGAATTTAAAAAAGCTAAAAAATGAGCAACAGAAGGAAATGCTACTTGAGCATATTCAATATGATTTGGAGCGTTTACGAAATAACCAATTTAGTCATGATCTATTTAAGTATTCTTCTCTCCTATATGAGCAGCCTACTAGTTTACTAGATTATTTTCCTACTGATTCAATCGTAATTTTAGATGAGATCAGTAGAATTCACGAAACATATGATCAATTAGAACGGGAAGAGGCAGAGTGGTTTACCGGTTTACTTGAAGAAGGAAAAATTCTACAGGAAATAAAGGTTTCACATTCGTATATGGATGTTATGACAAAAAGTAAACATCCTTCTATCTATCTTTCTCTTTTCTTAAGACATGTACCACATACAAGTCCACAAAATATATTAAATATATCTTGTAAACAAATGCAAAATTTCCATGGTCAGATGCATGTTTTAAAGAATGAACTTGAACGCTTTCAAAAATCTCAATATTCTGTTGTGTTTTTAGGCGTAAATGAGGAAAGAACAAAGAAGCTTGAGGATGTATTAGAGGACTATGAAATTCAGGCAAAAATATTGGGGCAAAACGATCCCTTAATTGCTGGTCAAATTTCAGTTGTTCAAGGAGATTTACAAACAGGATTTGAACTACCAATGCAAAAGCTCGCTGTCATTACGGAGGAAGAGCTTTTTAAGAAACGTGTAAAAAAACAGGTTAGAAGGCAAAAGCTTTCGAATGCAGAGCGAATAAAGAGCTATTCAGAACTAGAAGTTGGCGATTATGTTGTCCATGTTAATCATGGGATTGGTAAATATCTTGGTATTGAAACACTTGAAATAAACGGGATTCACAAAGATTATTTAAATATAAGATATCAGGGCAGTGACCAGCTCTATGTACCGGTTGAACAGATTGATCAAGTGCAAAAATATGTTGGCTCTGAAGGCAAGGAGCCTAAGATTTACAAGCTTGGAGGAAATGACTGGCGCAGGGTTAAGAAGAAGGTTGAGTCTTCGGTCCAAGATATTGCAGATGATTTAATTAAATTATATGCTGAACGTGAAGCAAGTGAGGGATATGCATTCTCACCAGATGGTGAAATGCAGAAAGAATTTGAATTAGCCTTTCCATATCAAGAAACAGAAGATCAAATGCGCTCCATTCAAGAAATTAAGAAGGATATGGAACGTCTTCGTCCAATGGACCGCCTTTTATGTGGAGATGTTGGATATGGAAAAACAGAGGTTGCGATACGTGCAGCTTTTAAAGCTATTGCAGATGGTAAACAAGTTGCATTGTTAGTTCCAACGACTATTTTAGCTCAACAACACTATGAAACCGTTAGAGAACGTTTTCAGGACTATCCTATTAGTGTTGGTCTCTTAAGTCGCTTTAGATCTAGAAAAGAGATTACAGAAACAACAAAAGGATTGGGCAATGGAACTGTTGATATGGTCATTGGGACACATCGCCTTCTATCAAAAGATATAAAATATAAGGACTTAGGATTGCTAATCATTGATGAAGAACAACGTTTTGGTGTTACACATAAGGAAAAGATAAAACAATTAAAGGCGAATGTGGATGTGCTTACGTTAACAGCAACTCCAATTCCAAGAACCTTACATATGTCTATGCTAGGAGTAAGGGATTTATCTGTTATTGAAACGCCACCAGAAAATCGTTTTCCGGTTCAAACATATGTTGTTGAATATAATGGCGCGCTTGTTCGAGAGTCAATTGAAAGAGAAATGTCTCGTGGAGGTCAAGTTTTCTTTCTATATAACCGGGTAGAGGATATTGAAAGAAAAGCAGAGGAAATTTCTATGCTAGTACCAGATGCAAGGGTCACATATGCACACGGGAAAATGACTGAAAATGAGTTAGAATCTGTCATGTTAAGCTTCCTCGAGGGAGAATATGATGTGTTAGTAAGCACAACTATTATTGAAACAGGTGTAGATATTCCTAACGTTAACACGCTTATTGTTAATGATGCAGATAAGATGGGACTATCACAGCTTTATCAGCTGAGAGGACGAGTAGGTCGATCTAACCGAGTAGCTTATGCGTATTTTACGTATCGCAAAGATAAGGTGCTTACAGAAGTTGCTGAAAAAAGGTTACAAGCTATTAAAGAATTTACCGAATTAGGTTCAGGCTTTAAGATTGCAATGAGGGATCTTTCTATCAGGGGAGCAGGGAATCTTTTAGGGGCTCAACAGCATGGCTTCATTGATTCTGTTGGTTTTGATTTATATTCACAAATGCTGAAAGAAGCTATTGAAGAAAGACAAACTGATAAACCAAAACAAAAAGCAATAGATGTTGAAATTGATCTTCAAGTGGATGCATATTTACCTGAATCATATATTACAGATGGTCGTCAAAAAATCGATATGTATAAACGCTTTAGATCAATTACTGAATTACAAGAGCTAGAAGAGTTGCAAGAAGAAATGATTGATCGATTTGGAGAATATCCAGTTGAGGTTGATTATCTTTTCCAAATTGCAAAATTGAAGGTTTTTGCTATTCAAGAACGAGTTGAGTTAATAAAGCAAGATAAAGAAGTCATCACAATTCTCATAGAAGAAGAAGCCAGCAATTTAATTGATGGTCAAAAGCTATTTGACTTAAGTAATAAATATCAACGAATTGTTGGTTTAGGAATGGAAGGCAGTAAATTAAAGCTAACAGTTAATACAAAAGGATTAGCTGTTGAGAAATGGCTTGGCATTACGACCGAACTTTTAAATGGATTATCTCAAGTGAAAAAAGAAGAAATTCTCCAATAAAATAGGTTTAATAAATGCTTCTAAAGGATATTATTAGTAGTTGCTTATCACTTTTATCTTAAAAAATCCGGTAAAGGATGTATATTACTCGAATGGTGAAGGATACTATTTTTAACAAACGATGATTGTTACATAGAAAAAAGCTCCTGTTTAAAAAGGTTTTAATTATTATTTATTTTGTATGCAGGATCAACAATCGTCAATTTCCTATCATCCGATGAAAGTGAGGCAACGTAAGATGAAAGCAACTGGTATAGTTCGTCGCATTGATGATTTAGGTCGCGTAGTAATTCCAAAGGAAATTCGTAGAACATTACGAATTCGTGAAGGAGATCCATTAGAAATATTTGTGGATCGTGATGGTGAGGTAATTTTAAAGAAATATTCACCAATCAGTGAACTTAGCGACTTTTCTAAGGAATATGCAGATGCTATTTATGATAGTTTAGGTCATCCAGTTTTAATCTGTGATAGAGACACATTCATTGCTGTATCCGGTGGTTCAAAAAAGGAATACCTTAATAAGAACATCGGTGAAGTTATCGAGCAGGTTATGGAGGAAAGAAACTCTGTTTTAAAAGCAGATGCTGGAGAAATTCAGGTTGTAGAAGGTTTAAATGAAGATATTAAATCATATACGATTGGACCCATTGTGGCCAATGGTGATCCAATTGGAGCAGTCATTATTCTTTCCAAAGAGCAATCAATTGGTGAGGTTGAGCATAAGGCTGTAGAAACAGCAGCAGGATTTTTAGCTCGCCAAATGGAACAATAAGCTAGAAAAGGGGTGGCATATTGCCACCCCTTTTGCTTTTTAAGAAGGCTATTCAAATATGCTATAATCGGATAGAGGATTTGGAGAGGAGACGGAATGAATAGTCAGAAAAACCATATAAACAAAGCCATGCAAGGTGCAATGATTTTGACTTTAGCGGGCTTGCTTACAAAAATCTTCAGTGCAGCTTACCGAGTCCCTTATCAAAATATCGTCGGGGATATTGGTTTTTATATTTATCAGCAAGTGTATCCCTTTTATGGAATGAGTGTTATTTTAGCAACTTCCGGTTTTCCGGTAATGATTTCAAAGGTAATGAGTGATTATGGATATGGTCATTCTATAAAGGTCCGCTCAAAAATAATGACAATAACTCTCTTGTACCTTATTGCCTTTGGCATGACGTTATCCATTTTCTTATACATATTATCAGCGCCTCTATCCATTTTTATGGGAGACATACATTTAGAACCATTGATTCAATTAGCTGCTGTTTCTTTTTTAATTGTTCCTTTTGTTTCATTGTTACGAGGACAGTTTCAAGCTGATCAAAACATGAATCCAACAGCTACTTCTCAAGTGGTTGAACAAGGTATTAGAGTAACCTTTATCTTATTAAGCTCATACTTTTTAATTAGAGAAGGCTTTGATTTATATATTGTAGGTCAAGGTGCTATCCTTTCTTCCATTATTGGCAGCCTAGCTGGTTTGTTAATACTAATTTATATTTGGGTGAAAAAGGGTTACCGATTTAGTTGGAACCTTACTGCTCCTGTTTCAACCTGGAAAGTCGTAAAAACATTACTTACATACAGCTTAACAATTGGAATAAGTAGTTTATTGCTTATCCTCATTCAGTTAATAGATGCTTTAAATTTGTATTCTCTCTTAGTAAATGGAGGTATGGAGGAAGAAGCTGCGAAGACATTAAAGGGAGTATATGACAGAGGACAGCCTTTAATACAATTAGGAACCGTAGTAGCTACTTCGTTTGCTTTATCTTTAGTACCGGTAATTGCCAATGCTAAGGTTAATAATGATGAAGGATTTATCCGTGAAAAATTAAGGCTATCATTAAAGCTATGCTTTGTTATTGGCGCAGGTGCCTCTGTAGGATTAATCGTCTTAATGAAGTCTATTAATACAATGTTGTTCAGAAATCCATCAGGTACTGAAGTTTTAATGATTCTAAGCGGTTCTGTTTTGTTTACATCCATATGTTTAACTTTATTTGCGATCTTACAAGGATTAGGACATACATTTGTTCCAGCCATAGCTGTTCTTGTTGGAGCTGGAATAAAATTTATTGGTAATGAGCTATTAATACAAATTTTCGGAATTACCGGAGCAGCAATATCTACATTGATAGCTTATATGTTCATATCAATTATTATGATGTTTTATTTAATAAGTAAGGGGTATTCCTTTAGGGGTAATAAAAGCTTATATAAAATAGGTCTATCCTTAATTGTTATGCTTGGAGTATTGTTTCTAACTCTAGAAGTGAATAGTTATATCAATATTCATAGTCGGACTTATTCAACTATAACTGCTTTAATAGGAGTAGTAATTGGTGCCTTTTTTTATGGGATAGCAATTATTAAATTCAATGTCTTTACGAAAGAGGAAATGCAAAGTATCCCGGTTATAAATAAAATTATAAAATAGAGAGGTACATAAATGGCGAAAAAAATTACAATAGTCGGCTTAGGAGCTGGCGATCTTAATCAGTTACCATTTGGTGTATATCAGCTACTAACAAATTCAGAGCACCTTTTTTTGCGAACAAAGGAGCACCCTGTTATTCATGAATTGGATAGCTCGATTAATTATGAGTCTTTTGATTCTATTTATGAAGAAAATGAGGACTTTGACAGAGTGTACCTCAATATTGTTAAGACCCTTTTGGAGCAGGCAGCGAATACAGATATCGTTTATGCAGTACCTGGACATCCTCTTGTTGCAGAAAAAACGGTACAGCTTTTGCTAACAGAAGGTAGAGAAAAAGGGTATATTGTAACGGTTGAAGGTGGACAAAGCTTTCTTGATGCAACCTTTCAAGCTCTGGAAATAGATCCGATTGAAGGATTTCAGTTAGTTGATGCAATGACTTTAAGTAGTGAGCAGTTACAACTACAAGGTCATATTATTATTACACAAGTATATGATCAACTAATAGCCTCAGAAGTAAAGCTAACATTGATGGAACAGTTGCCTGATGATTATAAAGTGATGATCGTTACTGCAGCGGGAAGCAGTCAGCAAGAACTGAAAGAAGTGGAGTTATACGAGTTGGATCGGGAAACGAATGTTCATAATCTAACCAGTGTATATGTTCCACCAATAAAAGAGGAAAAAATGGTTTATCACCAATTTCCAAGGTTCAGAAAGATCATTGCCCAGTTAAGAGGACCAAATGGGTGTCCTTGGGATAAGGAGCAAACACATCAATCTTTAAAGAAATATTTAATTGAAGAGTGTTATGAGTTAATTGAAGCAATTGATAAAGAAGATATTGACCATATTGTCGAAGAGCTTGGTGATGTGCTTTTACAGGTTGTTCTTCATGCTCAAATTGGTGAAGATGAAGGTATGTTTAGTATTGATGACGTTATTTCCGGGATTTCAGAAAAAATGGTCAGAAGGCATCCTCATGTATTTGGAGAAACAGCAGTAAATAGTACAGATGAGGTTTTGGCAAACTGGGATGAAATAAAAAAGAACGAAAAAGGGTCATCAGAAACACAATCGATTTTAGATTCCGTAGCGGGATCATTACCTGCTTTATCTAAGGCATATCATCTGCAGAAAAAGGCTGCAAAAGTTGGCTTTGATTGGCCTTCTATTGACGGCACTTGGGAAAAAGTTAAAGAGGAAATAAAGGAATTTGAAGAAGAAATCTCATTAAAAAGAGATCAGCAACTTATAATGAAGGAATTTGGAGATCTATTATTTGCTTTTATTAACGTAGGAAGACACTATAAAATAGAGCCAGAAGAAGCCCTATCCTCTACAAATGTTAAGTTTACTGATCGTTTTAACTATATTGAGAAACAAGCGAAGCAAAATGGTAAGGAACTAGAGAAGATGACATTAGAAGAAATGGACGAACTCTGGAATGAAGCAAAGACTTTAGATAAAAAGAGGGATGAACAATGAGACTGGATAAATTTCTTAAGGTTTCAAGATTAATAAAAAGAAGAACATTAGCAAAAGAAATTGCTGATCAAGGTCGAATTGCAATTAATGGTACTCCGGGTAAAGCGAGTTCTAATGTTAAAATTGGGGATGAACTTGTTATTCGTTTTGGTCAAAAACTAGTTACAGTTGTTATTGAAGATTTAAAGGAAACGACAAGAAAAGAAGAAGCAACAAATCTTTATCGCGTAGTAAAGGAAGAGAAAATTAATCAAGAATCGTTCGATATGTAACATATTTTAAAGGTTAACTATACTATCGGTGTTAATTCCTAACCAGGTTTATGGTCTTGTTGTTGCTAAGATTTATACACCATTCGCATTTCATATGGCTTGTTCTAAACCGAATTCTAATGACATACACATGTAAAAGAAAATCCTTTATTAGAATTCGGAGGTAGAATATGAGTCAATACTATGAAAATAATGCGTCTGTCCATAAAGGAACAATTCAAGAGCATGATGTAATCATGCGAGGGAGAAAATTATTAGAAATCACAGGAGTAAAACAGGTAGAAAGCTTTGATAATGAGGAATTTTTATTAGACACAGTCATGGGTGCACTAGCAATCCGCGGACAAAACCTTCAAATGAAAAATTTAGATGTTGATAAAGGGATTGTTTCCATTAAAGGAAGCAGAATCTTTGATCTGATTTATCTAGATGAGCAGCATGCGGAGAAAGCTAAAGGACTCTTTAGCAAGTTATTTAAATGAGTTTATCAACACAGTTTTATACAATGATAGCAATGGCAGGAATGGGAAGTTGGATTGGGGCAGCTCTCGATACATATGGTCGCTTTTTAAAGCGGCCATTAAGAGCCAGATGGGTTGTCTTCATAAATGACTTTATGTTTTGGGTCGTTCAAGGACTTATCCTATTTTATCTTTTGTTACTTGTAAATGAAGGTGAACTTAGGATTTATATATTCCTGGCTGTCCTTTGTGGATATGCAGCTTATCAGAGTCTTTTCAAGAAAATATATTTAAGCCTTTTAGAGCGCATAATACAGACAAGCATAAGATTATATAGAATTTTAGTTAATATTGGACGAGCGATGATTGTTAGACCAATAAAGGGACTCATTCAACTAATTATCGTCATTTTATTAGGAACTTTAAATGTTCTTTGGAGTATTATAAAATGGGTCTTTCAATTCCTATATTCATTGGTTAAAATCTTATTAGCACCTCTGAAATGGATTTTTATCCTTTTGTGGAAACTTGTTCCTAGAGGGATAAGGAATTTCCTAATAAGAAATATTGCCAAAATGGCAGGAAATTTCAAAAAAGTCAAGAATACAACTAATAAGATGAAAACCTGGTGGCAACAATTTAGGAAGAAGTAAGGAGGACTAGTATGAGTCTCGAGAGATCGAAGAAAATTACAGAGCTACAATCACAATATGCAATGGAGCAAGAGAGACAACAGCAAATTTCAAACAGACGAAAAAGAGGCTTATTCAGACGATTATTCGTGTTAGGACTATTAGCTATTATCACTTCCTCCATCATTATAACCACCTTATATAAGCAATCAGTTGCAATTGATGAAAAGCTTGAGCAACAGAATAAGCTTGAAGAAGAACTCACAAGTTTACAAAAGGAAGAAAAAATATTAAGAGAAGAAATAGTGAAGCTTAATGATGATGAGTATATTGCTAAGATTGCAAGAAGAGACTATTTCTTGTCAGACGACAATGAGATCATCTTTAATATAAAAGATTAGCCTTGTTGACACTAGTTTTTTTATTTATGTATAATATAATAAAGGTTTGAATGATTTTTTATCTGTTTAAGGAGGAGCATTATTTTTATGTCGATTGAAGTTGGCAGCAAGTTACAGGGAAAGGTAACGGGCATTACGAATTTTGGAGCGTTTGTGGAGTTACCGGGTGGTTCAACAGGACTTGTTCACATCAGTGAAGTAGCCGATAATTATGTGAAAGATATTAACGATCACTTAAAAGTCGGAGATGAAGTAACAGTTAAGGTAATCAATGTAGAAAATGACGGAAAGATTGGCTTATCAATTAAAAAGGCAATCGATCGTCCAGATCGTCCAGAACGCCCAGAGCGTCCACAACGTCAGGAACGTCCAAGAAATTCAGATCGCCCAAGATCAAGAGGAAATGATTTCCGCAACAACAGTAATAATAAAGAAAATTTTGAACAAAAAATGAATCGTTTCTTAAAAGATAGTGAAGATCGTTTAGCTTCATTAAAACGCAATACAGAATCAAAACGTGGTGGTCGTGGAGCTAGAAGAGGATAGCTTGCTGCTTTCATATACATTTTTAAAAAGAGAGAAAACATTGATGATGTTTTCTCTTTTTTCATGTATTGAAGAAGAATGCTAAATTTATTTTTGATATTGACGTATGTGAAATTGAATTGTATTATATTATTTGTGCCTAATAGAGGTCCAATATGGCGGTGTAGCTCAGCTGGCTAGAGCGAGCCGTAAACATCCTGAATCATCTTCCTTTGTAGGCTTGCGAGGAATGTGTCTGACAAGAGACATGACGAGCACGGTTTCCCCCAAGGAGCGTTTGATAACTATGGCGGTGTAGCTCAGCTGGCTAGAGCGAGCCGTAAACATCCTGAATCATCTTCCTTTGTAGGCTTGCGAGGAATGTGTCTGACAAGAGACATGACGAGCACGGTTTTCCCCAAGGAGCGTTTGATAACTATGGCGGTGTAGCTCAGCTGGCTAGAGCGTACGGTTCATACCCGTGAGGTCGTGGGTTCGATTCCCTCCGCCGCTACCATATAAAAACATGATACTTGAGGCCCATTGGTCAAGCGGTTAAGACACCGCCCTTTCACGGCGGTAACACGGGTTCGAATCCCGTATGGGTCATACTTTAAAAACTAGTTGCAGAGATGTAACTAGTTTTTTGTATTTTAAACTAGTTTAGATTATAAACTGAAGGAATTTATATCAATTTAGTTAGTGAACGACAAAACTAACTGGGAACAGGAGCGAAATGTCATTCATAACATATTAGGACTCAAATCACCTCTTTCCCCCCTCAAATAACTCCAAAAAAAGATCTTTACTCTTAAACATGCTCCCCACAATATTCTTTAGACTATTCTTGACCCGATACAACACAATTCACAACAATTTGACGAATAGCATAAGCAAAATACTCTAGAAGAATTAGATATTTGTCGCATACTTCAAAAACAGTCGAACGGTTTTTGGAATAGTTCACCTTCTTTTGACAAATTCCTGAATAGACCTTCGATATAATAGCACCAATATGAATAAGTGGGGGAATGAAAAATGGAAAAAGTAGAAAGAAGGTTAATGGAGCCGATATCTGATTTGGGAATGGACAAAACCCAACAAGTGTTCAATCGAATCTTTCACCGATTTTCATCTAAGCTGCAGCTTTTCCTCTTACATAAAGGAATCATTTATGCCTTGATCGGATTTTTATTGGGACGAGCTATCATTTTGTCGGAGGTATTACCTTTTGCTCTTCCATTCTTCGGCGCTATTTTTCTTATGAAGCGGGATAAAGTAGCATTAGCGGGGCTTTCATTGATTGCTGGGGGTTTAACAGTTTCTTTTGAGGTTGCATTAGTCATCGCAGTATCTATCATTGGTTTTCTTGTTCTGAATCGTTTAACATCCTATCTTTTTAAGGATCAGTTAAGGGTATTACCATTTGTTATCTTTAGTACGGTGGCTCTGACAAGAATTGCCTACTCTTTTGCAATTAAATCATCGCTAACTTTATATGATTATATGATGGCAGGAGTCGAATCAGGCTTATCATTTATATTAACGTTAATTTTTCTTCAGAGTATTCCATTGATATCGGCACGAAAGTATAAGCAATCACTAAAAATTGAAGAAATTATTTGCATTATGATACTTTTAGCCTCGGTGATGACAGGAATGGTAGGAGTTTCTTTCCAAAACCTGCAAGCTGAGCACATTTTCTCGAGATATATTGTTCTCTTGTTTGCATTTATTGGGGGATCTAGCATTGGTTGTACCGTTGGTGTGGTAACGGGGTTAATCTTAAGCTTGGCCAATGTAGGAAACCTTTATCATATGAGTCTTCTCGCCTTTTCCGGATTGTTAGGTGGATTATTACGTGAAGGAAATAAGCTAGGAACTTCAATTGGACTTTTAGTTGGATCAATTCTTATTTCTTTATACGGACAAGGTTCTGCTGACTTAATGACAACATTAATTGAGTCAATGATAGCGATTCTATTATTTTTAATTACTCCAAAAGTAGTAACCGCTCGATTGGCTAAGCATATTCCTGGCACAAATGAACATGCGCATGAGCAACAACAATATGTAAGGAAAATTCGTGATGTAACAGCGCATCGTGTTGAACAATTTTCTCAAGTTTTTAATGCTTTATCAGAGAGTTTTACTACGTTTTATGATAAAGATGAATATGAAGACACAGAACAACGAGAAACTGATTTGTTTTTAAGTAGGATTACAGAAAGTACTTGTCAGCATTGCTTTAAAAAAGAAAAATGCTGGGTGGAAAACTTTGATAAAACATATGAGTTGATGCAAAACATTATGCATGAAAATAAGCAAAATACGTACCAGAATAATATGAAATTAAAGAAAGAGTTTGATCGACATTGTTCTAAGGCAAGTAGAGTAGAAGAAGCAATTGAGCAGGAAATCAACTATTTTCAAGCAAATCAAAAGCTGAAGAAAGAGGTTCAGGAAAGTCGCAGATTAGTTGCTGAACAGCTATTAGGTGTATCGAATGTTATGGGAGATCTGTCAAAGGAAATTAAAAGAGAAAGAGAAAATCATTTTGTTCAGGAAGAACAGATCTTAGATGCATTGCAAAACTTTGGCATTGAAATTGTAAACGTTGATATTTATAGCGTGGAACAAGGAAATGTTGATATAGAGATGAGTATTCCTTTCTGTAATGGACATGGAGAGTGTGAAAAAATTATAGCTCCAATGTTGTCTGATATCTTGGAGGAATCCATTATCGTTAAAAAAGAGGAATGTGCAAATTACCCTAATTGTTATTGTCATGTTTCATTTGGATCAGCTAAAAGATACCGAATTGAAACGGGTGTTGCTCATGCAGCAAAGGGAGGCGGATTAGTATCCGGAGATAGTTATTCCATGATTGATCTTGGAGTTGGTAAGTTTGCTGTTGCAATAAGTGATGGAATGGGAAATGGGGTTAGAGCTCATTTTGAAAGTAATGAAACGATTAAGCTACTTCAGAAAATATTACAATCTGGTATTGAAGAAAAAGTGGCAATTAAAACAATTAACTCTATTTTAAGTTTAAGAACAACAGATGAAATTTTCTCAACGTTAGATTTAGCAATTATCGATTTACAGGATGGTAGCAGTAAATTCTTGAAAATTGGTTCTACACCAAGCTTTATCAAACGTGGAGAAAAGATTATAAAAATCCAGGCTAGTAATCTACCTATGGGCATTATAGAGGATTTTGATGTTGATGTTGTTGGCGAGAAGCTTAAAGCGGGAGATTTATTGATTATGATGAGTGATGGAATTTTTGAAGGTCCTAAACATGTTGAAAATTATGATCTATGGATGAAGCGTAAAATTAGTGAAATGAAAACAACGGATCCTCAGGAAATAGCTGATTTGATTATGGAAGAGGTGATTAGAACAAGATCAGGAAAAATAGAAGATGATATGACAGTTGTTGTTTCATCTATTGAGCATAATACACCTAAATGGGCAAGCATCCCTGTTTCCTCAAAGAAAATAGGATAATAATAGAGTATAAAATAAGCCCCTTCTGGCGAGTATGGTAATAGTCTATTTTTCTGTTAAGCAAAGGGAAAAATTTTGGAGAATGAAAATCATCTCTCTAGGAGGGTAAACATGGAGAAAGGTCATTTAAAACAAATTTTATTAATCACTGATGGTTGCTCAAATCATGGGGAAGATCCAATTGCAATGGCAGCATTAGCTAATGAACAAGGAATCACAGTTAATGTAATTGGTGTATTAGAGGAAAATGTAATCGACCAAGAATCACTCCAAGAAGTTGAAGGGATTGCGATGTCTGGTGGAGGAGTACATCAAATTGTCTATGCACATCAGCTTTCACAAACTGTTCAACATGTAACAAGAAAGGCAATGACTCAAACACTTCAAGGTGTTGTGAATAAAGAACTTCAACAAATTTTAGGTAAGAGTACCTCAATGGAAGAGCTGCCACCTGAAAAGCGTGGTGAAGTTATGGAGGTAGTGGATGAACTTGGTGAGACGGCTAGTTTAGAAATTCTCATTTTAGTTGATACAAGTGCTAGTATGAAACCGAAGTTACCAACTGTAAAGGAAGCATTATTAGATCTGTCAATAAGTCTAAATTCTAGAATAGGTGATAATCGTTATGCTGTGCTGGTATTTCCTGGGAAAAAGGATGAGGTTGAAAAAGTGCTTGATTGGACACCAAAATTAGAATCTTTATCATCTATTTTTCCGAAATTATCTACAGGTGGTATTACGCCGACTGGTCCAGCAATAAGAGAAGCCATTCAGCATTTTAAGAAAAAACGCTCCCTAAAAAGTTTATTAAGAAACGAAGAAGATTACTACGATGAATCAGGCATGTAATCTTTCACCAGGAACAACGATTGTTGGAAAATGGAATGGGGAGAGTTACACCATTATAAAAGCGCTTGGACAAGGTGCAACAGGCAGTGTTTACTTAGGTGATAGTAGACAAGGTAAAGTAGCAATTAAGCTTAGTGAAAATAGCATGGCGATTACTTCTGAGGTAAATGTGCTAAAACATTTTTCTAAGGTCCAAGGTACTTCACTTGGGCCTTCTTTGCTTGATGTAGATGATTGGAAAGATCATTCCCAAAAATTAACTTCATTTTATGTAATGGAATATGTACAAGGAAAAAACTTTCTTGAATTTGTTGAACAAAGAGGAATAGAGTGGTCTACTGTACTCACACTTCAGTTACTTACCAATTTGGAAAAACTTCATCAGGAAGGTTGGGTATTTGGAGACTTAAAACCTGAAAATTTAATTGTGTCAGGTCCACCACCTAAAATAAGATGTATTGATGTTGGAGGCACAACCCAGCAAGGGCGATCTATTAAAGAGTTCACAGAGTTTTTTGATAGAGGCTATTGGGGAATGGGTAACCGTAAAGCAGAGCCAACATATGACTTGTTCTCGGTTGCAATGATTATTATTAATGCTGCCTATCCGAAACGATTTAAGAAAATGAGTGATCGTGATGGACAAGCCCAGTTAATGGATAAAATCAATCAGCATCCTTTTTTAAATCAACATAGAGATGTTTTACAACAAGCATTATTAGGGAAATACACTAATGCGCAGGAAATGAAGTCAGGCTTTATTCAGTTATTATCTAATAAAGCTAGTAAAGATAAACCTCGTTCACAGTCATATCAAACAAGGGTATCCAAGCAACAACAAAGCCCTCCAAAAGGAAGGCAATCAACAAAGAAAAAAACACAGCCTCAACCTCAACATTCTAGAACACAAGTGAAACAGAATAAAAAGAAACAGAAGAAAAGAAGTCATGTTCTTGAGACACTAGTTATTTTAATAGGTGTTTTTGTTGTCTATTCACTTTATGTTTACCATGTTCTAATGTAAAAATGTTAATTTGTAGTAAAAATATGTTGAATATGTGAACGAGGCCTTTCTTTTTTGTTTTTCTTACCAGAAAAGTGGTAGGATTATTATAGGTTAAAACCATAGCAATTCGTTAAAAGAGGGGAAAATGGTGAAAAATTTTGAGGCCATTATTCAAAAACAGCAATTGTTTGAAGATAGATCAACAATTGTAGTAGGTGTTTCTGGTGGTCCTGACTCACTAGCATTGCTTCATTTACTCTATCAAGTTAGAGATAAAATGAACCTTAATATTGTGGCAGCACATGTTGATCATATGTTTAGGGGAGAGCAATCTGAAGATGAGATGCATTTTGTTATCAACTTCTGTAAGGAATATCAAATAACCTGTGAAGCAACACAAATCAATGTTTCTGCTTATGCTAAAACAAGAAAAATAAGTGCTCAAGTTGCTGCAAGGGAATGTCGTTATCAATTTTTTATAGAAGTCTTAGATAAATATCAAGCCGACTATCTAGCGCTTGGTCATCATGGAGATGACCAGGTGGAAACCATATTAATGAGAATGGTAAGAGGTAGTACGGGTGAGGCATTAGCTGGTATGAAAATGAAGCGACCTTATCATAATGGGTTTCTAATAAGACCTCTTTTAGCCTATTCCAAGCAAGAAATTCTTGATTATTGTAAAGAAAATGAGTTAATGCCAAGATTTGATCCAAGTAATGAGAAAACTGATTACACAAGAAATCGATTTAGGAAGCATGTTCTTTCCTTTTTAAAACAAGAAAATCCACTTGTTCATGAAAGATTTCGCTATTTTAGTGAAACCTTATTAGAGGATGAATCGTATTTACAGGTATTAACCGAGGAAAGCATGAATAAAGTAATCAAAAGAAAAGAAAAATCGGCTGTTGAAATGGATATCAAAAGGTTCTTAAGCCTACCTTTGCCTTTACAAAGAAGAGGGATTAAACTAATATTAAACTATCTATATGTAAATATTCCATCTTCCCTTTCTTCTATACATATTGAGAGTTTGCAGGCGCTGCTCTCGCAGAATCACCCTTCAGGTTCACTGGATTACCCAGACGGTTTAAAAGTGATAAAGTCATATCATACGTGTTTGTTTACTTTTGAACATAAAGAAGCAATAGAATATTGCTTAGATCTTACTATCCCTTCTGTTTTGTCAATCCCAAACGGGAATGGCAGCATATCCTGCAGTTTTGTTAGTGAAACTGGGGTTCATGCAAAGGGTAACGACATATTTCTACTTAATAGTCGGGATCTATATGAACCTTTAATCGTACGAACACGAAAACAGGGAGATAAAATGAAATTGAAAGGCATGAACGGTACAAAAAAGGTAAAAGATATATTTATTGATGAGAAAATCCCATTACATAGCCGGCATTCATGGCCAATCGTAGAAGATGGAAAAGGGAACATCCTTTGGATTCCTGGTCTAAAAAAGTCTAGTTATGAGGCTGAGAATATAGAAGGGGATGGATGTATTGTATTACAATTCAGGAGCTAATCTTCTAGGGGGCACACATTAATGAGACAAGACATTGAAGAAATTTTAGTAACATCCGAGCAAATCCAAGAAAAGGTAAAAGAGCTTGGAGCAATCCTAACAGAGGATTATAAGGACTCATTTCCACTTGCAATAGGTGTTCTAAAAGGGGCAATGCCTTTTATGGGCGACCTATTAAAGAACATTGATACATATTTGGAAATGGACTTTATGGATGTTTCGAGTTATGGAACATCAACAGTTTCTTCTGGAGAAGTAAAAATTATCAAGGACTTGGATACTTCAGTGGAGGGAAGAGACATCCTGATCATTGAAGATATCATTGATAGTGGTTTAACACTAAGCTATCTTGTTAAACTATTCCGCTATCGTAAGGCAAAATCAATCAAAATTGTTACACTGCTTGACAAACCAACTGGAAGAAAAGCTGATATTAACGCAGACTATGTAGGCTTTGAAGTACCAGATGCCTTTGTTGTAGGGTATGGATTAGACTATGTGGAAAAGTACCGAAATCTTCCATATATTGGAGTGTTAAAGCCTGAGATTTATCAAAAATAATCTCAATTTCTAATTTGTTGTATTACCATGATTTTCTATGATACTATTTAAAATAGTCGTGTTTACTGTGGGAGGAGGTAAGGAATGAATCGGATCTTCCGTAATACCATATTTTATTTACTAATATTTTTAGTCATCATTGGAGTTGTTAGCTTCTTTACAGGTGCTAATCCTAAAACGGAGCAAATAACGTATAATGAATTCATTTCTGACTTAAATAATGGAAATGTAACAGAAATGACTGTACAGCCGGTTCGAGGTGTATTTGAAGTAAGAGGTAAAATGAAAGGTTATTCAGAAGACGAAACCTTTCTAACGTACATACCAACGGAACAAGGATTGGATCGTGTTGATAAAGCTGCTGAAGCAAACAATGTAAACAAATTGGATGTTGCGCCAGCTGAAGAAACAAGTGGATGGGTTACATTTTTCACATCAATCATTCCATTCGTTATTATCTTTATTTTATTCTTCTTCTTACTTAACCAAGCTCAGGGCGGTGGTAGCCGTGTTATGAACTTCGGTAAAAGTAAAGCCAAGCTTTACAGTGAGGAAAAGAAAAAGGTTAAGTTTAAAGATGTAGCGGGTGCTGATGAAGAGAAGCAAGAACTAGTCGAGGTTGTTGAATTCCTAAAAGATCCTCGTAAATTTGCCGAGCTAGGCGCAAGAATTCCTAAGGGTGTTCTATTAGTAGGACCTCCAGGTACCGGTAAAACATTGCTTGCAAGAGCAGTTGCAGGTGAAGCGGGAGTACCGTTCTTCTCAATCAGTGGTTCTGATTTCGTTGAGATGTTTGTCGGTGTCGGGGCTTCACGTGTTCGTGATTTATTTGAAAATGCGAAGAAAAATGCTCCATGTATTATCTTTATTGATGAAATAGATGCGGTTGGTCGTCAACGTGGTGCTGGTTTAGGTGGAGGACACGATGAGCGTGAACAAACCCTTAACCAATTACTTGTTGAGATGGATGGTTTTGGAGCTAATGAAGGTATTATCATTATTGCTGCAACAAACAGACCTGATATTCTTGATCCTGCGTTATTACGTCCAGGTCGTTTTGACCGTCAAATTACGGTTGACCGCCCAGATGTAAATGGTCGTGAGGCAGTACTTAAAGTTCATGCTCGTAATAAACCGTTAGATGAGTCAGTCGATTTAAAAGCAATTGCTGCTCGTACGCCTGGATTCTCGGGTGCGGATTTAGAGAACCTGTTAAATGAAGCGGCACTTGTTGCAGCAAGGCAGGATAAAAAGAAAATTGACAACACAGATCTTGATGAAGCAACAGACCGAGTAATTGCTGGTCCTGCTAAAAAGACTCGTGTTATTTCCAAGAAAGAACGTAATATTGTTGCTTATCATGAAGCGGGACATACAATTATTGGTGTCGTGTTAGATGAAGCAGATATGGTTCATAAAGTAACCATTGTCCCTCGTGGTCAAGCAGGTGGATATGCAGTTATGTTACCTAAAGAAGATCGTTACTTTATGACAAAACCTGAATTACTTGATAAAATCACTGGTTTACTTGGTGGTCGTGTAGCTGAGGAAATTGTCTTCGGTGAAGTAAGTACAGGAGCACATAATGACTTCCAAAGAGCGACCAACATTGCTCGTAAAATGGTTACTGAATATGGAATGAGTGAGAAACTTGGTCCATTGCAATTTGGTCAATCTCAGGGTGGTCAAGTGTTCTTAGGACGCGATATCCATAATGAGCAAAACTATAGTGATGCTATAGCACATGAAATTGATATGGAAATTCAACGTTTCATCAAGGAAAGCTATGAGCGTGCACGACAAATACTTACTGATAATCGTGAGAAGCTTGAATTAATTGCTCAAACATTATTAGAGGTTGAAACTCTTGATGCAGCTCAAATCTCAAGTCTTGTTGAAAAAGGCAAGCTTCCAGATCGTCCGGTAACAAGTAACCAGGAAAATGGTGAAAGTTCAGATGATGTAAAAGTGAATATTAACAGTAAAAAAGAAGATGAGCAATCTTCTGAGAAATAATAGAAAAAAGATCGATGACATATACTGTTGTCGATCTTTTTTATGTACAAAAAGATGAACAAATAGTGTGATCTGCTAACCTTTATACATTTTTGTTATTCTTACCTATTCACGGTAGTTTCAAAGATGGAAGTAGAGTAACTTTATGATAAAATATAACAGGAATGTCAATATAAAATAGAACAGATAAAGTGGTGATCCTTTTGATTCTTGTATTGGATGTAGGAAATACAAATACTGTTTTGGGTGTATATGAACAGGATGCTTTAAAGCATCATTGGAGAATAGAAACGAGTCGAAACAAAACAGAAGATGAGTTTGGTATGTTGATAAAGAACTTATTTGAACATGTGAATATATCCTTCAAGCAAATTGAAGGTATTATTATTTCATCGGTTGTACCACCGATCATGTTTGCGCTGGAGAGAATGTGTAGTAAATATTTTGACATAAAACCGCTGGTTGTTGGTCCAGGGATTAAAACAGGTTTAAACATAAAATATGAAAATCCCCGCGAGGTTGGAGCTGACAGAATCGTCAATGCAGTTGCAGGCATTCAGGATTATGGAAGCCCCCTTATTATTGTTGATTTTGGCACAGCTACTACGTACTGCTATGTGAATGAAGAAAAGCAGTACATGGGTGGTGCTATTGCCCCGGGAATAAATATTTCTACAGAGGCTCTCTATTCAAGAGCTGCTAAGCTTCCAAGAATAGAAATTACTCGACCTGATCATATCATTGGGAAAAATACAGTAAGTGCGATGCAAGCAGGTATTTTATATGGATATGTTGGTCAAGTTGAAGGTATTGTTAAACGGATGAAAGAACAATCTAATAAAGTACCTAAAGTTATTGCGACTGGAGGACTTGCTTCCTTGATTGCTAAGGAATCTGATTGTATTGATATTGTTGATCCATTTCTAACATTAAGAGGTTTACAACTAATTTATGAACGTAATGTTCATGCATAAGTATTTTTTCTAAGGTGCCGGTTACAGGGTACAATAAGAAGGGAGTTAACTATGAACGACTATTTAATAAAAGCCATGGGATATAACAATCAAGTAAGGGCATATGCAACAAGAACGACAGAAACAGTTGCCGAAGCTCAAAGAAGACATCAAACATGGCCTACAGCATCTGCAGCTTTAGGACGTGCTATGACAGCGGGAGTTATGATGGGTTCTATGTTAAAAGGTAACGCAAAGCTGACCATTAAGGTTGAAGGAAAAGGTCCGATTGGCGTTATCCTTGTTGATAGCAATTCAAAAGGTGAAGTAAGAGGATATGTGACAAACCCTCAAACTCATTTTGATTTAAATGCTCAGGGTAAGCTTGATGTGGCAAGAGCTGTTGGAACGGATGGAATGCTGACAGTTGTGAAGGATCTTGGATTAAAGGATAACTTTTCTGGACAAGTACCAATTGTTTCTGGTGAATTAGGAGAAGACTTTACATATTATCTTGTTACATCTGAACAAGTTCCTTCGTCTGTAGGAGTAGGAGTTTTAGTTAATCCTGATAATACAATCCTAGCTTCAGGTGGATTTATTATTCAGTTGCTCCCAGGAACGGATGATGAAACAATTACTGAAATAGAAAATAGATTAAACAGTATTGAGCCTATCTCTAAGTTAATCCAAAGAGGTTTAACACCTGAAGAGATTTTAGATGAAGTGCTTGGTAAAGGAAATGTAAAGATTCTCGAAAAACAACCTGTTTCATTCCGTTGTCAGTGTTCAAAAGAACGAATTGAAAATGCCATCGTTAGTTTGGGAGTAGACGAGATTCAGTCAATGATTGATGATGAAGGTCAAGCTGAAGCGCAGTGTCATTTTTGTAATGAAACCTACTTGCTTACTAGAGAGGACTTAGAGGAATTAAAGAAAGCCGCAAGTCAATAACGATAAGTTTTACCGGGAGTTGGAAAGAGTGAGCGGGAAAACATTATGGAGTGTTATTTTCGGCTTAGTTATTCTAAATTGCTTAACTATTGCATATTTTATTAATCCTTATGGAGTTCTTCCTGTTAATGGGGATGAACAGGAAGATGAAGTCATTGCAACGATTGGTGAAACAACCATCACAAGAGAACAATGGATGGCCGAGCTGGAAACACACTATGGCAAAGACACATTAAGAGAATTAGTGAACTTGAAGGTTGTTGAGGAACTTGCTGAAAAATACGATCTATCAGTATCTGATGAGGTTATTGAACGGGAACTAACTTTTTATAAATCAATGTATACATCTCTAGATGAAGAACAGTTTTCCGAAGAGCAGAATTGGGAAGAGCAAATCCGATATAGTATTTTATTAGAGGAGCTTTTAACAAAAGATGTTGAGGTTCCTGAAGAAGATCTTCGCTCATTTTATGAAAATAATAAAGAACTCTATGATATAAAAGATATCTATCACTTGTCACATATTGTTGTCAAAACAGAAGAAGAAGCAAAAGCTATTATCAAAGAACTTGCCGGCGGTTCTAGCTTTGAAGCTTTAGCACTCGAGGTATCAATTGATGAATTTACAGCAAATCAGGGTGGAGATATCGGCTTTATCTCTACAGACAATGATTATGTCTCGAAGGAATACTTGGAGATTGCTCCTGAGCTTTCTGCAGGAGACTGGAGTCACCCGATAAAGGTGAATATGGGTTATGCTGTTCTGCTCCTAAAGGAAAAATTGGCTGGTAAAACGTATTCGTATGATGAGGTAAAGGACCAGATCCGTAGACAAATAGCACTTGAGCAAATGGAAGGGTCTGTGACTGCAGAGCCATTGTGGCAAGAGATTGGTGTATCTTGGTTTTATGAAAATGAAATAGGGAAAAATTAGTACAAATAGCATAAAAGGTTTTGACAATTTTGAATTAAATTGATATATTACTCTTATAAATCCAATAAATTTACTCGGGATAGAGGAGGAATAGTATGGCACGTGTAGCAAATTCTATACATGAATTAATTGGTGAAACACCGGTTGTAAAGTTAAACAGACTTGTTGATGATAATAGTGCAGATGTATACCTAAAACTAGAGTTTATGAACCCTGGAAGTAGTGTTAAAGATCGTATTGGACTTGCTATGATCGAAGCTGCAGAAAAGAAGGGTGATTTAAAACCTGGCGACACAATCATTGAGCCTACTAGTGGTAACACTGGAATCGGTTTAGCGATGGTAGCAGCAGCTAAGGGGATTAATGCGATTTTAGTTATGCCTGATACAATGAGCTTAGAGCGTAGAAACCTGCTACGTGCATATGGAGCAGAATTAGTGCTAACTCCTGGAGCTGAAGGTATGGGAGGAGCAATCCGTAAAGCTGAAGAGCTTGCAAAAGAGCATGGTTACTTTATGCCTCAACAATTTAAAAATGAAGCAAACCCTGAAGTACACCGTTTAACTACTGGTAAAGAGATTGTTGAACAAATGGGCGATCAACTAGATGCGTTTATCGCAGGTATTGGTACAGGTGGGACAATCACAGGTGCTGGTTCTGTTTTAAAAGAAAACTATTCATCTATTAAAATTTATGCAGTTGAGCCTACAGATTCTCCGGTTCTTTCAGGCGGAAAACCAGGTCCACATAAAATCCAAGGTATTGGTGCTGGATTCGTACCAGATATCTTAAATACAAATGTTTATGACGAAATCATCACTGTTAAAAACGAGGAAGCATTTGAAACAGCTAGAAGAGCAGCTAAAGAAGAAGGTATTCTTGGCGGTATCTCTTCAGGTGCAGCAATTTTTGCAGCTTTAAAAGTAGCTAAGGAATTAGGAAAAGGTAAAAAAGTATTAGCTGTTATCCCAAGTAACGGTGAGCGTTACTTAAGTACACCTTTATATCAATTTGATTTATAAATTAAACTTTTAGAAGGGGCTGACTTTGTCAGCTCCTTTTTATTTTAATGATTCCTATACTTGTTGTGTTTTTATATTTCCTCTAGGTAAGCAGCATACTAATTTTATAAGAAAAAGCTAAAATACTATGTTTTCTTTCACACAATTATGTAAAATGGATATAAGAGTTTTAAAGGAGAGATTAGTCATGCAACACAGACGGGCATCGTTAAGTATACATTTTGATTATGAACAAGATTTCTTTAATCAATATAAGTACCTTACACAAGATGAAGAACAGCATGCCATCTTAGAAAGTGGTCGTGGTGGAAGATATAGTATCGCGGGTATTAAGCCTATAGCCTCGGTAATGGGAAAAAATGAGCAGCTGATGATAACAAATGAACAAGGAACCATTGTAAAAGAGGGAAAGCCTCTTGATCTTTTTAAAGATTGGTTCCAACAGTACTATACTGAATCAGATCCTAATCTCCCGGATTTTCAAGGTGGTGCCATTGGTTTTATTAGCTATGATTGTGTGCGACATTTTGAAAAATTACCTGCTGTAGCTGTAGATGATTTAGAAACACCTGATATATATTTTCTTCTTTTTGATGATGTAGCTGTTTATGATCATCAGACGTCCAAGCTATGGTTAATCACTCACTATTATCATGAACAAGAAAAACAGCAGGCTGAGAATAAACTGCAGAAAATGAAGGATAGTTGGACCTCTGAAGTAAAGAACGTTAAACAACCAGAGTTAATATTAAATGGACCATCATCTAACCCAATAACATTTTCTGAAAAGGGATTTAAAAAAGCTGTTGAAGCAATTAAAACCTATATTAGTCAAGGAGATGTTTTCCAAGTTAATTTGTCTGTAAGACAGCATTTTGCATTGGAAAACAATCCATTTAAAATTTATGAGACATTGCGTAAAGTCAATCCGTCTCCATATATGGCTTATTTACATTTTCCTGAATTTCAAATAATAAGTGGCTCCCCGGAATTACTTGTTAAAAGACAAGGTGATGTTGTAAGTACACGACCAATTGCAGGTACTCGTTCAAGAGGGAAAGATGAGCAAGAAGATTTAAAACTTGCAAATGAGTTGGTTGAAAATGAAAAAGAAAGAGCCGAACATGTGATGCTTGTTGATTTGGAGCGCAATGACCTCGGAAGAGTTTGTGAATATGGCTCTGTTCATGTAAATGAATTTATGGTCATTGAAAAATATTCACATGTGATGCATATTGTTTCAAATGTGAAAGGGACATTAAAAAGAGAAGCAAATTATACAGATGTTATCAAAGCGACCTTCCCAGGTGGTACAATTACAGGAGCACCTAAAGTAAGAACAATGGAAATTATTGAAGAGCTTGAACCAACCCGAAGAGGAATTTATACAGGTTCAATAGGTTGGATCGGCTTTGATGAAAATATGGAATTAAATATTGTCATTCGTACAATGATCACAAAAGATGGATTTGGGTATGTTCAATCTGGGGCAGGGATTGTTATTGATTCTAATCCGGATTATGAATATAAAGAAGCTTTAAAGAAGGCAAGAGCGTTAGTTCAAGCTATTGAGTTGAGCAAAGAAGAGAAAATATTAGGTTGAGGTGAGTATAGTGATTTTAATGATTGATAATTATGATTCATTTACATTTAATTTAGTTCAGTATTTAGGTGAATTAGGTGAAGAATTGATTGTTAAGAGAAATGACGAGATAACAATCGCGGAAATTGAAGAGTTAAATCCACAATTTTTAATGATTTCCCCTGGACCATGCAGTCCTAATGAAGCAGGTATTAGCATGGAAGCTATCGAATATTTCGCTGGGAAAATTCCTATCTTTGGAGTATGTCTTGGTCATCAGTCAATTGCTCAAGTATTCGGTGGAGATGTAGTACGTGCAGAGCGTTTGATGCATGGTAAAACATCAGAGATGCATCACAACGGTGAGACGATCTTTAATGGAATGGAGAATCCATTTACTGCCACTCGTTATCATTCTTTAATTGTAAAAAATGAAACGTTACCGGACTGCTTAGAAGTAACGGCATGGACGGATGAAAATGAAATTATGGCCCTCCGCCATAAAACATTACCCATTGAAGGGGTGCAATTTCATCCTGAGTCGATAATGACTACATTCGGTAAAGACCTACTTAGAAATTTTATTACTCAATATAAACCTTTAGAAAAGAGCTAATAAGCGTGTATATATACAGTAATTCACAGTTTATAAAAGATTCAGAAGCCACGATTTCTCCATTTGATCATGGCTTTCTTTATGGCTTAGGGGTTTTTGAAACATTTAGAATTTATAAGGGTTTTCCTTTTTTGCTATATGATCATTTAGCCAGGCTACAACAGGCAGTGGATGAATTAGGAATCTTATATAGAATTGATTATGAAGAAATGTATGAGATGATTCAGGAGCTTTTAAAGATAAATAATTGTCAAAATGAAGATGTTACAGTGCGTTTAAACATCTCAGCTGGTATTGGAGAGGTTGGAAAACTCCTTCAGGATTATCATAAGCCGACAATCATGTGTTTTATTAGAAAAGCTCCACAAGTTAATATGATCGAAAAGGAAGCTGCTATTCTTAACTTAAGAAGAAACACACCTGAAGGAAAGGAACGTTTAAAATCCCATCACTACTTAAACAATATTTTAGGAAAGCGGGA
This sequence comes from Metabacillus sp. B2-18, assembly GCF_021117275.1. Classification (NCBI taxonomy): domain Bacteria; kingdom Bacillati; phylum Bacillota; class Bacilli; order Caryophanales; family Bacillaceae; genus Metabacillus; species Metabacillus sp. B2-18. The sequence goes on from NZ_CP088245.1 coordinate 88,553, forward strand.
ACTTCAAGCAACTCCAAATTTGGAAGGTATCTTTCTTACTGAAAAAGGGTATGTGGCAGAAGGTATTGTTTCTAATATCTTTTGGGTGAAGGAAGGCATTGTGTACACACCATCACTAGAGACTGGAATTTTGAATGGAATTACAAGACAGTTTATCACCAAGTGTTTGGAGAGATTAGAAATTCCATTATGTGAAGGTTTTTACGATAAAGAACATTTGTTCGGTTCTACTGAGGTGATTTTAACAAATTCGTCTCAAGAGATTGTTCCAGTTAAAAAAATACATGAGCAATATTTCCAAGGGAATGACGGGGAGTACAGTAAGAAGTTAACTGAGTTGTATCTTCACTATAAGACCAAACTATTAAGTATACATGAGTTATAAAGGATTGAGGATAATGGAAATTTTAACAAAGCAACAGATTATAGAGTGTGGAGATTATACTCTTAATTATCATGATAAAACGTTAATCATGGGGATCTTAAATATAACACCTGATTCATTTTCCGATGGAGGAAAATTTAGCAGCATAGACCTTGCGATTGATCGTGCGGAGGAAATGCTTAAACAGGGTGCAGACATAATTGATATTGGTGGAGAATCAACTAGACCTGGAGCTAGTACAGTCACACAGGAAGAAGAGTTAGATCGTGTTATTCCTGTTATAAAAAATCTTTCCCATGTTATTAAAGCTCCGATATCAATTGATACTTATAAAGCAGAAGTAGCTAAACAAGCAATAGAAGCAGGAGCATCAATCATAAATGATGTTTGGGGAGCGAAGGCTGATCCAAATATGGCAAAGGTTGCAGCAGAATACGATGTACCGATTATTTTAATGCATAATCGAACAAATAAAGATTATGAACAGCTAATACCTGATATGATTGTAGACTTAATGGAATCTGTGACAATTGCCAAAGAAGCAGGAGTAAAGGATGAGAAAATCATTCTTGATCCAGGGATCGGATTTGCAAAAACAATGGATGACAACCTTGAGGTTATGAGAAATCTCGATGCTTTTGTCCAGCTAGGATATCCTGTGTTGTTAGGTACTTCGAGAAAAACATTTATAGGACATATTCTTGATGTTCCTCCAACGGAACGTATGGAGGGAACAGGTGCAACGGTTTGTTTAGGAATACAAAAGGGATGCCAAATTATAAGAATACATGATGTGTTAGAGATGTCCAGAATGGCTAAAATGATGGATGTTATGTTAGGTAAAGGAGGAATAAACAATCGATAAAATATATGTAGATAGTATGGAGTTTTACGGATACCATGGTGTATTTCAAGAGGAAAATAAGCTTGGTCAACGTTTTAGAGTAGACCTAGTTGTTGAGTTGGATTTAAAAAAGGCTGGAGAAACTGATGAATTAGAGTATAGTGTTAACTATGCATCTTTATATAAATGCTGCAAGGATATAGTTGAAGGCAAGCCTTATAAGCTAGTAGAATCTGTAGCAGAACAGATTGCAAAGAAACTACTAACAGAATTCCCGCTTATTCATTTTTGTGAAGTGAAAGTGATTAAGCCAGACCCTCCAATACCTGGACATTATAAGGAAGTAGCTGTTGAAATTAAAAGGGGAAGAACATGAAAAATGATGTTTATATAGCACTAGGTTCAAATATGGGGAATCGGGAAAGATATCTTCTCGATGCTATAAAGAAAATCAATCAACATCCTTCTATTAGTGTGGTAAATATTTCCTCCATCTATGAAACAGATCCGATCGGCTTCACAGAACAAGAGCAATTTTTAAATATGGTTATTCATGCTAATACTGATTTAACAGCATCTCAGCTTCTTCTTTGTCTCCAAGAAATTGAAAAATTACTTGACCGAAAAAGGGAAGTGAAATGGGGACCACGAACTTTAGACCTTGACATTTTGTTGTATAATCATGAAAATATTGAAGCAGAACAATTAATTGTTCCTCATCCTAGAATGCATGAACGAGCGTTTGTTCTTATCCCTTTGTATGAATTAAACAAAGACATAAGCATTCCTACTTTAGATAAACCAATTTCAACTATCATAGATCAATTACAAGATAAAGAAGGAGTACGAATATGGAAGCAGAAAAATGGGGTAGACGTATTCGCGCTTTTAGAAAATTAAAAGGATATACCCAAGAGAGTTTTGCCAAGGATCTTGGTGTTTCTGTTTCTGTATTAGGCGAAATAGAAAGAGGAAATCGCGAACCCAGTAAAGAGTTTATAGAGGATGTAGCAAAATCCCTTAATGTAACAGTAGAGGAATTAACCCCAAACTAAACTACTAGCAAAAGGAGGTATGCGGAATGTTTAAGGTTGGCGATATTGAATTAAAGAACAGAGTCGTTTTAGCCCCAATGGCAGGAGTATGTAATGCAGCTTTTAGACTAACAGTTAAAGAGTTTGGCGCTGGATTAGTATGTGCTGAAATGGTAAGTGATAAAGCTATCCTTTTAAAAAATGCAAGAACAATGGGAATGCTTTATATAGATGAACGTGAAAAACCACTAAGCTTACAAATATTCGGTGGTGAAAAGGATACACTTGTTGAAGCGGCTAAATTTGTTGATAAAAATACAACAGCTGATATTATTGATATAAACATGGGATGTCCAGTTCCGAAAATCACAAAATGTGATGCAGGGGCAAAATGGCTTTTAGATCCAAACAAAATTTATGACATGGTATCGGCAGTTGTAGAAGTGGTAGATAAGCCAGTTACAGTTAAAATGCGCATGGGCTGGGATGATGATCATATTTATGCCGTTCAAAATGCCCAAGCGATAGAGCGTGCAGGTGGAAAAGCAGTAGCTCTTCATGGTCGTACTAGAGTACAAATGTATGAAGGTACAGCAAATTGGGATATCATTAAAGAAGTAAAAGAATCTGTTAACATTCCTGTAATAGGAAATGGTGATGTTGCAACACCTCAAGATGCAAAGCGCATGCTAGATGAAACGGGTGTTGACGGTGTTATGATCGGTCGCGCAGCACTAGGAAATCCATGGATGATTTATCGTACGGTTAAATTTTTAGAAACTGGCGAATTGATGGATGAACCTGGTGTGCGTGAGAAGATGGAAGTTTGCAAGCTTCATCTAGATCGTCTAATAGCGTTAAAAAATGAAAATGTAGCAGTTCGTGAAATGAGAAAGCATGCTGCCTGGTACCTAAAGGGTATTAGAGGTAATGCAAAGGTCCGTAATGACATCAATTTAATGAACACTAGAGATGAATTTGTTAATCTATTAGATGAGTTTGTTTTAGAGATGGAAGCAAAAGAAGATAGTGCTAGCCAAGCAGGTTAATATTCAGTTTAGTAGTTATCTATTGTTTTGCTGTTTTTACTGCCAGTATTCCTGGCAGTTTTCTGCTTTTCAATTTGTATAGATAGGAGTGTTAGTATGAGTCAGGAAGAAATGAATCAAGAAGAATTGAGTGATCAACTCAAAGTTAGACGTGAGAAATTACATAATTTAAGAGAAAAAGGGTTAGATCCATTCGGTAAGCGGTTTGAAAGAACACATCAAACTGAAGACATCATTGCTACATACGAAGGAATAGAAAAAGAAGAATTAGATGAAAAAGAAGTAATAGTTACAATAGCGGGAAGAATTATGACCAAACGTGGTAAAGGTAAAGCAGGCTTTGCTCATATCCAAGATTTATCAGGTCAAATTCAAATCTACGTTCGTAAAGATGCAGTAGGTGATGAAGCATATGAGATTTTCAATACTGCTGATCTTGGCGATATCATTGGTGTAACGGGTGTGGTATTTAAAACTAAGGTTGGCGAGCTATCGATAAAAGTGAAATCATTCGAATTGCTGACAAAAGCATTGCGTCCACTACCGGATAAATTCCATGGATTAAAAGATATTGAACAACGTTATCGTCAAAGATACGTAGATTTAATCATGAGTCCTGAAAGTAAGAAAACATTTATTGCGCGTAGTAAAATTATTCAAGCGATGCGACGTTATTTAGATGACCAAGGATATCTAGAAGTTGAAACGCCAACTATGCACTCTATCCCAGGTGGGGCATCTGCACGTCCGTTTATTACACACCATAATGCATTAGATATGCCGTTATACATGCGTATTGCTATAGAATTGCATCTAAAGCGTTTAATCGTAGGTGGATTAGAAAAAGTTTATGAAATTGGTCGTGTATTTAGAAATGAAGGGATTTCTACTCGTCACAATCCTGAATTTACAATGATTGAACTTTACGAAGCATATGCTGATTATCAAGATATCATGACATTAACTGAGAATGTCATTGCTCATTGTGCGAAAGAAGTGTTAGGGACAACAACAGTACAGTACGGAGATTATGAAGTGAATCTTGAGCCGAAGTGGACAAGACTTCATATGGTAGATGCAATTAAAGAACATACAGGTGCTGACTTCTGGAAGGAAATGACGATCGAAGAAGCTAGAACTCTTGCTAAAGAACATAATGTAGAGATTACTGAACATATGCAATATGGCCACATTGTAAATGAGTTCTTTGAACAGAAAGTAGAGGAGAAATTAATTCAACCTACTTTCATCTACGGTCACCCGGTGGAGATTTCTCCTTTAGCTAAGAAAAACGATGAAGATGATCGTTTCACTGACCGTTTTGAGTTGTTTATCGTTGCTCGTGAACACGCAAATGCCTTCACAGAGCTAAACGATCCAATTGACCAAAAGGAAAGATTTGAAGCACAACTTAAAGAACGTGAGCAAGGTAATGATGAAGCTCATATGATGGATGAAGACTTTATTGAAGCTCTAGAATACGGAATGCCTCCAACTGGTGGATTAGGAATTGGAATTGATCGTTTAGTCATGCTTTTAACGAACTCTCCTTCTATTCGTGATGTATTACTATTCCCACAAATGAGACATCGTTAATAAAGAACCCCCCCTGCAAAAATGCAGGGGTTTAATTTTTTTTAAAAAGTACTTGCGTAAGTTTGTTTGCGATGGTATATTAGAATACGTTGCTGCGAAACAGGCAGATAACACACAAATAACGTATAAAAAAACTGTTGACTTTGAGTTTTGGAGTTTGTTATAATATAAAAGTTGTTGTTAAACAATGATCTTTGAAAACTAAACAAAACCAAGCGTGCAAATGTTAATTTCGATTAACAAAAAACGTACTATATAGTACAAACTTTTATGAGCTATATCAACTCTTTATTGGAGAGTTTGATCCTGGCTCAGGACGAACGCTGGCGGCGTGCCTAATACATGCAAGTCGAGCGAACCAATGGGAGCTTGCTCCCTGAGGTTAGCGGCGGACGGGTGAGTAACACGTGGGTAACCTGCCTGTGAGATTGGGATAACTCCGGGAAACCGGAGCTAATACCGGATAATATTTTGAACCGCATGGTTCAAAATTGAAAGACGGCTTCGGCTGTCACTTACAGATGGACCCGCGGCGCATTAGCTAGTTGGTGAGGTAACGGCTCACCAAGGCGACGATGCGTAGCCGACCTGAGAGGGTGATCGGCCACACTGGGACTGAGACACGGCCCAGACTCCTACGGGAGGCAGCAGTAGGGAATCTTCCGCAATGGACGAAAGTCTGACGGAGCAACGCCGCGTGAACGATGAAGGCCTTCGGGTCGTAAAGTTCTGTTGTTAGGGAAGAACAAGTACCAGAGTAACTGCTGGTACCTTGACGGTACCTAACCAGAAAGCCACGGCTAACTACGTGCCAGCAGCCGCGGTAATACGTAGGTGGCAAGCGTTGTCCGGAATTATTGGGCGTAAAGCGCGCGCAGGCGGTTTCTTAAGTCTGATGTGAAAGCCCACGGCTCAACCGTGGAGGGTCATTGGAAACTGGGAAACTTGAGTGCAGAAGAGGAGAGTGGAATTCCACGTGTAGCGGTGAAATGCGTAGAGATGTGGAGGAACACCAGTGGCGAAGGCGACTCTCTGGTCTGTAACTGACGCTGAGGCGCGAAAGCGTGGGGAGCGAACAGGATTAGATACCCTGGTAGTCCACGCCGTAAACGATGAGTGCTAAGTGTTAGAGGGTTTCCGCCCTTTAGTGCTGCAGCAAACGCATTAAGCACTCCGCCTGGGGAGTACGGTCGCAAGACTGAAACTCAAAGGAATTGACGGGGGCCCGCACAAGCGGTGGAGCATGTGGTTTAATTCGAAGCAACGCGAAGAACCTTACCAGGTCTTGACATCCTTCGCTACTTCTAGAGATAGAAGGTTCCCCTTCGGGGGACGAAGTGACAGGTGGTGCATGGTTGTCGTCAGCTCGTGTCGTGAGATGTTGGGTTAAGTCCCGCAACGAGCGCAACCCTTGATCTTAGTTGCCAGCATTCAGTTGGGCACTCTAAGGTGACTGCCGGTGACAAACCGGAGGAAGGTGGGGATGACGTCAAATCATCATGCCCCTTATGACCTGGGCTACACACGTGCTACAATGGATGGTACAAAGGGCTGCAAGACCGCGAGGTCAAGCCAATCCCATAAAACCATTCTCAGTTCGGATTGCAGGCTGCAACTCGCCTGCATGAAGCCGGAATCGCTAGTAATCGCGGATCAGCATGCCGCGGTGAATACGTTCCCGGGCCTTGTACACACCGCCCGTCACACCACGAGAGTTTGTAACACCCGAAGTCGGTGGGGTAACCGTAAGGAGCCAGCCGCCTAAGGTGGGACAGATGATTGGGGTGAAGTCGTAACAAGGTAGCCGTATCGGAAGGTGCGGCTGGATCACCTCCTTTCTAAGGAAAATGAAGCACGCTTGGTATTTTGTTTAGTTTTGAGAGATCATTCTGATCTTTCTTTACTATGTTCCTTGAAAACTAGATAACGAAAACAATTCAAGTAATTCACTGAGTTTAAACGCTTAGTTTAGTGATTCTCTTAATAATTGATTTAAACGACATCTTCGATGTCAAAGGTTAAGTTGTTAAGGGCGCACGGTGGATGCCTTGGCACTAGGAGCCGATGAAGGACGGTACTAACACCGATATGCTTCGGGGAGCTGTAAGTAAGCTTTGATCCGGAGATTTCCGAATGGGGAAACCCACTGCTCGTAATGGAGTAGTATCTTCACCTGAATACATAGGGTGATGATGGCAGACCCGGGGAACTGAAACATCTAAGTACCCGGAGGAAGAGAAAGCAAACGCGATTTCCTGAGTAGCGGCGAGCGAAACGGAAGAAGCCCAAACCAAGAGGCTTGCCTCTTGGGGTTGTAGGACACTCTATACGGAGTTACAAAGGAACGGAGTAAATGAAGAGGTCTGGAAAGGCCCGTCAAAGAAGGTAACAACCCTGTAGTTGAAACTTCGTTCCCTCCAGAGTGGATCCTGAGTACGGCGGGACACGTGAAATCCCGTCGGAAGCAGGGAGGACCATCTCCCAAGGCTAAATACTCCCTAGTGACCGATAGTGAACCAGTACCGTGAGGGAAAGGTGAAAAGCACCCCGGAAGGGGAGTGAAAGAGATCCTGAAACCGTGTGCCTACAAGTAGTCAAAGCCCGTTAATGGGTAATGGCGTGCCTTTTGTAGAATGAACCGGCGAGTTACGATCCCGTGCAAGGTTAAGTTGATAAGACGGAGCCGCAGCGAAAGCGAGTCTGAATAGGGCGAATAAGTACGTGGTCGTAGACCCGAAACCAGGTGATCTACCCATGTCCAGGGTGAAGTTCAGGTAACACTGAATGGAGGCCCGAACCCACGCACGTTGAAAAGTGCGGGGATGAGGTGTGGGTAGCGGAGAAATTCCAATCGAACTTGGAGATAGCTGGTTCTCTCCGAAATAGCTTTAGGGCTAGCCTTGAAATGAGAGTCTTGGAGGTAGAGCACTGATTGGACTAGGGGCCCCCATCGGGTTACCGAATTCAGTCAAACTCCGAATGCCAAAGACTTATGTTCAGGAGTCAGACTGCGAGTGATAAGATCCGTAGTCAAGAGGGAAACAGCCCAGACCACCAGCTAAGGTCCCAAAGTATACGTTAAGTGGAAAAGGATGTGGAGTTGCTTAGACAACCAGGATGTTGGCTTAGAAGCAGCCACCATTTAAAGAGTGCGTAATAGCTCACTGGTCGAGTGACTCTGCGCCGAAAATGTACCGGGGCTAAACGTATCACCGAAGCTGTGGACTGTTCTTTTAGAACAGTGGTAGGAGAGCGTTCTAAGGGCTGTGAAGCCAGACCGTAAGGACTGGTGGAGCGCTTAGAAGTGAGAATGCCGGTATGAGTAGCGAAAGAGGGGTGAGAATCCCCTCCACCGAATGCCTAAGGTTTCCTGAGGAAGGCTCGTCCGCTCAGGGTAAGTCGGGACCTAAGCCGAGGCCGAAAGGCGTAGGCGATGGACAACAGGTTGAAATTCCTGTACCACCTCCTCACCGTTTGAGCAATGGGGGGACGCAGAAGGATAGGGTAAGCGCGCTGTTGGATATGCGCGTCCAAGCAGTTAGGCTGACAACGAGGCAAATCCCGTTGTCACATAAGGCTGAGCTGTGATGGCGAGGGAACTATAGTACCGAAGTTCCTGATTCCACACTGCCAAGAAAAGCCTCTAGCGAGGTGAGAGGTGCCCGTACCGCAAACCGACACAGGTAGGCGAGGAGAGAATCCTAAGGTGAGCGAGAGAACTCTCGTTAAGGAACTCGGCAAAATGACCCCGTAACTTCGGGAGAAGGGGTGCTTTTTAGGGTGAATAGCCCGGAAAAGCCGCAGTGAATAGGCCCAGGCGACTGTTTAGCAAAAACACAGGTCTCTGCGAAGCCGCAAGGCGAAGTATAGGGGCTGACGCCTGCCCGGTGCTGGAAGGTTAAGGGGAGAGGTTAGCGCAAGCGAAGCTTTGAACCGAAGCCCCAGTAAACGGCGGCCGTAACTATAACGGTCCTAAGGTAGCGAAATTCCTTGTCGGGTAAGTTCCGACCCGCACGAAAGGCGTAACGATCTGGGCACTGTCTCAACGAGAGACTCGGTGAAATTATAGTACCTGTGAAGATGCAGGTTACCCGCGACAGGACGGAAAGACCCCGTGGAGCTTTACTGTAGCCTGATATTGAATTTTGGTACAGCTTGTACAGGATAGGTAGGAGCCTGAGAAGCCGGAGCGCTAGCTTCGGTGGAGGCGTCGGTGGGATACTACCCTGGCTGTATTGAAATTCTAACCCACAGCCCTGATCGGGCTGGGAGACAGTGTCAGGTGGGCAGTTTGACTGGGGCGGTCGCCTCCTAAAATGTAACGGAGGCGCCCAAAGGTTCCCTCAGAATGGTTGGAAATCATTCGTAGAGTGTAAAGGCACAAGGGAGCTTGACTGCGAGACCTACAAGTCGAGCAGGGACGAAAGTCGGGCTTAGTGATCCGGTGGTTCCGCATGGAAGGGCCATCGCTCAACGGATAAAAGCTACCCCGGGGATAACAGGCTTATCTCCCCCAAGAGTCCACATCGACGGGGAGGTTTGGCACCTCGATGTCGGCTCATCGCATCCTGGGGCTGTAGTCGGTCCCAAGGGTTGGGCTGTTCGCCCATTAAAGCGGTACGCGAGCTGGGTTCAGAACGTCGTGAGACAGTTCGGTCCCTATCCGTCGTGGGCGTAGGAAATTTGAGAGGAGCTGTCCTTAGTACGAGAGGACCGGGATGGACGCACCGCTGGTGTACCAGTTGTCTTGCCAAAGGCATAGCTGGGTAGCTATGTGCGGAAGGGATAAGTGCTGAAAGCATCTAAGCATGAAGCCCCCCTCAAGATGAGATTTCCCATCACATTAGTGAGTAAGATCCCTGAAAGATGATCAGGTTGATAGGTCAGAGGTGGAAGCGCGGTGACGTGTGGAGCTGACTGATACTAATCGATCGAGGACTTAACCTAAATAGAAAAGCGGAAGAAGCTCGTTCAAATCCATAGGGAATTGGAGCGATCGAGATGAAGTCGTTCTTTGACTTCTTCGAGAGAGTGAAATTACCGTAGGATTTAGCTTCTGGAGCTGGACATGTAAGAACGTTAAACTCAGTCGTGAATTGAATTGTAAATCGTTATCTAGTTTTGAAGGAATATATTTTCTTCAAAAAATATATTGATTTTTCGACAGAATATTATATAATAGTTTTTGTCGCTAAAATTGAATGAGATATCTGGTAATGATGGCGAAGAGGTCACACCCGTTCCCATGCCGAACACGGAAGTTAAGCTCTTCAGCGCCGATGGTAGTTGGGGGTTTCCCCCTGTGAGAGTAGGACGTTGCCAGGTATAATGGAGGATTAGCTCAGCTGGGAGAGCACCTGCCTTACAAGCAGGGGGTCGGCGGTTCGATCCCGTCATCCTCCACCATAGTTTTTTCGCGCCAGCGAAAATAACTTACCATATGCCGGTGTAGCTCAACTGGTAGAGCAACTGACTTGTAATCAGTAGGTTGGGGGTTCAAGTCCTCTCGCCGGCACCATTCATTTTATTAATAATATTACTCATTTCTTAAATGAGCCATTAGCTCAGTTGGTAGAGCATCTGACTTTTAATCAGAGGGTCGAAGGTTCGAGTCCTTCATGGCTCACCATTTAACACACCTTGCGGGTGTGGCGGAATTGGCAGACGCGCTAGACTTAGGATCTAGTGTCTTTATGACGTGGGGGTTCAAGTCCCTTCACCCGCACCAGATTTTTTGCAATGATAAAATTAATTATCTAATATGCGGAAGTAGTTCAGTGGTAGAACACCACCTTGCCAAGGTGGGGGTCGCGGGTTCGAATCCCGTCTTCCGCTCCAATAGTAAGTGCCGGGGTGGCGGAACTGGCAGACGCACAGGACTTAAAATCCTGCGGTAGGTGACTACCGTACCGGTTCGATTCCGGTCCTCGGCACCATAGTTTTTATAATTCAATTTAGATTATTAGCGCCCGTAGCTCAATTGGATAGAGCGTTTGACTACGGATCAAAAGGTTAGGGGTTCGACTCCTCTCGGGCGCGCCATATTCGGGAAGTAGCTCAGCTTGGTAGAGCACTTGGTTTGGGACCAAGGGGTCGCAGGTTCGAATCCTGTCTTCCCGACCATTAACTAAATTACGGGGCCTTAGCTCAGCTGGGAGAGCGCCTGCTTTGCACGCAGGAGGTCAGCGGTTCGATCCCGCTAGGCTCCACCAAAACTTTTTAAAAAAATATCTTGCTTTTCTCAAATGAGAATGATATTATAATAAAGTTGTTGTTAAACAATGATCTTTGAAAACTAAACAAAACCAAGCGTGCAAATGTTAATTTCGATTAACAAAAAACGTACTATATAGTACAAACTTTTATGAGCTATATCAACTCTTTATTGGAGAGTTTGATCCTGGCTCAGGACGAACGCTGGCGGCGTGCCTAATACATGCAAGTCGAGCGAACCAATGGGAGCTTGCTCCCTGAGGTTAGCGGCGGACGGGTGAGTAACACGTGGGTAACCTGCCTGTAAGATTGGGATAACTCCGGGAAACCGGAGCTAATACCGGATAATATTTTGAACCGCATGGTTCAAAATTGAAAGACGGCTTCGGCTGTCACTTACAGATGGACCCGCGGCGCATTAGCTAGTTGGTGAGGTAACGGCTCACCAAGGCGACGATGCGTAGCCGACCTGAGAGGGTGATCGGCCACACTGGGACTGAGACACGGCCCAGACTCCTACGGGAGGCAGCAGTAGGGAATCTTCCGCAATGGACGAAAGTCTGACGGAGCAACGCCGCGTGAACGATGAAGGCCTTCGGGTCGTAAAGTTCTGTTGTTAGGGAAGAACAAGTACCAGAGTAACTGCTGGTACCTTGACGGTACCTAACCAGAAAGCCACGGCTAACTACGTGCCAGCAGCCGCGGTAATACGTAGGTGGCAAGCGTTGTCCGGAATTATTGGGCGTAAAGCGCGCGCAGGCGGTTTCTTAAGTCTGATGTGAAAGCCCACGGCTCAACCGTGGAGGGTCATTGGAAACTGGGGAACTTGAGTGCAGAAGAGGAGAGTGGAATTCCACGTGTAGCGGTGAAATGCGTAGAGATGTGGAGGAACACCAGTGGCGAAGGCGACTCTCTGGTCTGTAACTGACGCTGAGGCGCGAAAGCGTGGGGAGCGAACAGGATTAGATACCCTGGTAGTCCACGCCGTAAACGATGAGTGCTAAGTGTTAGAGGGTTTCCGCCCTTTAGTGCTGCAGCAAACGCATTAAGCACTCCGCCTGGGGAGTACGGTCGCAAGACTGAAACTCAAAGGAATTGACGGGGGCCCGCACAAGCGGTGGAGCATGTGGTTTAATTCGAAGCAACGCGAAGAACCTTACCAGGTCTTGACATCCTTCGCTACTTCTAGAGATAGAAGGTTCCCCTTCGGGGGACGAAGTGACAGGTGGTGCATGGTTGTCGTCAGCTCGTGTCGTGAGATGTTGGGTTAAGTCCCGCAACGAGCGCAACCCTTGATCTTAGTTGCCAGCATTCAGTTGGGCACTCTAAGGTGACTGCCGGTGACAAACCGGAGGAAGGTGGGGATGACGTCAAATCATCATGCCCCTTATGACCTGGGCTACACACGTGCTACAATGGATGGTACAAAGGGCTGCAAGACCGCGAGGTCAAGCCAATCCCATAAAACCATTCTCAGTTCGGATTGCAGGCTGCAACTCGCCTGCATGAAGCCGGAATCGCTAGTAATCGCGGATCAGCATGCCGCGGTGAATACGTTCCCGGGCCTTGTACACACCGCCCGTCACACCACGAGAGTTTGTAACACCCGAAGTCGGTGGGGTAACCGTAAGGAGCCAGCCGCCTAAGGTGGGACAGATGATTGGGGTGAAGTCGTAACAAGGTAGCCGTATCGGAAGGTGCGGCTGGATCACCTCCTTTCTAAGGAAAATGGAGCACGCTTGGTATTTTGTTTAGTTTTGAGAGATCATTCTGATCTTTCTATATGAGTAAGACTCAATACATAGGAGTCTAAATGCAAAGTGCATTTGAACATCCTGTGTTTTATGTTCCTTGAAAACTAGATAACGAAAACAATTCAAGTAATTCACTGAGTTTAAACGCTTAGTTTAGTGATTCTCTTAATAATTGATTTAAACGACATCTTCGATGTCAAAGGTTAAGTTGTTAAGGGCGCACGGTGGATGCCTTGGCACTAGGAGCCGATGAAGGACGGTACTAACACCGATATGCTTCGGGGAGCTGTAAGTAAGCTTTGATCCGGAGATTTCCGAATGGGGAAACCCACTGCTCGTAATGGAGTAGTATCTTCACCTGAATACATAGGGTGATGATGGCAGACCCGGGGAACTGAAACATCTAAGTACCCGGAGGAAGAGAAAGCAAACGCGATTTCCTGAGTAGCGGCGAGCGAAACGGAAGAAGCCCAAACCAAGAGGCTTGCCTCTTGGGGTTGTAGGACACTCTATACGGAGTTACAAAGGAACGGAGTAAATGAAGAGGTCTGGAAAGGCCCGTCAAAGAAGGTAACAACCCTGTAGTTGAAACTTCGTTCCCTCCAGAGTGGATCCTGAGTACGGCGGGACACGTGAAATCCCGTCGGAAGCAGGGAGGACCATCTCCCAAGGCTAAATACTCCCTAGTGACCGATAGTGAACCAGTACCGTGAGGGAAAGGTGAAAAGCACCCCGGAAGGGGAGTGAAAGAGATCCTGAAACCGTGTGCCTACAAGTAGTCAAAGCCCGTTAATGGGTAATGGCGTGCCTTTTGTAGAATGAACCGGCGAGTTACGATCCCGTGCAAGGTTAAGTTGATAAGACGGAGCCGCAGCGAAAGCGAGTCTGAATAGGGCGAATAAGTACGTGGTCGTAGACCCGAAACCAGGTGATCTACCCATGTCCAGGGTGAAGTTCAGGTAACACTGAATGGAGGCCCGAACCCACGCACGTTGAAAAGTGCGGGGATGAGGTGTGGGTAGCGGAGAAATTCCAATCGAACTTGGAGATAGCTGGTTCTCTCCGAAATAGCTTTAGGGCTAGCCTTGAAATGAGAGTCTTGGAGGTAGAGCACTGATTGGACTAGGGGCCCCCATCGGGTTACCGAATTCAGTCAAACTCCGAATGCCAAAGACTTATGTTCAGGAGTCAGACTGCGAGTGATAAGATCCGTAGTCAAGAGGGAAACAGCCCAGACCACCAGCTAAGGTCCCAAAGTATACGTTAAGTGGAAAAGGATGTGGAGTTGCTTAGACAACCAGGATGTTGGCTTAGAAGCAGCCACCATTTAAAGAGTGCGTAATAGCTCACTGGTCGAGTGACTCTGCGCCGAAAATGTACCGGGGCTAAACGTATCACCGAAGCTGTGGACTGTTCTTTTAGAACAGTGGTAGGAGAGCGTTCTAAGGGCTGTGAAGCCAGACCGTAAGGACTGGTGGAGCGCTTAGAAGTGAGAATGCCGGTATGAGTAGCGAAAGAGGGGTGAGAATCCCCTCCACCGAATGCCTAAGGTTTCCTGAGGAAGGCTCGTCCGCTCAGGGTAAGTCGGGACCTAAGCCGAGGCCGAAAGGCGTAGGCGATGGACAACAGGTTGAAATTCCTGTACCACCTCCTCACCGTTTGAGCAATGGGGGGACGCAGAAGGATAGGGTAAGCGCGCTGTTGGATATGCGCGTCCAAGCAGTTAGGCTGACAACGAGGCAAATCCCGTTGTCACATAAGGCTGAGCTGTGATGGCGAGGGAACTATAGTACCGAAGTTCCTGATTCCACACTGCCAAGAAAAGCCTCTAGCGAGGTGAGAGGTGCCCGTACCGCAAACCGACACAGGTAGGCGAGGAGAGAATCCTAAGGTGAGCGAGAGAACTCTCGTTAAGGAACTCGGCAAAATGACCCCGTAACTTCGGGAGAAGGGGTGCTTTTTAGGGTGAATAGCCCGGAAAAGCCGCAGTGAATAGGCCCAGGCGACTGTTTAGCAAAAACACAGGTCTCTGCGAAGCCGCAAGGCGAAGTATAGGGGCTGACGCCTGCCCGGTGCTGGAAGGTTAAGGGGAGAGGTTAGCGCAAGCGAAGCTTTGAACCGAAGCCCCAGTAAACGGCGGCCGTAACTATAACGGTCCTAAGGTAGCGAAATTCCTTGTCGGGTAAGTTCCGACCCGCACGAAAGGCGTAACGATCTGGGCACTGTCTCAACGAGAGACTCGGTGAAATTATAGTACCTGTGAAGATGCAGGTTACCCGCGACAGGACGGAAAGACCCCGTGGAGCTTTACTGTAGCCTGATATTGAATTTTGGTACAGCTTGTACAGGATAGGTAGGAGCCTGAGAAGCCGGAGCGCTAGCTTCGGTGGAGGCGTCGGTGGGATACTACCCTGGCTGTATTGAAATTCTAACCCACAGCCCTGATCGGGCTGGGAGACAGTGTCAGGTGGGCAGTTTGACTGGGGCGGTCGCCTCCTAAAATGTAACGGAGGCGCCCAAAGGTTCCCTCAGAATGGTTGGAAATCATTCGTAGAGTGTAAAGGCACAAGGGAGCTTGACTGCGAGACCTACAAGTCGAGCAGGGACGAAAGTCGGGCTTAGTGATCCGGTGGTTCCGCATGGAAGGGCCATCGCTCAACGGATAAAAGCTACCCCGGGGATAACAGGCTTATCTCCCCCAAGAGTCCACATCGACGGGGAGGTTTGGCACCTCGATGTCGGCTCATCGCATCCTGGGGCTGTAGTCGGTCCCAAGGGTTGGGCTGTTCGCCCATTAAAGCGGTACGCGAGCTGGGTTCAGAACGTCGTGAGACAGTTCGGTCCCTATCCGTCGTGGGCGTAGGAAATTTGAGAGGAGCTGTCCTTAGTACGAGAGGACCGGGATGGACGCACCGCTGGTGTACCAGTTGTCTTGCCAAAGGCATAGCTGGGTAGCTATGTGCGGAAGGGATAAGTGCTGAAAGCATCTAAGCATGAAGCCCCCCTCAAGATGAGATTTCCCATCACATTAGTGAGTAAGATCCCTGAAAGATGATCAGGTTGATAGGTCAGAGGTGGAAGCGCGGTGACGTGTGGAGCTGACTGATACTAATCGATCGAGGACTTAACCTAATTAAAGAGCGTTAGCTTAGTGAATTGAATTGTGATTCGTTATCTAGTTTTGAAGGAATATCCTTCAAACTAAATATTAATTATTTGGTGATGATGGCGAAGAGGTCACACCCGTTCCCATGCCGAACACGGAAGTTAAGCTCTTCAGCGCCGATGGTAGTTGGGGGTTTCCCCCTGTGAGAGTAGGACGTCGCCAAGTAAGAAGAGAAAAAGATCAGTAGATACTGGTCTTTTTTTGTGTGGTTAAAGGTTGTTAAACCGAAGGTTTGAATATAAGAATTAGAGACAAATTAAAACTACTAGCCTGAGGCTTGGGAGAAGCAAGAAGGTAAAGGAAGCGCAGGGAGTGAAGACCGGAGTGTGCGGTCTTGGCACATGAGGATCTGAACGAACAAGCTAACGCGGAGATTCGAAACTTATCGCAAGCTGATAGTCCGAATGCAGAAGTTAAGCTCTTGCGCCGATGGTAGTTGGAGGTTTCCCCTGTGAGAATAGGATGTCGCCAAGTAAGAAGAGGAAAAAGATCAGTAGAAATGCTGGTCTTTTTTGTGTAGTAAAAGGGGGTAATTAAGAACGGAAATTTTTAAGAAGTTTGCGAGAAGTGGAAGTTGTAGAAATATGTAGTATCGAAGATAAAACGGCAAAAATCTTAGATAAATCTTCCATAATCGTAGATAAACTTCTTAGATTGCCAAATAAACTTGAACCTAACAGAAAAGAACATTGAGATTAGCCTACAATTTATGACTATTTTCTATAACATAAAAAGATTGTCTTTATAAAATTAGATGAGAGCGTAAAATCATGCAAAATAGTCCATTGAAGACTTTATTCGACAAATTTTAGCAAATTACGGGAAGTGACAGGCACCCCCACCAGGCACCCCCACCAGACACCCCCACCAGACACCCCCATCAAAAAAATAAGTGTTTGAAAACTATCTTTTGAGTATATATATATTAGAACAACTTATATGTCTTATTAAACTAGGGGAAATGTATATGTTTGAGTTTCTTAGTCAAGAGGATTATACGATGTTTTCTCGTATCCTTATTGCAGCTCTTTTATGTGGAGTTATAGGGTTAGAACGGGAGTTTAAGAATCATCCTGCGGGGTTTCGAACACATTTGTTAGTAGGAATTGGATCATGTCTTATGATGATATTGTCTTTGTATGGTTTTGAGCATTATCTTCAGGATCATAAAGCTGTGCAATTCGATCCGTCACGGATTCCATCTTATGTGATTAGTGGCATAGGTTTTTTAGGTGGAGGAACCATTCTAGTAAAAGGTGCAACGGTTAGAGGATTAACAACAGCTGCTTCTATCTGGATTGTAGCTGGATTAGGTTTAATTATCGGATCAGGAATGTATATTCTGGCATTTTTTACAACGATTATTGTGTTAATGTGTCTCATTTTTTTAAATAGATTAGAGAAGTATATGTATGTAAAAAAGACAAGAAGAAAGATGAAGGTTGTTGTAAATTCAACTAAATCTTCAATTGATGAAGTGATTCAGCGTCTTTCGACATATAGCATTAAGACAAATAGTATTGTGATGACATCAAGTCGAAAGGACCGAGATGGGAATGTAACTTTTTATTATCAGTTAGATATTAATATTAACATTCATTCAATAGGGCATGAAAAGTTGGAGCTTGTACTAAAGGAAATCAAGGAAGTAGAAAAAATCTTTTAAATAAGGTTTCACTTCTTTCTATTTTGGCAATATTTAAAATGAAACAGAAGAGTTGAAAAATTTTTCTGTTCGTTTTATATTTAGATTATAGTCAAATATAGTCAAAGTCAGTGAGGGGGAGGTTGAGTGAGAAATATTTCAGACATTATTGAACAGTATTTAAAAAAAGTGCTGGACAGTAGTGGTAAAGAAATTGTTGAAATTAAACGCAGTGAAATAGCTGATCAATTTCAATGTGTGCCTTCACAGATAAACTATGTTATAAACACAAGATTTACGATTGAAAGAGGTTATCTAGTAGAAAGTAAGCGTGGTGGAGGAGGCTATATTAGAATTATTAAAGTTCATGCTGAAACTCAAGCACACTTACTTGATCAATTACTAGCTTTAATAAACAATCGCCTCTCACAAGCAGCTGCAGAGGATATCATTAGTCGGCTTGTAACTGAAGAGGTCATATCCCCTCGAGAAGCAAAGCTGATGATGAGTGTTATAGATCGTTCAGTCCTATATATCGACCTTCCTCATAGGGATGAATTAAGGGCAAGAATGGTGAAAGCCATGTTAACTTCATTGAAATATAAGTGAAAGTAGGGGAGACGGATGATTTGCCAGGAATGTAATGAAAGACCGGCAACGTTTCACTTTACAAAAGTGATTAATGGTGAGAAAACAGAAGTTCATATATGTGAGCACTGTGCGAAAGAAAATAGTGAATTTTTTATGTTTAATTCAAGTTCAGGATTCTCGTTAAACAGCCTGTTAACAGGTTTACTTAATATGGAGCATGGCTTTGCTAAAGCAGAGGAGCAGAATGTGTTTAAAACAGAAAGTGTTCCTCAATGTGATCGATGTAAAATGACCTTCCAGGATTTTAAGAAATCTGGTAGGTTTGGTTGCTCTAATTGTTACCCAACTTTTAAAAATTATATTACTCCGATTCTAAGACGTGTTCATGGTGGAAACACAGAACATTCCGGGAAAATCCCAAAGAGAATTGGTGGAGATATTCATATAAGGAAAAAAATTGAGGATCTAAAAGAGAAAATACGAAGTCTTATTAGTCAAGAAGAGTTTGAACAAGCTGCACTGGTAAGAGATGAAATCCGCTCACTTGAAAAAAAATTAAGTAGCTTTGATGAGGAGGGATTTTAGATGTCACTCCAGAACTTTATGAATAAGGCGATGAGTGCTTGGATGAGTCAGGAAGGTCCTGATTCAGACATTGTATTAAGCAGCCGAATTCGTTTAGCACGAAATATAGATCAATATAAATTCCCTACTCTCTCTACAAATGAGGAAGCCCAGGAAGTTCTAAATTTCTTTGAAAACACATATGCAAATAAAACATTCAAAAAATTAGGCCAATTAGAGCTTTTAAAAATGAATGATTTGCAAGCAATTCAGAAAAGGGTCCTTGTAGAAAAGCATTTGATAAGCCCTAACTTAGCTGACCACTCAGATTATGGAGGCTGTTTGCTTTCTGAAAATGAAGAGGTAAGCATAATGTTAAATGAAGAGGATCATATCCGTATTCAATGCTTATATCCTGGATTTCAGCTGGAAGAAGCCTTAAGTACTGCGAATCAGTTGGATGATTGGATTGAAGAAGAAGTTGATTATGCCTTCGATGAACAAAGAGGATATCTAACAAGCTGTCCTACCAATGTAGGAACAGGGCTTAGGGCATCAGTGATGATGCATCTCCCAGCGTTAGTTATCACTCAAAAAATTAATCGAATTATCCCGGCAATTAATCAGCTTGGCTTGGTTGTAAGAGGGATATATGGAGAAGGCAGTGAAGCAGTAGGAAATCTGTTTCAAATATCAAACCAAATTACATTAGGTAAGTCAGAGAAGGATATTGTAGAGGATCTTGTTAGTGTTGTACAACAGCTAATTGAGCAGGAAAGATCTACTCGCGAAGCTCTATATCAGTCCTCACAAACTCAGTTAGAAGACAGGGTTTACCGTTCCTTTGGAACTTTGGTATACTGCCGAAGCATAGAATCTAACGAGACTGCAAAATGCTTATCTGATGTTAGATTAGGTATTGATTTAGGAATTATTAAAGATATTTCCCGTACTATTTTAAATGAACTGATGATATTAACACAGCCTGGATTTTTGCAGCAGTATTTTGGAGGACCATTACGTCCAAATGAGAGAGATATTCGTCGTGCTGCACTCATTAGAGAGCGGTTAAACCTGGAAATGGATCGTAATAAACGGATGGAGGATGATGAATTATGATGTTTGGAAGATTTACAGAACGCGCGCAAAAAGTACTGGCTTTAGCACAAGAGGAAGCAGTTCGATTAGGTCATAATAATATTGGAACAGAGCATATTCTTCTAGGTCTTGTTAGTGAAGGCGAAGGCATAGCTGCTAAAGCTTTACTAGCATTAGGTCTAGGTCCAGATAAAATTCAAAAAGAAGTAGAAGGATTGATTGGTAGAGGTCAAGATGCATCACAAACTATTCACTATACACCAAGAGCAAAAAAGGTGATTGAGCTATCAATGGACGAAGCAAGAAAGCTGGGACATTCTTATGTTGGAACAGAACATATTCTCCTAGGACTTATTCGTGAGGGAGAAGGGGTAGCTGCACGAGTACTTAATAATTTAGGTGTAAGTTTAAACAAAGCAAGACAACAGGTTCTTCAATTATTAGGAAGCAACGAATCTTCAGCAAACCATCAAGGTGGAGGCATTACTAATGCTAATACACCTACTTTGGATAGTCTTGCACGTGATTTAACGGCAATTGCTAGAGAAGGAAGCTTAGATCCTGTAATTGGTAGAAGTAAGGAAATTCAACGTGTTATTGAAGTGTTGAGTAGACGTACGAAAAACAACCCTGTATTAATTGGAGAGCCAGGTGTTGGTAAAACGGCCATAGCTGAAGGCTTGGCTCAACAAATTGTCCAAAATGAAGTACCGGAAATTTTACGTGATAAGCGTGTTATGACGTTAGATATGGGAACGGTTGTTGCAGGGACAAAATACCGTGGTGAATTTGAAGATCGCCTGAAAAAGGTAATGGATGAAATTCGTCAAGCGGGTAATATCATTCTCTTTATCGATGAGTTGCACACATTAATTGGTGCTGGTGGTGCAGAAGGAGCTATTGATGCTTCAAATATTCTTAAGCCTTCGTTAGCTCGTGGTGAGCTACAATGTATTGGTGCAACAACACTTGATGAATATAGAAAGTACATTGAAAAAGATGCTGCATTAGAGCGTAGATTCCAGCCAATTCAAGTTGATGAACCATCTGTTGATGAAAGTGTTCAAATATTAAAAGGTTTACGTGATCGTTATGAGGCACATCATAGAGTATCAATTACAGATGAAGCGATTGATGCTGCTGTTAAATTATCAGATCGTTATATCTCTGATCGTTTCCTTCCAGACAAAGCGATTGATTTAATTGATGAAGCAGGTTCAAAAGTTCGCTTACGTTCTTTTACTACACCGCCTAATTTAAAAGAGCTTGAACTAAAGCTTGAGGAAATCCGTAAGGAAAAAGATGCCTCTGTTCAAAGCCAAGAGTTTGAAAAAGCAGCATCTTTACGTGATACAGAGCAACGTTTACGTGAGCAGCTAGAAGAAACGAAAAAAACATGGAAAGAAAAACAAGGTCAAGAAAATACTGAAGTGACAGTTGAAGATATTGCGATGGTTGTTTCTAGTTGGACTGGTGTTCCAGTTTCCAAGTTGGCACAAACAGAAACTGACAAACTGTTAAATATGGAAAGCCTCCTTCATTCAAGGGTAGTCGGTCAAGAAGAAGCGGTAGTTGCTGTTGCAAAAGCAGTACGCCGTGCTCGTGCTGGCTTAAAGGATCCAAAACGTCCAATCGGTTCATTCATCTTCTTAGGACCAACGGGTGTAGGAAAAACTGAGTTAGCTCGTGCTCTAGCAGAATCGATCTTTGGTGATGAAGATGCGATGATTCGTATTGATATGTCTGAGTATATGGAGAAGCACTCAACATCACGTCTTGTTGGTTCACCTCCAGGATATGTAGGATATGATGAAGGTGGTCAGTTAACAGAGAAGGTTAGAAGAAAGCCTTACTCAGTTGTTCTTTTAGATGAGATTGAAAAAGCCCACCCTGATGTGTTTAATATTTTACTTCAAGTATTAGAAGACGGAAGATTAACGGATTCTAAAGGGCGTACTGTAGACTTTAGAAATACGATTTTAATTATGACTTCTAACGTTGGAGCTAGTGAACTAAAACGCAATAAGTATGTTGGCTTTAATATTCAAGATGAAACACAAAATTATAAAGACATGAAAGATAAGGTAATGAATGAGTTAAAACGTGCATTCCGTCCTGAATTCATCAACCGTATTGATGAAATCATTGTCTTCCATTCTTTAGAGAAAAAGCATCTAAAAGAAATCGTTTCGCTTATGTCTGATCAATTAACGAAACGTTTAAAAGAACAAGATCTTTCATTAGAATTAACAGAATCTGCGAAAGAGAAAATTGCAGATGAAGGAATTGACTTAGAATATGGTGCAAGACCATTGCGTCGTTCGATTCAAAAGAATGTGGAAGATCGTCTTTCTGAAGAGCTGTTAAAAGGTACAATTGATAAAGGCCAAAAAATTATTCTTGATGTGGAAAATGGCGAGTTTGTTGTGAAAACAGCTGAAAAAGAAGAAGTGAAATCTAATTAAATAAAGATAGTTTAGAGGCATACGATTTTAATTGTGTGCCTCACTTTCTTTTTTCTCCTATGGATAATACTACGGACATGGGAATAAGATAATCCTCCTTTTACCCGTCTGGAAAGATTAAACGTAATTTCCGAAAAGATTTCCCTTGATAACACCTTCAGTTTTATATAATTAAGGATAAGTATCATAATTAACTTGTCTATTTGGTAATCTAATAAGAGAGGAACAATTTTATGGCAAAAGCAAAGGTAAAGTTTATTTGTCAAACCTGTGGATATGAATCACCGAAGTGGATGGGAAAATGCCCAGGATGTGGTGAATGGAATACAATGACAGAAGAAGTATTAAAGTCTGGGTCACCTCGAAGGGCTGTTTTTGCTCATTCCAATCAAACGGTACAAAAACCCTCGCCGATCACAACAATTGAAACAACCCAAGAACCAAGAATATTTACAAACCTTAAAGAATTTAACCGTGTACTCGGAAGTGGTATTGTGAAGGGATCTTTAGTTTTAATTGGTGGTGACCCTGGTATTGGGAAATCAACACTGTTATTACAAGTATCCTCTCAATTAGCTGATAACGGTCATGATGTTTTATATATATCTGGTGAAGAATCAGTTAAGCAAACGAAATTAAGGGCAGATCGCTTAGGGGTAAAATCTAATAAATTATTAGTTTTATCTGAAACAGATTTAAGCTTTATTTCAAAAGCAATCGACGAAACAAACCCAGCCTTTGTAGTGGTCGATTCGATTCAAACTGTTTATCATAGTGAAATAAGCTCTGCTCCAGGTAGTGTGTCTCAAGTAAGAGAATCAACGGCTGAATTAATGAGAATAGCCAAAACAAAGGGAATTGCGGTATTCATTGTTGGTCATGTAACGAAAGAGGGTTCAATTGCAGGTCCAAGGCTTTTAGAGCATATGGTTGATACTGTCCTCTATTTTGAAGGAGAAAGGCATCATACGTATCGAATATTACGTGCTGTAAAAAACCGTTTTGGATCCACAAATGAAATGGGAATTTTTGAGATGAAAGAAGCTGGTTTAGAAGAGGTGCAAAATCCATCAGAGATTTTTCTAGAAGAGAGGTCTAAGGGTGCAGCAGGTTCAACAGTTGTTGCCTCGATGGAAGGTACCAGATCAGTGCTTGTTGAAATTCAGGCTCTTATCTCTCCGACCAGTTTTGGAAATCCAAGGAGAATGGCAACTGGAATAGATCATAATCGAGTGCCATTGTTAATGGCTGTTTTAGAGAAACGTGTTGGTCTTCTTTTGCAAAACCAGGATGCATATCTAAAGGTTGCCGGAGGCGTAAAGCTTGATGAACCTGCTATTGATTTAGCTGTTGCTGTTAGTATTGCATCTAGTTTTAAGGATGCACCACCAAAACCAACTGACGTTATTATCGGAGAAGTTGGGTTAACAGGTGAGGTTCGTAGAGTGTCGAGAATTGAACAAAGAGTGATTGAGGCTGCAAAGCTAGGTTTTAAGAGGGCGGTCATTCCACATGCAAATATAGGCGGTTGGAATCCACCAGATGATATAGAAATTATAGGAGTAAAAAATGTAGCAGAGGCCCTCCAAAAAACATTAGGGGGATCATAAATGACAGATATAGAGAGTAAGTCAGGCGAAAAGACATTAAATGAAATTTTGCAGTTTGTAGCGCCTGGAACACCTATTAGAGAAGGGATAGAAAATGTACTTCGAGCAAAAACAGGTGGGTTAATTGTTGTTGGTCATAATGACAAGGTAAAGGAAGTGATTGATGGAGGCTTTACAATTGAATGTCCATTTTCATCTGCTCATTTATATGAGCTTGCGAAAATGGATGGAGCTATCATCTTAAGTGATTCAGGAAACAAAATCATGTATGCAAATGCTCAACTGGTTCCTGACCCTACTGTTTACTCCTCTGAAACGGGCATGAGACATCGTACGGCTGAGCGTGTGGCGAAACAAACGGGTAATTTAGTTATTGCTATTTCACAAAGAAGAAATGTAATCACGCTGTATCATGGAGAGCTTAGATATGCATTAAGGGATATAGGTGTTATCTTAACAAAAGCAAATCAAGCCATTCAAACATTAGAAAAATATAAAATTGTATTAGATCAATCAATCATGACGCTAGGTGCACTTGAACTAGAAGAGCTAGTGACATTTAAAGAAGTCCTTCAAGTACTTCACAGGTTTGAGATGGTTCTTAGAATTAAGGATGAAATAAATGATTATGTGAATGAACTTGGAGCTGAAGGACATCTGATTCGCTTGCAGTTAGCGGAACTTTTGACAGGGTTAGAAGAAGAAGCGGCTCTTTTAATTAAGGATTATGCTGTCGATAAGTCAGTTGACCCTTACCCTGTCATTAAACAGCTTCAAGACTTATCGAGCTTTGAGCTTTTGGAAGATTCCGTTCTGTTTAAATTATTAGGTTATTCTTCTTTTACAAATATAGATAGTCCAGTTATTTCACGTGGTTATCGCATTTTAAACAAGATTCCGAGACTGCCTACGATAATTATTGAAAATTTAGTGACAACATATAAAAATTTGAAACTTATTATGAAAGCATCCGTAGAACAGTTAGACGAGGTAGAAGGAATTGGTGAGGTAAGAGCTAAGAAAATAAAAGAAGGATTGAAGAGATTGCAAGACCAACTACTAATTGATCGTCATATATAAGAAGATTTCATGAAATTTTTACGATTACTGTTTTAATTTCTGTAAAATAGGGTATATTAAAATTGTTTTTTAATGTATGTGTTTTTGGGTCATAGCCAAGATTACAGACATGTATCAATCTATTTACATTTTAATTTATCTATTTCACATGTCAGCAAATTAGGATAAAGTAGTAATAATTAAAAAGGAGGTGAAGGTATGTTAATTAAACGCATAATCCAACTATTTTTTCTAAGTGTAGGTGGGATGTTAGGAATCCTATTTATGCCACAACTACTTGAATTAATGAATATGCAGGACATACCTTTTATTAATACACCTTATACGCTAGCAGTACTAGGTGCAATCATATTCTTTGTGGCAACATTTTGGTTGGTCGATTATGTTGTGAATTGGATCAGGGTCTTAGAAGAAGCTGTTGTAAAAGCCCCTGTTACAGATGTTTTATTTGGTAGTCTAGGATTAATATTTGGTCTTATAGTTGCTTTTCTTATTGTTATCCCTTTAAATACGATCCAGTACCAAGTCTTTAACACCATTATTCCAATATTCTTAACGCTACTGCTTGGGTACTTAGGTTTTCAAGTAGGATTTAAGAAACGAGACGAACTAATTAATGTTTTTACAGTTCAAAATAAAATAGGTAAGAAAAAAGGAATCTCTGATGACGAGGTTGAAGTTGAAGATAAAAAGCTAAAAATATTGGACACGAGTGTCATTATAGATGGGCGAATTGCGGATATCTGTCAAACAGGATTCCTAGAAGGAACCATCGTTATCCCTCAATTTGTTCTAGAAGAATTACAGCATATCGCGGATTCTTCTGATGTACTAAAAAGAAATCGTGGAAGAAGAGGTCTTGATATCTTAAACCGTATTCAAAAAGAGCTTTCTATAAATGTAGAAATTTATGAAGGTGATTTTGAGGAAATACAAGAGGTGGATAGTAAACTCGTTAAGCTTGCAAAACTCACATCTGGTGTTGTTGTAACAAATGATTTTAACCTCAATAAAGTATGTGAATTACAAAAGGTTCATGTATTGAATATTAATGATTTGGCGAATGCGGTTAAGCCTGTTGTGTTACCTGGTGAAGAAATGAATGTTCAGGTCATTAAAGACGGGAAAGAGCATAATCAAGGTGTTGCCTATTTAGATGATGGAACAATGATTGTTGTTGAGGATGGCCGAAATTACATTGGAAAGCATATTGATGTGCTTGTAACAAGCGTCCTTCAGACTTCGGCTGGAAGAATGATCTTTGCAAAACCCAAGCTATTAGAAAAAGCATTATAATATACCTCAGCCCATGAAACATTTAACTCTATGTCTCATGGGCTGTTTTACATATAGAGAGGAATCTTTTATTATGATGTTATACTGAATTATTGAAGGAGTAACTCCAATGAATTATCAAGTCATAATACCTGCTGCTGGTCAGGGTAAGCGGATGAATGCAGGTAAGAATAAGCAGTTTATTCAACTAGAACAGATTCCAATTATTATACATACATTAAAGGTTTTTGAAGAACATTCCCATTGTAAGGGTATTATATTAGTAATTAATGACGCGGAAAAAGCTGACTTTCAACAGCTGATAAAAAAATACCGCATATCCAAAATCAAACATTTAGTATCTGGTGGACAAGAGCGCCAATACAGTGTTTATAACGGGCTAAAGGCAGTGGAAGAGGGAGATTTAGTTCTTGTTCATGATGGAGCAAGACCTTTTCTTACTCATGAAAGTATAGAGGCACTTTTGTCAAAAACGATCATAACCGGTGCGGCAACACTTGCTGTACCAGTTAAAGATACAATAAAGAGAGCGAAAGATGGAGTGGTAGTCGAAACAGTTGAACGTTCTTCACTTTGGTCAATCCAAACTCCACAAGCGTTCCATTTATCAATTATTTTAGAAGCACATGAAAAAGCAGTGAGAGAAAACTTTCTAGGAACAGATGATGCGAGTCTTCTAGAAAGAGTAGATCAAGCGGTTTCGATCGTTGCTGGTGAATATACAAATATTAAAATCACAACACCCGAGGATCTGTACATAGCAGAGGCAATTTTGTCGAAGAGAAAGATGTAAAATTCATAGTGTCTATTAGGGTATAGAAAGTGGGAATAATAATGATAAGAGTTGGACAAGGTTTTGATGTACATCAATTAGTGGAAAATCGCCCATTAATAATCGGTGGAATTGAGATTCCATATGAAAAAGGGTTATTAGGCCATTCAGATGCTGATGTATTATTACATACAGTGGCAGATGCTTGCTTAGGTGCAATCGGTGAAGGGGATATTGGGAAACACTTCCCTGATACAGATCCCACTTTCAAAGATGCGGATTCTGCAAAGTTATTAAAACATGTGTGGGAGATCGTAAAAAATAAAGGTTATGAATTAGGTAATATTGATTGTACAATTATTGCGCAAAAGCCTAAAATGGCACCATTTATTGAAGACATGAGAAATAGGATTGCTGAATTATTAGAAGCTGAAGTATCACAAGTCAATGTAAAAGCAACAACAACCGAAAAATTAGGTTTTGCAGGTAGACAAGAGGGAATTGCTTCAATGGCAACAGTCCTTATTCAGCAGCGTACATAACACAGATTAGTTTGTTGATTTATTTTGTATCTGCTTTATTTTGGTGGTAAAATTAGGTCTGGTCTTATACGTTATTCGTAATTTTACATAAAAATTATTAACTATGGGTTGCTTATATTTTTAAGCAGCTTGGAAACGAAGAGTCAAAAAGACGGAGGTAGCAAAGATGGCAAAAGAAGTTAGAGTTCGTTATGCACCAAGTCCAACTGGACATTTACATATTGGAAATGCAAGAACAGCATTATTTAATTATTTATTCGCTAAAAATCAAGGTGGAAAATTTATTATACGTATTGAAGATACGGATAAGAAACGTAATATTGCTGGCGGAGAAGAAAGTCAATTAAAGTACTTAAAATGGCTAGGAATTGATTGGGATGAAAGTATTGATGTTGGTGGAGAATATGGCCCATATCGCCAATCAGAGAGAAATGATATTTACAAGAAATATTATGATGAGCTTCTAGACAAAGGTTTAGCTTATAAATGTTATTGTACAGAAGAAGAGCTGGAAAAAGAACGCGAAGAACAAATGGCGAGAGGTGAAACACCTCAGTATTCAGGTAAGCATGCTAACTTAACAAAAGAAGAACAAAACGAATTAGAATCACAAGGGCTTCAAGCAAGCATTCGTTTTCGAGTACCTGCTAATAAAGAGTACCGTTTTACTGACATGGTAAAAGGAGATATTTCCTTTGAGTCAGAAGGAATGGGTGACTTTGTTATTGTGAAAAAGGACGGAACACCTACTTATAATTTTGCAGTAGCTGTTGATGACCACTTAATGGGGATTTCACATGTACTAAGAGGAGAAGACCACATTTCTAATACGCCAAAGCAATTGATGATTTATGAAGCGCTTGGCTGGGATATTCCCGTATTCGGTCATATGACATTAATCGTAAATGAAAACCGCAAAAAATTAAGTAAACGTGATGAATCAATCATTCAATTTATTGAGCAATATGAAGAGCTTGGTTATCTACCAGAAGCATTATTTAACTTTATTTCATTACTTGGTTGGTCGCCGGGCGGAGAAGAAGAGGTATTTACAAAGAATCAATTAATTGAAATCTTTGATGCAACCCGTCTTTCTAAATCTCCAGCTGTCTTTGATACACATAAATTAGCTTGGATGAATAATCAATATATTAAGCAACTAGATCTTGAAAAATTAATTCCACTTTGCTTGCCGCATTTAATTAAAGCTGGGAAAGTGTCAGAAAACATGAGCGAGGAAGAACAAGAGAGAACTCATCAATTAATTGCGCTCTATCAAGAGCAATTGAACTTTGGAGCAGAAATTGTTGCTCTAACGGAGCTTTTCTTTAAAGAAGAGATCTCTTATGAAGAGGAAGCAAAGGATGTTCTTGCAGGAGAGCAAGTTCCCGAAGTTTTATCAGCGTTTGTGAGTGAAATCAATCAAAGTGATGATTTTTCAGCTGATACAGTGAAAACAATGATAAAGGCTGTCCAGAAAGCAACCGGACAAAAAGGGAAAAATTTATTTATGCCGATTCGTGTAGCGATAACAGGTCAAACACATGGACCGGACTTACCAAAATCTATTGCGGTTTTAGGAAAATCCACCGTTTTAGCTAGATTACAAAGTGTAATTAGTTGAGTTCATTTCATAATGATCGCTTTTAAATCAAAAAATGAGACTTTTCTTTCATCTAGCTTATTGTTGAATATACGAAGAAATGCAATGAAAAATGAACCTCAAACGTTTTTTGGTAACAAATTGTACATTATGAAGATGATTCAGTTAACATTTGCATAAAAATGTAATATAGTATGGTTAAACTATATTTAAAGCGTTGATAAGGAGAGTAGAGTTTTATTTCCTTTATAGAGAGAACCCTCATCGGCTGAAAGGGGTTTAAGTGAAGTAATTCTTGAAGTGCACCTTAGAGTCCTTTGCTAAACGTCATTTAGACTAGTAAGTAAAGGCGTACCCTCTACGTTACAGAGTTAAAGTTGAGGTTAGAGTGATCGTTGTACTCTTTCCTAAACAGAGTGGAACCGCGCATTCAAGCGTCTCTGTCATGTTGCAGAGGCGCTTTTTTATATTCTCAGGAAAAATCTAATAAAGTTTATGATTGGAGGGGAAATTTATGTTGAAAATGATGAAAGAAGACGTAGAGGTTGTTTTTGAGCAAGATCCCGCAGCAAGAAATTATTTTGAAGTTATTTTAACTTATTCAGGATTACATGCCATTTGGAGTCATCGAATTGCCCATGCTTTTTACAAAAAGAAGCTCTTTTTCTTAGCTAGAGCTATCTCGCAGATAAGCAGGTTTTTTACAGGAGTTGAGATTCATCCTGCTGCAAGAATTGGACGCCGTTTCTTTATTGACCATGGAATGGGCGTTGTTATCGGGGAAACATGTGAGATTGGAGACAATGTGACGGTCTTCCAGGGAGTAACACTTGGTGGAACGGGAAAAGAAAAGGGGAAAAGGCATCCGACCATTAAAGACAATGCGCTAATTGCTACAGGAGCAAAGGTGTTAGGCTCTATTACTGTTGGAGCATACTCAAAGATAGGAGCAGGATCTGTTGTCCTAAAAGATGTCCCAGATCAATCGACTGTTGTTGGAATTCCTGGTAGAGTCGTTATCCAAAATGGAAAGAGAGTTGACCAGGACTTAAACCATTCAGATTTACCAGATCCAGTTTCAGATCGTTTTAAGGAGTTAGAAGCTGAGTTAAAACAATTAAGAGATGAAGTACAACACCTAAGGAAAGGAAAGAATGACTATGACAATAAAGTTGTACAATACGCTAACGAGACAAAAGGAAACGTTTGAGCCTCTAGAACCGGGAAAGGTAAAAATGTATGTTTGTGGCCCAACCGTTTATAATTATATTCATATAGGAAATGCTAGACCCGCAATTGTTTATGATACGGTAAGAAGATACTTAGAGTATAGCGGGTATGAGGTGAACTATATCTCAAACTTCACAGATGTGGATGATAAATTAATTAAAGCGGCTAATGAATTGGGTGAAGATGTTCCTACCATTGCAGATCGGTTTATTGACGCATATTTCGAAGATGTAACAGCACTTGGCTGCAAACGTGCGACCACACATCCACGTGTAACAGAAAACATTGATATTATTATTGATTTTATCCAAGCTTTAATTGATAAAGGCTTTGCTTATGAAGCAGGCGGCGATGTTTATTATAAGACAAGAGAATTTAAAGGGTATGGAAAGCTTTCACATCAATCGGTTGAGGAGCTTCGCTTAGGAAACAGAATTGAAGTAGGGGATAAAAAGCAAGATGCTCTAGACTTTGTTCTTTGGAAATCAGCAAAAGAAGGGGAAATTTCCTGGGAAAGTCCGTGGGGGCATGGTCGACCTGGATGGCATATTGAGTGCTCTGCTATGGCACAAAAATATTTAGGTGACACAATTGACATTCATGCCGGTGGTCAGGACTTAACATTCCCTCATCATGAAAATGAAATTGCTCAATCTGAAGCTGTAACAGGTAAGCAGTTTGCTAAGTATTGGTTACACAACGGATATATTAATATTAATAATGAAAAGATGTCAAAGTCTTTAGGGAACTTTGTTTTAGTTCACGATATTATTAAAGAAATAGATCCACAAATTGTTCGTTTCTTTATGTTGTCTGTTCATTATAGACATCCAATCAACTTCTCTCAGGAGTTATTAGAGAGTACAAAGAACGCGTTTGAACGTTTAACAACATCATATGGAAATTTAAAGCATCGTAAAAACAGCAGCACAAATTTAACAGATAATAACGAAGAATGGCTAACAAAAATTAAAGACTACCAACAGCAATTTAAAGAAGAAATGGATGATGACTTTAATACAGCTAATGCAATTTCTGTTTTATTTGATCTATCAAAACAAGCAAATTACTATTTGCAGGAACAGAATACATCAACTGAAGTGATTCAGGCTTTCTTAGATCAATTTGATCAACTGGGTAAAGTGTTAGGGGTAACATTCGAATCAACAGATCTTTTGGATGAAGAAATTGAAGAAATGATTCAACAGCGTATTCAAGCAAGAAAAGACCGCAATTTTGCTTTAGCTGATGAAATCCGTGATAAATTAAAAGACCTAAATATCATCTTGGAGGATACACCACAAGGTACGAGATGGAAGCGCGGTTGATTACAGTACACATAAATGGGGAATAAAGATAAAAAGAAATATTGTTAAGACTATAGGCAGGGCTCCAGGCTTCAACCTTACTGTAGCTCTGCCTTCAATAGGAAAAGAGGAACACAATGTTTTTAGAATTACTTACAATAAAAGATTCCAAGCTTTTAAATAGCTTGGCTTTGGCTTATATTGGCGATGCTGTTTATGAGATTTATGTAAGACATTATCTTTTAGCTAAAGGCAATATCCGTCCTAATCAACTTCATAATCAAGCAAAAACATTTGTATCTGCAAAGGCACAAGCAAGCACATTACACCATTTCTTCTCGCTTGAGTTTCTTACTGAAGAAGAGCAAGCGGTGTTAAGAAGAGGAAGAAATGCAAAGTCTGGGACAATTCCAAAAAATACAGATGTACAAACTTATCGTTATAGTACAGCGTTTGAAGCACTTATTGGATACCTTTACTTAGAAAAAAGGCACGAACGTCTTGAGGAGCTAATTCAAAAGTCATTTACATTTATTGATGGAAAGGAGGGGATGTCATGAGTGAAGATTTTATTATTGGGCGTAATCCGGTAATCGAAGTATTAAAATCATCGAGAGACATTAATAAAATATGGGTAGCAGAAAACTCTTTAAAAGGACAAGCCCAGCAAATTACGAAGCTTGCTAAAGAAAGAGGTATAACCATCAATTTTGTACCTAAAAAGAAGATTGATCAGATGGTGGAAGGAAACCATCAAGGTGTAGTTGCCCAGGTGGCTGCCTATGAATATGTTCATGTTGACGATTTACTAAAAGTAGCCGAAGAACGAAATGAACCACCATTTTTATTATTGTTAGATGAAATTGAGGATCCACATAACCTTGGGTCCATCATGAGAACAGCTGATGCAGTAGGGGCACATGGTATTGTTATCCCTAAGCGAAGAGCAGTTGGGCTAACAGCGACAGTAGCAAAGTCATCTACTGGGGCAATTGAACATATCCCTGTGGCAAGGGTTACGAATATGGCGAGAACAATCGATGATCTAAAGGAAAAAGGTGTATGGATTGTAGGGACAGATGCAAAAGGAGCAGATGATTACCGCAATCTTGATGGAAAGATGTCACTTGCATTAATTATAGGAAGTGAAGGTAAGGGGATTGGTCGTCTTATAAAAGAAAAATGTGATTTCTTAGTCAAGATGCCAATGGTTGGACATGTTACATCATTAAATGCATCTGTAGCAGCTAGTCTCTTAATGTATGAGGTATATAGAAAGCGATATCCTCTAGGGGAGTAGAGTGAAATGGATATCCTATTGGTTGATGGATATAACATTATCGGTGCGTGGCCGGAATTACAAAACCTTAAGAAAAATGATTTAGCGGGAGCACGAGATCTATTAATTGAAAAAATGGCTGAATATCAAGCATATACAGGATACCGGGTCATTATTGTATTTGATGCTCATATGGTAAAGGGCATTGAGAAAAAGCAGAAAAATTATCGAGTTGAAGTCATTTTTACAAGAGAAAATGAAACAGCTGATGAAAGAATTGAGAAGCTGGCTATTTCATTAAGTAATATTAAAACTCAAGTTCATGTAGCTACCTCAGACTTTACTGAGCAATGGGCAATCTTTGGACAAGGTGCATTAAGGAAATCAGCAAGAGAGTTACTTAATGAAATGACGTCAATTGAAAGCAGGATTCAACACAAAGTGAAGAAGATTGAGGAAAAACGACCTTCTTCAAAGATTGCTATTCCAGAAGATGTTCTAGAAAAATTAGAAAAGTGGCGAAGAGGAGATCTGTAGTTGGTTTTAAAAATAAAATCTTATATCTTTGGCAACGAACGATATCCAGTACTTACACCAGACTCCGGAACAAATAATGTGTAAGTACAGCCAATGCTACTGAACGTTATATTTATGGTTGGTTGACGCTTACAAAACCAATACTGTATAATATTGTTATCTTGCGTGCGGTCGGGGGGATCGACTTGAATTCACCAATCAACAGGGGCAAAGTCAACAAAGAAGATTTAGAGTTATTGGAAGATGAACAAGTAGTTGAACTTGTGCATTTTGGAGAAAGTGAAGCGCTTGATTATTTAATTACAAAATACCGAAATTTTGTCCGGGCGAAAGCAAGATCATATTTTCTAATCGGTGCTGACCGGGAAGATATTATCCAAGAGGGAATGATTGGTTTATACAAAGCCATTCGTGACTTCAAGGAGGACAAGCTCACTTCTTTTAAAGCATTTGCCGAGCTATGTATTACCAGGCAAATCATTACCGCAATAAAAACTGCAACTCGTCAAAAGCATATTCCGCTGAATTCCTATGTTTCTTTAGACAAGCCAATATATGATGAAGAGTCTGATCGAACACTTATGGACGTTATTACAGGTGCAAAAGTGATGGACCCTGAGGAACTCATTATCAATCAAGAAGAATTTGATGATATTGAGGTGAAGATGGGGGAGTTACTAAGTGATCTTGAACGAAAGGTCTTAGCTTTATATTTGGACGGCAGGTCATACCATGAGATCTCCGAAGATCTAAATAGACATGTTAAATCGATTGATAACGCTCTGCAACGAGTGAAGAGAAAGTTAGAACGCTATTTAGAACTACGGGAGATTAGTTTATAATTATATACATTAGGATATGAACGTTTGTTGACGAAAAAATTCTACTGTGATACAGTTTTAAAGAATAAAACGTAGCGGTAGGTGATGACATGCGTAAAAAGATTATCCTTGCATGCACATCGTGTGGAAGTAGAAATTATACAACGATGAAAAATAGTACAAGCACAAATGATCGGTTGGATGTTAATAAATTTTGTAAAGTATGTAATTCGCATACAAACCACCGTGAAACGAAATAGTACAGCACTTATATATTTCATATAATGAAGTTTCCTTATTATCCTGGAGGTAGCACAATGCAACGTTTAATTAGTTTTTTCCGAGATGTTACTCGTGAAATGAAAAAAGTCAGCTGGCCTAAAGGTAAAGAGCTTACAAAGTACACAATAACAGTTGTATCAACTGTTACATTTGTGGCAGTGTTCTTTGCGGTTGTTGACTTAGGTATTTCTTCTTTAATTCGTTTGTTTTTTGAATAACAAATGGAAAATCGTGCTATAATAGAAAATATTAAACTTTGTCTGCAAAACCCGTTAAACGGGTTTTTTCATTGTATAAAAAAGTAATAATATAAGCAGATGCTATCGTTTGTTGATCAACCTATTGTGGGGAGGGAAGGACAAGTAGTCCTGAAACTATGGAAAAGAATTGGTATGTAGTACACACCTATTCAGGTTATGAGAATAAAGTTAAGGCCAACCTTGAAAAACGTGTGGAATCGATGGGAATGGAAGACAAGATCTTCCGCGTGGTTGTACCTGAAGAGGAAGAAACAGATATTAAGGATGGTAAGAAGAAAGTAGTTAAAAAGAAGGTCTTCCCAGGTTATGTGCTAGTTGAGATCGTCATGACGGATGATTCATGGTATGTTGTGCGAAACACACCTGGAGTAACTGGGTTCGTAGGCTCTGCAGGTCATGGGTCTAAACCAACTCCACTATTACCTGATGAAGTGAATTTTATTTTGAAACGCATGGGTATGGATGAGCGTCGTGTTGA
This sequence comes from Metabacillus sp. B2-18, assembly GCF_021117275.1. Lineage (NCBI taxonomy): Bacteria > Bacillati > Bacillota > Bacilli > Caryophanales > Bacillaceae > Metabacillus > Metabacillus sp. B2-18. The sequence continues at coordinate 124,054 of NZ_CP088245.1, forward strand.
AATTGATTATGAATTAAAAGAAACTGTTAAAGTAACAGAAGGTCCTTTTGCTAATTTCACAGGTTCCATCGAAGAAATCGATCAAGATAAAAATAAACTTAAAGTTCTTGTGAATATGTTCGGCCGTGAAACACCAGTAGAACTAGATTTTTCTCAAGTAACGAAATTATAATGTAAAAAAACTTGAAATCAATTTCGAAAAGTGGTAATATTTCATAGGTCAGTATGTCTCGAGACTTGAGATATTATTTTGATCAGAAATTTCTATTTCTGAAAGTATAAGGGTAGGTAAACTCAATTAATGAGTTGCTCTAATTATGACCATTCGAAACGCGAGTGGCTAGATGAGTGGGAGGGTAATAAACCCCATTACCACATCACGGACTTAAGGAGGTGTGTCTCGTGGCTAAAAAAGTAATTAAAATTGTAAAATTGCAAATTCCTGCAGCTAAAGCTAATCCAGCTCCACCAGTTGGTCCTGCATTAGGTCAAGCTGGTGTTAATATCATGGGATTCTGTAAAGAGTTCAACGCTCGTACGGCTGAACAAGCTGGATTAATCATTCCAGTTGAAATCACAGTATTCGAGGATCGTTCATTTACATTTATTACGAAAACTCCTCCTGCTGCTGTATTACTTAAGAAAGCAGCTGGAATTGAGTCTGGTTCTGGTGAACCAAACCGTAATAAAGTAGCGACTGTTAAGCGTGACAAGGTACGTGAAATCGCTGAAACAAAAATGCCTGACTTAAACGCAGCTAGTGTTGAGTCAGCAATGCGTATGGTAGAAGGTACTGCACGTAGCATGGGTATCGTTATCGAAGACTAATTTCTATTAGTCGAGTTGTGTTAGGGGGTTGCGAGTTTGCTTAAAAACAAGTTCGCAACCTTTATTCGTGGGAGGTTATTCCGCTAAAACCACTAAGGAGGAAACAAAAATGGCTAAAAAAGGTAAAAAGTTTTTAGAAGCTGCTAAATTAGTAGATCGTTCAAATTTCTACTCTGTACAAGAAGCAGTAGAACTAGTTAAAAAGACTAGCATCGCAAAATTTGATGCAACTGTAGAAGTTGCTTTCCGTTTAGGCGTAGACCCTAAGAAAGCTGACCAACAAATCCGTGGAGCAGTAGTACTTCCAAATGGTACTGGTAAAACTCAACGTGTATTAGTATTTGCTAAAGGTGAAAAAGCGAAAGAAGCTGAAGCAGCAGGTGCTGATTATGTTGGTGATGCAGACTACATCAACAAAATCCAACAAGGTTGGTTTGAGTTTGACGTAATCGTTGCAACTCCAGACATGATGGGTGAAGTTGGTAAATTAGGACGTGTATTAGGACCAAAAGGTTTAATGCCAAACCCTAAAACTGGAACAGTTACATTTGATGTAACAAAAGCTGTTAATGAAATCAAAGCTGGTAAAGTTGAATACCGTCTTGATAAAGCTGGTATTATCCATGTTCCTATCGGAAAAGTATCATTTGAAGATAGCAAACTTGTAGAGAACTTTACAACAGTTTATGAAACATTATTAAAAGCTAAGCCTTCTGCAGCAAAAGGTACTTATATGAAGAGCGTAAATGCTACTTCTACTATGGGACCTGGTGTGAAGGTAGATTCTTCAAGTTTCGCTGTAAAATAATAGCTATTGACTTCGTATAGAAGTTTATATATAATTATCAATGTTGTTTAAAACAAATATCGCTATACCGTAGACAGTAGGTGCTTTTATAAGCTTAAATATCCTGCCGAGGTGTATTTACGAATAAAGCATGATTTTGCTTATTGTATGTACAAAACCTCCATGTCTTGTGGAGGTTTTTTAATGACCATCACCGAACGGTACTAGTGTTACATGAATCTAACAGGAGGTGTAACAATGAGCGCAATTATCGAACAAAAGAAACAGATCGTAGATGAAATTTCTACTAAGTTCCGTGAAAGTAAATCTACTATCGTTGTTGATTACCGCGGATTAACTGTAAGTGAAGTTACTGAATTACGTAAGCAATTACGTGAAGCAGGAATCGACTTCAAAGTTTACAAAAACACAATGACTCGTCGTGCTGTTGAGCAAGCTGAGCTTACTGGTCTTAATGATGTATTAACAGGACCTAACGCAATTGCATTCAGTAATGATGATGTTGTAGCTCCGGCTAAAATTTTAAATGACTTCGCTAAAAAACACGAAGCTCTTGAAATCAAAGCTGGTGTAATCGAAGGTAATGTTGCTAGTGTTGAAGAAGTTAAAGCTCTTGCTGAACTTCCATCACGCGAAGGTTTACTTTCTATGTTGCTTAGCGTACTTCAAGCTCCTATCCGTAACTTTGCTCTTGCTACTAAAGCAGTTGCAGAACAAAAAGAAGAACAAGGTGCTTAATCGGTACAACAATCTAGTATGTCTTTACTAATAAAATATTAACAGGAAAAACAAGGAGGAAATTATAATGACTCAAGAACAAATCATTGAAGCAGTTAAAAATATGACTGTTTTAGAATTAAACGACTTAGTTAAAGCAATCGAAGAAGAGTTTGGTGTAACTGCTGCGGCTCCTGTAGCTGTTGCTGCTGCTGGTGGCGAAGCTGCTGCTGAGCAAACTGAATTTGACGTAGTACTTGCAAGTGCTGGCGGACAAAAAATCAAGGTTATCAAAGTTGTACGTGAAGCTACTGGCTTAGGCTTAAAAGAAGCTAAAGAATTAGTAGATAACGCTCCAAAACCACTTAAAGAAGGCGTTTCTAAAGAAGAAGCTGAAGAATTAAAAGCTAAACTTGAAGAAGTTGGAGCTTCTGTAGAAGTTAAGTAATAAATGTACTATATAAAAAAGCTCGCCGGTTAAAGGCGGGCTTTTTTGTACTTAAGAATAATTGAAGTAACTAATGCATCTATTCGCATTTTGCAGTAGATGATTTTTTATCATTAAATTTGATTTAATACGTATAAAATGCAAGGTTGATGTAAAACCTATTCTTCTGTAAGAGGAGGAACTTTTATGAGTAATCATTATTATTCTGAGAAGCCAACTGTTGAAAGTGAGCGTAAAACATGGACATTTCAATTAAAGGATTTTCTTTTTACATTTCAAAGTGACCGTGGAGTGTTTTCAAAAAATGAAGTAGATTTTGGTTCCCGCCTTTTAATAGAAACGTTTTTACCACCGGATGTAAGTGGTGATTATCTAGATGTTGGTTGTGGGTATGGGCCTATTGGGTTGTCTCTTGCAAAGAGTTTTAACAAAAAAGTAGACATGATCGATATTAATGAACGGGCAATAGAGTTAGCAAAGGATAATGCTGCTCTTAACAAAGTGGAGAATGTAAATATATTTCAAAGTAATCAATTTGAAAACATTAGTGAAGATCGGAAATATGCCGCTGTTTTAACAAATCCACCAATTCGAGCAGGGAAGCAAGTTGTTCACTCTATTTTTGAAAAAAGCTTCGAACATCTTGAGCATGAGGGTGAGTTGTGGATTGTTATACAAAAAAAACAGGGAGCACCGTCAGCGATGGATAAACTAAATGAAATGTTTAATGAAGTGGAAGTTGTGGAAAAGAAAAAAGGCTATTATATCATAAAAGCAAAAAAGAGTTGACTCCATTTTTTTGTTGTGTTAGTATTATAAAATGCCAATATATAATTTCCATAACTATCTAATTTTTAAGGTAAAAGATGTATAGAAATTAGTTTTATGGGAATACTATTAAAATCAAAAGTACGTTTTAAAAATGTGGTTTTCTTACTAGAAACCCTTTTTATTTTTTGTTTTTTCCTTGCGTCAGTACTTGCATTTTCCTATGTTTTATTGCAGATTTTTTATTGGTAGTATGTAAAGATATTGTTTTTAAAGAGAATGATCATATGTGAGTTCTCTTATTCGTCTGTCTAAAAAAGGTATACATAATAGTACGACGCAAGATCCTATTACGCTTGATTTGAGGGGTGAATGAGTTGACAGGTCAACTAGTTCAGTATGGACGACACCGCCAACGTAGAAGTTATGCACGCATTAGTGAAGTGTTAGAATTACCAAATCTTATTGAGATTCAAACCTCTTCCTATCAGTGGTTTCTTGATGAGGGCTTAAGAGAAATGTTTCAAGATATTTCTCCAATTGAGGATTTCACTGGTAACCTCTCGCTAGAGTTTATTGATTATAGCTTGGGGGATCCTAAGTACCCTGTTGAGGAATCAAAAGAACGCGATGTTACCTATTCGGCGCCATTACGTGTTAAGGTTCGTTTAATTAACAAGGAAACTGGTGAAGTAAAAGATCAGGATGTCTTTATGGGAGATTTTCCTCTCATGACAGAGACAGGTACATTTGTTGTCAACGGAGCAGAGCGTGTTATCGTTTCTCAGCTAGTCCGTTCACCAAGTGTATATTACAGTGCAAAGGTCGACAAAAATGGTAAAAAAGGCTTTACTGCGACTGTTATTCCAAACCGTGGGGCTTGGTTAGAATACGAAACTGACGCCAAAGATGTTGTATATGTGCGTATAGATCGTACTCGTAAATTACCGGTAACGGTTCTCTTACGTGCTCTTGGGTTTGGCTCTGATCAAGAAATCATCGATTTATTAGGTGAAAATGAGTACTTACGTAACACTCTTGATAAAGATAATACGGAAAGTACAGAGAAAGCTTTGCTTGAAATTTACGAGCGACTTCGTCCAGGTGAGCCACCAACTGTTGAAAATGCAAAGAGTTTATTAGACTCTAGATTTTTTGATCCAAAACGCTATGATTTAGCGAATGTTGGTCGCTATAAAATTAATAAAAAGCTTCATATTAAAAATCGTCTTTTTAATCAAAGACTAGCAGAAACTTTAGTAGATCCTGAAACAGGAGAAATCATTGCAGAAAAAGGTACAATGATTGATAGAAGAACGTTAGACCGAATTATACCAATTCTTGAAAGTGGTGTTGGATTTAAAAAAGAACATCCTTCAGGCGGTGTTACTGAGGATGAAGTAACGATTCAATCTATCAAGATATATGCACCTAATGATCCGGAAGGCGAAAAGGTTATTAATGTATTAGGTAACGCTTATGTAGAAGAAGCTGTAAAAAATATTACAGTTGCAGATATTTTATCTTCTATTAGTTACTTCTTTAACCTTCTACATGGTGTTGGTGACACAGATGATATCGATCACCTTGGAAACCGTAGATTACGTTCAGTAGGGGAATTACTGCAAAACCAGTTTAGAATTGGTTTATCAAGAATGGAACGTGTTGTTCGCGAGAGAATGTCTATTCAAGATACGAATACAATTACTCCACAACAACTTATTAATATTCGTCCTGTAATTGCTTCTATTAAAGAGTTCTTCGGTAGCTCCCAGTTATCTCAATTTATGGATCAAACAAATCCACTAGGTGAGTTAACGCATAAACGTCGTTTATCCGCATTAGGACCGGGTGGTTTAACTCGTGAACGTGCCGGCTTCGAGGTTCGTGACGTTCACTATTCTCACTATGGTCGTATGTGTCCAATTGAAACTCCAGAGGGTCCAAATATCGGATTGATTAACTCACTATCTTCTTATGCGAAAGTGAATCGTTTCGGCTTCATTGAAACACCATATCGCCGAGTTGATCCTGAAACTGGTAAAGTAACAGCTAGAATTGACTATTTAACTGCTGATGAAGAGGATAACTATGTAGTTGCCCAAGCAAATGCTAGGTTAGCAGAAGATGGGTCATTTATAGATAATGATATTGTTGCACGTTTCCGTGGTGAAAACACAGTTGTTAATAGAGATCGTATTGACTACATGGATGTATCTCCTAAACAGGTTGTATCTGCTGCAACAGCATGTATTCCGTTCTTGGAGAATGATGACTCAAACCGTGCATTAATGGGTGCGAACATGCAACGTCAAGCTGTACCATTAATGAATCCGGAATCACCTATAGTTGGAACAGGTATGGAGTATGTTTCTGGTAAAGATTCAGGGGCAGCTGTTATCTGTAAACACCCAGGTGTTGTTGAGCGTGTTGAAGCGAAAAATGTTTGGGTACGTCGATATGAAGAAGTTGACGGTCAAAAGGTTAAAGGAAATCTTGATAAATATAGTATGTTAAAGTTTATCCGTTCAAACCAAGGTACTTGCTATAATCAACGTCCAATCGTAAGTGAAGGCGATGAAGTAGTAAAAGGTGAAATCCTTGCTGACGGTCCTTCTATGGAAAAAGGTGAGCTTGCATTAGGTAGAAACGTAATGGTTGCCTTTATGACATGGGATGGTTATAACTATGAGGATGCTATTATCATGAGTGAAAGACTTGTTAAAGATGATGTGTATACATCTATTCATATTGAAGAATATGAATCTGAATCTCGTGATACAAAATTAGGACCTGAAGAAATTACACGTGATATCCCTAACGTTGGGGAAGATGCATTAAGAAACTTAGATGAGCGCGGAATTATCCGAGTTGGTGCAGAAGTAAAAGACGGAGATCTACTAGTTGGTAAAGTAACGCCTAAGGGTGTAACAGAGCTAACAGCAGAGGAAAGACTTTTACATGCAATCTTTGGTGAAAAAGCACGAGAAGTTCGTGATACATCATTACGTGTACCACATGGTGGAGAAGGAATTATTCTTGATGTTAAAGTGTTCAACCGTGAAGACGGTGATGAATTACCACCAGGTGTTAACCAATTAGTTCGTGTTTATATCGTTCAAAAACGTAAAATCTCTGAGGGAGATAAAATGGCTGGACGACATGGTAATAAAGGGGTTATCTCTCGTATCCTTCCGGAAGAAGATATGCCTTATTTACCAGACGGTACTCCTGTTGATATAATGTTAAACCCTCTAGGAGTTCCTTCACGTATGAATATCGGTCAGGTATTAGAGTTGCACTTAGGTATGGCTGCCAGAAAACTTGGTATTCATGTTGCATCACCAGTATTTGATGGTGCGCGTGAGGAAGATGTATGGTCAACATTAGAAGAAGCAGGCATGGCTCGTGATGCTAAAACTGTTTTATATGATGGACGTACGGGTGAACCATTCGATAACCGTGTATCAGTAGGGATTATGTATATGATCAAACTTGCTCACATGGTTGACGATAAGCTGCATGCTCGTTCAACTGGACCATACTCATTAGTTACTCAACAGCCATTAGGTGGTAAAGCTCAATTCGGTGGTCAAAGATTCGGTGAGATGGAGGTATGGGCACTTGAAGCATATGGTGCTGCGTATACACTTCAAGAAATTCTTACTGTTAAATCTGATGATGTCGTTGGTCGTGTGAAAACATATGAAGCAATCGTTAAAGGCGAAAATGTACCTGAACCTGGTGTTCCTGAATCATTTAAAGTATTGATTAAAGAGCTTCAAAGTTTAGGTATGGATGTAAAAATGCTTTCAAGTGACGAGCAAGAAATCGAGATGAGAGATCTTGATGATGAAGATGACTCACAACAAGCTGAAGGTCTTGCTGTAAATGATCAGCCAGAACCAGAGCCTGAAGCTGTTGAATTAGAAAAAGATACAGTAGCGAAAGAATAAATACGAGTTTAAGTTTTTTAAGGAATTCATACACGGGGAGGTTTAACCTCTCCGTGTAATGAACCTTATAAAAGTAGTCTGAATTTGCTTTACATAGCGGTTTAATTTTCTACTAAAAGAACTTTAAATTTGACTCAAATACAGCCATATAAATTGGGTAGAACCTGAAGACGAAAAGGGAGGTAGGCCCCTTGATAGATGTAAATAATTTTGAATATATGAGCATCGGCTTAGCTTCACCTGACAAGATTCGTTCTTGGTCCTTTGGTGAGGTTAAGAAACCAGAAACAATCAATTACCGAACATTAAAGCCAGAAAAAGACGGTCTGTTTTGCGAACGTATCTTTGGACCAACAAAAGATTGGGAATGTCATTGCGGTAAGTATAAAAGAGTTCGCTATAAAGGTGTAGTTTGTGATCGTTGTGGAGTTGAAGTAACTCGTGCAAAAGTACGTCGTGAAAGAATGGGACATATTGAATTAGCTGCTCCTGTTTCACATATTTGGTATTTCAAAGGAATTCCAAGTCGTATGGGGCTTGTTCTAGATATGTCACCACGTGCTTTAGAGGAAGTTATTTATTTTGCTTCCTACGTAACAACAGAAACTGGAGATACTCCTCTTGAGAAAAAACAATTACTTTCTGAAAAAGAATACAGAGCTTACCGTGAAAAATACGGTAATACCTTCCAAGCATCTATGGGTGCAGAAGCTATTAAAAAGCTATTATCAGATATTGATCTAGATAAAGAAGTGGATTCTTTAAAAGAAGAGTTGAAAACAGCTCAAGGACAGCGTCGTACACGTGCAATTAAACGTCTAGAAGTACTTGAAGCGTTCCGTAACTCAGGTAATGACCCATCTTGGATGATTCTTGATGTTCTTCCAGTTATTCCACCTGAATTACGTCCAATGGTACAGCTTGATGGTGGACGTTTTGCTACTTCTGATTTAAATGATTTATATAGACGTGTTATTAACCGTAACAATCGTCTTAAGCGTTTATTAGATCTTGGAGCACCAAGCATTATCGTTCAGAATGAGAAACGTATGCTTCAAGAAGCAGTTGATGCTCTTATTGATAATGGACGTCGTGGACGCCCTGTTACAGGACCAGGTAATCGTCCGTTAAAATCACTTTCACATATGTTAAAAGGTAAACAAGGTCGTTTCCGCCAAAACTTATTAGGTAAGCGTGTTGACTACTCTGGTCGTTCTGTTATCGTTGTAGGTCCAAACCTTAAGATGTATCAATGTGGTTTACCAAAAGAGATGGCACTAGAACTGTTTAAACCATTTGTTATGAAAGAGTTAGTTGAAAAAGGATTAGCTCATAACATTAAGAGTGCAAAACGTAAAATTGAGAGAGTGCAGCCGGAAGTATGGGATGTTTTAGAATCAGTCATTAAAGAACATCCAGTATTACTTAACCGTGCACCAACTCTTCATAGATTAGGAATTCAAGCCTTCGAACCTACTTTAGTAGAAGGTCGTGCAATTCGTCTTCACCCACTGGTATGTACTGCTTATAATGCGGACTTTGATGGTGACCAGATGGCCGTTCACGTACCATTATCAGCTGAGGCACAAGCTGAAGCACGTATTTTAATGCTAGCAGCTCAAAATATCCTTAATCCTAAGGATGGTAAGCCAGTTGTTACTCCTTCTCAGGATATGGTATTAGGTAACTATTACTTAACATTAGAGCGTGCTGGTGCAATTGGTGAAGGTATGATCTTTAAAGATACTAATGAAGCACTACTTGCTTATCAAAACGGATATGTACATTTACATACACGTGTTGCGGTTCAAGCATCTTCATTAAAAAATCAAACATTTACAGAAGAGCAAAACAAAATGTTGCTTGTTACTTCTGTTGGTAAGTTAATCTTCAATGAAATCTTACCTGAATCATTCCCTTACATGAATGAACCAACGAAAGAAAACATTGAAGAAAAAACACCTGATAAATACTTTGTAGCTCCAACGGTTGATGTGAAAGAGCATGTTGCAGCTTTAGAAGAAATCCCGCCATTTAAGAAGGGTATTCTAGGGAAAGTCATTGCAGAAATCTTCAAAAGATTCCATATTACTGAAACATCTAAAATGCTTGACCGCATGAAGAATCTAGGTTTCAGTTACTCTACAAAAGCTGGTATTACGGTTGGTGTATCTGACATCATCGTATTAAAAGAAAAACAAGAAATTATCGGTGAAGCACAAGCTAAGGTAGATAACGTATTAAAACAGTTCAGAAGAGGTTTAATTACTGAAGATGAGCGTTATGAACGTGTTATCTCTATCTGGAGTGCTGCAAAAGATAATATTCAAGGGAAGTTAATGGCGTCCCTAGATAAGCGCAATCCAATCTTCATGATGAGTGACTCTGGTGCCCGTGGTAACGCATCTAACTTTACTCAGCTTGCTGGTATGCGTGGATTAATGGCCAACCCGGCTGGACGTATCATTGAATTACCAATCAAATCAAGTTTCCGTGAAGGTTTAACTGTATTAGAGTACTTCATCTCTACACACGGTGCACGTAAAGGTCTTGCGGATACTGCCTTGAAAACAGCTGACTCAGGTTACTTAACTCGTCGTCTTGTTGACGTTGCCCAAGATGTTATCATCCGTGATGATGATTGTGGTACAGATCGAGGCATTCTGGCTGAGGCAATTAGAGAAGGTACGGAAATTATTGAAAAATTAGATGAACGTCTAATCGGTAGATATTGCCGTAAAGTTGTAAAACACCCTGAAACAGATGAGGTAATTGTTGAGGAAAATGAATTAATTACTGAGGATATTGCAGTAGAAATTATGGAAGCTGGAATTGATAAAGTATGGATTCGCTCTGCATTTACTTGTAACACTAGACATGGTGTATGTAAAAAATGTTACGGACGTAACCTTGCTACAGGAAGTGAAGTAGAAGTTGGTGAAGCAGTTGGTATTATTGCTGCTCAATCAATCGGTGAGCCTGGTACACAATTAACAATGCGTACATTCCATACAGGTGGGGTTGCCGGAGACGATATCACACAAGGTTTACCTCGTATCCAAGAGTTGTTTGAAGCAAGGAATCCTAAAGGTCAAGCGATCATTTCTGAAATTAATGGTGTTGTAGCTGAGATCAATGAAGTACGTGATAAACAGCAAGAAATAGTGATTCAAGGTGACGTAGAATCCCGTTCTTATACAGCTCCATATAATGCAAGACTTAAAGTTACTCAAGGTGATAAAATTGAGAGTGGTCAAGTCTTGACAGAAGGTTCAATAGATCCTAAGGAATTACTAAAAGTAAAAGATCTTCAAGCTGTTCAACAATATTTATTACGTGAAGTTCAAAAAGTTTACCGTATGCAAGGGGTAGAAATTGGAGATAAGCACGTAGAGGTTATGGTAAGACAAATGTTACGCAAAGTCCGTGTCATGGATGCTGGTGATACAGATGTACTACCAGGTACACTCCTTGATGTTCATCAGTTCACTGATGCTAACAAACAAGTGTTGTTAGATGGTAAACGCCCTGCAACTGGACGTCCAGTATTGCTTGGTATTACAAAAGCATCTCTTGAAACTGACTCCTTCTTATCTGCCGCATCATTCCAAGAAACAACTAGAGTTCTTACTGATGCAGCGATTAAAGGAAAACGTGATGAATTACTAGGACTTAAAGAAAATGTAATTATTGGTAAACTTGTTCCTGCTGGTACTGGTATGACAAGATATCGTCAAACGGAACCAATTGCTAAAGTCGAGCAAGTTGAAGAAGTAGTATCAGTAGATTAATGATTATAACTCCATCATTGGGGGGGTAATCCCCCAATGATTTTTAATGGAATTTATTAAATATAATCCTTAAAAGCAGTAAAGAAATGGATGAATAAAGTTTTTTTTGATGATTGTTGACATCCGTCTCGCGCAATGTTACTATATTCAAGGTGTTCCAATCTTAAACCTGTTGCTTTGGAGGATATAAGCTTATGTCTTATGATAAAGTATCACAGGCAAATGAAATCATTGTTGGTACTAAGCAATCAGTCAAAGCTCTTATGAATAATGAAGTTAAAGAGATCATTATAGCAGAAGATGCTGATTATAGAATTATCCAAAAGGTTATTCAAACAGCAGAAACTCAAAAAGTCCCTTTAACAACAGTTTCATCTATGAAAAAGCTTGGAAAAGCTTGTGGAATAGAAGTGGGAGCTGCAGCTGTAGCTATAATCCGGTAAAATAGATGTTTTTGCAGATTAATAATTGCAGAAACTTTGTTTTTGCCTAAATATGAACCACCTGGATGTGTGGTATTAAAAAGTGAAGGGAGGAAAACGAAAATGCCTACTATTAATCAATTAGTGCGTAAAGGTCGCGTAAGCAAAGTAGAGAAATCTAAATCACCTGCATTAAACAAAGGTTACAACAGCTTCAAAAAAGAGCAAACTAACGTATCTTCACCTCAAAAACGTGGTGTATGTACTCGTGTAGGTACGATGACGCCGAAGAAACCTAACTCAGCGCTTCGTAAATATGCTCGTGTTCGTTTAACAAACGGAATTGAAGTAACAGCATACATTCCTGGTATTGGCCACAACTTACAAGAGCACAGTGTTGTTCTTATCCGTGGTGGACGTGTAAAAGATTTACCGGGGGTACGTTATCACATTGTTCGTGGTGCGTTAGATACTGCTGGTGTTGATGGACGTATGCAAGGCCGTTCTAAATACGGTACAAAACGTCCAAAAGCTGCTAAAAAATAATGTTATAAGACATTAAGAATATAAAACTTAGATGAAGGGAGGACATAACATGCCACGTAAAGGTCCTGTAGCAAAAAGAGATGTGTTACCAGATCCAATTTACAATTCAAAGCTTGTTACACGTTTAGTAAACAGAATTATGATCGACGGGAAAAGAGGTAAAGCACAATCTGTACTTTACAATGCTTTCGATTTAATTAAAGAACGTTCAGGTAATGATGCAATGGAAGTGTTTGAACAAGCACTTAAAAACATCATGCCAGTTCTTGAAGTTAAAGCTCGTCGTGTTGGTGGTGCTAACTACCAAGTACCTGTAGAAGTACGTCCAGATCGTCGTACAACTTTAGGTTTACGTTGGTTAGTAAACTACGCACGTCTTCGTGGAGAAAAAACGATGGAAGAGCGTTTAGCTAACGAAATTCTAGATGCTGCTAACAACACTGGTGCAGCAGTTAAGAAACGTGAAGATACTCATAAGATGGCTGAAGCAAATAAAGCATTTGCTCACTATCGTTGGTAATCAATACAATTTAATCAAACTAAATTTCCTATAAGGAAGGAGAAATTACCCAATGGCAAGAGAGTTCTCCTTAAAGAATACTCGTAATATCGGAATCATGGCTCATATTGATGCTGGTAAAACAACGACAACTGAGCGTGTTCTTTATTACACTGGACGTATCCACAAAATCGGTGAAACTCATGAAGGTGCATCTCAGATGGACTGGATGGAGCAAGAACAAGAACGTGGAATCACGATTACTTCTGCGGCGACAACTGCGTCGTGGAAAGGTCATCGTGTAAACATCATCGATACACCAGGACACGTAGACTTCACTGTTGAAGTTGAACGTTCTTTACGTGTACTTGATGGTGCGGTAGCAGTTCTTGATGCTCAATCAGGTGTTGAACCACAAACTGAAACAGTATGGCGTCAAGCAACAACATATGGCGTACCACGTGTTGTGTTCGTTAATAAAATGGACAAAATTGGTGCTGACTTCTTATACTCTGTTTCAACTCTACATGATCGTCTTCAAGCGAATGCTCACCCAATTCAATTACCAATTGGTGCTGAGGATCAATTTGAAGGTATTATCGACCTTGTAGAAATGAAGGCTACATTCTATGGTAATGATTTAGGAACTGATATCGTTGATAAAGAAATTCCTGAGGAATACCAAGAACAAGCTGAAGAATACCGTGAAAAGTTAGTTGAAGCAGTTGCAGAACTTGATGAAGACTTAATGGAGAGATACCTTGGTGGAGAAGAAATCTCTAACGATGAGCTAAAAGCAGCAATTCGTAAAGGTACTTTAAATGTAGAATTCTACCCAGTAATCTGTGGATCTGCATTCAAAAACAAAGGTGTTCAAAAAATGTTAGACGCAGTTATCGACTATCTTCCAGCTCCAATTGATGTAGCTGCAATTAAAGGTATCATTCCTGATACTGAAGAAGAAGTAACTCGCGAATCTAGCGATGAAGGCCCATTCGCTGCATTAGCTTTCAAAGTAATGACAGATCCTTACGTTGGGAAACTTACATTCTTCCGTGTTTACTCTGGTACTCTAAGTTCTGGATCTTATATCCAAAACTCTACTAAAGGTAAACGTGAGCGTGTAGGTCGTATCCTTCAAATGCACGCAAACAGCCGTGAGGAAATCTCTGAGGTTTACTCTGGTGATATTGCTGCAGCTGTAGGTTTAAAAGATACAACAACTGGTGACACTTTATGTGACGAGAAAAACCTTGTTATCTTAGAGTCTATGCAATTCCCTGAGCCAGTTATTCAACTTTCTGTTGAACCAAAATCTAAAGCAGACCAAGATAAAATGACTACTGCTTTACAAAAACTTCAAGAAGAAGATCCAACATTCCGTGCTCATACTGACCCAGAAACTGGTCAAACAATCATTGCGGGTATGGGTGAACTTCACCTAGATATCCTGGTTGATCGTATGAAACGTGAATTCAAAGTAGAAGCTAATGTTGGTGCACCTCAGGTTGCTTATCGTGAAACTTTCCGTCAAGGAGCAAAAGTTGAAGGGAAATTTGCACGTCAATCTGGTGGTCGTGGTCAATTCGGACACGTTTGGATCGAGTTCGAACCAAACGAAGAAGGTAAAGGCTTCGAATTTGAAAACAAAATCGTTGGTGGGGTAGTTCCACGTGAATACGTTCCTGCAGTTCAAGCTGGTCTTGAAGATGCAATGCAGAACGGTGTTCTTGCTGGTTTCCCATTAGTTGATGTAAAAGCTGCTTTAGTAGATGGATCTTACCATGACGTTGACTCAAGTGAGATGGCGTTCAAGATCGCAGCATCTTTAGCACTTAAAAATGCTGTATCAAAATGTAGCCCAGTAATCCTAGAGCCAGTTATGAAGGTAGAAGTTGTAATTCCAGAAGAATACATGGGAGATATCATGGGAGGAGTTACTTCTCGCCGTGGACGTGTAGAAGGTATGGAAGCTCGTGGTAATGCTCAAGTAGTACGTGCTATGGTTCCACTATCTGAAATGTTTGGTTATGCAACTTCATTACGTTCTAACACTCAAGGACGTGGTGTATTCACAATGCACTTTGATCACTATGAAGAAGTTCCAAAATCAATTTCTGAAGAAATTATCAAAAAAAATAAAGGTGAGTAATTGATTTTACCCCCTTTTATGAAGTATAACTACTTATGTGAGAACAGAAAGTGATGTTTCACTTTCTGTTACATATATCCCAAAAAAAAATAGAACTCTAAGGAGGATTTTTAGAATGGCTAAAGAAAAATTCGACCGTTCCAAAACGCATGCTAATATCGGTACAATCGGACACGTTGACCATGGTAAAACAACTTTAACAGCTGCAATCACTACTGTACTTGCTAAGCGCAGTGGTAAAGGTGCAGCGATGGCATATGATATGATCGATGCTGCTCCTGAAGAGCGTGAGCGTGGAATCACTATCTCAACTGCACACGTTGAGTATGAAACTGAAACTCGTCACTATGCACACGTTGACTGCCCAGGACATGCTGACTATGTTAAAAACATGATCACTGGTGCTGCTCAAATGGACGGTGGGATCCTAGTAGTATCTGCTGCTGACGGCCCAATGCCACAAACTCGTGAGCACATCTTATTATCTCGTCAAGTAGGTGTACCTTACCTTGTTGTATTCTTAAACAAATGTGACATGGTTGATGACGAAGAGTTATTAGAACTAGTTGAAATGGAAGTTCGTGACTTACTTTCTGAGTACGATTTCCCAGGTGACGATGTACCTGTAATCAAAGGTTCTGCTCTTAAAGCACTTGAAGGTGAAGCTGAGTGGGAAGAAAAAATCGTTGAACTTATGAACGCTGTTGATGAGTACATCCCAACTCCAGAACGTGACACTGACAAGCCATTCATGATGCCAGTAGAGGACGTATTCTCTATCACTGGTCGTGGAACAGTTGCTACAGGTCGTGTTGAGCGTGGACAAGTTAAAGTTGGTGACGTAATCGACATCATCGGTTTAACTGAAGAGCCAAAATCAACTACTGTAACAGGTGTTGAAATGTTCCGTAAGCTTCTTGATTATGCTGAAGCTGGTGACAACATCGGTGCACTTCTTCGTGGGGTTGCTCGTGATGATGTTCAACGTGGTCAAGTACTTGCTAAACCAGGTACAATCACTCCACACACTAACTTCAAAGCAGAAGTTTATGTATTATCAAAAGAAGAAGGTGGACGTCACACTCCATTCTTCACTAACTACCGTCCTCAGTTCTACTTCCGTACAACTGACGTAACTGGTATCTGCCAACTTCCTGAAGGTATCGAAATGGTTATGCCTGGGGATAACGTTGAAATGACAGTTGAGCTTATTGCTCCAATCGCGATTGAAGAAGGAACTAAATTCTCAATCCGTGAAGGTGGACGTACAGTAGGCGCTGGCGTTGTAGCTTCTATCCAATCTTAATTTGTAATTGATAAAAGGCGAGCATATATTGCTCGTCTTTTTTTGTATATAAATTTAAACACTAATGTGAATGGAGTTTATAAATTCGATGAAACTCCAAATGATGGCTAATTGTAGAAAAATAACTTTCTTAAAGAGAATGATGAACAAAGGAGGTGAAAATGAAGAGAGAATTGGTCTTCATAAGGAGAATGAAGAACAAAGGAGGTGAAGATGAAGAAAGAGATGGTCTTCATAAAGGGAATGAAGACCAAAGATGATAATAATGAAGAGAGAAATGGTCTTCATAAAGAGAATGAAGACCAAAGATGATAATAATGAAGAGAGAAATGGTCTTCATAAAGAGAATGAAGACCAAAGATGATAATAATGAAGAGAGAAATGGTCTTCATAAAGGGAATGAAGACCAAAGATGATAATAATGAAGAGAGAAATGGTCTTCATAAAGGGAATGAAGACCAAAGATGATAATAATGAAGAGAGAAATGGTCTTCATAAGGAGAATGAAGACCAAAGGTGATAATAATGAAGAGAGAAATGCTCTTCATAAGATGGATGAAGAGCAAACATATTGTTAATGAAGAAAGAGATGATCCTTATTACCAATATGAAGCAAGAACGAGGTTATATTTATATGAGAATTGAACTCATAAGAGCACTCACTTCTCTATAAAAATAACACCAAGACAATCAAGCTGCTCAAATCCTATAAAAATATGATAAGATACTTCTCTTGACACCCAGTTCATCAATTTCGATTGCCATAAATAAACCACAATCATAAATCTCGTATTATACCTTTTCAGTAATAAGCACGAGTACCTACAAAAAATGCATACATCTAATATTCCTTGGTACTTCGATAAATGAATTAATTCTATTTCTACTATATAAATAAGTTTTCTCTTAAGTCGTATCTGATTATTGAGACATAAATTAGACTGAATAATGATCATCTTAATAAGATCTTTCTTTTAAAAAAGATTATTTCACTTACATTTCTAATACATGAATAATAAACCAACAATGATATCCTTGATATCTTTATACATTCTATGTATAATATGAAAAGTGCTCAAGAAACTAGGTATTTTAAATAGTTCTTGCATCTAACATAAGTTTTATGTATAATAGACAATGTTGGTCTTTGACTGCGATGAAGCAGGAGGTTGCCGATACACACGGCCGCTTTGCCATGGCGTGTGTAGGGAAAATTCTTGCGGAGAAAATGTCTATTTTAAAAGTAGGCGAAAAGGAGGGAAAATAATGGCAAAACAAAAGATTCGTATCCGTTTAAAAGCTTATGATCACAGAATTCTTGATCAATCTGCAGAGAAAATTGTGGAAACTGCAAAACGTTCTGGTGCAAATGTTTCTGGTCCAATTCCGTTACCAACAGAAAGATCAGTATACACAATCCTACGTGCAGTTCATAAATACAAAGATTCTCGTGAGCAATTCGAAATGCGTACGCATAAGCGTTTAATTGATATCATCAGCCCAACACCACAAACAGTTGATGCTTTAATGCGTCTTGACTTACCGTCAGGTGTTGATATTGAAATCAAATTATAATTTTTTAAAATAAATGATTGATAATTTATAGGAGGTGTGACTCATGACCAAAGGAATCTTAGGAAGAAAAGTCGGTATGACGCAAGTATTTGCTGAAAACGGTGATTTAATTCCGGTAACTGTTATCGAAGCTACTCCAAACGTGGTTCTTCAAAAGAAATCTGTTGATACTGATGGATACAACGCGGTTCAATTAGGATTTGAAGATAAACGTGAAAAGCTTTCTAACAAACCAGAAAAAGGACACGTTGCAAAAGCTAATACTGCACCTAAGCGCTTCGTTAAAGAACTTCGTGAAGCTAGCTTAGAGCAAATCGAAGTAGGTCAAGAAGTCAAAGTTGATATTTTCACAGCAGGTGAAATCGTAGATGTAACAGGAGTTTCTAAAGGGAAAGGTTTCCAAGGCTCTATTAAACGCCACGGACAATCTCGTGGACCAATGTCCCACGGTTCTCGTTACCATCGTCGTCCAGGTTCAATGGGACCTGTAGCACCTAACCGTGTATTCAAAAACAAACTATTACCAGGTCGTATGGGTGGAGAGCGTATTACTGTTCAAAACTTAGAGATCGTTAGAGTAGATGCAGAACGCAATCTATTATTAATCAAAGGTAATGTACCAGGACCTAAAAAAGCACTTATCACTGTGAAAAGCGCAGTTAAATCTAAATAATTTCTTTAAGAAAGGAGGAATTGGGTAATGCCTAAAGTAGCATTATTAAACCAAACTGGATCAAACGTTGGAGAAATCGAACTTAATGATTCTGTATTTGGTATCGAACCTAATCAGCATGTATTATTTGAAGCGGTTATCATGCAAAGAGCTTCCTTACGTCAAGGATCTCACAAAGTAAAAAATCGTTCTGAAGTAGCAGGCGGAGGACGCAAACCTTGGCGTCAAAAGGGTACTGGACGTGCTCGTCAAGGATCTATTCGCTCTCCACAATGGCGCGGTGGTGGTATTGTATTTGGACCAACTCCACGTTCATATGCTTATAAATTACCTAAAAAAGTTCGCCGTTTAGCAATCAAATCAGCTTTATCATCAAAAGTAGTTGACAACGATATCGTTGTTTTAGAGGATTTAGCACTTAACGCACCAAAAACAAAAGAAATGGCTTCTGTTCTTAAAGGTCTTTCTGTTGAAAGAAAAGCGTTAATTGTAACAGCTGACAACAATGAAAACATTGCATTATCAGCTCGTAACATCCCTGGAGTAACAGTTGTTACTGCGAGTGGTGTAAATGTACTTGATGTACTTAACCACGATAAGCTTATTATGACGAAAGCTGCGGTGCAAAAAGTAGAGGAGGTACTTGCATAATGAAAGATCCTCGTGATATTATTAAGCGCCCCGTAATCACTGAACGTTCAACAGATCTTATGACTGAGAAAAAATATACGTTTGAAGTAGATGTTAAGGCTAATAAAACTGAAGTTAAAGATGCGATCGAATCAATCTTTGGCGTAAAAGTTGAAAAAGTAAACATCATGAACTACAAAGGTAAATTAAAGCGTGTTGGTCGTTACAGCGGTTTAACTAACCGTCGTCGTAAAGCGATCATCAAGCTTACTGCAGATAGCAAAGAAATCGAATTATTCGAAGTATAATTTCAATAGAAAAGGAGGGATATCGATATGGCGATTAAAAAATATAAACCAACCTCAAACGGTCGTCGTGGAATGACAGTATCGGATTTTGCTGAAATCACGACAGATCAACCAGAAAAATCGTTACTTGCACCTTTACACAAAAAAGGTGGACGTAATAACCAAGGTAAATTAACAGTTCGTCACCAAGGTGGTGGACACAAACGCCAATATCGTGTGATTGATTTCAAACGCGACAAAGATGGTATACCAGGACGCGTTGCTACAATCGAGTACGATCCAAATCGTTCTGCTAACATCGCACTAATCAACTATGTTGATGGTGAGAAAAGATACATCCTTGCACCTAAGAATTTAAAAGTAGGTCTAGAGATTATGTCTGGTCCTGAAGCAGATATTAAAGTAGGTAATGCACTACCATTACTTAACATTCCTGTAGGTACAGTAGTACACAACATCGAATTAAAACCTGGTAAAGGTGGTCAATTAGTTCGTTCTGCAGGTACCTCTGCTCAAGTATTAGGTAAAGAAGGTAAATACGTACTTGTACGTTTAAACTCTGGTGAAGTTCGTATGATTCTTGCTACTTGCCGTGCAACTGTAGGTCAAGTAGGAAACGAGCAACATGAACTTATCAACATTGGTAAAGCAGGTCGTTCACGTTGGTTAGGCAAACGTCCTACTGTTCGTGGATCTGTAATGAACCCTAACGATCACCCACACGGTGGTGGTGAAGGACGCGCTCCAATCGGACGTAAATCACCAATGTCTCCATGGGGTAAACCAACACTTGGAGCTAAGACTCGTAAGAAGAAGAACAAATCAGATAAATTTATCGTGCGTCGCCGTAAAAAATAACGTGATTGAACTACGGTTCAATCGAACCGTAGCACGATCGCGAAGGGAGGTACAATCATGGGCCGTAGCTTAAAAAAGGGACCATTCGTTGATGATCATTTAATCAACAAAGTTGAGAAATTAAATGAAACTGAGAAAAAGCAAGTTATTAAAACTTGGTCACGTCGTTCTACAATTTTCCCACAATTTATTGGTCACACTATCGCTGTTTATGATGGTCGTAAACATGTTCCTGTATATGTAACTGAGGATATGGTAGGTCATAAACTAGGTGAGTTCGCACCTACACGTACTTACAAAGGTCATGCTAGTGATGACAAAAAAACAAGACGTTAATGAGAGGAGGCATTTAAATGCAACAATCTAAAGCTGTCGCAAGAACAGTTCGTATTGCTCCTCGTAAAGCTCGTTTAGTTTTAGATCTTATTCGAGGTAAGCAAATAGGTGAAGCAGTAGCGATTTTAAACCACACGCCAAAGGCTGCTTCTCCAATCATAGAGAAAGTATTAAAATCGGCAGTGGCTAACGCTGAACATAACTATGAAATGGACATTAATAGCTTAGTTGTAACAGAAGCTTATGCAAACGAAGGTCCAACTCTTAAACGTTTCCGTCCACGTGCTATGGGTCGCGCAAGTGCAATCAACAAACGCACAAGCCACATCACAATCATCTTAACAGAAAAGAAGGAGGGATAATCAGTGGGTCAAAAGGTAAATCCAGTCGGTCTTCGTATCGGAGTTATTCGTGATTGGGAGTCAAAATGGTTCGCAGGAAAAGACTACTCAACTCTTTTACATGAAGATATTAAAATTCGTGAATATGTTACTAAACGTCTTAGCGATGCATCTGTTTCTAAAATTGAGATCGAGCGTGCTGCTAACCGTGTAAACATTACAATCCACACTGCTAAGCCAGGTATGGTAATCGGTAAAGGTGGTACTGAAGTTGAAGCACTTCGTAAAGCACTTAACCAATTAACTGGCAAACGTGTACACATCAACATTCTTGAAATCAAAAAAGCTGATTTAGATGCTAAATTAGTTGCTGAAAATATTGCACGTCAATTAGAAAACCGTATTTCTTTCCGTCGTGCACAAAAACAAACAATTCAACGTGCTATGCGTGCTGGTGCTCAAGGTATCAAAACACAAGTATCTGGTCGTTTAGGTGGAGCAGATATCGCACGTGCTGAACACTATAGCGAAGGAACAGTTCCACTACACACACTTCGTGCTGATATCGATTATGGAACAGCTGAAGCTGATACAACTTACGGTAAATTAGGCGTAAAAGTTTGGATCTATCGTGGAGAGGTTCTTCCTACTAAGAAGAAAACTGAGGAAGGAGGAAAATAATATGTTATTGCCAAAACGCGTAAAATATCGCAGAGAGCACCGTGGAAAAATGCGCGGTCGTGCTAAAGGCGGTACTGAAGTACATTTCGGTGAGTTCGGAATTCAAGCTCTTGAAGCTTCTTGGATCACAAATCGTCAAATCGAAGCTGCTCGTATTGCGATGACACGTTATATGAAACGTGGCGGAAAAGTTTGGATTAAAATCTTCCCTTCTAAGCCTTATACTGCAAAACCTTTAGAGGTACGTATGGGATCTGGTAAAGGTGCTCCAGAAGGTTGGGTAGCTGTTGTAAAACCAGGTAAAGTTATGTTTGAAATCTCAGGTGTAACTGAAGAGGTAGCACGTGAAGCTTTACGTTTAGCTTCTCACAAATTACCGATTAAAACGAAGTTTGTAAAACGTGAAGAAATTGGTGGTGAATCAAATGAAAGCTAATGAAATTCGTGACCTTACCACTGCTGAAATTGAACAAAAAGTAAAGTCTCTTAAAGAAGAGTTATTTAATCTTCGCTTTCAATTAGCGACAGGACAATTAGAAAACACTGCTCGCATCCGTGAAGTTCGTAAATCGATCGCTCGTATGAAAACTGTTATCCGTGAAAGAGAGCTTGCTGCTAATAATCGTTAATAAGAGAGGAGGTTTACTGAATGAGTGAACGTAACCAACGTAAAGTTTATACTGGTCGTGTTGTTTCTGACAAAATGGATAAAACTATCACTGTTCTTGTTGAAACATACAAAACACACCCATTATACGGTAAACGTGTAAAATACTCTAAGAAATACAAAGCTCATGATGAAAACAACCAAGCTAAAACTGGCGATATCGTAAGAATTATGGAAACTCGTCCATTATCTGCGACAAAACGCTTCCGTTTAGTTAGTGTTGTTGAAGAAGCTATTATCATTTAATATTGTTCGGATAGTTAATTCCGAAGGGAGGTAACATAGATGATCCAACAAGAATCTCGTTTGAAAGTTGCTGACAACTCTGGTGCTCGTGAAGTATTAACAATTAAAGTGTTAGGCGGTTCTGGTCGTAAAACTGCTAACATCGGTGATGTAATTGTTTGTACGGTAAAACAAGCAACACCAGGTGGCGTTGTCAAAAAAGGTGATGTTGTTAAAGCTGTAATCGTGCGCACTAAGAGTGGTGCTCGTCGTTCTGATGGCTCTTACATCAAATTTGACGAAAACGCATGTGTTATCATTCGTGATGACAAAGGTCCACGTGGTACACGTATTTTTGGACCAGTTGCACGTGAATTACGTGAAAACAACTTCATGAAAATCGTTTCTTTAGCTCCAGAAGTTCTATAATAAATTGAATTGCCTTACTAAGGAGGTGCAACTAGGATGCATGTTAAAAAAGGTGATAAAGTAATGGTTATCTCTGGTAAGGATAAAGGTAAACAAGGCGTAGTTCTTGCTTCTTATCCTAAAAAAGACCGTATTCTTGTTGAAGGTATTAACATCGTGAAAAAACACGCTAAACCTTCACAAGCAAACCCACAAGGTGGAATCTTAAACCAAGAGGCACCTATCCATGTATCAAATGTTATGCCACTTGATCCTAAATCTGGTGAGCCAACTCGTGTTGGTTATAAAGTGGTAGACGGTAAAAAGGTACGTGTAGCAAAAAAATCTGGTGAAACTTTAGATAAATAGTAAATCAGGAAGGGAGGTATATGTATGAACCGCCTTAAAGAAAAGTATCAAAGTGAAATTACTCCTGCATTAATGAAAAAGTTTTCTTACAAATCAGTAATGCAAACTCCAAAAATCGAAAAAATCGTAATCAACATGGGTGTTGGTGATGCAGTATCTAACTCAAAAGCTCTAGACGTAGCTGTTGAAGAGTTAGGACAAATCACTGGTCAAAAACCAGTTGTAACGAAAGCTAAAAAATCAATCGCGGGCTTCCGTCTACGTGAAGGTATGCCAATCGGTGCAAAAGTTACACTTCGTGGTGAGCGTATGTACCAATTCTTAGATAAATTAATTTCTGTTTCATTACCACGTGTACGTGACTTCCGTGGGGTTTCTAAGAAATCATTTGATGGTCGTGGAAACTACACTTTAGGTGTGAAAGAGCAATTAATCTTCCCTGAGATTGATTATGATAAAGTTAACAAAGTTCGTGGTATGGATATCGTTATCGTAACAACTGCGAATACTGATGAAGAAGCGCGCGAACTATTAACACAGTTCGGTATGCCGTTCCAAAAATAATCGCTAGTAAAGGGAGGCGAAATTGTGGCTAAAAAATCAATGATTGCTAAGCAAAAGCGCACGCAAAAGTTTAAAGTACAAGAGTACACTCGTTGCGAACGTTGCGGACGTCCACACTCAGTACTACGTAAATTTAAGCTTTGCCGTATTTGTTTCCGTGAACTTGCTTACAAAGGTCAAATTCCAGGCGTGAAAAAAGCTAGCTGGTAAAACCGTATAACGGGAAGGAGGTTATTTAGTAATGGTTATGACAGATCCTATTGCAGATATGCTTACTCGCATTCGTAATGCGAATATGGTACGTCACGAAAAACTTGAGTTTCCTGCATCAACAATCAAAAAGGAAATCGCTGAAATCTTAAAACGTGAAGGTTTCGTACGTGACGTAGAGTATGTAGAAGATAATAAACAAGGTATCATTCGTATTTTCTTAAAATACGGTGCTAACAATGAACGTGTAATTACAGGCCTTAAAAGAATCAGTAAACCAGGTCTTCGTGTATATGCTAAAGCTGGCGAAGTACCACGTGTACTTAACGGATTAGGTATTGCGATCGTTTCAACTTCTCAAGGTGTTTTGACTGACAAAGAAGCTCGTGCAAAACAAACTGGTGGAGAAGTATTAGCATACGTTTGGTAATACGTTTAAATAGAATGGAGGTGTAATGAATGTCTCGTATTGGTAAGAAATTACTTGAAATCCCAGCTGGTGTTACTATTAACATCGCTGATGATAATACTGTAACAGTTAAAGGACCTAAAGGTGAATTAACTCGTACATTCAATATTGATATGAAAATCGCTATTGAAGATAACGTGTTAACTGTTACTCGTCCTTCTGATGCTAAGGAGCACCGTGCTTTACACGGTACAACTCGTAGCTTATTAGGAAACATGGTAGAAGGTGTTTCTAAAGGTTTTGAAAGAGGTTTAGAACTTATCGGTGTCGGTTACCGTGCTTCTAAATCTGGTAACAAGTTAGTTCTTAACGTTGGTTACTCTCACCCTGTTGAAATCACACCTGAGTCTGGTATTGAAATTGAAGTACCATCACAAACTAAAGTTCTTGTAAAAGGAACTGATAAAGAGCGTGTAGGTGCTATTGCAGCTAATATTCGTGACGTTCGTCCACCAGAGCCTTACAAAGGTAAAGGTATTCGCTACGAAGGCGAACATGTACGTCGTAAAGAAGGTAAAACTGCGAAGTAATATCGCTTAGTTGATAAGAAAGGAGTGACCTAAATGATTACTAAAGCTGATAAAAATGCTGTACGTAAAAAAAGACACGCACGTGTTCGTGCTAAGTTAACAGGCACAGCTGAACGTCCTCGTTTAAACGTATATCGTTCTAACCAACACATTTATGCTCAAGTAATTGACGATACTAACTCAGTTACTTTAGTAAGTGCGTCTACATTAGATAAAGATCTTAATTTAGATTCTAAAAGCAATGCTGATGCTGCTCAAAAGGTTGGAGAATTAGTAGCAAAACGTGCTATCGAAAAAGGCGTTAAAACAGTTGTATTTGATCGCGGGGGTTATCTATACCATGGTCGTGTAAAGGCTCTAGCTGAAGCTGCTCGCGAGGCTGGACTAGAATTTTAATCGCAAAAGGAGGGACACAAAGAATGCGTCGTATTGATCCAAACAAATTAGAGCTTGAAGAACGCGTAGTTACGGTAAACCGCGTTGCAAAAGTTGTTAAAGGTGGTCGTCGTTTCCGCTTTGCAGCACTAGTTGTTGTAGGTGATAAAAACGGTCATGTAGGTTTCGGTACTGGTAAAGCTCAAGAGGTACCAGAAGCAATCCGTAAAGCAATTGAGGATGCTAAGAAAAATCTAATTGAGGTACCAATGGTAGGTACTACAATTCCTCACCAAGTTATCGGTCAATTTGGTGCAGGTAACATTCTCTTAAAACCAGCATCAGAAGGTACTGGAGTTATCGCAGGAGGACCTGTTCGTGCGGTACTTGAGTTAGCTGGTGTAGCTGATATTCTTTCAAAATCTTTAGGTTCAAACACTCCAATTAATATGATTCGTGCTACAATCTCTGGATTAAATGATCTAAAGAGTGCTGAAGAAGTTGCGAAGTTACGTGGAAAAACGGTAGAAGAACTGTTAGGATAAGGAGGGAAAACAATGGCGAATAAGTTAGAAATTACCCTCACTCGCAGTGTGATTGGTCGTCCTGAAGATCAACGTATTACTGTTAAAACTCTTGGACTTAAAAAGTTACACCAAACTGTTGTTCAAGAAGATAATCCTGCGATTCGCGGTATGATTAATAAAGTTGCTCACTTAGTTACAGTTAAAGAACAATAATAGAAACATAAATATATAAGGAGGTGTCCCGATGAAACTTCATGAGTTGAAACCAGCAGAAGGTTCACGTAAAACACGTAATCGTGTTGGTCGTGGTATCGGTTCTGGTAACGGTAAAACAGCTGGTAAAGGTCATAAAGGACAAAATGCTCGTTCTGGTGGTGGAGTTCGTCCTGGATTCGAAGGTGGTCAAACTCCTTTGTTCCAACGCTTACCTAAACGTGGATTCACAAACATCAACCGCAAGGACTTTGCAATTGTTAACCTTGATGTCCTAAACCGTTTCGAAGACGGTACAGAGGTTACTCCAGAGTTATTACTTGAAACAGGCGTTGTAAGTAATGTGAAATCTGGTGTAAAAATCCTTGGTAACGGCCAGTTAGAGAAAAAACTTACTGTAAAAGCTAACAAATTCTCAGCTTCTGCTAAAGAAGCAATTGAATCTGCTGGCGGTACAGCTGAGGTGATCTAATGTTTAAAACAATCTCCAATTTTATGCGCGTGGGTGATATTAGAAGTAAGATCATATTCACCCTTTTAATGTTAGTAGTATTTCGTATTGGTACGTTCATACCTGTGCCTAATGTTAATGCTGATGTGTTAAAGGCCCAGGATGAACTTAACGTGTTCGGAATTCTAAATACATTCGGTGGTGGAGCATTATATAACTTCTCTATTTTAGCGATGGGAATAATGCCATACATCACAGCTTCAATCATCATTCAACTTTTACAGATGGATGTTGTTCCGAAGTTTACTGAATGGTCTAAACAAGGTGAAGTTGGGCGTCGTAAGTTAGCTCAATTTACAAGATACTTTACGATAATATTAGGTTTCATCCAAGCGTTAGGTATGTCTTACGGGTTTAACACCCAATCAGGAGGATTATTAATTAATAACCCTGGTATAGGAACATACTTGTTAATTGCGATTGTATTAACAGCAGGTACAGCATTCTTAATGTGGTTAGGAGAGCAAATCACTTCTAAAGGTGTAGGAAATGGTATTTCCATTATCATCTTTGCAGGGATTGTAGCAGGGATTCCCTCAACTGTTAACCAAATTTATGCACAACAATTCGAAGATGCCGGTGATCAACTTTTCATTAAAATTGTGACAGTTGTCATCTTAATTTTAGCAATATTAGCTGTTGTAGTAGGAACGATCTTTATTCAACAAGCACTTCGTAAAATACCAATTCAATATGCTAAGGGTGCTGGTAACAAAAACATGGGTGGCGGTCATTCGACACACCTACCGTTAAAAGTTAACCCAGCTGGTGTAATTCCTGTTATCTTCGCGGTATCATTTATTATTACACCTCCTACTATTGCATCTTTCTTTGGTCCTAACGATGTGACAGATTGGATATCGAAAACTTTTGATTACACACAGCCAATAGGTATGGTTATCTATGTTGCGTTAATCTTAGCATTTACGTACTTCTATACATTTGTTCAAGTTAATCCTGAACAAATGGCGGATAATTTGAAGAAACAAGGCGGTTATATCCCTGGTATTAGACCAGGTAAGAGCACGCAGGAATATGTTACAAAGGTATTATATCGTTTAACTTTTGTTGGTTCTCTTTTCTTAGCAGCTATAGCTGTTCTTCCTGTTTTCTTCATTAAATTTGCTGATCTTCCACAATCTGCACAGATTGGTGGAACTAGTTTATTAATTGTTGTCGGTGTAGCACTTGAAACAATGAAACAACTTGAAAGTCAGCTAGTGAAACGTCAT
Source organism: Metabacillus sp. B2-18 (assembly GCF_021117275.1). Classification (NCBI taxonomy): domain Bacteria; kingdom Bacillati; phylum Bacillota; class Bacilli; order Caryophanales; family Bacillaceae; genus Metabacillus; species Metabacillus sp. B2-18. Next base: position 151,997 of record NZ_CP088245.1, read on the forward strand.
TATAAAGGCTTTATTAAATAATGAGGATATGGGAAATCCTTCCCATTCCCTCTAAATAGAGACTGAGGGGGGAATACAAATGAATCTAGTATTAATGGGTCTTCCTGGTGCTGGGAAAGGAACTCAAGCTGAACGTATTGTAGACAAATACGACATCCCTCATATCTCAACAGGAGATATGTTCAGAGCTGCTATGAAAGAAGAAACAGAACTTGGTCTACAAGCTAAGTCTTTCATTGATAAAGGAGAATTAGTTCCCGATGAAGTTACCATTGGTATTGTTCGTGAACGTTTAGGCAAGAATGATTGTCAAAAAGGTTTCCTTTTAGATGGCTTTCCAAGAACAGTAGCTCAAGCAGATGCGCTTGAAGGAATTCTAACAGACCTAAACAAACAGATTGATTATGTCATTAATATACAAGTTAATAAAGATATCCTAATGGAACGATTAACTGGTCGTCGTATCTGCAAACAATGTGGAGCAACTTACCACTTAGTATTTAATCCACCTGCTAACGAAGGTAAGTGTGATAAATGCGGTGGCGAGCTTTACCAACGCGCAGATGATAACGAAGAAACAGTAGCTAATCGTTTAGAAGTGAACCTTCAACAAACACAACCTCTATTAGACTTTTATAATGAAAAAGGTTATTTAAGAAATATAGATGGTGAACAGGATATCGATCTAGTATTTAACGACGTTGATCAACTGGTTGGAGGACTAGGTGCATGATCATTTGTAAGACTCAGCGTGAACTAGAAATTATGCGAGAAGCAGGACGAATTGTCGCTTTAACTCATCAAGAATTAATTAAACACATTAAACCTGGTGTAACGACGAAGGAACTGGATGTAATTGCCGAAAAATTTATTCGTGCACATGATGCAATTCCTTCATTTAAAGGGTATAATGGTTTCCGCGGAAGCATATGTGCTTCAGTAAATGAAGAGCTCGTTCACGGAATACCGGGTGATCGTGTATTAAATGACGGGGACATCATTAGTATCGATATTGGTGCGAAATATAATGGATATCATGGTGACTCAGCTTGGACCTATCCTGTTGGTAAGATTTCTGATGAAGCTCAAAGATTATTAGATGTTACTGAAGAATCTTTATTCAGGGGTCTTAAAGAAGCAAAGCCAGGCGATCGATTATCTAACATTTCTCATGCTATCCAAACATATGTTGAAGAGCATGGCTTCTCAGTTGTGAGAGAGTATGTTGGTCACGGTGTCGGGCAGGAGCTTCATGAAGATCCTCAGATCCCTCATTATGGTCCACCAAATAAAGGTCCTAGGTTAAAACCAGGAATGGTACTAGCGATAGAACCGATGGTTAATGCAGGTACCCGTTATGTAAGAACCTTGGAAGATGATTGGACTGTTGTAACAGTTGATGGAAAATACTGTGCTCATTTTGAACACACTATTGCTATTACTGAAGATGGTTTTGAGATTCTGACTAAGGCATAATCGATAGGTGACATTGCTTAAAATGATCCGATTATCGTTACCACGTGTGTTTAGTTGACTAAGCAAATTGTTTGATCAGCTATAAAAAATGCGCCAAGATAAGAGGGATATCGTTTTAGCTGACGGAGAAAGCGAGAGTTTTTCTTCATCACCAAGAATGATCTATTAGCGTATCTCCAGAAGTTCAGAACAGTATATTAGAAGCAGGTCGTGTGACAATTAGGTAATTAATCCTGAGTTTGTCGATGAGCAAGTTACTGATTTGAAGAAGGGAGAACAGTTCAATGGCGAAAGACGATGTAATTGAAGTAGAAGGAACTGTTGTTGAAACATTACCAAACGCAATGTTTAAGGTAGAACTTGAGAACGGTCATACGGTATTAGCGCATGTATCCGGAAAGATTCGCATGCATTTCATTCGTATTTTACCTGGAGACAAAGTTACGGTAGAATTATCTCCATATGATTTAACTCGTGGTAGAATTACGTACCGTTTTAAATAATTTAGCACTCCGTACTACTAAGGAGGTATTAAAATCATGAAGGTCAGACCATCTGTTAAACCGATCTGTGAGAAATGTAAAGTTATCCGCAGAAAAGGCAAAGTCATGGTTATATGTGAGAATCCTAAACATAAGCAAAAACAAGGTTAATATATAAGGAGGTGCAAGCATAATGGCTCGTATTGCAGGTGTTGATATTCCTCGCGACAAACGTGTTGTTATTTCATTAACGTATATTTTCGGGATCGGACGTTCTACTGCTGAAAAAGTTCTAGCTGAAGCTGGAGTTTCTGAAGATACTCGTGTACGTGATTTAACTGAAGAAGAGTTAGGGAAAATTCGTGATGTAATCGATAAGCTTAAAGTTGAGGGTGACCTTCGTCGTGAAATCTCTCTTAACATTAAACGTCTAATCGAGATCGGTTCATTCCGTGGTATCCGTCACCGTCGTGGCTTACCAGTTCGCGGACAAAACACGAAAAACAATGCTCGTACACGTAAGGGACCACGTCGTACAGTAGCAAACAAGAAAAAATAAGGTAAAAGGAGGTTAACCAATAATGGCACGTAAAACGAACACTCGTAAACGTCGTGTGAAAAAGAATATTGAAAGTGGTATTGCTCATATCCGTTCAACATTCAATAACACGATCGTTACTATTACTGATACTCATGGTAATGCAATTTCATGGTCAAGTGCTGGTGCGTTAGGTTTTAGAGGTTCTCGTAAATCCACTCCTTTCGCTGCACAAATGGCTGCAGAAACAGCTGCAAAAGCATCTATGGATCACGGTTTAAAAACTCTAGAAGTTACTGTTAAAGGACCAGGTGCAGGACGTGAAGCTGCAATCCGTTCTCTTCAAGCTGCAGGTCTAGAAGTAACTGCAATCAGAGATGTTACTCCAGTACCACATAATGGATGCCGTCCACCAAAACGTCGTCGTGTGTAAATTTTCTGTATAGATTTTGTATCCCTGTCAATAATGGGTTATGATACAGTATATAAGTTCTAGCAGAAACATTCTGTTGTTGTGCACATTCGGGAACTTTTGAATGAGGAATTTCGGTTAGACATGAATCTATAGAGTCTAGCCGGGGTTTCGACGTTTTGAAGGAGGGTTTATAGATGATAGAAATTGAAAAACCAAAAATCGAAACGGTTGAAATCAGCGATGATGCCAAATATGGTAAATTCGTCGTCGAGCCACTTGAGCGTGGATATGGTACAACTTTGGGTAACTCCTTACGTCGTATTCTTTTATCCTCACTCCCTGGTGCCGCTGTAACATCGATCCAAATAGATGGCGTACTTCATGAGTTTTCAACGATCGAAGGTGTTGTTGAAGATGTTACTTCGATTATCTTAAACATTAAAAAGCTTGCTCTTAAAATCTATTCAGATGAAGAAAAGACGCTTGAAATTGATGTTCAAGGCGAAGGTAGTGTAACTGCATCCGATATTACTCATGATAGTGATGTAGAGATTTTAAATCCAGATCTTCATATTGCAACTCTAGCTTCAGATGCTAGCTTTAGAATGAGGCTAACAGCTAAGCGCGGACGTGGTTATACACCAGCTGATTCAAACAAACGTGAAGACCAGCCGATAGGGGTTATTCCTATTGACTCTATCTTTACACCAGTAGCGCGTGTTTCCTACCAAGTAGAAAAAACACGTGTAGGTCAAGTTGCTAACTATGATAAGTTAACGTTAGATGTTTGGACAGATGGAAGTACAGGGCCGAAAGAAGCAATTGCTTTAGGTTCTAAGATCCTAACAGAACACCTTAATATCTTTGTAGGGCTTACTGATGAAGCTCAAAACGCAGAAATTATGGTTGAAAAAGAAGAGGATCAAAAAGAAAAAGTTCTTGAGATGACGATTGAAGAATTAGATCTATCTGTCCGTTCATACAACTGTTTAAAACGTGCTGGAATTAATACAGTGCAAGAGTTAGCTCATAAAACAGAAGAAGATATGATGAAGGTTCGAAATCTAGGTCGTAAATCTCTTGAAGAAGTTAAGGCAAAATTAGAAGAACTAGGTTTAGGTCTTCGAAAAGACGACTGATGACTAGTTTGTAAAAACTAGCATTTTCGTATGCTATCGGTAAAAATAGCTTGCCTCTATTAAATAACAACATACATTATACAACGAAGGAGGGGACATCTCATGTCATACAGAAAATTAGGCCGTACTAGTGCTCAACGTAAAGCAATGCTACGTGACTTAACTACTGACTTAATCATTAGTGAGCGCATTGAAACAACAGAAGCTCGTGCAAAAGAATTACGTTCTACTGTTGAAAAGATGATCACACTAGGAAAGCGCGGAGACCTTCATGCTCGTCGTTTAGCTGCAGCTTATGTACGTAATGAAGTAGCTGAAGTTGTATCTGTTACAACTGAAGAAGGTAAAGAAAAGGATAAGCCAAAATATGCTTTAGAAAAACTTTTCAGTGATATCGCTCCACGTTACGAAGACCGTCAAGGTGGTTACACTCGTATTATGAAACTTGGACCTCGTCGCGGAGACGGTGCTCCAATGGTCATCATTGAATTAGTTTAATAAGTTTCTTACAAGGGCGTGACAGTTTCATAACTGGATCAATGCCCTTTTTTTATAGGGAAGGAAAATACATTAATAGATTCATCATTAATCACTTTCCTTCCCTTGATGCTGTACGAAGAGCTGTGGTCATGATCACGTATAGAAAGATTAGGAGAGACGAGGATGGGTCAGACAATCATCGATGTTGAAAATATAACATTTCACTATCATCAAGAAGCTGCTCCTGCGTTAGAGAATGTATCTATACAGGTTAATAAGGGAGAATGGCTTGCTATTGTTGGTCACAACGGCTCAGGTAAATCAACTCTAGCACGTATATTAAATGGACTATATGTTCCTGATAAAGGAAAGGTTCGAGTATGTGGAATTGAATTATCTGAAGAGACGATTTGGGATATACGGAAACATGTTGGAATGGTTTTTCAGAATCCTGATAATCAATTTGTTGGCACCACTGTTAAAGATGATGTAGCCTTTGGATTAGAGAATCACGGAGTTGCTAGGGATGAAATGGTAAGGAGAATTGATTGGGCGACAAAAAAGGTTAGCATGGATCAATTTCTTGAACATGAACCGCATCATCTTTCAGGTGGACAAAAACAACGTGTTGCTATTGCAGGAGTCATAGCAGTTCAGCCGGATATCATTATTCTTGATGAAGCCACTTCAATGTTAGATCCATTAGGAAGAGATGAAGTTATTCAAACTGTTCGTGATCTTAATGCTCAAGGAACATTAACGGTTATCTCAATCACACATGATTTAGAGGAAGCATCTAAAGCCGATCGAATCATTGTAATGAATGGTGGTAAGAAGTTTGCCGAAGGAACTCCAGATGAAGTGTTTAAACTTGATGATGAGTTAGTTAAAATCGGTTTAGACTTACCATTTCCCCTACAGTTAAGCAAAAAGTTAAGAGATCAAGGTATTCCAATTAAGGGTAACCATTTGACTGAAGAAGGGCTGGTGGAAGAGCTATGGACATTACGTTCAAAGATGTAGAACATCGTTATCAAGCAAGAACCCCATTTGAACGACTTGCACTATATGATGTAAACCTTTCTATTAAAAAGGGAACCTATTTGTCCATTATAGGTCACACTGGCTCAGGAAAGTCCACCATTCTCCAGCATTTAAATGGGTTGTTAAAGCCTACTGTTGGTTCTGTTCAGATTGGTACTCACATTATTGAGGCAGGTAAAAAACAGAAGAACCTTAAGGAAGTAAGAAGGCTAGTAGGAATTGTATTTCAATTTCCTGAACATCAGCTTTTTGAAGAAACTGTTGAGAAAGATATAGCTTTTGGTCCAATGAATTTCGGTGTAAGTGAAGAGGATGCTTTTAAGAAGGCAAAGAAATCACTAGAAATAGTAGGATTACCTGAATCGATTTTACAGAAGTCACCGTTTGATTTAAGTGGTGGACAAATGCGGAGAGTTGCTATTGCTGGTGTTTTAGCTATGGGTCCTGAGGTTTTAGTTCTTGATGAACCTACTGCGGGTTTAGACCCTAAAGGTCGTAAAGAAATGATGGACTTATTCTATAGACTTCGTCGTGAGCAAAATCTAACGATTATTTTGGTTACTCACAGCATGGAGGATGCCGCAAAATATTCTGACGAAATTATTGTTATGCATAAAGGCACCATTGAAATGAGAGGAACTCCAAGAGAGATTTTTAGTCAAGGAGAGAAGCTTTCAGCATTAGGTTTAGATTTACCTGAAACAGTTAAACTCCAGCAAAAGCTTGCTGCAAAAGGAATACCTTTAGGTGATATTCCACTAACATTAGAGGAAACAGTTGATCAATTGACCTCTCTTATGAAAGAGGTGGGGCAGGTTTGATGAACAATATCATTATTGGTAAATATGTACCAGGCTCTTCTCTTATTCACAGAATGGATCCTAGGGCTAAATTAATCCTAATTTTTGCTTTTGTGTTTATTGTATTTATTGCCAATAATTTTCTCACTTATGCTCTATTGGGAGTTTTTACCCTCTTCGTTGTTATGATGACAAAGCTACCTCTTAGGTTTTTAATAAGGGGACTTAGACCTGTTTTATGGATTATTCTTTTTACCTTTATTCTGCATCTTATAGTGACAAAGGAAGGCGAAGTCTTGATTGACTTAAGATTTCTTAAGATTTATGAAGAGGGGCTAAAACAGGGTATATTTATTTCACTAAGATTTTTATATCTTATTTTAATTACCACTATACTAACTTTAACTACAACTCCAATTGAAATTACTGATGGTATGGAAAGTCTTTTAGGTCCATTTGGTAAACTTGGATTACCTGTTCATGAACTTGCTTTAATGATGTCGATTTCTTTAAGATTTATTCCAACATTAATGGAGGAAACGGATAAAATATTAAAAGCGCAAATGGCAAGAGGTGTAGACTTCACAGGAGGCCCTTTAAAGGATCGATTTAAGGCTGTTGTTCCTTTGCTTGTCCCTCTCTTTATTAGTGCCTTTAAAAGGGCTGAGGAGCTTGCTACAGCCATGGAAGCTCGTGGATATAATGGAGGAGAAGGACGAACAAAGTTGCGTCAGTTGAAATGGGGGTTAATGGATACCTCTCTTTTAGCACTCTTAGTAGTTTTAGGACTAGTCTTACTATATTTACGGGCATAGGAGCAAAAGATGAGAGTAAAATGCATTGTATCTTATGACGGAACACAATTCAGTGGATATCAGGTACAACCAAATAAAAGAACAGTTCAAAGTGAAATAGAGAATTCTCTATTAAAACTTCATAAAGGGCAGGCTGTTAGAATTTATGCGTCTGGTAGAACAGACGCACAGGTACATGCATTAGGCCAAGTTTTTCACTTTGATACAAATTTAACCATACCTGAGGGAAAGTGGCCATATGCATTAAACAGTTTGCTGCCAGATGATATATCAATTAAAGAGGCTGTATATGTAGATGATGATTTTCATTCTCGGTTTCATGCGCTAAAGAAAGAATATCGTTACCAAATTAATACTGCTAAGATCCAAGATGTATTTAAACGACATTATATGTATCATTTCCCATATCACTTAGATGTGGAGTTAATGAGGAAAGCATCTCAATATCTTTGTGGTACGCATGATTTCACGAGTTTTTGTGTAGCAAAAACAGAAGTGGAAGATAAAGTTAGAACCATATTTTCTATAGATATTGTTAAAGAGGAATCTGACATTATATTTTCTTTTATTGGAAATGGCTTTTTATATAATATGGTGAGAATTTTAGTAGGAACATTATTAGAGGTAGGCCAAGGGATAAGAACCCCTGAAAGTATATCTTCAGTAATAAAAGGAAGAGACAGGAGTTTAAGTGGAAAAACTGTCCCAGGTCATGGTTTATATTTATGGAAAGTTTACTATGACAACTAAACCAGGTGTAACATTCCCTTGACATTAGGTTATATACAGTATATTATATCTAATGGTATGTATTTCAACCCCACGAATAAGCCCCGGAAACTTATCGTGTTATGAAATAGAATAGGAACCATCTTTTATTTTAACTAACTAGGAGGAAGAAAATAATGCGTACAACGTTTATGGCAAACGCTGCAAATATCGAACGTAAATGGTACGTAGTAGATGCTGAAGGCAAAACTTTAGGTCGCCTTTCAAGTGAAGTTGCATCTATCCTACGTGGTAAGCACAAACCAACTTACACACCACACGTTGACACTGGAGATCATGTAATTCTAATCAACGCTGATAAAATTGAATTAACAGGTAAAAAATTAACTGATAAAATTTACTACCGTCACAGCCAATTCCCAGGTGGTTTAAAATCTAGAACTGCTTTGGAAATGCGTACGAACTATCCTGAGAAAATGCTTGAATTAGCAATCAAAGGAATGCTTCCAAAAGGTTCATTAGGTCGTCAAATGGCTAAGAAATTACATGTATATGCTGGTAGTGAACATCCACACCAAGCACAACAACCTGAAGTTTACGAACTTCGCGGATAATTATTAAGAGGAGGTAATTAATTTGGCACAGGTTCAATATTACGGTACTGGTCGTCGTAAAAGCTCAGTTGCTCGTGTACGTCTAGTTCCAGGCGAAGGCCGTATCGTTGTAAACAATCGTGATATTAAAGAATATATCCCATCAGCTGCACTTATCGAAGATATTAAACAACCATTACACTTAACTGAAACTGCAGGTAACTATGATGTTCTTGTTAATGTTTCAGGTGGTGGATATGCTGGTCAAGCAGGCGCTATCCGTCATGGTATCTCTCGTGCTTTATTAGAAGCAGATCCAGAATACCGTGCATCACTTAAACGCGCTGGTTTATTAACTCGTGACGCTCGTATGAAAGAACGTAAAAAATACGGTCTTAAAGGCGCTCGTCGTGCACCTCAGTTCTCAAAACGTTAATATTACGTTTCAAAGACTCTCAACCAATTGGTTGGGGGTTTTTTTATTTGTCTAATCGACAACTATCTGGGGGCAACTTTGCTAAATAAATTCTAAGCATAGTTTTTCTGCATATACAGCTTCTTTCAATTAAGCATACATTGTAATATCTTACTTGAAAGGAGCTGTTTCTTTTGTTTAGAGGCCCTGCTAAAAAAGTTGTTTATCCTACCAGAGTCAATGTAAGAGATGTATTCTACCCCCAAACGATTCAACATATTAAACCAGTTGAGACAATCGTTCGTCACAATTATATTAATCGTCACCAATCTTTATATCCTCATACTGTAAGAAATGTTGCGACAGTTAGAAATGTAACATTACCACCAAGGTCTTGGTTTGCTGGTAATAGTCCAGGAAGAGGTTTTACTGGTCCCCGACGTGGATTCTTCTAAATTCTGAAAAGAAGAACTATTCTTTATGAATGGTTCTTCTTTTTTTATATAACACTTCAATTAGTAAACAGTTTTATTCATTTCTTGGGAAATAATTTTTATTTCTCATTTCTTAATCTTAGCTGAAATTGGCAGCATTTTTACGAATGAGAAACAGGTAGTGATAAACAATACATATAAGGGAGGCATCTACTATGAATGAAATTATTTCTTTAAAGCAGAAGAGACATCAGAAAGAATTAAAATATGAAAGAAAGATGTTAAGAGAACTTTCTTTAACAGAGATTAAAGGAAAAATTGACGATTGTTTTGGAAGCTTTAATAGTAATTTTAAAAAATCAGTGGTTGAAGATGGTTGTATCGATTTTGCAATAGAGGCATTTTTACTCGGTGCCAAGTACAGTAAGTTTGGCTATTACGGTGAATCTATGCAATCAGCCCATAAAAGATGTCAATTAGAAGAAAAAAGATTAATCGATGATTTATTTGACTACTTTCTTACATGGGGCAAAGTAAAAGAAGGAGATCTATCCTTTGAAGAAATTCACTTAGCCTGTGAATATTATATTCATATTTGGTGGAAAGAAGGATATTTAAAAGGTGAAAAAAGATACAAATTAAGACTTCATTAGTTTCTAATAAGATTAATCATATTCCCATCGGTTGTCCCATATATTGAAATTGAGGACGAGCAGGAGGGAATAGGGATGGATAAAAAAATAAAATGGTTAAGCTTTATTGGGGGCTTTGTTTTATTACTTATACTATTTCAGTGGCAATTTTCGGATAACAAATCGTTTGAATCATGGAATTTACCGCTCACTGGTAAGGTGATTTATATTGACCCTGGTCATGGAGGACCAGATGGGGGGGCAGTTGGAAGTGATACCTTAGAAAAGGATATATCTTTAAGTATTTCGTTAATTATAAGAGATTACCTCCAAGAACAAGGTGCACTTGTATTGCTTACGAGAGAAGAAGATGTAGATTTAGCAGATGAAGATACCTCAGGATATAGTCGGAGAAAAGCCGAGGATCTAAAAAAACGGGTAAAGATAATAAATGAATCTGAAGCAGATTTATTTTTGAGTATTCATTTAAATGCAATTCCTTCAGCAAAGTGGAGTGGAGCTCAAACTTTTTATAGCGGAAGATATATTGAGAATGAAAATATTGCAAAGTATATACAAGATGAATTAAGAAGAAATCTTGAAAATACAGAGCGAGTTGCCAAGCCAATTGATGGAGTATATCTTCTTAAAAATCTTGAAAAGCCAGGTGCTCTAGTTGAAGTAGGGTTTTTATCAAATCCGCAAGAAGAAAAATTACTTCAGACCAAGAGTTATCAAGATAAAGTTGCTGCCTCTATCTATAATGGAGTTTTAAGATATTTTTCAAATGAGAAAAATCCTCCAGAATAATGAGCATAGCTAAGCCCTGATTTCTTACCTTATCAGAAAATTATGTTATACTGATGTAAACGACTTCATAATAAGGGTGGAATATTATGCTAAGAGAAGAAGCAATAAAAACAGCAATAGGAAAACTAGAAGATCCCTTCTTACATATATCATTAGAAGAATTAAATGCTATTGAGGAAATAAACATAAAGCAGGAAAAACAACATGTTAGCCTGAGAATAGGCATTTCAAAACTAAATACAGCAGAGCAACTTCAATTACAACAAAAGGTTGTTGCGATAGTAAAAGAGCTAGGAGCAGAATCAGTTGGACTTCGCTTTCACGAACTTTCTCAAGAAACAATTGCTGCCTATCAAGATACTAATGGAAATCAGTCAGATTCTTTATTATCCCCTGGAAATAAAACAACATTTCTTGCGATCGCAAGCGGTAAAGGTGGAGTAGGAAAATCAACAGTGTCGGTTAATCTTGCTGTATCTCTTGCACGTCTAGGGAAAAAGGTAGGATTAATAGATGCAGATATATACGGATTTAGTGTACCTGATATGATGGGAATAACAAAGAGACCTGCTGTTAAAGGTGAGAAAATCATCCCTGTTGAGAGATTTGGAGTAAAGGTTATTTCAATGGGATTTTTTGTGGAAGATAACGCACCTGTTATTTGGAGAGGCCCAATGCTTGGGAAAATGTTAAATAACTTCTTTAATGAAGTTGAATGGGGAGATTTAGATTATCTCTTATTAGACTTGCCTCCAGGAACAGGTGATGTTGCATTAGATGTTCACTCAATGCTTCCTTCATGTAAAGAAATCATAGTGTCAACGCCTCATCCTACTGCAGCATTTGTAGCCGCTAGAGCGGGGGCTATGGCATTACAAACTGATCATGAAGTAATTGGTGTTGTAGAAAATATGGCTTATTTTGAAAGTGCCAAAACAGGCGAAATAGAATATGTATTTGGCCGTGGCGGCGGTGAGAAATTAGCTGAAGAGTTAAGAGTACCCCTACTAGGGAAAATTCCTTTACAACAACCAGACTGGAATGACGAAGATTTTGCTCCATCTGTATATGCTGCAGACCATCCGATAGGAAAGATATACGATTCCATTGGACAACAATTGACTAAGTTAATTCCAGTTAAAGCATAAAAAAAGCGCTATATAAGCGCTTTTTTATTTTAACTTCCTCCACCGCCACTTTCTTCTCCACTTCCACCACTTTGTCCGCCGCCACCTTGCTCAGCTTCTTTGCCACCACCACTTTGTTGGCCTGCTTCTTCTGCTGCTTTTAACAGAGTTTCCTGAATTTGTGCCTTATATAGTGGACTAGAAAGGGTTTCTGTAATGACTTCTTGAAGATGTTTTCTGAATTCTTGACTTTTAGCAGCGGTAAGGAAATTCTTTTCCATTTCTGGATCTTTAAATACATCGATAAGCAATTTCTGATAGTCAGGATCTTTCATTAGTTCTTTAATAACCTTCTCGTGTTCATCCTTAATACTTGTAGCAAAGCTTTCTACAAATTTTGGATCTTCAAATACTTTTTGCCAAAATTTAGTTCCTTCTTCAGAAGTTAGCGTTGTTTTAATCGTTTCTTTCACAACGCTTTGGTCCATGATTAAGACCTGTTTCATTTCTTCATCTTTCATGACTTCCTGTAACGCCTTTTTCCCATCGTCTGTTTTTAATATATCAACAACCATCTTTTTAGTTTCCTCATAGTCCATCTGTGTGCCTGATTCTTCTCTTGGAGCACACCCAGACATAAAGATAAAAACAGCTAAAGTCATGAGGAGCGAGTATCTCTTCATGGTAATCCAAGCTCCTTTCTATTTGCGTGATACTATTTATATTTTGATTTAGATGAGAGAATTTATACGAGGAAAATCGTTACGTATGGCTTTTTTAATAAAGGATTGGTAAAATCATAAGGAGTAATATGATGGAGGATATATAAGTGAAAAGTAGAAATTGGGTTCGATTATTTTTAAGTACTTTGCTAGTTGGTGGAGTAGCTACAAGTATTATTGGCTTTCTCTTGAAATGGGAAGAATATAAAGAATTATTTATTACTTTTGATGTACTTGAGATTCTATCTGTTTTATTCTGGTTATTCGGAGTAGGTTTAATTTTTAGCGTTATATCTCAAATGGGTTTTTTCGCTTATTTAACCATACATAGGTTCGGGTTAGGAATATTTAGATCAACTTCTTTATGGAATATTGCTCAGCTCTTTTTAATTATTTTTGTTTTATTTGACCTAGTTTACTTCAGATATCAGTTATTCAGTAAAGAGAATGAAGCGTTAACATCTTATATCTTAATAGCAGGTTATGTCTTTATTGTTGGACTTATAGTTGCTTTCATGAAAAGAAAAGATACGAATAAAGAGGCATTTGTACCTGCTTTATTCTTTATGATTGTCGTAACTGTTATTGAATGGTTTCCAGCATTGCGCGTTAACGAAGAGGACTGGCTACTACTCATGCTTATTCCTATTCAAATCTGTAATGCCTACCAGTTATTAATGCTTCCTAAATTTCTTCAGCAAAAAAGGAGCTAACTCCCAGTTTAGGATCTAACTCTAAGGTAAAGGGATACAAATCACATGATTTGTATCCCTTTTATTTATAATGGCATTTTGAGGGATGATAATTAAACATAAAGGGGATGAAGACCAGAATTAGTGTGAGGAACAAGAGAAATGGTCTTCATAAGGGAGATGAAGACTAAAAGTAGTATGAGGAACGAGAGGAATGGTCTTCATAAAGGGTATGAAGACTAAAAGTAGTATGAGCAACGAGAGGAATGGTCTTCATAAGGGAGATGAAGACCAGAATTAGTGTGAGGAACAAGAGAAATGGTCTTCATAAAGGGGATGAAGACTAGAAATAGTATGAGGAACGAGAGGAATGGTCTTCATAAGTGAGATGAAGACCAAAAGTAGTATGAGGAACGTAAAAAATGGTCTTCAAAAGGAGATGAAGACCAAAGTCAGCATGAAGTCCAAGGGAATGGTCCTCATAAAAGTCATATAGATCTATAATTAATTAAGACTAACTTCAGCGCCTTCATACTGAAGCGGATAGTCCCATTATACATAACTTTAAATAAAGTAATCGCTCAACGCTTCTTCACATGAAACTAAGAAGAAACGCAATATACTTTAAAAAGAAACTATTTAACTTCAGAAGACTTTGTTTGAGCATTAGCAATTAATTCATCGACTGTAACATTTTTTAATCCTTTACTTCTTATTTCCTTAATAATTGTGGGAAGAGCCTCATTTGTTTGTTTAGCTGAATCAGATGCATGCAATAGAACAATATCTCCACCTTTAATAGAAGAAGTAGCGTTCTGTACAATTGCTTCAACACCAGGGTTGGTCCAATCATCTGAATCAACACTATAATGCACTACTGTATACCCTTGCTGTGAAGCAATTTTAAGAACATCTTTATTAAAGCCTCCACTTGGTGGGCGGAGCAATTTAATATCCTTTACACCAAGTTTAGTGAATACCTCTTGAGCCATGGATAGGTCTTTTCTCACTTCATTTGGCTCCAAATCTCGATAATCTTTGTAGTTATATCCCATGCTTCCAATCTGGTGCCCATCTTCTTTAATCCGTTTTACAACATCAGGATGTCTTTCAGCCCATGAAGCAGATAAAAAGAATGTGCTATTTTTTATGTTCTGCTTTTTTAATGTATCAAGAATACTCTCGGCTTTAACATCTCCCCAGCTTATATCAAAGGTTAAAGCAATTTCATTGTTTTTCGTTTCTCCTCGATAAATCGCTTTTGGGCCATCTGATGTTGAGAAAACAGGATAGTTTAATACATTCTCAACATATAGAATTCCGGCAGTGAAAAATGCAGCCAACATAATTAAGGCCAATTGTTTAATTTTCTTAATATGAAATACGTGAAATTGATTCATAACGGTCCTCCTCAGACAACATACTCTTGAGACAAGTCTATGCTTGGACTCTTATTTACATGATTAAAAATAAAATTATATAGAAAGAATGAGTAGGTAGGAGGAGAAATGAATGATCTACTACTTATTTCATGAGAAGGAAAGGCAAGAAATTGAGCAAATGTTAATAAGGGAGTTATCGGAATTAGATGAGCTTATATACATTAGAGCGTCACTCAGTGAGGGAAACTGTGTAAAAGAAAGAGCATTAAAAGAAAAAAGAGATATACTAGTAAATGTGATGTCTAAAATAACAAAAAAACTTTAATGATTTTGTTGACCTTCTTTCAAAATGGTGATATATTATAAAACGTCGCTGCTGAGCGACAGTGTTTATCTCTTTTATAAAAAAACTTTTTTAAAAAGATGGTTGACACTAACTTAGTTAAAATGTTATATTAATAAAGTCGCTTCTGAGAGAACGACATTAAATGATCTTTGAAAACTAAACAAAACCAAGCGTGCAAATGTTAATTTCGATTAACAAAAAAACGTACTATATAGTACAAACTTTTATGAGCTATATCAACTCTTTATTGGAGAGTTTGATCCTGGCTCAGGACGAACGCTGGCGGCGTGCCTAATACATGCAAGTCGAGCGAACCAATGGGAGCTTGCTCCCTGAGGTTAGCGGCGGACGGGTGAGTAACACGTGGGTAACCTGCCTGTAAGATTGGGATAACTCCGGGAAACCGGAGCTAATACCGGATAACATTTTGAACCGCATGGTTCGAAATTGAAAGACGGCTTTTAGCTGTCACTTACAGATGGACCCGCGGCGCATTAGCTAGTTGGTGAGGTAACGGCTCACCAAGGCGACGATGCGTAGCCGACCTGAGAGGGTGATCGGCCACACTGGGACTGAGACACGGCCCAGACTCCTACGGGAGGCAGCAGTAGGGAATCTTCCGCAATGGACGAAAGTCTGACGGAGCAACGCCGCGTGAACGATGAAGGCCTTCGGGTCGTAAAGTTCTGTTGTTAGGGAAGAACAAGTACCAGAGTAACTGCTGGTACCTTGACGGTACCTAACCAGAAAGCCACGGCTAACTACGTGCCAGCAGCCGCGGTAATACGTAGGTGGCAAGCGTTGTCCGGAATTATTGGGCGTAAAGCGCGCGCAGGCGGTTTCTTAAGTCTGATGTGAAAGCCCACGGCTCAACCGTGGAGGGTCATTGGAAACTGGGGAACTTGAGTGCAGAAGAGGAGAGTGGAATTCCACGTGTAGCGGTGAAATGCGTAGAGATGTGGAGGAACACCAGTGGCGAAGGCGACTCTCTGGTCTGTAACTGACGCTGAGGCGCGAAAGCGTGGGGAGCGAACAGGATTAGATACCCTGGTAGTCCACGCCGTAAACGATGAGTGCTAAGTGTTAGAGGGTTTCCGCCCTTTAGTGCTGCAGCAAACGCATTAAGCACTCCGCCTGGGGAGTACGGTCGCAAGACTGAAACTCAAAGGAATTGACGGGGGCCCGCACAAGCGGTGGAGCATGTGGTTTAATTCGAAGCAACGCGAAGAACCTTACCAGGTCTTGACATCCTTCGCTACTTCTAGAGATAGAAGGTTCCCCTTCGGGGGACGAAGTGACAGGTGGTGCATGGTTGTCGTCAGCTCGTGTCGTGAGATGTTGGGTTAAGTCCCGCAACGAGCGCAACCCTTGATCTTAGTTGCCAGCATTAAGTTGGGCACTCTAAGGTGACTGCCGGTGACAAACCGGAGGAAGGTGGGGATGACGTCAAATCATCATGCCCCTTATGACCTGGGCTACACACGTGCTACAATGGATGGTACAAAGGGCTGCAAGACCGCGAGGTCAAGCCAATCCCATAAAACCATTCTCAGTTCGGATTGCAGGCTGCAACTCGCCTGCATGAAGCCGGAATCGCTAGTAATCGCGGATCAGCATGCCGCGGTGAATACGTTCCCGGGCCTTGTACACACCGCCCGTCACACCACGAGAGTTTGTAACACCCGAAGTCGGTGGGGTAACCGTAAGGAGCCAGCCGCCTAAGGTGGGACAGATGATTGGGGTGAAGTCGTAACAAGGTAGCCGTATCGGAAGGTGCGGCTGGATCACCTCCTTTCTAAGGAAAATGGAGCACGCTTGGTATTTTGTTTAGTTTTGAGAGATCATATTGATCTTTCTTTACTATGTTCCTTGAAAACTAGATAACGAAAACAATTCAAGTAATTCACTGAGTTTAAACGCTTAGTTTAGTGATTCTCTTAATAATTGATTTAAACGACATCTTCGATGTCAAAGGTTAAGTTGTTAAGGGCGCACGGTGGATGCCTTGGCACTAGGAGCCGATGAAGGACGGTACTAACACCGATATGCTTCGGGGAGCTGTAAGTAAGCTTTGATCCGGAGATTTCCGAATGGGGAAACCCACTGCTCGTAATGGAGTAGTATCTTCACCTGAATTCATAGGGTGATGATGGCAGACCCGGGGAACTGAAACATCTAAGTACCCGGAGGAAGAGAAAGCAAACGCGATTTCCTGAGTAGCGGCGAGCGAAACGGAAGAAGCCCAAACCAAGAGGCTTGCCTCTTGGGGTTGTAGGACACTCATGTACGGAGTTACAAAGGAACGGAGTAAATGAAGAGGTCTGGAAAGGCCCGTCAAAGAAGGTAACAACCCTGTAGTTGAAACTTCGTTCCCTCCAGAGTGGATCCTGAGTACGGCGGGACACGTGAAATCCCGTCGGAAGCAGGGAGGACCATCTCCCAAGGCTAAATACTCCCTAGTGACCGATAGTGAACCAGTACCGTGAGGGAAAGGTGAAAAGCACCCCGGAAGGGGAGTGAAAGAGATCCTGAAACCGTGTGCCTACAAGTAGTCAAAGCCCGTTAATGGGTAATGGCGTGCCTTTTGTAGAATGAACCGGCGAGTTACGATCCCGTGCAAGGTTAAGTTGATAAGACGGAGCCGCAGCGAAAGCGAGTCTGAATAGGGCGTGCATAGTACGTGGTCGTAGACCCGAAACCAGGTGATCTACCCATGTCCAGGGTGAAGTTCAGGTAACACTGAATGGAGGCCCGAACCCACGCACGTTGAAAAGTGCGGGGATGAGGTGTGGGTAGCGGAGAAATTCCAATCGAACTTGGAGATAGCTGGTTCTCTCCGAAATAGCTTTAGGGCTAGCCTTGAAATGAGAGTCTTGGAGGTAGAGCACTGATTGGACTAGGGGCCCCCATCGGGTTACCGAATTCAGTCAAACTCCGAATGCCAAAGACTTATGTTCAGGAGTCAGACTGCGAGTGATAAGATCCGTAGTCAAGAGGGAAACAGCCCAGACCACCAGCTAAGGTCCCAAAGTATACGTTAAGTGGAAAAGGATGTGGAGTTGCTTAGACAACCAGGATGTTGGCTTAGAAGCAGCCACCATTTAAAGAGTGCGTAATAGCTCACTGGTCGAGTGACTCTGCGCCGAAAATGTACCGGGGCTAAACGTATCACCGAAGCTGTGGACTGTTCTTTTAGAACAGTGGTAGGAGAGCGTTCTAAGGGCTGTGAAGCCAGACCGTAAGGACTGGTGGAGCGCTTAGAAGTGAGAATGCCGGTATGAGTAGCGAAAGAGGGGTGAGAATCCCCTCCACCGAATGCCTAAGGTTTCCTGAGGAAGGCTCGTCCGCTCAGGGTAAGTCGGGACCTAAGCCGAGGCCGAAAGGCGTAGGCGATGGCCAACAGGTTGAAATTCCTGTACCACCTCCTCACCATTTGAGCAATGGGGGGACGCAGAAGGATAGGGTAAGCGCGCTGTTGGATATGCGCGTCCAAGCAGTTAGGCTGACAACGAGGCAAATCCCGTTGTCGCGAAGGCTGAGCTGTGATGGCGAGGGAACTATAGTACCGAAGTTCCTGATTCCACACTGCCAAGAAAAGCCTCTAGCGAGGTGAGAGGTGCCCGTACCGCAAACCGACACAGGTAGGCGAGGAGAGAATCCTAAGGTGAGCGAGAGAACTCTCGTTAAGGAACTCGGCAAAATGACCCCGTAACTTCGGGAGAAGGGGTGCTTTTTAGGGTGAATAGCCCGGAAAAGCCGCAGTGAATAGGCCCAGGCGACTGTTTAGCAAAAACACAGGTCTCTGCGAAGCCGCAAGGCGAAGTATAGGGGCTGACGCCTGCCCGGTGCTGGAAGGTTAAGGGGAGAGGTTAGCGCAAGCGAAGCTTTGAACCGAAGCCCCAGTAAACGGCGGCCGTAACTATAACGGTCCTAAGGTAGCGAAATTCCTTGTCGGGTAAGTTCCGACCCGCACGAAAGGCGTAACGATCTGGGCACTGTCTCAACGAGAGACTCGGTGAAATTATAGTACCTGTGAAGATGCAGGTTACCCGCGACAGGACGGAAAGACCCCGTGGAGCTTTACTGTAGCCTGATATTGAATTTTGGTACAGCTTGTACAGGATAGGTAGGAGCCTGAGAAGCCGGAGCGCTAGCTTCGGTGGAGGCGTCGGTGGGATACTACCCTGGCTGTATTGAAATTCTAACCCACAGCCCTGATCGGGCTGGGAGACAGTGTCAGGTGGGCAGTTTGACTGGGGCGGTCGCCTCCTAAAATGTAACGGAGGCGCCCAAAGGTTCCCTCAGAATGGTTGGAAATCATTCGTAGAGTGTAAAGGCACAAGGGAGCTTGACTGCGAGACCTACAAGTCGAGCAGGGACGAAAGTCGGGCTTAGTGATCCGGTGGTTCCGCATGGAAGGGCCATCGCTCAACGGATAAAAGCTACCCCGGGGATAACAGGCTTATCTCCCCCAAGAGTCCACATCGACGGGGAGGTTTGGCACCTCGATGTCGGCTCATCGCATCCTGGGGCTGTAGTCGGTCCCAAGGGTTGGGCTGTTCGCCCATTAAAGCGGTACGCGAGCTGGGTTCAGAACGTCGTGAGACAGTTCGGTCCCTATCCGTCGTGGGCGTAGGAAATTTGAGAGGAGCTGTCCTTAGTACGAGAGGACCGGGATGGACGCACCGCTGGTGTACCAGTTGTCTTGCCAAAGGCATAGCTGGGTAGCTATGTGCGGAAGGGATAAGTGCTGAAAGCATCTAAGCATGAAGCCCCCCTCAAGATGAGATTTCCCATCACATTAGTGAGTAAGATCCCTGAAAGATGATCAGGTAGATAGGTCAGAGGTGGAAGCGCGGTGACGTGTGGAGCTGACTGATACTAATCGATCGAGGACTTAACCTAATTAAAGTGTAAGCTTAGTGAATTGAATTGTGATTCGTTATCTAGTTTTGAAGGAATATATAAGTGAAAAAACACTTGAAATCTTCTTATAATTTAGTATAATAGTTTTTGTCACATTGTCTGGTAATGATGGCGAAGAGGTCACACCCGTTCCCATGCCGAACACGGAAGTTAAGCTCTTCAGCGCCGATGGTAGTTGGGGGTTTCCCCCTGTGAGAGTAGGACGTTGCCTGGCTTTGGATTGTTCCGCAGTAGCTCAGTGGTAGAGCTATCGGCTGTTAACCGATCGGTCGCAGGTTCGAGTCCTGCCTGCGGAGCCATTGCTTCCATAGCTCAGTTGGTAGAGCACTTCCATGGTAAGGAAGAGGTCACCGGTTCGAGCCCGGTTGGAAGCTTAGATGAAAAGATTAAATATGGCCCATTGGTCAAGCGGTTAAGACACCGCCCTTTCACGGCGGTAACACGGGTTCGAATCCCGTATGGGTCACCATAGTTTTTCGCGCTAGCGGAAATAACTTGCCTTAATGAAATTCATAAATTATATGTTATTTTGGAGGATTAGCTCAGCTGGGAGAGCACCTGCCTTACAAGCAGGGGGTCGGCGGTTCGATCCCGTCATCCTCCACCATATTTTTTTCGCACTAGCGAAAAAAACTTTCCATATGCCGGTGTAGCTCAACTGGTAGAGCAACTGACTTGTAATCAGTAGGTTGGGGGTTCAAGTCCTCTCGCCGGCACTCTTACAAATGGAGGGGTAGCGAAGTGGCTAAACGCGGCGGACTGTAAATCCGCTCCTTAGGGTTCGGCAGTTCGAATCTGCCCCCCTCCACCATTTTATAGATAGACAGCAAAATGGAGACATTTGAAGTTTATCGTAAAAATGTTTCATGGTTTGTGAATAATTTCACTAACGAGTGGAAATAATGAAATTAAAGTAATAAAAACTGAAGTGAAATATTGAACAACAGTATAAAAAGCTATAAACAATACTTAGTTGTCGACGATATTTCGCAATATTTACTGCCAGAAATATTAAAAATATTCTCTTGCGGTGAGGATTCATGAAGAAGTTTCGAAGAAGCTATTCATGAAGGTTAATCATTGGGCTATAGCCAAGCGGTAAGGCATCGCACTTTGACTGCGACATGCGTTGGTTCGAATCCAGCTAGCCCAGCCATTAGAGCCATTAGCTCAGTTGGTAGAGCATCTGACTTTTAATCAGAGGGTCGAAGGTTCGAGTCCTTCATGGCTCATTATTTGCGGAAGTAGTTCAGTGGTAGAACACCACCTTGCCAAGGTGGGGGTCGCGGGTTCGAATCCCGTCTTCCGCTCCATACGGCACCATGGGGCCTTAGCTCAGCTGGGAGAGCGCCTGCTTTGCACGCAGGAGGTCAGCGGTTCGATCCCGCTAGGCTCCACCATAAATTTAATAATTATAACTTTGATACAAAAAGCGATAAACACTGTTTATCGCTTTTTTAATGTATTAGAAGCTACTCTAAACAATTTGAAAGAAGAATACTGAAAAAGTATATCTAAATAGCAAAAAAACTAGAAACTTTTCTCCTTTCATTCTCCAAAATTTGTTAAAATAAGGATTGTGAAAAAAAGTGAAACCTTAGTGGTTTTTAATTCGTATAAAAAGAGACCCGCAGAGTGCGGAGGTATGATAAATGGAGACAATAGTAAAAAAACGAATTAAACAGGTGAAAAAAGGTGATCAAAATGCTTTTGCTGAGATTGTCGATTTGTACAAGGATAAAATCTATCAACTTTGTTACAGGATGCTAGGAAATGCGCATGAAGCAGAAGATATTGCACAGGAAGCCTTTATAAGAGCATATGTAAATATTCACACATATGATATGAATAAAAAGTTTTCTACATGGTTATACCGTATTGCAACGAATCTTTCTATAGACCGTATTCGTAAAAAAAAGCCAGATTATTATCTGGATGCTGAGGTTTCCGGAACAGATGGTTTAAATATGTATTCACAGGTAGCTGCCGATGTAACACTACCTGAAGAGGAACTTGAAACATTGGAATTGCAAGAGACCATTCAAAAGGAAATATTAAAGCTTCCGGATAAGTATAGAACTGTAATTGTCTTAAAGTATATAGATGAGCTTTCTCTTATAGAAATAAGCGAAATCCTGAATATACCTGTTGGAACCGTTAAAACTCGTATACATCGAGGTAGAGAGGCTTTAAGAAAACAATTAAGGCACTTATGATGAGGTGATGATAATGAGCTGTTCTTCAGAATATGTTCAACTATTGCATAAATATTTGGATCTTGAATTAACATCAAGTGAGGAAAAAATGGTTAAGGACCATCTTCATACATGTGAGTCTTGTTATCAACATTTTCATGAACTTGAAAAGGCTGTTGCTCTAGTCAAAAGCACATCACATATTGAAGCTCCTCTTAATTTTACTGAAGCTGTTATGAATAATCTTCCACGAGAAAAAAGAACTGTTTCATGGAATCGTTGGTTAAAAAGTCACCCACTATTAACGGCAGCTTCTCTTTTTATTGTTTTGATGACAGGGAGCTTGCTTTCTGCTTGGAATGAAGATCAACATTTTAGTGTATCGAGACAAAGTAATTTAGTTGTTGAAAATAGTAAAGTGATCGTTCCTAAAAATGAAGTTGTTAAAGGTGATGTAATTGTTAAAAATGGAACATTAACGATTGAGGGTACAGTTGACGGAGATGTGACAGTTATAAATGGAGAGCAATACATGGCTTCGGCTGGTCAAGTGACTGGAGAAATTGAGGAAGTTGATGAAATGTTTGAATGGTTATGGTATCACATGAAATCTGTTTCTAAAGAAGTCGTAGAGGTTTTTAACTAGAATGTTGTAATGGTTGGAATATAGGATTCTTCCTGCCACTGCCTATGAGAAATAAATACACATGGTTTAACAAGGATATATAGTAAAGGTCATCCACTTGGTGACCTTTTTACATTACTAATAATGAAGTGATATAATAATAAAGTTACATACACAACAAAAAATAGACAATGTCTATTCATAATTAGAGTGAACTCATGGAGGACGAGTGAATGGGTTATGAGGATTTACCAATATTGCAATACCTCCGTATAGCTGTTGACATTCTCCTTGTATGGTACGTTATCTATAAATTAATAATGGTAGCAAGGGGAACTAAGGCTGTACAGTTGTTAAAAGGAATTACCGTGATTATCGTTGTTCGAATGCTTAGTCATTATTTTGGGCTAAGTACTTTGCAATGGTTAATGGACCAGGCAATAACATGGGGATTTCTAGCTATTATCATAATATTTCAACCAGAGCTTCGTAGAGCCTTGGAACAATTAGGAAGAGGCCGCTTATTTTCTAGAAGTGGTCAGCCGGGTGAAGATGACCCTGAAATAATAGTCGAGTCTATTGTGAAGGCAACAGACTATATGGCAAAACGTCGCATTGGGGCACTTATGTCAATAGAGAAAGAAACTGGGATGAGTGATTACATAGAAACAGGAATTGCCTTAAATTCAAGAATCTCATCTGAGTTATTAATTAATCTCTTTATCCCTAATACACCTCTTCATGATGGTGCTGTTATTATTCAAAAAAATCAAGTAGCTGCGGCAGCATGTTACCTGCCTTTATCAGAAAGTCCATTCATATCCAAGGAATTGGGTACACGACATCGTGCAGCACTTGGAATCAGTGAGGTTACTGATAGTCTTACAATTATAGTTTCAGAAGAAACAGGAAGCGTTTCTGCTGCTAGAAACAGTGAGCTGCATCGAAACTTAAATCAAGATGAATTAAGAGAGATTTTACAAAAAGAATTACATTCTACAACAAAAACCGTTTCCTCAAACCGTTGGCATTGGAGGGGGAAAAAAGATGGATAGGTTGATGAATAACCATTGGGTAATGAGGATAATTGCCTTGTTCCTCGCAATCATGCTGTATGCATCTGTTAACATAGAATCTGGATCTCAAGGAGGAACCCAATCAACAAATCCTTTTAGTTCTTCTCCCTCATTGGATAAGGCAACTGTCACGGATGTGCCAGTCGTTACATACTTTGATCAAGAAAATCTTGTTGTTACAGGGGTACCAGAAACAGTTAATGTAACATTAGAAGGTCCAACGGTTGCATTGACAAAAGCAAGGACAGTTAAAGACTTTGAGATATATGCTGATTTAAATAATTTATCTATAGGTACTCATCGTGTTCAACTTAAAATTAAAAACTTATCCGAGGATTTAGAGGCAAGTATTAATCCTTCTACTATCACAGTTTCAATTGAAGAGAAGGTTACAAAGGATTTCCCAGTTGAGGTTGATTTTACTAATGAAGATAAATTAGAGGAAGGTTACACACCTGATCAGCCAATTGTAAATCCAAACAGTATTCGCGTTACGGCATCAAAAGAGGTTATTGACCGTATTGAAACAGTTCAGGCAACAGTGAATTTAGAAACTGCCAAGGAAACGATTAACCAGGAATCTAGAATTACGATTTATGATAGCGATGGAAACATTCTTCCAGTGGAAGTAGAACCATCTGTTGTAGATGTGACAGTACCAATTAAAAGCCCAAGTAAAACTCTCCCTTTTAAGATAAGCAGGGAAGGAGAGCTTGAAAAGGGTTTAAGTATCTTAAGTATAGAACCTAATCCGAAAGAAATTACGGTATACGGACCACTTGATGTTCTTGAAAAATATGAATTTCTAGATGGTATAAAAGTAGATCTTTCAGAGATCCAAAAGGATACAACTATAGAAGTTGATGTCCCGGTACCGGAGGGCATCACGAAAGTTAGTCCAGAAAAAATTAAGATCGAAATAGATGTGGAAGAGCAACAAGAAAAGGTGTTTTCCAGTCAAAAAATACAGGAAGTAGGGCTTTCTGAAGGAAAGGTCTTCGACTATATTGATCCTGATTCAGGAGCGATGGACCTTACCGTTTACGGTGCTACGAGTGTGATTAATGAGATAAAATCAGATGATATTGAATTATATATAAACCTGTCAGATTTAGCGGATGGTGAACATGAGGTGGAAGTTCAAGTTAATGGTCCTCAAAATCTTACTTGGTCATTGCAAAAAGAAAAGGTAAAAGTGAGAATTTCTTCAGCCTCTTAAGGCAGATTTGTATAAAGGAGCGAAACCAATGGGAAAGTATTTTGGTACAGATGGAGTACGAGGAGTTGCAAATAGTGAATTAACACCTGAATTAGCCTTTAAAATTGGTCGATTTGGTGGATATGTTCTAACAAAGGATAAAGAAAGACCAAAGGTTATTATCGGCAGAGATACTCGTATCTCAGGTCATATGTTAGAAGGGGCTCTTGTAGCAGGACTACTGTCAATAGGAGCCGAGGTGATGCGTTTAGGTGTTATCTCAACACCAGGTGTAGCTTTCTTAACCAAGGCTCTTGGTGCTGAAGCAGGGGTCATGATTTCAGCATCACATAACCCTGTAGAAGACAATGGAATTAAATATTTCGGTCCAGACGGTTTCAAACTTTCTGATGAGCAAGAGCTTGAGATCGAAAGACTAATGGATGAAGAAGAAGATACATTACCTAGACCTGTTGGTAAAAATTTAGGACAAGTAAATGATTATTTTGAAGGTGGCCAAAAGTATTTACAATTCCTAAAACAAACAGTTGATGAAGACTTCACTGGTATACATGTAGCATTAGATTGTGCACATGGAGCAACATCATCTCTTGCTACTCATTTATTTGCAGATCTTGATGCTGATGTTTCTACGATGGGAACATCGCCTAATGGGTTAAACATTAATGACGGTGTAGGATCGACACATCCAGAAGCACTGGCTGAATTCTTAAAGGAGAAAAATGCTGATATTGGTTTAGCATTCGATGGAGATGGTGATCGCCTCATTGCTGTTGATGAAAACGGTGATATTGTTGATGGTGATCAGATTATGTACATTTGTGCAAAATTCTTAAATAGTGAAGGCCGTTTAAAAAAGAACACTGTTGTTTCAACGGTTATGAGTAACTTAGGCTTTTACAAAGGGTTAGAAGAGCATTCTATTAATAGCATTCCGACTGCTGTTGGAGACCGTTATGTTGTAGAAGAAATGAAAAGAAATGATTATAACCTCGGTGGAGAGCAATCAGGTCATATTATCTTCCTTGACTATAACACAACGGGTGACGGTCTTCTTACGGGATTACAATTAGTTAATATTATGAAGTTAACAGGTAAAAAATTATCTGAACTTGCAAATGAAATGACAAAGTACCCACAGTTGTTGATAAATGTAAAAGTAACGGATAAATATAGAGTAACTGAAAATGAAAAGGTAAGTGAAATCATTTCTGCTGTTGAAGAAGAAATGAACGGAAACGGCCGTATATTAGTACGTCCTTCAGGAACAGAACCACTTGTCCGTGTTATGGCTGAAGCTCCAACAGAAGAGCAATGTCGTGACTATGTTAATCGAATTGTTGCTGTAGTAAAAGAAGAAATGGGTATGGAATAAAAGACGGGGAAACCCGTCTTTTTATTTAATTTTTATCGAAACTTGAAGACAAGTTTATGTTAACGTTTATAGGTTATTGAACATATACTTAATATATAACAGCTCAAAAGAGTTGTTATCGATTGGAAAAACAATTGACGATTGTTTTTAACTTGTGTATTATTAATTTTGTTAAAAATACTCATACTAGAAAGGAGTACATTTTATTTAATAGTAAAGTATCACTCAAAGCGCCTGAACTAAGTGGTCGATAAAACTTAGTTGACGAGGATGGAGGTTATCGAAAATATCGGCGGATGCCTCCCGGTTGTTCTTGGTTACAGCCGTAAGCTATTCCTTAAAACAAAAAGGTAACTTTTTGAACAAAGGGAATGGTATAGCCTTCCAATAAAAAAGACATGTGTGAGGGGACAGTGATGTCTCCGTTTGTTTAAAAAAGACTTCCTGTCCCTGTAGCACGCTATGGGAGGAAATGAATTATGTGCGGAATCGTTGGTTATATTGGCAAACAGGACTCTAAAGAAATTTTATTAAAAGGTTTAGAAAAATTAGAATACCGTGGATATGATTCAGCAGGTATTGCTGCTATGAATCAAGATGGCGTTCATATTTTTAAGGAAAAGGGTCGTATTGCTAAGCTACGTGAAATCGTTGATGAAAAAGTTGAAGCAACTACTGGGATTGGTCATACTAGATGGGCAACACATGGTGTTCCAAGTCAAGTAAATGCACATCCACATCAAAGTACTTCATCAAGATTTACACTTGTTCATAATGGTGTTATTGAGAATTACTCAATCATAAAGCGTGAACATTTAACTGGTGTTGATTTTAAAAGTGACACAGACACAGAAATTATTGTTCAAGTGATTGAGAAATTTGTTCATGAAGGATTAGAGGTTGAAGAAGCGTTCCGTCAAACGTTATCAATCTTAAAAGGCTCATATGCAATTGCGTTATTAGATGAGCAAAATCCGGATATGATCTATGTAGCTAAAAATAAAAGTCCACTACTTGTTGGTTTAGGAGACGGTAGCTTTAATGTTGTTGCTTCAGATGCAATGGCAATGCTGCAAGTAACAGATCAATACGTAGAAATTATGGATAAAGAAATGGTGTTCGTTGAACGCGAAACAGTTACGATTAAAGATTTAAAAGGTAACGTAATTGAACGTGCTCCTTATAAAGCAGAGCTTGACGCAAGCGATATTGAAAAGGGCACATATCCTCACTACATGTTAAAAGAAATTGATGAACAGCCATTAGTAACTAGAAAAATCATTGCTAAATACCGTAATGAAAATGGTGGGCTAACGGTTGATGAAGATATCGTAAATGCAGTTAATGCAGCAGATCGAATTTATATTATTGCAGCTGGAACTAGTTACCATGCTGGTTTAATTGGAAAGCAGTTTATCGAAAATTGGGCTAAGATTCCAGTAGAAGTGCATATTGCAAGTGAGTTTTCTTATAATATGCCATTATTATCAGCAAATCCATTATTTATCTTTATCTCACAAAGTGGTGAAACGGCAGATAGCCGCTCAGTACTAGTACAAATTAAAGAACTAGGTCATAAGGCGTTAACGGTAACGAATGTGCCTGGATCTACTTTATCTCGTGAAGCGGATTATACGATGTTATTACATGCAGGTCCTGAAATTGCTGTTGCTTCTACAAAAGCATATACAGCACAATTAGCTGTTCTTTCCATTCTTGCAGCAGTTGCAGCTGAAGGAAAAGGCCGCTCATTGGAATTTGATTTAACAAAAGAACTTGGTATTGTAGCAAATGCAATGGAAGTACTTTGTGATCAAAAAGAAGAAATGGAAGAAATTGCGAAAGAATACTTTGCAACAACTCGAAATGCTTTCTTTATCGGACGCTCTGTTGACTATTATGTTGGCTTAGAAGGCGCGTTAAAGCTGAAAGAAATCTCTTACATTCAAGCAGAAGGTTTTGCTGGTGGAGAATTAAAGCATGGTACAATCGCTCTTATTGAGAATGGTACACCAATTATTGCTTTATCAACTCAAGAGCATGTAAACCTAAGTATTCGTGGGAATGTAAAAGAAGTTGTGGCACGTGGTGCAAATCCATGTATCATTTCTATGAAAGGCTTAGAAGAAGAAGACGACCGCTTCGTTCTTCCACTTGTTCATGAACAGCTTGCACCTCTAGTATCAGTAGTACCACTACAACTGATCTCTTACTATGCAGCATTACACCGTGGTTGTGACGTTGATAAGCCACGTAACCTTGCTAAAAGTGTTACAGTTGAGTAATTTTAAATAGACAAAAAGAAAACCCAGTTTTTAAAACTGGGTTTTTGTTATGTAGGTGTACACCCTTAAAAAACATTGGGTTTACACAATAATGTATGTCCTTAAATAAAAAAGTTTGGTCAAGACTGGAGGAAAATCAGGTGAAAACCTGGTGTTGAATCAGAATAAAGTTTGCAGAATGAGAAAAAAGTCTGCATAAGAAGAAAAAAGTTTGCACGAAGTCTCGTGGGTGTATCCATAGTATGGGTATATTCACGGGGTTTTTTTATGTTTTTTATAGGCTAGCAAAGGTTTTTCGTGGGGGTTAAGGTATCCCTTTCGGGTTAGATAATATCTAAGAATAAAGACATCACAAGGGGTGTTCGTGTATCACTTTGAATGAGTAGTAATAGAACCAAACCAATTAAGGAAAGCCCACGTCCAGCAACGTGCAACACGCCACAAGCAAGGTTCTCGCCCATAAAAAAACAAATAAATATATAAATAATTAGGCATAGGTCAATTTGGTAAGTATGGGGAATGGCGGTGGTACAGGGGAAACCGCAAGGTATAGTAGAGTGCTCCATCTTTCAAGGGAAGCCCACGTCCAGCAACGTGTAACATGCCCCAAGCAAGGTCCTCGCCCTTAAAAATAAATATATATAAATAATTAGGTATGGGGTCAGGAGGTAAGTATGGAAACGGCGGTGGTACAGGCAAAACCGTAAGGTATAGTAGAGTGCTTCATCTTCCAAGGAAAGCCCACGTCCATGAAGGTATACCGTGCTTCAGACATAAGCACTCGCCCATAAAGAAATTATTAAAAAATAAAAATAAATAATTATGTATGGGTAACGTGGAAAGTATGGGATTGACGGTGGTATATGAGAAACCGTAAGGTGCTATGTATGAGGCCGATGGATTAAAGGTATCTTCGATACCTCATTTATTGGCGAGGTGCGAATATCATTACTGAAACACCCACTAAACAGATACCAGCATCTATCCAATCGTATAAATAAGGTATACCCCATCCTCAAATACGGAAGGACTCCTCCATAGCAGCATATACTCCGCATGGGAATGTTCGAAATGTAGTAATTACCACCTTATTACGCCAAGGCAACTCCTCCGAAAACACCCCATTAATGGCTTATCTTCTCTTAACCATAGCCAATTAAGATCCCCCTCCACCAATTTCGGCAATTCCAACAAATTTAAAAAATACAATTGCATAGGCACCAGATTAGAAGGCAAGAATCGGTTATGGTACAGGGGGCACCGTTAGGTGCCCTAATTGGGTTTTGGTCACTCCCCTAGTATGGTGGTCTCTCCACTATGTTTAAGCAAACTTTATTCTTATCTTTTTTACTTTTAGAGTTACTTTTCGGCTGAAAATGGGCAAATCTTTGAGCAAACTTTATTCTCATGAAATAAGTTGGGTAATGCCTTTGAAGTCAGATGTGGCAAGGGGTGAACGTGATTCCTCGCTTCTGCAAACTTTATTCTAATTTAACACCTGGTCGCCCTTCGGTCTTTTTTGTATGAAAAAAGGCAGGAGAAAAAGCGAGGATACGTACCGTTGGTATGTTAGCAAGATTTAATCAAACGTTTGATTAAAAGCCTGAAAAATACCGATAAACCAAGTGTTTGGGTAGGAAAGTGCATGAGAAAAATGGCGAAGAAAGTCAGGAGAAAATGCAGGAGGAAGACAAGAAAGGCAG
The DNA here is from genome assembly GCF_021117275.1 of Metabacillus sp. B2-18. Taxonomy (NCBI): domain Bacteria; kingdom Bacillati; phylum Bacillota; class Bacilli; order Caryophanales; family Bacillaceae; genus Metabacillus; species Metabacillus sp. B2-18. The sequence goes on from NZ_CP088245.1 coordinate 182,472, forward strand.
GGGAAAAAGCGTGAGAAAAAGCAGGAGAAATACAGGATGTTTGGACAAAGTTTTTTATGTCTGAGACCTTGAAAATTCGGTACAAGTTTGAGCAAAAGTGGGGGAAAAGGAAGGACAAACTTTTTTGTATTCCAGAAGATGGAGAAAGGGCGTGAGCCTAAACAGGACAAGGATTTGAGGGGGAGAAGGCAGGAGGAAGAGAAGGGACATTGTTTTTTATGTGTGAACAGTAGGCGGTTCATTGTTTACTTATCGAGAAAAGACTGCTTTTTACCTTTTTCACAATAAAAAGAGGGTAAAACTAGTGTATTCTTATTCAGTCAATCTATTAGTATATAATTTTTTTGTAAAAAAGCGTTTACAAAATAAACCACTACACTTATAATAATGTTAACAAGTTAAGAATCGTGCTGATGAGTTATTGAGAGACAGCCATTTGCTTTAATAGGGGATTTTGTATCCTATTAATGCAGGTGGCTGTCTTTTTCTTTTCAGCACAATGCATTCAAGTTTTTTTATAAAAGAAAATGAAGGGGGATTCACAGTGTCAGCATTTTTAGGGGAAGTTATAGGAACAATGATTTTGATTATTTTCGGTGGTGGTGTAGTAGGTGGTGTTGTGCTTAATAAATCAAAAGCACAGGACTCTGGTTGGATTGTCATTACTCTAGGTTGGGGGTTTGCAGTAGCATTTGGAGCTTATGCGGTTGGAAGTGTAAGCGGTGCACATTTAAATCCAGCGGTTACAATTGGTTTCGCCTCTATTGGCGAGTTCCCATGGGCAGATGTTCCATCATATATCGCGGGGCAAATGATCGGGGCATTTCTAGGTGCTACGATTGTATGGTTATACTATTACCCGCATTGGCAGGCAACAGAAGATAAAGCTGCAAAATTAGCAGTGTTTTCTACAGACCCAGCCATTGCACATACACCTTCTAACTTTATAAGTGAAGTGTTAGGTACAGCTGTTTTAATTTTTGGTCTCTTATCTATTGGTGCTAACGAGTTTACAGAAGGGTTAAATCCAATTATAGTTGGTTTCTTTATCACAGCCATTGGATTATCACTAGGTGGTACAACAGGGTATGCCATTAATCCAGCACGTGACTTAGGTCCACGTATTGCACACTTTTTACTCCCGATTGCAGGGAAAGGCTCTTCTAACTGGAAATATGCTTGGATTCCTGTTATTGGTCCAATCGTTGGTGGTGTTCTTGGTGCTCAATTTCATCACGCTGTGTTTGTTGGTGGAACTAATAACGCCCTTTATATTTTAATAGGAATATTAGCAGTTATTGCGTTAGTTGTAAAAGTATCTCACACAAATAAAGGATTTGAAGCAAAAAAACAAGAAGTAATGTAAATATATAAACTACGAATATCGGAGGTAATCATATGGAAAAGAAGTATATTTTATCATTAGATCAGGGTACAACAAGCTCTAGAGCTATTCTATTTAATAAAAAGGGTGAAATTGTTGAGGTAGCTCAAAGAGAGTTTCCACAATATTTTCCTAAACCAGGCTGGGTGGAACATAATCCACAAGAAATTTGGAGTTCGATCTTAGCAGTTATTGCAGAAGTTCTTGCTAAAAAGGATATTTCGCCAAAAGAAATTGCTAGTATTGGAATTACAAATCAACGGGAAACAGCTGTCGTATGGGACCGTGAGACTGGCAAGCCTGTCTACAATGCTATTGTCTGGCAATCAAGGCAAACTGCGGACATTTGTGAAGAGTTAAAAGAAAAAGGTTATAATGATCTTTTTCGTGAAAAAACAGGATTATTAATAGATGCCTATTTTTCAGGAACAAAGGTAAAGTGGATTTTGGATCATGTTGAAGGTGCAAGAGAAAAAGCGAACGAAGGGAAACTTTTATTTGGAACAATTGATACATGGTTGATATGGAAACTATCAGGTCGGCAGAAGCATGTTACTGACTATACAAATGCGTCTAGAACACTTATGTATAATATATACAGTCTAGAATGGGATAAAGAAATCCTAGACATTCTAGATATTCCACAATCAATGCTACCTGAAGTTTGTTCTTCATCAGAAGTTTACGCAGAAACTGTTGATTATCACTTTTTTGGTGAAGCTGTTCCAATTGCAGGGGTGGCAGGTGACCAGCAGGCTGCATTGTTTGGGCAGGCCTGCTATGAAAAAGGAATGGCGAAAAACACATATGGAACAGGCTGCTTTATGTTAATGAATACAGGTGAAAAAGCAGTTCCATCAGCAAATGGATTGTTAACAACAATCGCTTGGGGCATTGATGGGAAAGTGGAGTATGCTCTAGAAGGAAGTATCTTTGTTGCAGGGTCTGCCATTCAATGGTTACGTGATGGAATTAAAATGATTGAAAATGCTCCACAATCTGAAGACTATGCTTCAAAAGTCGATTCGACTGATGGCGTATATGTGGTTCCTGCTTTCGTAGGATTAGGTACACCTTATTGGGATAGTGATGCACGTGGTGCAGTGTTTGGTTTAACTCGTGGAACAACGAAAGAACATTTTGTACGTGCAACCCTTGAATCTCTTGCTTATCAAACAAAGGATGTTTTAACAGCAATGGAAGCAGACTCAGGAATTGAACTGAAAAAGTTACGCGTAGATGGTGGAGCAGTGAAAAACAATATGCTCATGCATTTCCAAAGTGATCTTCTCAATGTTCCAGTAGAACGTCCAGTAATAAATGAAACAACAGCTTTAGGAGCTGCATATTTAGCAGGTTTAGCAGTAGGCTTCTGGAAGGACCGCGAAGAAATTGCCTCACAATGGAAGGTAGACCAATCATTTGATCCTACTATGGATGAGGATCAAAGAAATGAGTTATATGAAGGCTGGCAGGAAGCAGTAAAGGCAACAATGAGCTTTAAGCCAAATAAAAAGGGTAAAAGCAAACAACTTAATTGAAAATTAAGAAAAAAACTGCTATACTATATATAACTAAAAGTTAATAAATAATTGGTCTTGAGACGTTTTGAGGGGACCACAACAAAGCTGTAAAAGGATTTCTTTACAGTTCATGTTGTGGTCCCCTTTTTTGTTGTTTTACCTACAATTTGAAAGGATGATAAACAATGACACAGTTTTCTAGCATAAATCGTTCAAAATATTTAGAAGAAATGGAAGCAAACTCTTTGGATCTACTAGTTATCGGTGGGGGAATTACAGGAACAGGAATTGCTTTAGATGCCCAGGTTCGTGGTTTAAAAACAGGGTTGATTGAGATGCAGGATTTTGCTGCAGGGACTTCTAGCCGATCTACTAAACTAGTACATGGAGGCTTGCGCTATTTAAAGCAATTTGAGGTAAAGCTTGTAGCAGAGGTTGGGAAAGAGCGGGCAATTGTCTATGAAAATGCCCCTCATGTCACAACACCTGTTTGGATGATGTTGCCGATCATTGAAAATGGAACATTCGGTAAGTTTTCCACTTCTATAGGCCTAAAAGTTTACGATTATTTAGCCGGAGTTAAGAAGGTTGAAAGAAGGAAAATGCTGAACAAAACAAATTCAATCGAACGCGAGCCTCTCTTACGTGAACAGGGTTTAAAGGGATCCGGAGTGTATGTTGAGTATCGAACAGATGATGCGCGACTAACATTAGAAGTAATGAAAGAAGCGGTAAACAGAGGGGTTTTGGCTGCAAATTATACAAAAGCAGAAGAATTTATTTATAACAAAGGAAAAGTTGTTGGAGTTCACATTCAGGATTTACTAACTGGTGAAAAGCGGAAGATTTACGCAAAGAAAATCGTAAATGCTGCAGGTCCATGGGTTGATACGTTAAGAGAAAAAGACAAATCAAAGAAAGGGAAATATTTACACTTAACAAAAGGTGTTCATCTTGTTATTGATTCGTCACGTTTTCCTCTAAAAGAAGCAGTGTATTTTGACACCCCTTTTAAAGACGGTAGAATGATGTTTGCTATACCACGTGATAACAAAGCGTATGTAGGCACAACTGATACAAATTACAAAGGCTCAATTAGCCACCCAAGAATGACAGTAGAGGACAGAGATTATATTCTAAAAGCTACTAATTATATGTTTCCCAATCTAAACTTAACAACGAATGATGTTGAGTCAAGCTGGGTAGGCTTACGTCCACTTATTCACGAAGAAGGAAAAGATCCTTCAGAGATTTCTAGAAAAGATGAAATCTTTGTCTCACCATCTGGCTTAGTGACAATTGCTGGAGGGAAGCTAACAGGTTATCGTAAAATGGCGGAAGGTGTTGTAAACCTTGTATTAGAAGAACTAAGAGGAAAAAATTACCCTGCATGTACCACAGACCAGATTGTTCTTTCGGGTGGAGATGTTGGTGGTTCTAATCAGTATCCTACTTTCGTGAAAGAACAGGTTCAAAAAGGGATAAATTTAGGTTTAACAGAGGAAGAAGCAACGAAGCTAGTAAAACGATATGGATCAAACATTTCTGCCCTCTATGAAGTAATCAAACATAGTGGACATGAAGCGGAGGCTGCTGGACTTTCGTTAGAAGTATATGCATCCCTTATTTATGGAATTGAACAAGAAATGGTAGGAACACTATGTGATTTCTTCATTAGAAGAACTAGTGCCCTTTTCTTTGATATAAATTGGGTGATCAAGTGGAAAGAACCGGTTACAAAGTACATGGCAACTATTTTCTCTTGGTCGCTTGAAGAAGAACAACGTTTCCGCGATGAGTTAGAAAAGCACATATATGATGCAACTGTTCCTGTAGAATATGATGAAGATGAACACCCACATGCTAAAAGTGTATAGAAAGGGTGAGGTCCCTGATGTTTGAAAATCAACAGGTGTTACCCGCGACTAAATCAATGAAGGACTTTGAGCAGGTCCTTTCTAATAGAAATGTAGAGTTTATCGTTATGCTAGAAGTGCATATTGCTCAATTAGATAATATTATGAAGCTAGCTAAGACATATCATAAAAAAATCCTCTTACATGCAGACTTAATTCAAGGTTTAAAAAACGATGAGTACTCAGCAGAATTTTTGTGTCAAAAAATAAAGCCTGATGGAGTTATTTCAACAAGAGCAAGTGTATTAAAGACAGCCAAGAAAAATGGTATTTTATCGATTCAGCGGCTATTTTTGCTTGATACGTTGGCAATTGATACAAGTTACAGCTTAGCGCAAAAGGTTCAGCCTGACTTTATAGAAGTTCTACCAGGCTGTGTACCACATTTGATTCAAAAAGTAAGTCAGGAAACAAATATTCCTGTAATAGCAGGCGGTTTAATAACAAGTCATGATGAAGTAACTAGTGTGTTAAAAGCGGGGGCACATGCTGTAACAACGTCCCGAAAGGAATTGTGGAGGATATGATTTGTAAGGAGGGAGATTTACCTCGATTTTTATTGGAAATAATGATATTAAAAATAGCCTGAAAAGTTGCTACGATATAAGCGGAATCGGACACAAATGCAGTAAACAAGCTAAGATCTGTCTCGATACAAGAGGTATCGGGACATAAATGGACCAATAAGCGAAGATCTGTCTCGATACAAGAGGAATCGAGACACAAAAGGATCAAACAAGCGAAGATCTGTCTCGATACAAGAGGAATCGGGACACAAAAGGATCAAACAAGCGAAGATGTGTCTCGATACAAGCGGAATCGGGACATAAATGGATCAAACAAGCGAAGATCTGTCTCGATACAAGAGGAATCGGGACATAAATGGACCAAATAAGCAAAGATCTGTCTCGATACAAGAGGAATCGGGACATAAATGGACCAAATAAGCAAAGATGTGTCTCGATACAAGAGGAATCGAGACACAAAAGGATCAAACAAGCGAAGATCTGTCTCGATACAAGAGGAATCGGGACATAAATGGACCAAATAAGCAAAGATCTGTCTGGATACAAGAGGAATCTAGACCCAAAAGTATCAAACAAGCGAAGATGTGTCTCGATACAAGAGGAATCGGGACATAAATGGACCAATAAGCGAAGATCTGTCTCGATACAAGAGGAATCGAGACCCAAAAGGATTAAACAAGCAAAGATGTGTCCCGATACAAGAGGAATCGGGACACAAATGCAGTAAACAAGCAAAGATCTGTCTCGATACAAGAGGAATCGAGACCCAAAGGATCAAACAAACAAAGATCTGTCCCGATACAAGCGGAATCGAGACCCAAAAGGATCAAAGAAGCAAAGATCTGTCTCGATACAAGCGGAATTAGGACAAAAAACATCAAACAATCAAAAAGCTGTCCCGATACAAGCACAGCCGGGACAGCTTTCTGTATTTAAAAAATTCATACCTCTTCAATAAACCTCTAGTACAGACAACATAAAAAAATTCTTAATTAAGGATTATTTATTTAGAGATTCCGATAAAAAATCAATCACTTGATCTGGAGTTTTTGCATTTGCGCTATGTAAGTGTGCTTGTTTTTCACCATTTTTAAATACTAATAAACTCGGAATACCCATTACATCATATTTTTCTGCAATTTCGGGAAGGTCATCTTTGTTTATTTCATACATTGATACATTTCCTACCTCTTCGAATACAGTTGGTAGAAACATGTCCATTCTTTTACAGTCAGGGCACCAGTCTGTAAAAAATTTAAGGACTACTGGTTCATTACCATTAATAAGCTCTTGAAATTGATCTTCTGTTTTTACGTGTTCCATGCTATCACCTCTACACTTATTTTATCCAATACTGGACGAAAAAACAGTAGTTTGTTTACTTAAACTAAATATAGGAAAAAACTAGATGGTCATCCACCTATCATAGCTTGATTCTTTAGAAAGTAGGGTATAAAGTATTGATGACAAAAGAATAGCTCAGTTCAAGTTAGTTGACGACATTCCATTTCAACCTTATACTCACTTACAATAAGTAAGTTTAAAGAATAGACAGCCTATAAAGGGGAGAAACCTAATGGTAGAAACAATAAAAGATATCCCTCTAAATATAATAAAAGAAAAAGTAAAGATTGTTCCTCATAAAGAAGGAGCTACGTATATTGTGGGACCAATTAACCTCCCAATTCAACTAGATGGCAAAACAGAATTCTTCAAGTGGTATTGCTGGATGGAGGCTGAGGCCGAACAGGATTCAGCTGAAACATTTGAATCAATCATAAGAAAATTACCTAGTGCAGACTTAGCTAAGCATCAGCAATCAAGTGTGCTTGTTTATGGTGACTTTGCTCAGAATGATGAAGCACTAATACGTATGCATAGTATATGTCATACAGGTGATATTTTTGGAAGTAAAAGATGTGATTGTGGATATCAGCTTAATCAATCTTTAAAAATGATTACAGAACATGGTACAGGAGCTTTATTTTATCTTGCTGATCATGAAGGTAGAGGTATTGGTTTATTCAGTAAGGCTCTTGCTTACCTTCTACAAGAAGAAGGCTTAGATACAGTTGAGGCAAATGAGGAGCTTGGCTTCTCTGATGATCAAAGAAAATATGATGATGCGATTCGAGTTTTGAAAACTCTTCGTCAATTACCTGTAACGCTAATTACAAATAACCCACTTAAACTAAAGGCTTTGCAAGATTCAGGTGCAAATGTTACAGACCGTATTCCTTTATGGGGAGATGTATCAAGCTTTAATCAACGTTATTTAGAAACAAAAATGGAAAAGGCTGGCCACTTTAGAGGAGGCTATACCGTTGAATGAACATGAGTTTTACATGAAGTTGGCAATCGAAAATGCGGCAGCTATGAAGGGGCAAACAGACCCGAATCCATTGGTAGGGGCTGTGATTGTAAATCATAATCGAATTGTTGGTGTAGGAGCTCATTTAAAGGCTGGAGGACCACATGCAGAAATACATGCACTAAATATGGCAGGAGAGCAGGCAAGAGGAGGCACAATGTACGTAACGTTAGAACCATGTTCTCATTATGGACGTACAGGACCATGTGCTGTTGCAATTGTTGAAGCGGGAATAAAGAAAGTATATGTGGCTACTCTTGACCCTAACCCTATTGTTGCTGGAAATGGAGTTAGCATTCTAAAAGAAGCAAACATAGAAGTAGTAGTGGGAATTTGTGAAAAAGAATCACGTGAAATGAATGAAGTGTTTAATAAATTTATTGTTTCAAAAATGCCTTTTGTGACGTTAAAATCTGCTACAACATTAGATGGTAAAATTTCATCTTTTACATCTGATAGCAAGTGGATTACTTCTGAAGAAGCACGTAAGGATGTTCATCAATTACGTCATGAACATACCGGGATTTTAGTAGGGGTCCAAACGGTGATAAAAGATGATCCTGAATTAACGACTAGAATTGAACATGGTCGTAATCCGGTTCGAATTATCTTAGATAGTCAATTACGAACACCACTTCATTCAAAAGTTGTAAAGGATCAAAAAGCTGAAACATGGATTTTCACTTCCAAAAAATATGATAAAGAAATAAAAAATGCGCTTGAAGACCATAATGTGAAAATCTTCGTAACAAACGGTGAAGAGCGTGTAAACATCCAAGAAGTGCTAAGAATACTAGGGGAGAATTCTATTTCCTCTGTGTTAATTGAAGGCGGAGGAGAAGTGAATGCTTCTTTTTTAGCAGAGCAGTTAGTTGATAAATTAGTTGTTTATATGGCTCCAAAAGTAATCGGTGGAAAGCAAGCTCCAGGCTTTATCGGGGGACAAGGAATTGAAAAGATGGCCGATGCCATTGATCTGCAGAATTTAGATATCATAAAAATTGGGACAGACTATAAGTTTGTAGGGTATCCTCACTATAAAAAAGCATGATGTTATACGCATCATGCTTTTTCATTATCTATTTTGTTTGTTAATCATTGTTGTGAAAAGTATTAGAATAGGTTACAATAAAACCAAGTAATCTTATGTGAATTATAAAATATAAATAAAATAAATTTATCTACAGTAGCCTAAGGGGGATTATAGATGAAAACAGAATTATATCCAGTTGTAAAGGGTGCCGATAGCTTGTATTTCTCTGGTAATAAAACAGGAATTTTATTATGTCACGGATTTAACGGCACACCACAAAGTATGGAGTATATAGGGAAGCAACTTGCTAAGCTAGGATACACTGTGTCAATTCCTCGTCTAAAAGGTCATGGAACTAATGTTGAAGATATGAAAAATTGCATTTATAACGAATGGATTTCAGATTTACAATTAGCTTTTGATGAGTTAAAAAAGGACTGTGACCATGTTTTTGCAGTCGGACAATCCATGGGCGGTGCCCTAACAATTCAACTTGCTGCTAATACAAACGTGAATGGAATCTTCTTAATTAATGCGGCTGTTACAGATGTTGCTTACAAACAATACCGTGATGAAACAAAGCCAAAAATGATTGAAGAAGGGGAACCAGACATAAAAAAGCCTGCTGTACATGAAATAACGTATGAGTCTGTTCCATTAGAGGCTGTGCATCAATTGTTAGACTTAATGGATGATACAAAAAATAAAATAAAGAATATCACAACCCCTACTATTATTTTTAAATCATCAGTTGATCATGTTGTTCCACCAGCAAACTCTGATTTTATTTATCAACAAATTTCTTCAGCTGAAAAGAAGATAATAGAATTAAAAAACTCCTATCATGTTGCATCAATGGACTATGATGCACAGCTTATTGTGGATAACATAAATCAGCATATTCAGAGTTTAAATGCTGGTATATCAATAACGGAACTGGTAAATAGCTAATGATTTGAAAAGGTAAAGTGGATAACTCTCGAGTTATCCACATACTTTTCCACATATTAAAGAAGTTATTAACAATTGTGAAAACGTTTTAAATAAATGACTATCTTTCATGAGATATTAAATATTTGTCTATTAAAAGTTGTATACGTTTGCAAAATTGTTCGAATTTATATAGAGAAATGCTATAATTTGTAATTATATAAAGTGAAAAATTAATTGCAGAGGGAGATTACATGACGATAGCTATTCGGAAGATGAATGAAGGAGATATAGAACAAGTACAACGTGTTGCTAGATCGAGTTGGCGGACTACATATAAAGGAATTATACCTGATTCTATTCAAGAGAATTTTGTTGCAACTGCATATTCTTCTGAAATGTTACTTAAAAGACTAAATGAAACACTTTTTTTAGTAGGAGAAGACGAAGATAAAATTATTGGCTTTGCTAATTTTACTCCTCTAAAAGATGAGAGAAAAGTAGAATTAGGGGCTATTTATCTTTATGAAGAATACCAGGGAAAGGGTATTGGTACTGTCTTATTAAAAGCGGGGATACAGCATTTAAACGATGTTAAGAAAATATATGTAAATGTTGAAAAAGAAAATCTGGCTGGTGTCCATTTTTATAAATCTAAAGGGTTTATAATTGAAACGGAATATGAGGATTTGTTTGATGGTCATATATTACAAACTGTAAGAATGGCCTTAGAGGTTTGATGAATTTCACATCATTTTTAATAATATTGAGTATTAGTGCTCAGGGAGTCTTTTTGGTAAATAGGCCAAGTAAGGGTCTCCCTTTGACACTAAATATAATCTCGCAGAACAGCTATGAAAGCTGCCTAGATGGGTCTGGTTTAATTGTTTGAGCAGGGCGGTTGCTTCTTGATATGTAACTATGCAACACCATGCCGATCATAACAAAGGCCATTCCTAATAAAGACATACCTGTAGGAAGAGGTGAAGCAAGAAAAATAATCTCTCCAATTAGTACAAAAAGTACCTGAATCGACTGAGTTGCCTCTACAGCTGCTAGTTGAGCCATATTATGTTGAACTAAACTTGTTGCTTGGAAGAAAAGTAGAGTAGCAATTAAGCCCGAACACATTGCAACCCAAAATGATTGGATTGTCTGCGTTTTACTTGGAAGGCCTGTCGTAAAGATAGCAATAATAGCAAAAATAATCCAAAGTGGCAAGCTTCCAATTGTCATCCCCAATACCCTTTGAAATACATCCAATCTGCCCTCACAAATCGCCATCATTTTCCGATTTCCTAGCGGATAAGCAAAGGATGCAATTAGAACTGGAATGATCGTTAATAATACAGGCATGATTGATAACTGACTTGCATGCTCAAACTGCATCAATGCTACCCCAAAAATAATGATAAGTGACATGCTTAAGCCCCTTAACGGAATCTTTCCTCTAACCTTTACAGATCCATTGACTGTTTGGACTTTTTCATAAAAAAGTGGTGCAAGTAGAGAACCTGAAAGGATTGTCATTTGCCATGTGGCTGCAATTAGCCATCCTGGTCCATAAGCGCCTGCAAAGCAAATAGGTGCATAGAATAAACCGAATCCTACTGTTCCCCATAAAAGCCACTTTAGTGGATTTTTTTTCATCTCTATAAGAAGAGGCTGCCATTTTTTTCTCAAAATAACGAAAAGAAGTAAAAAAGGAAGCATAAAAAAATAACGCAAAGATGAACTCCATAACCAGCTCCCTCCGGAAAGCTCCATGGAACGATTTAACACAAACGTAAAAGCAAAAAAGAAAGAAGAACAAACTCCTAATAAGATTGCCCGCATCGCGAAGCCTCCAATCTTCTCCATTAATTGGTAAGTTATGTTTAACATAATATAACATACAATTGTTTAATTTAGTGTGTTTTTTTATAAAATTATGATACTTTCTTTCAATATAAAAATATTGTCCACAAGATCATTCGTCCATATAATGAAAATAACAAAGTAAAATAAAGGGAGAGTGTAGTGATGAGGAAAAGCCTTCAATATCCTATTGGTGAATTTAAGGAGCCAAAGCAAGTTTCTCTGAAAGAGATCGAAGGATGGATAGAAGATATAGAGAACACCCCTAAACAATTGAAGTTAGCTCTTGAAGGTCTTTCAGAACCATTGCTAGACACTTCTTATCGTCCAGGTGGATGGACGGTTAGACAAGTGGTCCATCATCTAGCGGACAGTCATATGAATAGCTATATTCGGTTTAAACTGGCCCTAACTGAAGATCGTCCGACTATTAAAGCATATGATGAAAAAACATGGGGAGCTTTACCTGATACTGAATTACCATTATCAATCTCTATTAATCTCCTGGAATCTTTACATCAGCGATGGGCATATTTATTAAAATCAATGTCTATGTCTGACTTTGAAAAAACATTCTTTCATCCTGAAACAAATAAGGAAATCTCCTTGTCTACTAATGTTGCACTATACTCGTGGCATGGAAAGCATCATATAGAACATATAAAATTAGTAAGAGTCCACTAAAATAGCAAGCAGTCCTATGATCATGTAGGGCTGCTTTTTTAGTAAGCTTAAAGGAGGTGCAAAATCATAGAAAACAAGTTTTACTGCCAACATAATTCCTCACCAAGCTGAATATGATGTACAAGCATATATCAATATTGGGGGTAAAGAATTTGAATTTCTTATTCAGCTACGTATTTCTAGGGGTTTCACTAGCAGCACCCATAGGTCCTGTAAACGCGGGTCAAATTGACCGGGGCATAAAAGGAGGATTCCTTCATGCCTGGCTGTTTGGTTTAGGGGCAACAACTGCTGATGTTGTATATATGGTGTTGGTGTATTTAGGGTTTGTAAACTTTTTGCAAATCCCGACAGTGAAAATGTTTCTATGGTTTTTTGGCTTCTTTGTTTTAGTGTATACGGGTATTGAGAGTTTAATGGCGGCAAAAAAACATACGTTCACAACTAGTAGAGTAAACCTCCGCTATTCTAAATCCTATTTTTCAGGCTTTTTTATGTCTTTACTTAACCCTTTAAGTATTTTATTTTGGATAGGAATTTATGGGGCAATCCTCGCTAATACCACAATTGGAAGTGGTGGAACACAGCTTCTTATTTGTAGTGCTGCTATCCTTTCGGGAGTTTTACTGTGGGATTTAACGATGGCGATGTTTGCAAGTGTATTAAGAAGATATTTAACAACAACCCTTCTTGCTGTTATATCTACCATTTCAGGAATTTCTTTAATTTTGTTTGGCTTATACTTTGGCTATCAAGGGTTCCTATTGCTTCTTTAAATTGCGAGCTCTCCGTTTCGTTTAAAGAAAGAAAATCAGGGTATTAAGAATGAAAAACGAGGTAGTGTCAAAAGATTTATGAAAACTACCTAAAGGGTTAGCTTCTCTCCTATTTACTGGATGGAGATGCGCCGCAATCTCTCTTGACAAACACGCCAATGGTTTGTGGATTGTTTAACAAGGGCGAAGGGAACAAAAGAAGGCATACCAAATAAGCCCTTGGTTGTTTCCATTTTAAACCATTGGCAAGTTCGGTTTGTCAAGAGTTCGCTCCGCCGATTGCTGAATTAGCTTAAGGGCTCAGCTAAACAAAAAGTTAGGCTTGTCTTTGTTCTACTATCCATTGTTGTGCTAATCCAATGAGCTTTGTCCAACGTGCTGGCATTGTTGGAAGCCCCTTGAGTTCTGGATTCACTACGGGCACTTTTCCTTCTAAGGCGGCATGCGGACGCAAAAAGTTAAAGTAGGCCGTAAATAAGGTGACGTATGAAATGGAACCATGTTCAGAGCCGAATCCATGAGTGGAGCGATAATTGCCCTTAAAGGTGCGGTTAAGTCTCTCAATTATTTGTTTCATTGGTCTATATTCGGTTGAAACAGGGTCCTCATTGGTTAATCCAATGACCTGCTTCACATCGAATAAAATCTCATGTTGAGCGAAGAAATGTTGGGCTAAAAGATAGATTGGATTCCCGTCTACCACAAAGGTCAGATTTTCTGGAATCTCTTTCATCTTGATTAAGACCTCATCAATTGCTCGAATGGCTGTTGCTGTGTCTCGATTAGGCGACACCGGATACGAAAGAATAATCTTTTTCACGGCGTCAAAAAAGAAAAATAAATAATGCCATCGACCGTTTACTCTGATATACGTTTCATCACCGCAGAATTGGTCTGAAAGTTCATAGGGATAGTGATCCACATAAGGTTTAAGTAATAAAGCTACGCTATTTTCGTAGTTCAATACAGTCTGATGTGAAATCATCACTCCGTGTACGTCCTGCATAATCGCAGCTGTTTTACGGGCCGAAAGGCCATAGTTTACATGATAGGTTAGGATCAATCCTAATGTATGTGGGGATGCATAAATCTTTGATAAGTCCACGGCCGGCAGTTCTGGTGATTCCTTAGATAACGGCTGGAAATCGATATAAAACTGACGGAAAATGTATCTCAATTTAAATGCTTGAGGGTCCTTTTTGAACCTTTTCTTTTCTTTTGAAGTCATCCCATTGAGCTTCTTTTGATAATAAGAACAGTCATTGTTCTTGCACTTAAACACGTGAAAATCTTTTCTTTCTTTTATTTTCTCGAGAGTCTTGGAACAATGAGGACACTTCAGGATGGCCTCCTTAGAGTAACGGTTCTTTTCACTGAAAAGTTCTGTACACACCTTGCATTGATACTGACCTTTATCTCCATTGTTGGCATAAAGATAATCCGATGGAGCACCACACTTTGGACAGTTCATGGCTTTAGGTACGGAAACTTTTGCATTCTTACGCCTTTGAACAGGTTTGAGAGCTTTCCCGTTCTTCTCTAGATATTCACTAAGAAGAACTCGATAATCAAGCTGTTCTAGAACTTCAATGACCGGAAGGTCATCCACTTGAAGTTTTCGATAAGGTTTATTTACGGGCTGTTCAGTAGGTTTATCGAACATGCTTTTACCAATCAATAAAGTAAGCAATGTTCGAATGAGTTGTTCTTGATAGTTTATAAAAGTTAATAAATAGGTTATAATTTGAGGGTACAAATTGTCACTTCCATTCTTGGTTGTTGGGTGTGTGGTAACCTCAATTATCCAAAGAATTTAGGGGGTGGCAATTTTTTTGCCTATAAAGCCCTCTATGGAGATATTTTATAACCTATTTCTTATAGAAGTTTTGACAATACGAAAAACGATACCGGGGTGCCGACATGATTAATTCGTTTAAAAAACAATTTAGCGTTCCTAAGGGCATACTTGGAAGAGTTGCTGGAACCATTATGGCTATTGAGAATAAGAAGCTAAACAAATGGACTCTTTCTCAATTACAAATAGATAACAGTGATTGTATTCTAGAGGTTGGTTATGGATCAGGAAAGTGTATAGAGTATATGTTAAAAGCCAATAAACTGATCAAAATTGACGGTCTTGATGTATCGAAAACAATGAAAGCCCAGGCGGAACAAAGACTGGATAATTATGTTAGGAATGAACAAGTAACTCTTATGGTAGGTGATGTTGAGAATACAGAGTTGGAGGAGCGGAAATACGATAAAGTAGTCACAGTTAACAATTATACCATCTGGTCTCATCCTGAAAGGGGATTACAACGTCTCCATCAGGCGATGAAAGCTGGAGGGAAAATTGCCATTACGATGCAGCCTAGAGAAGAAAATGCTAGCTCAATTAAAACAAGAATGTTTGCGAATCAAATTTATAAGGACCTATCCCATTGTGGATTTACTGAAATGAAAATTTCTTTTAAGCGTATCCATCCAGAATTAGCAGTTTGTGTAACTGCCACTAAGCTGGATAAATAAACATGAGTGAAAGGTAACAAGCCGCCATTCACTCATGTTTTTTTCTTTCGTCTTCATTTTTCCATCATGCTGCTAACCAAACCAATTAGTATACCTAAAAGAGCTCCCCCAGCAACTTCAGCAGGTTGATGTCCTAGCAGCTCATTTAATTCTTTTTCCTGCTTTACATGAAATAAACCCGGCATATGTCCGGATAATACCTCAATGTCTGCATCAATATCATTTACAATCTTTGCGATTTCACCTGTATGACGACGGATGCCTTGTGCGTCATACATAACAATAATTCCAAAAATAACAGCTAATGCAGTATCAGTGGAATTAAAGCCCTTTTTCGTTGCAACATAAGTTGCCAAAGCAGATACACCGGCTGAGTGAGAACTTGGCATGCCACCTGTTTGAAAAATCGGACGCCAGTCCCAAACATTGTTTTCCTTTTTATGTGTAAAAATTTTAAGCCCTTGTGCGATTCCAATGGCAGATAAAGCTGTCCAGATTCCTCGATTCATTTCTCTCACCTCTATGTATGTAGTCTTTAACAAAATAAATTCTATATACAATGATGGTTAAAAAAATCGAAGGAATAATACCAAATAGGAAAGTGCTTAAATGTAGTCTCAATATAAAACAAACATAGAAGACAAAAGCCTTCTATGTTTGTTGTGGAGTAATCCATTTTGTTAAAAGTGGAGGTTCATAAGAACGAAATTTCTGAATTAGCTGCTCGGGATCAGAATCTACAATAACCATTGATCGATATTCAGGCTTTAAAAATTGCTCTTGAATCATATGGTCAAAGAAAGCAAGAAGTTTATCATAATAATGGTTACTGTTCATCATTCCAATTGGCTTACTATGTTCTCCTAATTGAGCCCAAGTATAAACTTCAAAAAACTCTTCCATTGTCCCAGGTCCACCTGGTAAAACAACAAACCCATCTGATAGCTCTTCCATTTTTGCCTTACGCTCATGCATGGAATGAACAATAATAAGCTCAGAAAGACCAGGGTGAGCAAGTTCCCGTTCCATTAACATTTTAGGTATAACACCAATCACTTCTCCGCCCGCTTGCAGAGCTGCATTTGCTACAACACCCATAATTCCTACTTTTGATCCACCGTATACAAGCGTAATTCCCTCTTTAGCTAATTGAGCACCAAGTTTTGCTGCATCCTCTGAATATAAATCTGAAGCGCCTGGACTAGATCCGCAAAAAACACAAATTCTTTTCATGTTATCCCCTCCTTGAGTTAGTGTGTGAAAAGGGTTGTAAAAAAGGACTATTCTTTAAAATGAAAAATATACATCTTATTTTAGTTTAGATGGTTTTTCATTATTTGAAAATAAAAAGTAATGGAATTTACAACATCTTTATAAAGGATTTAGGTTCATAATGACCGAAAAGAAATTAAGCTTCTTAATTCAGTTTGAATTTACATAAATTTCTTGTATAAGTGGGACCTTAGATACGTACAGAATGATATTAGGAGAGATGATAGTGAAATTAGATCTCAGGTGGTTTGTAATGGAGGCGCTAGAAGCATATATTCAAGAATATGAATTAAAAAGTGCGTTAGACTTTTATGAACAACAATTAATAAATAAAAAGGGAAAAATTCTAGAGATAGGTCAAAGTCATTTATTTCTTCTTCCTGAACTTTTGAATCGTGGCCTCCAAATGGAGGGACTGGTGGATTCCAAGCAAGGAGAGGAAGCTTGTAAACAAAAATGTGAGGAGTTAAATCAGACTGCTACCATCTATCAATTGAGCCTAAATGAGTTTAAAAAACCTACTCGTTACGATGCCATTATAATACCTTTTGGATCGGTCGTAACTGTAGAAGAAAGGCTTAAGTCAATAAAACTTTTAAAAAATGTCTATGATCATCTAAAAAGCAAGGGCACCATTATTGTTGATCTTTTTATACAGGATGAATTTCTTGTTCAGCAAAAGCATAGTATGGTTCAAGAATTTATGAGTGATCTGTATGTTTGTGAAAAACAATTAATCAAGCTAGATATGCTCGAACAATCAACAACATATTTGTTATCAGTTGAAAGGATAAAAGAAGGCAAGATGATTGAAAAAGAGCAAAAATTACAGCCCTTTATATGGTATGGAATAAAAGAATTTAAGTTGATTTTGGAGAGAATCGGGTTTACTAATGTCAACATATATAACAACTACTCTACAACAGAATCAACTAAATCATCCGATAAAAAGGTATTCACATTTACAGGTGAAAAATAATCAAATACATAGTAGAAAAACTATTTACCTCCTTAGATCAAGCAAATCATCCTTCTTAAATGAAAGAAACGAAATTAAAATCAAACCGTATGATAGAACAAGAGGGCAAAAAAAGCAGAAAATGTTCGAAAACTTATAACAGAAATAAGGAAACGTTAATAACAATTTTGCCCTAAAGTGATAAAATAAGAATGATGAAAGAGCTGAGGAGGAAAATCCGGATGAAAATGAAGTTAGGCTTAATTTATGGTGGGAAATCTGCAGAGCACAATGTTTCTTTGCAAACAGCCCTAGCCGTTATCAATGCACTGGATATGAGTAAATTTGACATACATCCTATATACATTAAAGAAAATGGAGAATGGGTAAGAGGAAAGGCATTAGATGCTCCTGTAAAAGAAGTCAGTACATTAAGATTGCAGGAGAACGGAGATTCTATTTCCCCCGTTACATTAAATACTGAGTTATTTCCTGCAAAGGTTGAAGAACAGGAAAAAATTGATGTGATCTTTCCGTTGCTACATGGACCAAATGGTGAAGATGGAACGGTTCAAGGATTACTTGAATTATTGAATATCCCGTACGTAGGGAATGGAGTATTAGCTTCAGCTGCTGGTATGGATAAAGTTGTCATGAAGAATTTATTTGCACAAGCTGGCTTAGCTCAAGCAAAATATGTATCTTTTATAAAAAGTGATTATGAGCAATCACCAGCTGCCAAATTTGAGGAAATCGAAGCTGAATTGGGTTATCCATGCTTTGTAAAGCCTGCAAATTTAGGATCAAGTGTTGGTATTAACAAGTGTAAAGATAGAGAAAGCTTAGAGGCGGCTATTAAGGAAGCATTTGAGTTCGATCGTAAGGTGATTATTGAAGAATCAATTGTTGGAAGAGAGATTGAAATTGCCGTTATTGGTAATGATCATCCGGAATGCTCAGTAGTTGGTGAAATTGCTCCTAAAGTGGAATTCTATGATTATAAAGCTAAGTATGAAGATGGAGAAACAGATTTAATTATTCCAGGTAACGTAACGGAAGAGGAATATGAGAAGATTAAAGAGATGGCCATCACATCCTTTAAGGCAATAGACGGATCAGGCCTAGTTCGTGCAGACTTTTTCTTAACAGAAGACGGCAAAGCTCTTATTAATGAGGTTAATACAATGCCTGGTTTCACTCCATATAGTATGTTCCCACTAATGTGGAAGCATTCAGGCCTTGAATACCCTCAACTAATAGAAAAACTTGTTGACCTTGCATTGGAGCGCTATGAACAAAAGCAACAAATTAAACATTCTTTTTAATCAACTAAGCTTACGAAATTCTTAATTTTATTTAAAAGGAACTGAATATAGCATAAATCAGTTCCTTTTTTCTTTTAGCACATAAAGATTCCTTAAATAGGAGAGGATTTAATGATTACAAGAACACTACTTGATGTACAAAACATGGTGAATGGAGAAGGATTAGAAGAAAAATATCAACACGTTGAAATTTCAGGCGTAACAACTGATTCACGTAATGTTGAAAATGATAATTTATTTTTTCCACTTGTTGGTGACGTATTCAATGGGCATGAGTTCGTTGACAAAGCAATAAGTAACGGAGCAAAAGCAGTTATTTGGCAGAAATCCGAAAAAAACCCTCCAAAAGAAGTGCCAATCATTTTAGTTGAAGATACTTTAGTGGCGCTTCAAGCTCTTGCAACAGCATATATTAATGAATTACCTAACCTGAAAATTATCGGTATTACAGGTAGTAACGGTAAAACAACAACAAAGGATATGGTTGCAGCCATTTTAGAAACAACATATAAAGTACATAAAACACAAGGGAATTTTAATAATCATATAGGTTTACCATTAACCGTTTTAAGTATGAGTGAGGATACAGAAATAGCGGTTTTAGAGATGGGGATGAGTGGTAAAGGAGAAATTGAACTATTATCTGAAATTGCGCATCCGGATGTTGCGGTCATTACAAATATCGGTGAAGCACATTTAATGGATTTAGGATCTAGAGAAGGAATTGCAGAAGCTAAGCTTGAGATTACAAAAGGCTTAAAAAAAGACGGATTATTTATTTTTCACGGCGATGAACCACTTTTACAAGAGAGAGTGCCAGGACTGTCTTTAAAAACAGCTACTTTTGGAGAAGCAAGTTCTAATGATTATTACCCTGCAAAGATTATTCAAGAACCAACAGGAACATTATTTGAAGTGAACAATGAGGAATACTTTATTCCTGTACTTGGAAAACATAATGTGTGGAATGCTTTAGCAGCCTATGCAGTGGCGGATTATTATGGCGTTGAAAAGGATGCCATAAAAAAGGGATTTTCGTCCATGAAGTTAACTGGGATGCGTTTAGAGTTAATTCAAGCTAAAAATGGAGCATCAATTATTAATGATGCTTATAATGCAAGTCCTACTTCAATGTTAGCAGCAATTGACCTTATTGAGAATTTAAAAGACTTTGATCAAAAGATTGTCGTTTTAGGTGATATGCTTGAATTAGGTGATGATGAAGTAGAATATCACCAACAAGTAGGAAGAGAAATAAGACAAAATAATATTTCCCACATCTTCACTTATGGAAAACTTGGTAAAGAAATTGCAAAAGGTGCAAAAGAAAATCAACCGGTTGATACAGTTCATCATTATGATAATAAGGATGAATTAATTAAGCATCTACAGTCTATCGTGAAAGAAAAGGATATTGTTCTTGTAAAAGCCTCAAGAGGAATGAAGCTGGAAGAAGTCGTAAATTCAATTGTATAATAGAGAAGGTAGGGATTAAGGATGTAACCTTTCCAAGTTGAACGGTAAAGGAGGTTTCTATCATTTGAAAGGATGTCTCTTTATTCATGGTTTCACCGGAGCACCTTATGAGGTGGAGCCACTTGCCAGCTATATAAAAAAGCAAACTGGTTGGATTGTAAAAGTTCCCACTCTGCCTGGACATGGAGTAACTCTTTCATTAAAAGGGCATACATATAAAGAATGGATTTCTCATGCTGAACAAGAACTTCTTTTATTAATGAAAGAGGTGGATGAGGTCTATGTTATTGGTTTTTCAATGGGAGGAGTTATTGCTTCGTATTTAGCTGCTAAATACGAAGTGAAAAAGTTGGTCCTATTAAGTGCTGCTGTTTATTATGTGAATCCTAAACAATTAGCAATGGATATAAAAAATATGATAAAAGATTTATTTGTTGGGAAAATTAATAATAATGAACTATTTAACCGGTATAGGAAAAAGATAGTCCAAACACCTATATCATCAACTATTGAATTTAGAAAGTTAGTGAAAGAAATAAGGCCTTACATTCAGAAATTAAACATGCCAGTACTAATTGTTCAAGGTGAATGTGATGGAATAGTTCCGGTTAAAAGTGCGTTTTATTTGTACAACACCATTCCCTCTAAACAAAAAGAACTACACTTACTCCCATGCTCTAAACATCATGTTTGTCATGGTGATGATTACGAAGATTTGAAGGAATATGTTGAACGCTTTTTAGAAAATCAACATGAAGAAAGTGCTATTTATAGTTAGCAAGCTGTTCTGACATTAAGTTGAAATAAGAAACCGGTAGTGGTATGATTACATTTAAAGTGTTTGCGGGCTTTAAATAAGGTAAACTGCTGCCCTTGTTAAATAAGGGCATTTTTTGTTGGCAAATAATCAGAACGGTTTTACTATCTTCTAAGTGTGGGTAGTATAAGAAGAGCAGGCACAATGTTGCCGGTTTTTTAAACATCTGACTGTTTTTCATGATGACACAACAGTTGATAATCTACATTAAGCTCGGCTGATCCCCGAGCATATAGGATTCATTTAAACATCGTTTCATTATGAATACGATATAGATTACCTATAAGGTCTGTAAATATTTACAGCAAACGATATAGAAGGAGTATGAATACATTGACATTAACGTTTCAAGATTTAGGTTTAAGTACGTCATTGATGGAATCAATAAGTAAAATGGGATTTGAAGAACCATCACCAATTCAAGCACAAACGATCCCGTTAGGTTTGCAAAAGAAGGATGTTATTGGACAGGCGCAAACAGGTACTGGTAAAACAGCTGCATTTGGTATTCCGCTTATTGAAAAGATTGATGTGAAAAGTAACAACATTCAAGCTGTTGTTGTTGCTCCAACTCGTGAACTTGCTATTCAGGTATCAGAAGAACTATACAAAATTGGTTATCACAAGCGCTCTCGTGTTCTCCCTATTTATGGTGGTCAAGATATTAACAGACAAATTCGTTCATTAAAGAAAAACCCACATATTATCGTTGGAACACCTGGACGATTATTAGACCATATTAATCGTAAAACCCTTCGTTTAAGCGGCGTTCATACAATTGTATTGGATGAAGCAGATGAAATGTTAAACATGGGCTTCATTGAGGACATTGAGGCGATTCTTTCAAATGTACCAGAGGAGCGTCAAACATTACTTTTCTCAGCAACAATGCCGGATCCAATCCGTCGTATCGCAGAGAAATTTATGAAAGACCCTGAGCTTGTAAAAGTAAAAGCAAAAGAAATGACAGTTCCAAATATTACACAATACTACCTTGAAACACACGAAAGAAAGAAATTCGATGTTTTAACAAGATTACTTGATATTCAATCTCCTGAACTTGCGATTGTTTTCGGTCGTACAAAGCGTCGTGTTGATGAATTATCTGAAGCATTAACGTTAAGAGGTTATACAGCTGAAGGTATTCATGGTGACTTAACACAGGCTAAACGTATGTCTACTCTACGCAAATTTAAAGAAGGTGCAATTGAAGTACTAGTTGCAACAGACGTTGCAGCCCGTGGACTAGATATTTCAGGTGTTACACATGTTTATAATTTCGATGTACCTCAAGATCCAGAAAGCTATGTTCACCGTATTGGACGTACAGGTCGTGCAGGTAAAACAGGTATGGCGATGACTTTCGTTACACCTAGAGAATTAGACATTGTAAAAAACATTGAGCGTACAACAAAACGCAAAATGGATCGCATGAAGCCACCAACTGTTGATGAGGCGATTGAAAGTCAACAACAAATGACAGTGGAAAAAATTCGCTCAATCATTGAAGGTGAAAACCTTTCTTTCTACAAACGTACAGCAGAAGAGCTTCTTGAAGAGTTCGATGCACAAGATGTAGTAGCTGCTGCAATTAAATTTATGACAAAAGAGCCAACTGCTGTTGAGGTTAAACTAACAGAAGAAGCTCCGTTATACTCAAGATCTAAAAACAAAGGTGGCCGCTCTTCTGGCAATAGAAGAAAAGGTGACTACAATCGCGGCGGCGGCGGTGGTGGACAAAAGAATCGTTCATCATACGGTAACCGTGACCGTGACCGTGACCGTGATCGTGATCGTGGTGGTAAAAGTGGGCAAGGCGGTAATAATAAACGCCGTTACTCAAACTCAAAATAATATCGAAAAAGCCGACCTAAATGGGATCGGCTTTTTTGCATATTTAAAGCGAAATCGTTTCTTTCTTTTTAAGTGTTGACTTAAAAGAAAAATTTGTAACAACGCGAAGTACTCTTTCAACTGGTCCTTGCGATGATATCTTTAAATAAAACGTACTGGCAATTACTTGTAGACAAAAAATACAAAGAGCCAAAAGGATGCCGCTGAACAAGTTCGTATGACCGAAAAGACCAAAGCCATATCCGTAATAAATGGTTGTGCAAATGACAGTTTGCATTAAATAATTTGTTAGAGAAAGCTTCCCAACATTGGCAAAGGCATTCTTTACTTTCTTTCCTTTTAAAATATGAAAAAGGAAGGCGAATAAAAAGATATAACCAAGAGACAGCAGGTTAGCGCCTAGCATGCCTAGGACTCCTGACCAGTTAAAGTCAGGTGAGAAAATGTTAAAGCTTTTTAATATTAAGCCAATAGGAACAAGAACCATACCAATGATATATTGCCTTTTTTCGAGTGCTGGCTGTGTAAAGAGACCTATTTTTGCACTGTATATACCAAATAAAAAAAGCGGTGCAGACATAAATGGAATAAAGGCCAAAATGAGGATCAGCAAGCCTGGTGAAACATCCATTGGCAATTCATTGTTTCGATGATCCATAATTTCTGTGTATGAACCCGAACTATAGGTTTGGATTGTATCTAATACATACTCTTCCATTTGAGCTTGTTCTTGTTTTGTTTCTTCTAACTGTCCATAACCAATTAGTGGTGTTAAGCACAATAAAATAATTGCCCAAATAAAGATGGTTTTCAATCGACGATTTAAAAAGAGTAATAAGAAAAACCCCATCATACCATAAAAAGTTAAAATATCTCCTTCCCATAAAAAGGTACTGTGTAAAATACCAAGCAACAGGAGCATAAGAAATCTTCTTACAAAATATCGTTTGTATTTAAGATGATGATTCTCGAGTTTTTCCTTTAATTTCACCATGGAATACCCAAATAAAAAGGTGAAGATTGGCATAAAGCTCCCCTCTATAAATACCTTTATAAACTTGTAAGCAAAAGTATTTGAGTTCGAAAGGCTATATAATTGTATTTCATCTTTTCCCCACATTCCAAATTGAAAAATTAAAATATTAGCAAGTAAGATACCAAAAAGACTGGCTCCTCTCAAGGCGTCGATAAGTGTTATCCTAGTTATGCTCTCCTTCATGATATTTCTCCTTTTCGTTTGTTTAGTTATGTAAATTTACTATAATTCTCTTTTCTTAATTTAAGGAAATCTAGAGATTAACAATAACTTAATTGTTCAAAAAGGAAATTAATGTTTTGGTAATGTTTGTATGATACGATCGGAATGAGGTGAGCTTGAATGCAAGAAGCAAATATTTTATTGGTAGATGACGAAACATCCATTGTGAAGATGGTTGAAATGGTTCTGAATAAAGAAGGATTTATAAATATTTTTAAAGCATATACAGCCAGGGAAGCACTGGAAATTGTTCAGCAGCAAGATATTGATTATATCGTTCTAGATGTCATGCTTCCGGACTTATCAGGCTTTGATTTATGTCCAAAAATAAGAGATATTTCGAATGCCTATATTTTATTTTTAACCGCAAAAGTGTCTGATTTAGATGTGTTAACAGGTTTTGCAATTGGTGGAGATGATTATGTGACAAAGCCATTTAATCCACTTGAAATTGCAGCAAGAATAAAAGCAACATTGAAAAGAAGAACTTTACCTGAAAGGACCTCATTTACAAACTTATTAGAGAAGGAAATGGGTAAATCCAATACTCTTCACTTAGTGAATGAGGAAGGAAAAGTAGTCCAATCTTTTGGAAAAGATCTTAACATTGAACATTATAATCCAATTGAAATCCTCACAAGAAAAAAAGCCCCAGGCTTATATAACACAAGGGTATCAGTTATCCATGATCAGAAGACAAACCGAATTTGGGTTCTTCACTCCAAAAATAACATGAAAGAAGCTTATACTGAGCAAACATTTTATCGTGACATCTTAATTGCGTTTATCATAGTTGGGGTCATTATTCTGCTGATTACCATTAGTATTGCTGTGTGGCACGGGTTTAGATACGGTCGCCCCATCATCATTTTTACTAGTTGGCTAGAACGAATGGAACATGGTCAATATCAGGAAGTTCTTACTGAAAATGAAAGGAAAAGAATTTTTCGTAAAAATGGAAAAGTTAAAGTGCGTTATCGTCTTTACCAGGAAGTTTTTCAAGCCTTCTACAATATGGCAGAAACACTAAGTTCAACAGAAAAAGAAAGAAAACGACTGGATCAAACAAGGGAAGAGTGGATGACAGGAATTTCTCATGATTTAAGAACACCTCTAGCATCTGTGCAAGGTTATGGTCATTTACTTGAAAGTGACAAATATGAATGGTCCAATGATGAAATAAAAGATATGGGTAAGGTGATCAGAGAAAAAGGGGAATATATGCTTGGGCTTGTGGAGGACTTTTCATTAGCCTTTCAATTAAAAAACAACTCTCTGTATTATTTAAAGGAAAGAATACTGCTTAATGATTTCCTTAAGGGTGTTGTGCAGAAATATAAGAATGATCGAATGCTTGGGAATGTGAATATTTCTTTTGTGGAAGAGGCTAAAAACATAGAACTTGCTATTTCAAGGAAATGGTTTGAGCGTATTTTTGATAATTTAATTATGAATGCCATCAAACATAACCCTCCTAATACAGCTATTTTTGTGACACTCAAAAAAGCAATTGATCCACAATTTGTAGAAATAGCTGTTGAAGATCAGGGTGTTGGTATGAACGAAGAGATGCAAGAAAATCTTTTTGAACGATACTTTAGGGGCACTAACACAGAGGAAAAGGTCGATGGAGCAGGCCTGGGAATGAGTATTGCAAAGGAAATCGTCAAGTTGCACAATGGTGAGATTCATGTAACCTCGGCCGTTGGGGAAGGAACGGTTATTAAGCTTAGGTTTCCTGTCCATGCTAAGCCTGTTGGGCAGGATGAGTAGTGTATTGTTATTGTTTCGCTTGAGGTGGAATTGGGATGATATGAGCTTGATGAACGGCATAAGCGGTAAGTGGGGAGTGGATAGTGTCGTTCATGAGGTGGATGAACGATAAAAGAGGTGAGGTGAGAGAGGGTAGTGTCGTTCATGAGCCGAATGAAGACCAAACCCTGCAAAGAAACTCGCGCTAACGTACTTCATAAGCGGAATGAAGACCAAAATCCGCAAAGAAACTCGCGCTAACGTACTTCATAAGCGGAATGAAGACCAAAATCCGCAAAGAAACTCGCGCTAACGTATTTCATAAGCGGAATGAAGACCAAAATCCGCAAAGAAAAGCGCGCTAACGTACTTCATAAGCGGAATGAAGACTAAAATCCGCAAAGAAATGCACGCTAACGTACTTCATAAGCGGAATGAAGACCAAAATCCGCAAAGAAAAGCGCCTAACGTTCTTCATAACCCAAATGAAGACCACCCCCCGCATGAAACCGTCCCATCCCCCCAACACCCCAACTCAAATCAAAATCATCTACTTAGGGCAAGCTATACCTACACACACTATTCCTTAAGAGGTGACAAACATGACAATTGTACGGTTAGGGTATGTGGCAATGAGTATGAACTTGCAAAATTGCTCCCCTTCTCAAACCATGACTTTTACACAGTTTCAAAAAATTAAGGACAGGGAAGCTGCGATAGCGAAGTTAGAAAAAATAGCTCAATCAAATATTCAAAACTGTTTAAGGCTGCTAAAGCATAATGTGGCACATCATATTCATTTTTTTCGTTTTAGCTCAAAGCTGATTCCTTTGGCTAATCATGAAGAACTTCGAGATTGGAAATATATGAGCAATTTAGATGAATCCTTAGCTGAAATAGGAGAGTATCTTAAAAAACATCCTATTCGTGTTGGTTTTCATCCTGACCATTTTGTTGTATTGAATTCTACACAAAAGGAAATTATGAAAATGTCTTTAAAAACTTTACATATGCATGAGATGCTATTGGAAGGAATGGGAATAGATCCTGAGCATAGATGTGTGATTCATATTGGCGGAGTATATGATGACAAACTAAAATCCCTCGAGCAATTTATTCATAATTGGGGATTGATTCCACTATCATTACAAAGAATGCTTATCTTTGAGAATGATGACACCACCTTTGACTTAAGTGATGCTCTTTATTTATGTGAAAAATTAGGTGTTCCGCAGGTTTTTGACTATCACCATCACTTAGCTTTCCATGAGGATTCTGATTGGGAAAAGCATTGGGACCGTGTTGTTGGGACCTGGAAGGAATCAAGTCTTCCGATTAAAATGCATATCTCTAGTCCCAAAAATGAAAAAGATTTTCGAGCACATGCAGATTATATTGATCCAAACATGTTCCTAACGTTTTTACACACTGTAAAAGGAAGTGTTGATCAAATTGATTGCATGATTGAAGCAAAACAAAAGGATAATGCCCTCTTTCAGTTAGTGTCCGATTTGAAGTCTCATTCAGAAATAGAATGGATTGATCAATCATCTTTCAAGATAAAATAAAGGAATTATTTACATGGTAGTAACAAATAGAAAGATCCCATTATGCTATAATAAATGGGATTATTTTCATTTTAGTAATGCTATAAAACAATTGTTGGAACGGCCTGCTTTTCTACAAGCAAGTACGTAATTTTCATTATAATTTTAAAAAAGGGAGAGAGAGGGTTGAGAGAACAGCCGAAAAATCAAATTAGTAAAAGGGCATTAACGGCCTGGAAGATGGGTGCTTTAATTAGTGCAGGTTTTTGGTTACTAATTGTGGTCGCCATTGGAGTAGGTATTTATTTTCTGGAACTTTCGTATTGGTTCTTAGGAGTAGCTGTAGCTATTTGGGTGGTTTATACAATCATCAGTGTGTTGGTCATCCCGAGGGTGAGGCATCGAGTTTGGAGATATGAAGTTCATGAACATGAAATTGATTTGCAGTATGGACTGTTTGTGATAAAAAGAGTATTAATTCCAATGGTTAGAGTTCAACATGTTGATACTCATCAAGGTCCTTTGTTACGGAGATATAAATTAGCTTCAATTGAAATTTCTACTGCTGCAACTAAGCATGAAATACCAGCTTTGGATTTAGAAGAAGCAGATCTTATGCGGGATCATATCTCAAAGTTGGCGAGGGTGACAGACGATGATGTTTGAGCCTAAAAGAATTCACCCAGTAGGGATGATTTTAAGCTTTGCAAGAATGATAAAGTCATATATAATCCCTGCTATTGTTTTCTTCTTTGTTGGTAGTAATGACCGGTTTGATCTTTACTTTATCATAGGTGGATGCTGTTTAGCCCTTCTTATTGTTGTAACAAGTATATTAGAATGGTGGAAGTTTACATATTGGTTTGAAGATGGTGAATTGAGAATCAAGCATGGCATTTTTGTGACAAAGAAAAGGTACATTCCTATTGAACGAATTCAAACTATTAATATTAGTGCAGGGATTGTTCAACAACTGTTTCGACTTGTAAAGGTCCAAGTTGAAACTGCTGGAACTGGAATGGAAGCTGAAGCCGTATTATCTGCCATAAAAAAACAAGATGCCGACAAAATTCAAGAAGTTTTAGCAGAATATAAGCAGGAAATAAAAAAGCCTTCTCTAATAGAAGAAGATCAAACTATTCAACAAGTGCAGACAGTTTATAAAATGAAAACGAAAGATCTTTTAGTTGCTGCATCTACGTCTAGTGGAATCGGAGTTATTATTTCAGCAGTTGCTGCTTTTGTCTCACAATTTGATGAATTGATCTCGTTTGAGGAAATTTTTGAGCGATTTGAGTTTCTTACACATGCAAGTATTACTTTGTATGCCATCTTAGTATTTATTGGTTTTTTTATCGCTTGGATCTTAAGTATTATTGGTGTGTTATTAAAATATGCGTACTTTACAGTTGTGAAAGAGGAAGATGAAATAAGGATT
Organism: Metabacillus sp. B2-18; assembly: GCF_021117275.1. Lineage (NCBI taxonomy): Bacteria > Bacillati > Bacillota > Bacilli > Caryophanales > Bacillaceae > Metabacillus > Metabacillus sp. B2-18. The sequence goes on from NZ_CP088245.1 coordinate 211,699, forward strand.
TCTCGAGGAATCTTTGAAAAAAGCCAAGTATCAATTCCGTTAAAACGAATTCAAGCGATTAAAATTGTGCAAAACCCACTAAGGCAACTGCTTGGCTATAAAACTGTTTATATAGAAAGTGCAGGAGGCAGTGCAGTTGATGAGGGCACTTCCACAATACTGTTTCCAGTTGTCTCTAAGCATGAAGTTTCAACTTTAATGGAACAGTTTGTACCATTATTCAAACAAAGTAGCCGGTTGCATCGTTTACCTATAATATCAAAGAAAAGGTATATGATAAGGAAAGTGTTACCTGCAATTGCTATAATACTTCCGCTTCTTTATTTTTTTCAACCATGGGGATATAGTTCACTTATTCTCATTCCAATTTGTTTAGTGTGGGGGTACTATTCATATAAAGATGCAGGCTGGAATATAGAAGGCGATCAGCTGCAGTTAGCATTTCGAAGGGTTTCTAAAACGGATATACTTGTATATCGTAATCGTCTGCAGTCTGTGAAAACGAAAACCTCCTATTTCCAAAAGAAATATTCACTCCAAACATTTGAGTGTACGATAAAAACCGGACTGGTTGGAAACAGCTTTCCCGTCAAAGATATGGATGAACATGATACGGACAAAATCATTTCTTGGTATTCATATGAAACGGGAAAATAAACAGACACAGCCGCGATAGGCTGTGTCTGTTTTTACTCTAAACTAAAATCTAAAAAACAATCCAATTAAAATTAGGATACTAAAAATAATCCAAAAGAGTGTTCTGTAGTTGAAAGAAAAAACATTTGTCTTCCGAGCTGTGTTAGGTGTGTAAAAAGATTGGTAAGAATAATGTCTTGGTTTTTTTATCAAAATAGGTGAAAGTAAAAAACCGCCTATCATCCCAAAAATGTGTGCGACAACATTTATATTTGTATTGATAAAAGTCATAATAAGACCGATGACTAAAATGCTAATTATAATTTGAGTGTTCGCTTGATCAATGATCCCTTTTCTGAAATACACCATAAATAAGTAAGCTCCAAATAAACCGAAAATAGCACCGGAAGCTCCGATATGGGAGTATTGAAGGGGCTCAATAATATAAGTTGCAACACTTGCAATAACTCCGGCACCTACATATAAAAGAATAAACCTGGCTTTCCCAAGCATCTTCTCAAGGGCAGGTGCAAATAAAATAAGTGAGATTGTATTAAAAAACAAATGGCCGAATCCAATATGAAGAAAGATTGGTGTAAGTAGTCGCCAATACTCTCCATTTGCAATTCCCGCGTTAAAGCCATCTAATAATCCCAATAATATTTGCAACTGAGGAATTGGCACTTGAAAGAGAACCCAAAATAAGATGTGAATGCCAACAATAATGGAAACAATAGGATATAATTGTAAAAAGGTGCGGAAATTCTCTGTTCTAGTAAACATAAATGTCCTCCTTTGGATCATTTCAAATATGTTGTTTTGATTATTAATGTTCAAGTATGCTTTTATACTAACACGAATATGTACGAGTTCTAGGAAATAGTACTATTAAGGCTTGGAAGGTGTTGTTATACATATGATTACAGGAATTGGTTTAGATATCATTGAATTGGATCGCATTAGAAGAATTGTTGATCGTCAGCCAGGTTTTATTAAGCGAATATTAACAATGAATGAAATTGAAAAGTTTTCAACTTTATCTAGGGAAAGAAAAGTAGAGTTTTTAGCTGGACGTTTTGCTGTAAAGGAAGCATATTCAAAAGCGTTAGGAACTGGAATTGGTGAAGAGATTGGATTTCAAGACATAGAAATAACAAATGATGATAAAGGAAAGCCGAGTATTGAAATACTAAAGGATACAGCTCGGGATTCTGTTGTTCATGTTTCAATTACCCATTCAAGACAATATGCTGCTGCTCAAGTAATAATAGAAGGTAAATAAAAGATCCTATGCTTTTTGAATAATTTTATAGCTAGTCTGCATATTCGGAAAGTTTGTCTCATATATTTGGTAATGCGATAGGGAAGACAAGTTGTTTTTAAGAATTCATCTTTCATCTTTACTAGGGATTAATGGAGTCTGGTAGTTGAAAGACATGAGATCTAGCAAAACATTTCTTCCTTTTTAACGTTATATGAGGCAAAGGGGTTGAAAAAGTTGAAAAAAAGCTTTGTGTTATTATTAGTAGGGCTTTTAACAGTACTTGTTCTAGCGGGATGTGGTGAAAAATCACAGGCAGATGTAGTTCAGGCGTTAGAAAAGAAGATTGATGAAATGTCAGGGTATAAGGCAAAAGGAAAGATGACACTTCAAACAGGTAGTGATCCACAGGAGTATGAAATTGAAATTTGGCATAAAAATCCTTCTTACTACCGAGTGAACCTTAAGAATTCGCAAAAAGAGCAAAGTCAAATGATTTTGCGTAATGACGAAGGGGTATTTGTATTAACTCCAGCACTAAATAAAAGCTTCCGTTTCCAAAGTGATTGGCCACAAAATAGCAGTCAGGCATACTTATATGAATCTTTAGTAAATGATATTTTAAAAGATGCTGAAGCAAAGTTTTCTGCTGCTGAAGAAAAGTATGTTTTTGAAACGAAAACAAATTATCAAAACAATAAAATGCTACCTGCACAAGAAATTACATTTAACAAGAAAGATTTATCTCCAACAATGGTCAAAGTGATGGATACAGACCGAAATCCACTTGTTGTTGTAGAATTCTCAAGCTTTGAATTCAATGCATCTTTTGATGAAAATTCTTTTGATGTAGAGAAAAATATGTCAAGTGCTCAAATTGAAGTTCCAACAATGGCTACTGGTGACCGTGAACCATTCGCTGTTAAGTATCCTTTAGAACAACCAAACGGTGTAAAACTACTTGAGGAATCAGAAGTTGAAACTGAAAATGGTAAACGTGTTATCTTATCTTTCGGTGGAGAAAAGTCATTTACGCTTATTCAAGAAACAGCTGAAATTGCAACACCTGCATCTGCTTCTACATCAACATACGTAGATGGTTATCCGGCAGATTTAGGATTCACAATCGGTGCTATGTCAGAATCTACATTAACATGGTCACATGATGGGGTAGATTATATGTTAGCATCTGAAGATTTAACAGAAGATGAGATGTTAATGGTTGCTAAATCTGTACAAGGTCAAACAGCCAAATAATCTTTTTCGGGTGGGGAATCCACCCGTTTTTTTAATCATTCTCCACTACATGAACTTGCCCAACTTAGGCAAGTTTTCTATATGTTCCAGAAGTTAACCCTAAATTCCAAGGTTAATTTACCCCTTTTTGATATTTTTACTCCTATTAATTTGACAATTCTGTCCTTTAGTCGAGATAATCACAATATAAAGTAAAATAACTGGTGGATAAACTGTACAAAATTAAAATGTTTTCTTAACAGTCGATTACGTAAGGAAGTGGAGTCATGCAACCGGGTTTTTTTCGTGATACATGGGTTGAAGTAAATCTAGATGCAATTGAACATAATGTTCGTTTAATGAAACAACATATAGGTGAAGAGGTTCATTTAATTGCGGTAGTAAAGGCAAATGCTTATGGTCATGGGGCTAAGCAAGTGGCGGAGACTGCATTAATATCTGGTGCAACCATGCTTGCAGTTGCTTTTTTAGATGAGGCAATATCATTGCGCAGGCAAGGTATACAAGCACCAATTTTAGTAATGGGAGCCATTAGATCCTCAGATGTTGACATGGTTGAAAAGTATAACCTAACAGTAACTGTATTTTCGTTAGGTTGGCTAAAGGAAGCAGAAGGATCTATTCAAAATTTTATTGATCTTCATATAAAAGTAGATACAGGTATGGGGCGACTTGGCGTTCAGAATGAAAATGAACTTATAGACATTTTTGATTTTGCACAAGAATCAAATCGGTTTCATGTTAAAGGCATTTATACACATTTTGCAACAGCAGATGAAGATGACCCAACTTATTTTCTAACTCAATATGATAGGTTTGAAAAAATGGTTTCAACTATACCAAATCATCGTTTACTCGTTCATTGTGCAAACAGTGCTACAGGATTAAAATTTCCATCAAAGGTATATAATGCGGTCAGATTTGGGATATCTATGTATGGGTTATCTCCTTCACCGGAGATGAAAAGTGAACTTCCATTTCCACTACAAGAGGCATTTTCTTTACAAACAAAAATAGTTCACGTAAAGAAAGTTACAAAAGGAACGAAAATTAGCTATGGAGCAACATATGAAGCAAAAGAAGATGAATGGATTGGAACTTTGCCAATTGGTTATGCTGATGGATGGATAAGAAAGTTAAAAGATGCAGAAGTAATTATTCAAAATAAGCGTGTACCTTTAGTGGGACGGATCTGTATGGACCAATGTATGGTCAAGCTTCCATATGAAATACCTGTAGGAACAAACGTTACGTTAATTGGTAAGCAGGATCAAGAGAAAATCACGATAGATGAGATAGCAAAGCGTCTTGATACAATAAATTATGAGGTGCCATGTACAATTACTTCACGAGTTCCCCGTATGTATATAAAAGATGAGTGTATAATTGAAGTGAGTAATCCTCTTTTATGAAATATGCCCAACGAATAGAAACTTTTCAAATGATATCAAAAAAATGAATAATAAACCTTTACATGACCATAATAGAGAAGGGTAAATTTTCAGTTTGGTGTCTCTGTTATCTTCTCTATTGTTAAATAAATTTGTGATAAAAGAGTAAAACAGTCATATAGTCATTAGAGTGAGCCTTCAAAAATCGAAAAGTAGTATGTATTTATGCCTAAAAGACTTTACAAATGCCGCTTTCTAGTGAAAATACTTTGCATCTTTGAAAGTAAATGTTATTATTAAATTTGGAATGAATATAATAGGATGGTAAGTTTGGTGGAGGTGTATGTTTGTGTCTGAATCCAGCGCAACAACAGAAATTTTAATTCAGTTACCTCAAGCATTAGTATCAGAATTGGATGTATTGGTAAAACAAGAGAACGGGAACAGAAACGAGCTTATTTATCAAGCGACAAAAATGTATATTCGTGAGCGTAAAAAGCGCCAAATTCGTGAGTCTATGAGACGTGGTTACATGGAAATGGCAAAAATCAATTTGAATATTGCATCTGAAGCATTTTTGGCAGAATCTGAGGCTGACCATACCGTTGAACGCTTAGTCAGCGGGGGTTAATCATTTGATTGTTAAACGAGGCGACGTTTATTTTGCCGATCTTTCTCCAGTTGTAGGTTCAGAGCAAGGTGGCGTGCGTCCTGTATTAATTATTCAAAACGATATTGGGAACCGCTTTAGTCCTACAGTTATTATAGCGGCAATTACGGCCCAAATTCAAAAAGCAAAATTGCCAACTCATGTTGAGATTGATGCTAAGCGTTACGGGTTTGAAAGGGATTCGGTTATCCTGCTTGAACAGATTCGAACGATTGATAAACAAAGGCTTACTGATAAAATTACCCATCTAGATGATGAGATGATGGATAAAGTTGATGAAGCCTTACAAATAAGCTTAGGACTTATCGATTTTTAAATATCCTTATACAATAGAATATATGATTTAAAAACTAAAAAGGTTGCCCGAAAAGCATCCTTTTTTATTTTTTGGCTTTGTTAAAACACCATTATAGATGACAGAAGACTCTTTGTATGAAATAACAATTGTTTAACAGAGTCTTTATTTTTTGTTTTGAAGGTTCTTTTGTATACGATTTTATCGTATCTATGTATACATGTTTGTCTTACTAATGGGAAAATCCCTATAGCACTTAAAAGAGTATTCTGTGTAGTGCTTTTTTTTGTCCAAAGAAATCTGTATAATTAAAGCGATGACATTGACCGTGAATTTTAAGGAGGAGTAACAGAACGATGAGTCAAGATTCTAATCCATTTTTGACATTTATTCAAACAAACAGAGAAGAACTGATTATAAAATGGGAAGAAAAAATGAAGAACGTGGATGACCAGAAGGTATCAAACGTTATTTCTGATCAAGTATATACAAACATTTGCAATGAATATATTAATATACTATTACAATATTTTAGAAAGTCAGATGATGAAATTAATAGTAAGATTTCTGAGTTTTCACAAAGAGTTGTTCAATTAGGGTGGTCTCTTCGTTTTATTTCAACAAGTTTACAGGAAATGAGTAAGCTTTTATTTGAGATGATGACAGTTGAGAACACTGATGAGGAGAAAATGGCGTTAGTCTGGGCATTTGATAAATGGATTGCTCCAATTAACAGTGAAGTTCTTTATCACTATGCATCTTCTTGGGAGCGAACTGTTTCTCTTCAAAAAATAGCTTTACAAGAATTATCTGCACCGCTTATTCCGGTTTTTGATAATATTACCGTTATGCCCTTAGTAGGAACAATTGATACTGAGAGAGCAAAACGGATAATGGAGAACTTGTTGCAAGGTGTTGTTAAGCATCGTGCTGAGGTTGTGTTAATCGATATTACGGGAGTGCCAGTTGTTGATACAATGGTTGCTCATCATATTATTCAAGCATCGGAGGCAGTAAGATTAGTTGGTGCAAAATGTTTATTGGTTGGGATAAGACCTGAAATTGCTCAAACAATTGTCAATCTGGGGATTGATCTAAGTCAAGTTATTACAAAGAATAGTCTTCAAAAAGGAATAGAATCTGCATTGGAAATGACAAATCGTCAAATCGTCAAATCGTATCCTTGGAGGAATAACTAATGAATGCTAGAATACCAATCTTAAAGCTTCATAATTGTTTGCTAATCTCAATTCAGTGGGAGTTAGATGACCAAACTGCTCTACAATTTCAGGAAGATCTCCTTCATAAAATTCATGAGACAGGTGCAAATGGGGTTGTTATTGATTTAACATCAGTTGATGTTATTGATTCTTTCATCGCAAAGGTCCTGGGTGACGTAATTAGTATGTCGAAGCTTATGGGAGCAAAAGTTGTATTAACAGGAATACAGCCTGCTGTTGCCATTACATTAATTGAGTTAGGCATCCAGCTTGAGGATGTACAAACAGCTTTAGACCTAGAAAAAGGGCTTGAAACATTACAGCGGGAGTTGGGGGAGTAAAGCATGGAAAACCAATCCTGTGTTAAAATTGTCACCGAATGGGACATTGTAGCAGCCCGCCAACTTGGTCGGAATGTTGCAAAAGAGCTTGGCTTCGGTACAGTGGATCAAGCGAGAATTACTACTGCTATATCCGAATTAGCTCGTAATATATATCTATATGCAGGGCAAGGGGAGATGCGTATTGAACGCATTAATGACCTTGGAAAAAGTGGTTTGAAAATAACAGCCATTGATAATGGACCGGGAATTCCTGATATTCGAAAAGTGATGGAAGACGGGTTTTCTACTTCTGGAGGTTTGGGTGCAGGTTTGCCGGGAGTCAAACGTCTAATGGATGAATTTGATATTTCTTCCACAGTAGGTGAAGGAACAGATATTCAGGCGGTGAAATGGCTTCGGTAGGAGGACGTAAATGGATTATCGTGATTTTCTTGAGACAAAATATTCGGAGCTATTAAGAAATTACTTAAATGAACAAACAGAAACAGCACTTTATCAAGGACAAAAGTTCAGTCGAAAAACGATTGAACATCAGATTCCACCTGAAGAAATCATTAGTACACATAGGAAAGTTCTTCAAGAGCTTTTCCCTGATATACAGCAAGAGGTTTTATCTTCATTAGACTTCCTGCTTGAGGTGATGATGGGATACGGATTAGCCTATCAAGAACATCAGAGTTTGAGAGACCAGCAGCTAGAGATTAGATCTGAAATCCAAATTGCCGCAAATGTTCAGCAAACACTGTTAGAGACATCTGTTCCTGCTATTGATTCTCTGGATATTGGAGCGATAAGTGTTCCTGCAAAGCAAATGAATGGAGATTATCATCATTTTGTTCAGGATGAACAAGGAATAAGTATCGCGGTGGCAGATGTTATTGGAAAAGGAATTCCGGCAGCTTTGTGCATGTCTATGATTAAATATGCAATGGATAGCTTTCCGGAATCACGTAAAAATCCAAATCAAATCCTGGAAAATTTAAATAGAGTGGTTGAACGGAATGTAGATCCGAGCATGTTTATTACGATGTTTTACGGAATGTATAATACAGTTGACCACTTATTCACATATGCTTCAGCGGGACATGAACCGGGGTTTTATTATCATTCCTCAACCGGAGAGTTTGAGGATCTTACTGCTAAGGGTCTTGTTTTAGGGATCGATCAAAACTTCAAATATAAGCAGTATCAGAAGAATGTTAAACCTGGAGATATGGTAGTCCTATTATCAGATGGAGTAACAGAATCTAGGACTGACGAAGGGTTTGTTGAAAGATCAGCAATTACAGATTTAATTCATCAGAATATAGATCTAACGTCTCAGCAAATTGTAGAAAAAATCTACAGGCATTTTGAAAAAATGCAGGATTTCCAATTAAGGGATGATTTCACATTAATAATTATTAGAAGAATGGTTTAGCAGTATCTTTTACAGGGTATGTAATAGCATAAAAGTTCTTTTGAGGTGATAACGGGTGAATTTAAAAGTTGAAATAAATAAACTTGGAGATCAAGCGATTGTCTCCGTCGCAGGTGAAATTGATGCTTATACAGCACCTAAGTTAAGAGAAGCCATCATACCATTAGCGGAAGAGCCGAATCCTAATATTACAATTAATTTAAAAAATGTATCTTATATGGATAGTACGGGTTTAGGTGTGTTTGTTGGTTTGTTGAAAAGCGTAAGAAAAAACGGCGGGCAGTTAAATTTAGCAGAATTATCAGATCGTCTGGAGCGCTTATTTAGTATAACTGGACTAAGTGACATCATTGATATATCTTCAAAATCAGAGGGTGGGGTACAATGAAGCAATTAGTAGATTATATAGAGATGAAGGTTCCAGCCAAACCAGAATATGTAGGTATCATTCGTTTAACCCTCTCTGGGATTGCTAGTAGAATGGGATATTCATATGATGATATTGAAGATTTGAAGATTGCTACAAGTGAAGCTTGTACAAATGCTGTTCAGCATGCATATAAGACCAATGAAGAGGGCGAAGTGGTCGTTGGATTTGGTTTATATGAAGATCGATTAGAAGTAATGATTGCTGATAATGGCAAAAGCTTTGATTTTGAGAAAACTAAAGATGAACTTGGTCCTTATTCTGCTTCAAGTCCAGTAGACCAACTTCCTGAAGGAGGTTTAGGTCTCTATTTGATGGAAACGCTCATGGATGAAGTCCGTGTCCATGTTAACGCTGGGGTAACGGTCTTCATGATCAAGTATTTAAGCGGGGAGCGAATAGATCATGGCACAACCATCTCAAAATATGAAGCTAACTAAAGAAGAGGTGAACGAGTTAATACTAGACTTTCAGAAAACAGAAAGTAAAGTAGCCCAATTGGCACTCGTTGAACACTATACCGGTTTAGTTGAAACCTTAGCGAAGAAATATTCCAAAGGGAAAAGCTTTCATGAAGATCTTAGACAGGTGGGCATGATTGGTTTACTGGGCGCTATTAGAAGATATGACCCTACTGTTGGAAAGCCGTTTGAAGCTTTTGCCATTCCAACCATAATCGGAGAAATCAAACGTTTCTTAAGAGACAAAACATGGAGTGTTCATGTTCCGAGAAGGATTAAAGAATTAGGACCCAAGATTAAGGCTGCTGTAGACAAGTTAACAAATGAAAATCAACGATCTCCACAAGTTAGGGAGATAGCGGAATACCTAGATGTAACTGAAGAGGAAGTATTAGAAACGATGGAAATGGGGAAAAGCTACCAGGCTTTATCGGTCGACCATTCTATTGAGGCTGATTCTGATGGAAGTACTGTTACCATTCTTGATATTGTTGGTTCGCAAGAGCAGGGGTATGAAAAAGTGAATCAAAAACTAATGCTTCAGAGTGTATTGCATGTTTTATCAGATCGAGAAAAGGAAATTATCGAATGTACGTTTATTTTGAATAAAAGTCAAAAAGAGACTGGTGAACAGTTAGGTATCTCTCAAATGCATGTATCAAGGCTACAAAGGAGAGCTATTCAAAAATTAAGAGAAGCACTGTCAAAAGACATGCCCCCGGAGTTAAATAAATGATTGTTCAAGATTATAATCAACATGTTCATACATTAGCATTTCAGTTACCGAAAGCAGGGAAATCGTGTTGTGGTGATAGCTTTTTTATAAAAGCAACAGATGAATATTTAATCTGTGCCTTAGCCGATGGGTTAGGTAGTGGGGAACGGGCAAATGAATCCTCCGCAGCAATAAGTTCGTTAGTCGAAAAGAATGATGATAAAGATGTAGAAGATTTAATGAAATTATGTAATGAAGAGCTGAAAGATAAACGGGGAGCAACTGTTTCTATCTTAAAGGCAGACTTTAAGACAAGAGAATTTACCTATAGCTCCGTTGGTAATATACGATTTATTCTTTGTGCGCCATCCGGGACTTATATATATCCTCTTCCGATATTAGGATATCTTTCTGGTAAACCTCAAAAGTATCGTACACAAACCTACACATATGAACAAGGCTCTAAGTTTATCATTCATACTGACGGATTAGTTCTTCCGGGGATAAAGGCACTATTAAATAAAGGTGAATCTGTTGAAGATCTATCACGACAACTTGAAGAATATACAAAAACATTAAATGATGATTTAACATATATAGTCGGTCAGCTATTCTAAGGAAATAGTGAGCCGACTATTTTTAATTTATAAACTAGGACAATATTTTAAACTTAATATGGCCATTTATTTTAATAGAACAAATATATTTGGTAAAATGTTTACATGTGCTTGAAGGAATATAACTCAGTTGGAGGATTCGGATATGGAAGAAAAACAAACTAAAATCATGCAGCATATCAGCAAGGAGCTTGCGATCAATATAAAACAGGTTGCGAATGTTATTTCATTATTAGAAGAAGGCAATACAGTTCCATTTATTGCCCGTTATCGAAAAGAGCAAACTGGTGCATTGGATGAAGTGCAGATACGTGATATATCCGAGAAATGGACATACATACAAAACCTTGAAAATCGTAAAGAAGAAGTATTGCGTTTAATTGAAGAACAAGGGAAGTTAACTGAACAACTTGCTGTTGATATTAATAAAGCAATGAAGCTTCAACAGGTAGAAGATTTATATCGACCATATAAGCAAAAGAGAAGAACGAAGGCGACTGTTGCAAAGGAAAAAGGGTTAGAGCCACTTGCAACTTGGATTCTAAGTTTGCCAAGTGAAGGGGATATCCAACTCAAGGCAAAAGGATTTATAAATGAAGAAAAAGGTGTAACATCAGTAGAAGAGGCCATACAAGGTGCAAAAGATATTGTAGCAGAACAAATCTCAGATCAGCCAAAATATCGCCAATGGATTAGAGAGTTAACGTTCCGAAAAGGATCTATTTCTTCTGTAGCAAAGGATGAAGAAAAAGATGAGAAGAATGTTTATGAAATGTATTATGAGTATGAAGAGCCAATCCAGAAAATTGTTCCTCACCGTGTTTTGGCGATTAACCGAGGTGAAAAAGAAGATATATTGCGCATATCCCTTCAGTCGCCAACTGATCAGATACTAGATTACCTTCAAAAAGAAGAGTTGAAGGGGAAAAAATCGGTTGTGAATGATTTGGTGATTGAGACAATAGAAGATGCGTATAAGCGTCTTATTCAACCATCAATTGAGCGTGAAATCAGAAAAGAGTTATCAGAAAAGGCGGAGGACCGTGCAATACATATTTTTTCAGAAAATCTAAGAAATTTACTCCTTCAACCACCATTAAAAGGAAGAATGGTGCTAGGTGTTGACCCTGCTTTTAGAACAGGCTGTAAATTAGCAGTTGTAGATCCAACTGGAAAAATGCTTCATATTGGGGTGGTATATCCTCATCCGCCTGTTAATAAGAAAGAACAAGCAAAAGAAAAGGTAGTAGATGTTATAAAACAATTTAATATAGAGGTTGTTGCAATCGGAAATGGAACAGCATCAAGAGAAACAGAGCAATTCATTGCAGACATTCTAAGAGAATTAGCCGGAGATATATCATATCTTATCGTTAACGAAGCAGGAGCAAGTGTGTATTCAGCATCAGAACTTGCTAGGGAAGAGTTCCCAAATTTACAGGTAGAAGAAAGAAGTGCTGTTTCTATTGCAAGAAGACTTCAGGATCCTTTAGCTGAACTAGTTAAGATTGACCCTAAATCAGTTGGTGTAGGCCAATATCAACATGATGTTTCACAAAAGAAACTAAATGAATCACTAACGTTTGTTGTTGAAACAGTTGTAAACCAGGTTGGAGTTAACGTAAATACTGCATCATCTTCCTTACTTCAGTATGTAGCTGGACTCAGTAAGGCAGTTGCAAACAATGTTGTGAAAAAAAGAGAAGAGTTAGGGAGATTCTCTAACCGTAAACAACTAAAAGATATCCCTCGTCTAGGAGCAAAAACATATGAGCAATGTATTGGCTTCTTACGAGTTCTTGATGGAGATCATCCTTTAGATCGGACAAGTATTCACCCTGAACGCTATGGGGAAGTTGAGAAATTATTGAAGCAATTAAATGTTTCTTTGGCCGACTTAGGAAGCGAAGTATTAAAAGACAAAGTGAAAAGTTTAAATCTAAAAGAAACAGCTGATGTATTATCAATTGGGGAGCTAACTTTAAAGGATATATGTGATGCATTAATTCGTCCTGAGCGGGACCCCCGCGATGAAGTTGCTAAGCCTTTGTTAAAGAAGGATGTATTAAAACTGGAGGATTTGCAGCAAGGAATGGAGCTTCAAGGAACAGTTCGCAATGTTGTCGACTTTGGAGCATTTGTTGATATCGGGGTAAAACAAGATGGATTAGTGCATATTTCTAAACTTAGTCGTTCTTTTGTAAAACACCCATTAGATGTTGTATCTGTTGGTGACGTAGTAACAGTTTGGGTGGATGATGTGGACTTCAAGAAAGGTCGAGTAGCACTTACTATGCTGAAGAGCTGAAGGTGAGTGAAGAAACCAAAAAGAAACACTGCTTTTAGGGAGGCCACTGAAAAAGTCCAAGTAAAAGGTAGAAAGATTCACTTAGGTGAACTTTTCTACCTTTTTTACTTTATAATTAAAATTATAAATATAAGTGGGTGGTTTCCAATGATACAAAAACAACAAACAATGATGTTTAGTCCATATGTGGCTCTATATGATATCGTCGTTCCTCAGGATAATATGTTACGAAGAATTAAGGATCTAATTGACTTTTCTTTTATTTACGAAGAATTAAAGGATAAATATTGTCTAGATAATGGGCGGAATGCGATAGATCCTATTCGCATGTTTAAATATTTGTTTTTGAAAACCATTCATGATGTTTCAGATGTTGATATTATCGAGCGTTCAAAATATGATATGTCCTTCAAATATTTTTTGGATATGGCTCCGGAGGAAGCCGTTATTGATTCAAGTTCTTTGACAAAGTTTCGTAAGCTTAGGTTAAAAGACATGAACTTATTAGACATGCTTATCAATAAGACAGTGGAGATTGCCATTGAGAAAGAGATTATTAAAAGCAAGTCCATTATTGTAGATGCCACCCATACAAAGGCGAGATATAATCAAATGACTCCAAAAGAAATACTAATGGAGCGCTCCAAAAACCTCAGAAAAGCAATTTATAAAATTAACGAGAGTATGAAGAAGAAATTCCCCGTAAAGCCAAACAATGATCTACTTGAAGATGAGATTACTTATTCCCAAGAGCTCATTGAAGTGATTGAAAAGGAAGAAAGCCTTTTAGAGTATCCAAAAGTCAAGGAACATCTTAATCTCCTGAAAGAAGCCGTTGCAGATGATATCGAACAGCTACAGTCCATGAATGATCTAGATGCCAAAGTCGGACACAAAGCAGCTGACTCATCATTCTTTGGCTATAAAACTCATCTGGCGATGAGTGAAGAGCGAATTATTACAGCCGCAACGATTACAACCGGAGAAAAAAATGATGGAAAAGAGCTACAGACACTTGTTGAGAAAAGTATAGATGCAGGAATGGAAATTGAAACGGTTATTGGGGATACTGCGTATTCTGAGAAAGACAACATTCAATATAGTAAGGAAAATGGAATTAAACTGGTCTCAAAATTAAATCCTTCCATAACTCAGGGTACCCGAAAAAAAGAGGATGAATTTGAATTCAATAAGGATGCGGGCATGTATGTCTGCAAGGCAGGGCATATGGCTGTACGGAAAGCTAGGCAAGGTAAAAAAGGAGTAGGCAAAAACCAAGTTGATACCTACTATTTTAATGTTGAAAAATGCAAGAGATGTCCTTTCAGAGAAGGGTGCTACAAAGAGGGAGCCAAAAGTAAAACATATTCTGTTTCCCTTAAGTCTGATCAACATTCATCCCAAGCACAATTCCAGAAAAGTGTATATTTTAAGGAAAAGTCTAAAGAGCGTTATAAAATTGAAGCGAAAAATAGTGAATTAAAACACAGACACGGGTATAATGTGGCAAAATCCTCGGGTCTAATTAGCATGGAGTTGCAAGGCGCCATGGCTATATTTACGGTAAACATTAAAAGAATTCTAAAGCTACTAGGGGAAAATTAGAGAAAATATGTGGCTAATGCAAAGAAAGAGCCGACTTTAATTCCTAAAAAAGGAAAAAAAGTCGGCTCTTTTTAAACTCACATGAATAATCTTTAAAATCGTCAGATTTTCAGTGGCCTCCTTTTAGGAGCAGTGTTTTTCTCTATAGAAAAACCAGCATTGATTAAGTAATTTTATTTGATAGCGATTTTTTTCTAAAAACGCCCGCTGCATTTGATTTTGTAACCAAGATGGCATTGCTCATACCTCCTTAACTATTATAATGGAGTATGGGTGTTTATAATGTATGCATTGGGCAAGTGTGGTGTTACATATATGGAGGAATTTTTTATGAATGATGAAAAACTGCAACAATTGGTGGAAGACATTTCAATAAGCTTATTTAGAAAACCATTTAAGCATAAAGTAATCTTTAACAAAAGATTGAGAACAACTGGTGGGAGGTACATGCTAAGCACCCATAACATTGATATTAATCCAAAGTATTATCTTGAACATGGACTGGAAGAAATGATTGGGATCATCAAACATGAGCTTTGTCACTATCATCTTCATATAGAAGGAAAGGGATATAAGCACGGAGATCAAGATTTTAAATTATTATTAAAAGAAGTAGGTGCACCTAGATTTTGTACGTCTTTAAAAACTGATTCTAAAAAAAGACACGCCTCTCTCATCTATAAGTGTTCAGCTTGTCATCATGAGTACAAAAGAAAAAGAAAAGTAGACACAACACGTTTAGTTTGCGGTAAGTGTGCTGGTAAAATCTATCTTTTAAAAGGGGTTGACTCTTAAGTTGATACTATGTTAAATTATAAAAGCCGTCGTTGATGGCTGTTAAATAAATAAAGGTAAATACGATGAATTCTTGACAAGACATGCTTTAATAAATATAATTAAAGAAGTCTGTTAGAAATTGTTCCGCAGTAGCTCAGTGGTAGAGCTATCGGCTGTTAACCGATCGGTCGTAGGTTCGAGTCCTACCTGCGGAGCCATATGGGGAAGTACTCAAGAGGCTGAAGAGGCGCCCCTGCTAAGGGTGTAGGTCGCGTGAGCGGCGCGAGGGTTCAAATCCCTCCTTCTCCGCCATATTATAATGGCCCATTGGTCAAGCGGTTAAGACACCGCCCTTTCACGGCGGTAACACGGGTTCGAATCCCGTATGGGTCATAATTATATTGTTAGAGAGTAGGAAGTGGGCACACTTGTAGCTCACCTCCTATTTTTTCTCGGATATGATTAATGTTACTAGGGTAATGAAGCTTAAAACTTAAAGTCAAGGTGAGTTATTTTCACTACGTGAAAAAACTTTGGTCCGGTAGTTCAGTTGGTTAGAATGCCTGCCTGTCACGCAGGAGGTCGCGGGTTCGAGTCCCGTCCGGACCGCCATTATTTACTGTTATTAATTACTAGTTGAAATTACTTTATTAGTTTGATATCATTAGATTCTTGTTGCTCAAGACATAAATGTTTTGTAACATAACTTCAATGGGCTATAGCCAAGCGGTAAGGCATCGCACTTTGACTGCGACATGCGTTGGTTCGAATCCAGCTAGCCCAGCCATTTATATTCATTTGTTTATAAAATGAAGAGCCATTAGCTCAGTTGGTAGAGCACGAACGAATAAGCTTCGAAGCATTACATCAGCACACAAATTGAGCTGCGGCTTGAATAAGCTTACTGAAATTTGGGTGTCGATTACAAGAGAATAACTAAATATTATTACTCATTATAAGATGAGCCATTAGCTCAGTTGGTAGAGCATCTGACTTTTAATCAGAGGGTCGAAGGTTCGAGTCCTTCATGGCTCACCATTTACACACCTTGCGGGTGTGGCGGAATTGGCAGACGCGCTAGACTTAGGATCTAGTGTCCTTGTGACGTGGGGGTTCAAGTCCCTTCACCCGCACCAATGTTTTTTTATATCAGTAAAACTGATTTCGCGGTCGTGGCGGAATGGCAGACGCGCTAGGTTGAGGGCCTAGTGGGGGCGACCCCGTGGAGGTTCAAGTCCTCTCGGCCGCACCAGAAGAACACATAAAAAATATTTTAAAAAAGTATTGACTTGTTAGTTCTTAAGGTGTTACTATTGTAAAGTCGCTCGTTAAGATAAATTAAATTATGCGCCCGTAGCTCAATTGGATAGAGCGTTTGACTACGGATCAAAAGGTTAGGGGTTCGACTCCTCTCGGGCGCGCCATATACGGGAAGTAGCTCAGCTTGGTAGAGCACTTGGTTTGGGACCAAGGGGTCGCAGGTTCGAATCCTGTCTTCCCGACCAGTCGAGTCACCTTGCGGGTGTAGTTTAGTGGTAAAACCTCAGCCTTCCAAGCTGATGATGAGGGTTCGATTCCCTTCACCCGCTCCAAATAATGATCTTTGAAAACTAAACAAAACCAAGCGTGCAAATGTTAATCTCGATTAACAAAAAAACGTACTATATAGTACAAACTTTTATGAGCTATATCAACTCTTTATTGGAGAGTTTGATCCTGGCTCAGGACGAACGCTGGCGGCGTGCCTAATACATGCAAGTCGAGCGAACCAATGGGAGCTTGCTCCCTTAGGTTAGCGGCGGACGGGTGAGTAACACGTGGGTAACCTGCCTGTAAGATTGGGATAACTCCGGGAAACCGGAGCTAATACCGGATAACATTTTGAACCGCATGGTTCAAAATTGAAAGACGGCTTTTAGCTGTCACTTACAGATGGACCCGCGGCGCATTAGCTAGTTGGTGAGGTAACGGCTCACCAAGGCGACGATGCGTAGCCGACCTGAGAGGGTGATCGGCCACACTGGGACTGAGACACGACCCAGACTCCTACGGGAGGCAGCAGTAGGGAATCTTCCGCAATGGACGAAAGTCTGACGGAGCAACGCCGCGTGAACGATGAAGGCCTTCGGGTCGTAAAGTTCTGTTGTTAGGGAAGAACAAGTACCAGAGTAACTGCTGGTACCTTGACGGTACCTAACCAGAAAGCCACGGCTAACTACGTGCCAGCAGCCGCGGTAATACGTAGGTGGCAAGCGTTGTCCGGAATTATTGGGCGTAAAGCGCGCGCAGGCGGTTTCTTAAGTCTGATGTGAAAGCCCACGGCTCAACCGTGGAGGGTCATTGGAAACTGGGGAACTTGAGTGCAGAAGAGGAGAGTGGAATTCCACGTGTAGCGGTGAAATGCGTAGAGATGTGGAGGAACACCAGTGGCGAAGGCGACTCTCTGGTCTGTAACTGACGCTGAGGCGCGAAAGCGTGGGGAGCGAACAGGATTAGATACCCTGGTAGTCCACGCCGTAAACGATGAGTGCTAAGTGTTAGAGGGTTTCCGCCCTTTAGTGCTGCAGCAAACGCATTAAGCACTCCGCCTGGGGAGTACGGTCGCAAGACTGAAACTCAAAGGAATTGACGGGGGCCCGCACAAGCGGTGGAGCATGTGGTTTAATTCGAAGCAACGCGAAGAACCTTACCAGGTCTTGACATCCTTCGCTACTTCTAGAGATAGAAGGTTCCCCTTCGGGGGACGAAGTGACAGGTGGTGCATGGTTGTCGTCAGCTCGTGTCGTGAGATGTTGGGTTAAGTCCCGCAACGAGCGCAACCCTTGATCTTAGTTGCCAGCATTAAGTTGGGCACTCTAAGGTGACTGCCGGTGACAAACCGGAGGAAGGTGGGGATGACGTCAAATCATCATGCCCCTTATGACCTGGGCTACACACGTGCTACAATGGATGGTACAAAGGGCTGCAAGACCGCGAGGTCAAGCCAATCCCATAAAACCATTCTCAGTTCGGATTGCAGGCTGCAACTCGCCTGCATGAAGCCGGAATCGCTAGTAA
This sequence comes from Metabacillus sp. B2-18, assembly GCF_021117275.1. NCBI lineage: Bacteria > Bacillati > Bacillota > Bacilli > Caryophanales > Bacillaceae > Metabacillus > Metabacillus sp. B2-18. Next base: position 230,160 of record NZ_CP088245.1, read on the forward strand.
TCGCGGATCAGCATGCCGCGGTGAATACGTTCCCGGGCCTTGTACACACCGCCCGTCACACCACGAGAGTTTGTAACACCCGAAGTCGGTGGGGTAACCTCACTGGAGCCAGCCGCCTAAGGTGGGACAGATGATTGGGGTGAAGTCGTAACAAGGTAGCCGTATCGGAAGGTGCGGCTGGATCACCTCCTTTCTAAGGAAAATGGAGCACGCTTGGTATTTTGTTTAGTTTTGAGAGATCATATTGATCTTTCTTTACTATGTTCCTTGAAAACTAGATAACGAAAACAATTCAAGTAATTCACTGAGTTTAAACGCTTAGTTTAGTGATTCTCTTAATAATTGATTTAAACGACATCTTCGATGTCAAAGGTTAAGTTGTTAAGGGCGCACGGTGGATGCCTTGGCACTAGGAGCCGATGAAGGACGGTACTAACACCGATATGCTTCGGGGAGCTGTAAGTAAGCTTTGATCCGGAGATTTCCGAATGGGGAAACCCACTGCTCGTAATGGAGTAGTATTTTTACCTGAATACATAGGGTATTAAAGGCAGACCCGGGGAACTGAAACATCTAAGTACCCGGAGGAAGAGAAAGCAAACGCGATTTCCTGAGTAGCGGCGAGCGAAACGGAAGAAGCCCAAACCAAGAGGCTTGCCTCTTGGGGTTGTAGGACACTCATGTACGGAGTTACAAAGGAACGGAGTAAATGAAGAGGTCTGGAAAGGCCCGTCAAAGAAGGTAACAACCCTGTAGTTGAAACTTCGTTCCCTCCAGAGTGGATCCTGAGTACGGCGGGACACGTGAAATCCCGTCGGAAGCAGGGAGGACCATCTCCCAAGGCTAAATACTCCCTAGTGACCGATAGTGAACCAGTACCGTGAGGGAAAGGTGAAAAGCACCCCGGAAGGGGAGTGAAAGAGATCCTGAAACCGTGTGCCTACAAGTAGTCAAAGCCCGTTAATGGGTAATGGCGTGCCTTTTGTAGAATGAACCGGCGAGTTACGATCCCGTGCAAGGTTAAGTTGATAAGACGGAGCCGCAGCGAAAGCGAGTCTGAATAGGGCGAATAAGTACGTGGTCGTAGACCCGAAACCAGGTGATCTACCCATGTCCAGGGTGAAGTTCAGGTAACACTGAATGGAGGCCCGAACCCACGCACGTTGAAAAGTGCGGGGATGAGGTGTGGGTAGCGGAGAAATTCCAATCGAACTTGGAGATAGCTGGTTCTCTCCGAAATAGCTTTAGGGCTAGCCTTGAAATGAGAGTCTTGGAGGTAGAGCACTGATTGGACTAGGGGCCCCCATCGGGTTACCGAATTCAGTCAAACTCCGAATGCCAAAGACTTATGTTCAGGAGTCAGACTGCGAGTGATAAGATCCGTAGTCAAGAGGGAAACAGCCCAGACCACCAGCTAAGGTCCCAAAGTATACGTTAAGTGGAAAAGGATGTGGAGTTGCTTAGACAACCAGGATGTTGGCTTAGAAGCAGCCACCATTTAAAGAGTGCGTAATAGCTCACTGGTCGAGTGACTCTGCGCCGAAAATGTACCGGGGCTAAACGTATCACCGAAGCTGTGGACTGTTCTTTTAGAACAGTGGTAGGAGAGCGTTCTAAGGGCTGTGAAGCCAGACCGTAAGGACTGGTGGAGCGCTTAGAAGTGAGAATGCCGGTATGAGTAGCGAAAGAGGGGTGAGAATCCCCTCCACCGAATGCCTAAGGTTTCCTGAGGAAGGCTCGTCCGCTCAGGGTAAGTCGGGACCTAAGCCGAGGCCGAAAGGCGTAGGCGATGGACAACAGGTTGAAATTCCTGTACCACCTCCTCACCGTTTGAGCAATGGGGGGACGCAGAAGGATAGGGTAAGCGCGCTGTTGGATATGCGCGTCCAAGCAGTTAGGCTGACAACGAGGCAAATCCCGTTGTCACATAAGGCTGAGCTGTGATGGCGAGGGAACTATAGTACCGAAGTTCCTGATTCCACACTGCCAAGAAAAGCCTCTAGCGAGGTGAGAGGTGCCCGTACCGCAAACCGACACAGGTAGGCGAGGAGAGAATCCTAAGGTGAGCGAGAGAACTCTCGTTAAGGAACTCGGCAAAATGACCCCGTAACTTCGGGAGAAGGGGTGCTTTTTAGGGTGAATAGCCCGGAAAAGCCGCAGTGAATAGGCCCAGGCGACTGTTTAGCAAAAACACAGGTCTCTGCGAAGCCGCAAGGCGAAGTATAGGGGCTGACGCCTGCCCGGTGCTGGAAGGTTAAGGGGAGAGGTTAGCGCAAGCGAAGCTTTGAACCGAAGCCCCAGTAAACGGCGGCCGTAACTATAACGGTCCTAAGGTAGCGAAATTCCTTGTCGGGTAAGTTCCGACCCGCACGAAAGGCGTAACGATCTGGGCACTGTCTCAACGAGAGACTCGGTGAAATTATAGTACCTGTGAAGATGCAGGTTACCCGCGACAGGACGGAAAGACCCCGTGGAGCTTTACTGTAGCCTGATATTGAATTTTGGTACAGCTTGTACAGGATAGGTAGGAGCCTGAGAAGCCGGAGCGCTAGCTTCGGTGGAGGCGTCGGTGGGATACTACCCTGGCTGTATTGAAATTCTAACCCACAGCCCTGATCGGGCTGGGAGACAGTGTCAGGTGGGCAGTTTGACTGGGGCGGTCGCCTCCTAAAATGTAACGGAGGCGCCCAAAGGTTCCCTCAGAATGGTTGGAAATCATTCGTAGAGTGTAAAGGCACAAGGGAGCTTGACTGCGAGACCTACAAGTCGAGCAGGGACGAAAGTCGGGCTTAGTGATCCGGTGGTTCCGCATGGAAGGGCCATCGCTCAACGGATAAAAGCTACCCCGGGGATAACAGGCTTATCTCCCCCAAGAGTCCACATCGACGGGGAGGTTTGGCACCTCGATGTCGGCTCATCGCATCCTGGGGCTGTAGTCGGTCCCAAGGGTTGGGCTGTTCGCCCATTAAAGCGGTACGCGAGCTGGGTTCAGAACGTCGTGAGACAGTTCGGTCCCTATCCGTCGTGGGCGTAGGAAATTTGAGAGGAGCTGTCCTTAGTACGAGAGGACCGGGATGGACGCACCGCTGGTGTACCAGTTGTCTTGCCAAAGGCATAGCTGGGTAGCTATGTGCGGAAGGGATAAGTGCTGAAAGCATCTAAGCATGAAGCCCCCCTCAAGATGAGATTTCCCATCACATTAGTGAGTAAGATCCCTGAAAGATGATCAGGTTGATAGGTCAGAGGTGGAAGCGCGGTGACGTGTGGAGCTGACTGATACTAATCGATCGAGGACTTAACCTAAATAGAAAAGCGGAAGAAGCTCGTTCAAATCCATAGGGAATTGGAGCGATCGAGATGAAGTCGTTCTTTGACTTCTTCGAGAGAGTGAAATTACCGTAGGATTTAGCTTCTGGAGCTGGACATGTAAGAACGTTAAACTCAGTAGTGAATATGAATTGTAAATCGTTATCTAGTTTTGAAGGAATATGTATTCCTGAAAACTTTATACAAAGTGAAAGGGTTTCGAGGAACGAACAGTTCAAGGAATCGATTGAGGAGACACCGGAGCGTACTTCAGTACGTGAGGATGTTGACGAATGAGATGACGCAGAAATGTGAAGTTCATCGGAAGCCGTAAACCACATTATTTGGTGATGATGGCGAAGAGGTCACACCCGTTCCCATGCCGAACACGGAAGTTAAGCTCTTCAGCGCCGATGGTAGTTGGGGGATTCCCCCTGTGAGAGTAGGACGTCGCCAAGTAGTTTAATTTTCTTCTTATTATCGCGGGGTGGAGCACGATTGAATATGCTTCATTGAATGACTTCAGCGTACCGATTGAGCAGCATCTTGAATAATCATCCTGAAATCGGGACGGTCAGTATACGCAATAGTAAAAGTGCATAGAATACTATAAGTTTTCTTCTTATTATCGCGGGGTGGAGCAGTCTGGTAGCTCGTCGGGCTCATAACCCGAAGGTCGCAGGTTCAAATCCTGTCCCCGCAACCAAATTATCATAAAATATTATGTTAAGGTAAGTTATTTTCACTTCATGAAAAAACTCTGGTCCGGTAGTTCAGTTGGTTAGAATGCCTGCCTGTCACGCAGGAGGTCGCGGGTTCGAGTCCCGTCCGGACCGCCATATATTGATTGCTTGCGAAACAATGATGTTTCGTTTTTTTTATGTTTATTCATAATATTTTTGTACATAGATAAGAATTTAAATAATACCACCATAAAGCCTTATATGGTACGATAGAATAGATAAAACTTGGTTAAACTAAGTTTAAATGCTTACACGCTAACAGTGACTCCTTAGGAAACAATTCCTAAGGTTTTTTCGTAATATTAGCGAATAACTAAAAAAGATGGAGTATGAAATGGATGAATTTGATTTTATTCTTAAAGTAAAACCAAATCGTACTTTTCAAAAGAATGTAAAAGTAGCAATTGGGGATGATGCAGCTGTTTACGAACCGAGTCTGAATCGCAACCAAGTTGTTTGTGTAGATACTATGGTAGAAGGAGTTCACTTTCTTAAACATTTATCTACTCCTTTTGAAATAGGCTATAAAGCATTGGCAGTTAATATTAGTGATATTGCTGCTATGGCAGGTATCCCTCTTTATTATCTAGTTTCTATTACTGTTCCCTCTAGTTGGAAAGAAGAGGAACTAGTAGGGATTTATAAAGGCATGGACGAGCTTGCAAAGGAATATAAAATGGATCTATTAGGTGGAGATACAGTTTCTACATCTGACAAACTTGTTATATCGGTTACTGTTATAGGAGAAGTTGAACAAGAAACACAGACTCTTAGAAACAAGGCTTGTGATGGAGATATTGTTTTTGTAACAGGTAATGTAGGAGATTCATCTGCAGGTTTAGCTATTTTATTAGATCACGTACAAATACATAATCAACAATCGAAAGAATACCTTATAAACCGTCATAAAAAGCCTACACCTCGTGTAAATGCAGGTAGACTTATAGGTGGATTATATCGCGCTTCATTAAATGATGTTAGTGATGGGCTAGCTAGTGAATTAAATGAAATTAGTGAAGCAAGTAATGTTGGTATAACAGTCTTTAAAGATCAGCTTCCTGTCAGTGATGAACTTTTATCATTGAGTTCATCAAATGATATTTACAAATGGATTCTTTATGGTGGCGAAGATTTTGAATTAGTCGGGACCACCTCACGGAACTCATGGGAAAAGTTAAAACAAACTTGTGATAAAATGGATTTGAAAATAACACAAATTGGTTTAGTAGATCAAAAACATTCTGGAGTTATGCTACAGACTGTTAATCAAGAATTAGTCAGAATTGAAAAATCAGGGTATAACCACTTCAGAAATAAGTAAGGTGAGTAGAAGAGTGGAAAAATATGAGTTTATAACAAAAAGTACTGAAGATACAACTATGATTGCCATAAATCTTTCAAAAAAACTAGAGCCCAATGCTGTCATTACTTTAGAGGGAGATTTAGGTGCCGGTAAGACTACTTTTACTAAAGGCTTGGCAAGGGGGTTGGGGATTAAACGTAATGTTAACAGCCCGACATTTACTATTATAAAGGAATATCATGATGGACGACTGCCTTTATATCACATGGATGTTTATCGAGTAGAAGATTCTGATGAGGACCTAGGTTTCGATGAGTATTTTCATGCAAGTGGAGTTACTGTTGTAGAATGGGCTCATCTGATAGAAGAACAGTTACCTAGTGAACGGTTAGATATAAAAATTCTTTATGTAGATGATACAACAAGAACGATTATCATGAGTCCTAAGGGATCTTATTATGTTGGACTGTGTAAGGAGTTAAATGATGAAAGCATTAGCCATTGATACAACCAATAATGTGTTGGGAATCGCAATTGTTGAAGAAGATAAAGTCATTGGAGAATATATCACAAATTTAAAGAAAAACCATTCTGTACGAGCAATGCCAGCTGTTGAAAGACTTTTAAGTGATTGTGATATAACACCGAAACAGCTAGATAAAATTATTGTAGCAACTGGTCCTGGGTCTTATACTGGTGTTCGGATTGGTGTTTCAATTGCTAAAACAATGGCATGGGCCCTTCAACTTCCCATTGTAGGTGTTTCAAGCTTGGAAATATTGGCGGCAAATGGGCGTTTCTTTAATGGACTGATCTCTCCAATATTTGATGCTAGAAGAGGACAAGTTTACACAGGTTTATATCAATATGATAATCAGGAATTAGTTACTGTGGAGAATGATCAAAATTTATTGTTAACAGATTGGTTAGAGATGTTAAAGTCTAAAAATGAGCGTATTCTATTTCTAGGTAATGATCTCCCTATACATGAGAAAGCAATTACACATGTACTTGGTGAAATGGCGGAAAGTGCACAAGTAGCTCTGCATAATCCGAGACCAAGTGAGTTAGCAATTATAGGGCTTAAAAAGAATGCTGAAGATGTTCATAGTCTTGTACCAAATTACATAAGACTAGCTGAAGCTGAAGCGAAATGGCTAGAACAGCAAAAATAAGATGGTGGCTATTGTGGATAACGAGTTTACAATAAGAAAAATGGTAAGAGAAGATATTGAAGAAGTATATCAAATAGAGTGTCAATCTTTCTCAGCACCATGGACGAAGGAATCTCTATATTATGAGCTTGAGCAAAATTTATTTGCCAAATATCTAGTAGTTGAACTGGATGGTAAAGTGGTTGGCTATTGTGGCTTATGGGTCATCATGGATGATGCCCAAATAACAAATATAGCAGTTCACCCTGAATACAGAGGGAGAAATATAGGTGAAGCTCTTTTAAGATTTACTATTCAATTAAGTAGAGAAATGAATGCAAAAAGACTATCTTTAGAGGTTAGAGTGTCTAATCACATCGCACAGTCCCTATACAAAAAGGTGGGATTTTTACCTGGTGGTATAAGGAAGCGTTATTATACAGATAATCAAGAAGATGCTTTAGTAATGTGGGTGAATTTAATATGATTGAAAAAGACCAATATATACTGGGAATAGAGACAAGCTGTGATGAAACTGCTGCTGCGATTATTAAAAACGGCCGTGAAATTGTCGCAAATGTTGTTGCATCACAAATTGAAAGTCACAAACGGTTTGGTGGGGTAGTTCCAGAGATTGCTTCCCGACATCATGTTGAGCAATTAACAATTGTTTTTGAGGAAGCAATGAAACAAGCAGATCTTACTTTTGCGGATCTATCAGCAATTGCAGTTACTGAAGGACCTGGACTAGTAGGAGCACTATTAACAGGCATTAATGCAGCAAAAGCCTTAGCCTTTGCACAGGGTATTCCTTTAATAGGAGTCCATCATATTGCCGGCCATATTTATGCTAATCGACTTATTCATGAATTGGAATTTCCTTTACTTGCTCTGGTGGTTTCCGGTGGACACACAGAATTAGTATATATGAGAGAGCATGGAGATTTTGAGGTAATTGGTGAAACTCTCGATGATGCTGCCGGGGAAGCTTATGACAAGGTCGCACGAACTCTTGGCCTTCCATACCCGGGTGGTCCTCATATTGATAAATTAGCTCATGAAGGTCAAGCCTCTATCGATTTACCAAGGGCTTGGCTAAGTGAAGGGTCCTTTGATTTTAGCTTTAGTGGCCTTAAATCTGCCGTTATTAACACACTCCACAATGCAAAACAAAAGGGGATTGAACTTGATCCCAAAGATGTGGCAGCAAGCTTTCAAGCAAGTGTTATCGACGTTTTAGTCACAAAGACTGCACAAGCTGTGGATAAATATCATGTTAAACAGTTGTTATTAGCAGGCGGTGTTGCAGCTAATAAGGGTTTAAGAACTGCTTTAGAAAAAGAATTTTCTTCAAGAGATGGATTAACATTAACAATCCCACCACTATCTTTATGCACAGATAATGCTGCCATGATTGCTGCTGCTGGAAGCATTTTATATGAAAAGGGAGTAAGAAGTGATTTGGCACTAAATGCAAATCCCGGCTTAGAATTAACATCTTATCAACAAAAGTGAATAAATAAATAAAATAAAACAGGATCTGAGGGTCCTGTTTTTTCTATTTCTTTTGACAAAAGCTGAGTGTATTCACAGAGAATCTCCTAATTTCTATAAAAATAGGATTATTCACATAGTTATCCACAGAATGTACACGATTTTTGTAGAATTGTGTAAAACTATTTAAAATGCTGTCAAATCAATGTTTTTTAGAATGTGTATAACTTAAACAAATTAAAGAAAATATGTGGATAATGTGTATAAGTCTGTTGATATGTTGGAAATAAAGGATTTGTAGTGTGGATAAAAAGTGTAGATGTGAATAAATAATAGTTATTCACATGAACTTAAGAGAAGATTGTCGAATACGTTTTTGAGATCTTACTTTTCTGAATGAAACAATAAAAAAACAGCGAGGAACCCGCTGTTTATTAAATATTACGTTGATTACCTAAAAATTAATGTAATTGCTCCCATTCTGCCATTAGATCTTCTAGTTTGGAATGAATTTGTTCATTTTCTTCGTTAATTTTTTGTACTTTTTCATGATCTTGATAAACATCTGGATCACAAAGCAGGGCTTCGTTACCTTCAACTTTTCCTTCAAGTTCACTTATTTCATTTTCAATTTCTTCAATTCTTCTTTGCTTTTGTCTTTCAAGTTTTTTTAATTCTTTTTCTTGTTGATAACTTAATTTCCCCTCAGGTTCTTGTCCTGATTTTTTTTGTGTGGGAGAGTTATTTCCTTCTTGCTCTAATCGTTCATGTTCAAGTTGTTCTTCCTTTTTTGTAAGATAATAATCATAATCTCCTAAGTACTCAGTAAGATGAGTGCTAGAAAGCTCATAAACTTTTGTGGCAATTCTATTAATAAAGTATCTGTCATGAGAAACAAAAAGGATTGTACCTGGAAAGTCAATTAAAGCATTTTCTAAAATTTGCTTACTATCTAAATCAAGATGGTTTGTTGGCTCATCAAGAATTAGGAAGTTCGCTTTTTGTAGCATCAGTTTAGAGAGTGCCACTCTTGCTTTCTCTCCTCCACTTAGAGCAGAAACAGGCTTTAATACATCATCACCAGAGAATAGAAAGTTTCCTAGTATTGTTCGAATTTCTTTTTCGGTCATTTGTGGATATTCATCCCACAGCTCGTCTAAAACTCGTTTATTTGATGTAAGATCGGCTTGTTGCTGGTCATAGTAACCTATTTGTACATGTGAACCAAGAGAAAAGGTACCAGTCAACGAATCTAATTTCTGAATGATTGATTTTAGTAAAGTTGATTTACCTATTCCGTTTGGTCCGACTAAGGCAATGCTATCACCGCGAGATATAGAAAAGGAAATGTTTGAGATAACAGGATGAACATTGTCATAGGAAACAGAAATGTGATCGGCTTTTAGCACATCGTTTCCACTTTGTCTGTTAATATCAAACTGAAAGCTTGCTGATTTTTCATCGCCAAGGGGTTTGTTCATTAACTCCATCTTTTCTAGCTTTTTCCTTCTACTTTGGGCAAGCTTTGTTGTTGAGGCACGAGCTAGGTTTCGTTGAATAAAGTCCTTTAGCTTGGCAACTTCTTCTTGTTGTTTTTCAAAGCTTTTTAACTCTTTTTCATATAAGTCAGCTTTTTGTTTTAAGTATCGACTATAATTTCCAATATATCTTGTGCTTGTATGACGGCTGATTTCATATACTTGTGTAACAATCTTATCTAGGAAATATCGATCATGGGAAACAATTAGAATTGCTCCAGGATAGTTTTGTAAATATTGTTCTAACCAGGTTAATGTTTCAATATCAAGATGGTTTGTTGGCTCGTCCAATATTAATAGATCTGGCTTAGTAAGTAATAGCTTACCTAAAGCAAGCCTTGTTTTTTGGCCACCGCTTAGAGAAGAAATTTTTGTCAGCGGATCAAAATGATGAAATCCAAGGCCATGAAGAACAGAACGTATATCAGCTTCATATTGATATCCGCCTTCTTCCTTAAATCTAACTTGAAGGGTGTCATATTCTTTTAAAAGTTGTTCAAACTTTTGTGTTTCATTACTTGGATCAACTGTTGCCATTCTTTGTTCTAGATTTCTCATTTCTTGTTCCATTGATTTGAGATCTTTAAATACTAAATTCATTTCGTCCCAAATCGATAATTGAGATTCTAGTCCGGTGTCTTGAGCTAAATATCCAATTGAAACATCTTTAGGCTTAATAATTTCACCAGAATCATGGGACATGGCTCCTGAAATTATTTTTAAAAGTGTTGATTTCCCTGCTCCATTGCGACCAACAATCGCAACTCTATCTCTAGTTTGTACTTCCAACTTAATATTCGATAAAATAGGGTCAGCACCAAAGTATTTACTAAGTTGATTTATTTGTAACAATATCATTGTTTTCACCTCTACTAATGCTTTAAGTGTAGCTTAGTTTTGGGGTGCCTGTCACCACCCGAATTTTGTCGACGGAAAAGAAAAGTGCTCTTGATTCAAGTGTGTCATATACTCTTAGATGTTAAACGGGTGATTCTTGCTTTTTGTATCCATATAATTGTCACAATAACAAAACAGACAGAACCTAAAAAATAGTGTATAGTCTAATTTAAGGAGATTTGTATATGTCAGAGTTTACTCATTTTAATGAACAAGGCCGAGCGAAGATGGTTGATATCTCGGCTAAAGAAGAGACTGTTAGAACAGCTCAAGCTAAGACAAGTATTCAAGTAACAAAAGAGGTTTACGAAAAAATTACTAATCATGAAATAGGAAAGGGTGATGTATTATCAGTTGCACAAGTAGCTGGAATTATGGCTGCTAAGCAAACATCGCAGGTCATTCCTATGTGTCATCCGATTTCAATAAAAGGTGTAAACATTGAGTTTGATTGGGATGTTCGTGATAATCATTATACTTTATTGATCTCAGTTACTGTGAAAACAAAAGGAAGTACAGGTGTTGAAATGGAAGCGTTAACCTCTGCTAGCATAACAGCACTAACTGTTTATGATATGTGCAAAGCAGTGGATAAAGGAATGATTATAGGCCCAACCTATTTAGTAGAGAAAACAGGTGGTAAAAGCGGCGATTTCTTAAGAAACGAAATATGACATGGATTTTACTAGTATCTCCAAAATCCTTTAAGCATTGTCATATGTGTTTGTGTGAATGTGAGGGATAAGATTGAATATAGACCAAACGAAAATACCGCAGGCAACTGCTAAGAGATTGCCTTTATATTATCGGTTTTTAAAAAATTTACACTCGTCAGGAAAGCAACGTGTCTCATCCGCCGAGTTAAGTGATGCAGTAAAAGTAGATTCCGCTACAATCCGCAGAGATTTTTCATATTTTGGAGCTCTTGGAAAAAAAGGATATGGATATAATGTGAATTATTTGTTATCCTTTTTTAGAAAAACATTAGATCAAGATGAGATAACGAAAGTATGTTTAATTGGTGTAGGAAATTTAGGAACGGCCTTTTTACATTATAATTTCACTAAAAATAACAATACAGTTATTTCTCTAGCTTTTGATGTAGACGAAGATAAGGTAGGTAGTGAGATTGGTGGGGTACCGGTCTTCCATTTAGATGAGATGGAAAACCATCTTCCTGATGATGTTACAGTTGCAATCTTAACTGTACCAGCGCCAGTTGCACAATCAATAACAGACCGTCTCATTACAAAGGGAATTAAAGGAATATTAAACTTTACACCAGCACGATTAAACGTGCCGGATGAAATAAGAATTCATCATATCGATTTAGCAGTAGAGCTACAGTCTCTAGTATATTTCTTAAAACATTATCCTCATGAGGAGAAATAAATAATAGCCCAGAAAAGGAGGTGGATTCGATGCCAACAGTAGGAATCGGAAGCCTTTTACTTATCGTATTTGTAGCATTACTTATCTTTGGACCAAAAAAGCTACCTGAACTTGGAAAAGCAGCAGGTAATACACTTCGCGAATTTAAAAATGCAACAAAAGGTTTAGCAGACGACGATGATGAGCAAGACAGCAAAAAAGAGAAAAAGGAAGAAGTCAAGTAAGATAGGATGAACCGATATGAAACATGATGAAATGTCGGTCATGGAACATATAACCGAACTAAGAAAACGACTCGTTATTGCTGTCGTTTTCTTTTTCGTAGCGGTTATAGCTGGATTTCTACTTTCCAGACCGATTATTATTTATTTGCAACAAACAGACGAAGCAAAATCATTAACATTAAATGCTTTTAATTTAACAGATCCATTAATGGTTTATATGAAGTTCGCTTTCATAATAGCATTTGTTATTACTTCACCGATTATTTTGTATCAGCTATGGTCGTTTGTTAGTCCAGGTCTATATGAAAAAGAAAGAAAAGTAACATTGAGCTATATTCCTATTTCACTTTTGTTATTCCTTCTCGGGATTTCCTTTTCTTACTTTATCCTGTTTCCGTTTGTAATCGACTTTATGGAAAGAATATCAACTGACTTGGATATAAATCAAGTTATCGGAGTGAATGAGTATTTCTCGTTCTTATTACAGCTAACGGTGCCATTTGGTATACTGTTTCAATTACCGGTTGTAATAATGTTCCTGACTAGATTAGGAATTGTTACCCCTATGTTTTTATCAAAGGTTAGAAAATACGCATACTTTGTATTGTTAGTTATTGCAGCTTTAATCACACCGCCTGAACTAGCGTCCCATTTGATGGTTTCCATACCGTTGTTTATTTTATATGAAATTAGCATCTGGATTTCCCGTATTTCCTATCGAAAGGCACAAAAGGCGCGGTTTGAAGAAGAGAACATAAAAAAATGAGACTCGTGATAAGTCTCATTTTTTTATGTTCATTTTTTTTATTTTTCTTGATAAAGTAAACATTCGAATCGCAACGCCGATATCAAAGGTTGCGATCAGCATTAATAAAATAGTTGGAAAGGTAAAGATCCCATTCTCGGCACTGTTTATTGCTAAGTAAGTAAATAGCAACCCCATAATTAAATAAAAAATGGCCATGGAAATAGGATTAGTTCTCATGATAAAAAGCCTCCAATAATTACTTGCATTTGTTCCATTTGCTTCATCATTCTTTCTATATCTTCCTGGAATACAGTCTGGATAATAACGACCATTGTATTCATAGCGACATGAGCAAAGATTGGGACGAGTATTCGTTTTGTTTTAACATAAAGAAATGCAAACGTGAATCCCATTGAACCGTACAATAGAACATGCTGTGGTTCACCATGTAATAGTGAAAAAATAAGTGAACTTATAATAGCAGCAATAAAGAAGTTTGTTTTAGTATAAAGTACCCCAAAAAGTATTTTTCGAAAAATAATTTCCTCAAGTATAGGACCCAAAATTGAGGTGACAATGATAACCAGGGGTGAAACCTTGATAACATTAACAATCATTTGAGTGTTCTCAGACCCGGCTTCGACCCCAAATACATTTACCTCTATATTTGCTGCAACACTTTGTACAAATAAAGCTAAAAAGAAACCTGCAACAGCCCAGCCGATTGAAGCTCCAACAGAAGATGGTTCCCCACGGAAGCGACTTTCTGCATGGCGGTCGTGTCTTAAAAGAAAGAGAATAATGAAGAAAGCCAATGTAAAGCTGAGGATTGTCCAATATGCAAACCTCTCAACTGTGGTTTCTCCTATATTTAATAGGTCTAATAACCTTATTCCTAGAAACGATGATAGCTGTAGTAGCATATATGTTAATAAAATAAACCAATAATGCCTTTTCATATTAGCCTCCTTGTAAACCATCGGTGATATAACAACGAATAATTATACCAAACTTTATTGTAACATACCCACATTCAATCTTATGTATGATATCTCTTTTCATGAGACAAAATGGTGAAATAATAACGTTTTCGATAAGAAGTTAGCCGAGTCGAAAAATAATAGAAAAAGTTCTCAAAAAAATTAAGCTTCATACTTGAAATTAAAAAGGAACTTATATAATATATTAATTGTGTTAGCACTCATGAATAGCGAGTGCTAATAAAAAGGAAAAATTAATCAATTATTTATGAAATTGAGGAGGTTGTTTCACTTGTTAAAGCCATTAGGTGATCGCGTTATTATCGAGTTAGTTGAATCAGAAGAAAAAACTGCTAGTGGTATCGTCCTTCCTGATAGTGCGAAAGAGAAGCCACAAGAAGGTAAGGTAGTTGCTGTTGGTACAGGTCGTGTACTAGATAGCGGAGAAAAAGTGGCGCTTGAAGTAGCAGAAGGCGATCGTATTATCTTCTCAAAATATGCTGGTACTGAAGTGAAATATGAAGGTACTGAATACTTAATTTTACGTGAAAACGACATTTTAGCTGTTATCGGTTAATAGAACAGCCCTATATCATAGAACATTTTATAATCTTGAGGAGGTTATGTAAAAATGGCAAAAGATATTAAATTTAGCGAAGAAGCTCGCCGTTCAATGCTTCGTGGTGTTGACGCTTTAGCAGATGCTGTAAAAGTTACATTAGGACCTAAAGGACGTAACGTAGTATTAGAAAAGAAATACGGTTCACCTTTAATCACAAACGATGGTGTAACAATTGCTAAAGAAATTGAATTAGAAGATGCATTCGAAAACATGGGTGCAAAATTAGTAGCTGAAGTTGCTAGCAAAACAAATGATGTTGCTGGTGACGGTACAACTACTGCAACGGTTTTAGCTCAAGCAATGATCCGTGAAGGGTTAAAGAACGTAACAGCTGGTGCTAACCCAATGGTAGTTCGTAAAGGTATTGAAAAAGCTGTAGCTGTTGCATTAGAAGAGCTTCAAGCTATTTCTAAACCAATCGAAGGTAAAGAATCAATTGCACAAGTTGCTGCGATTTCTGCTGCTGATGATGAAGTAGGTCAATTAATCGCTGAAGCAATGGAGCGCGTTGGTAACGACGGTGTTATCACAATCGAAGAGTCCAAAGGTTTCTCTACTGAATTAGAAGTAGTTGAAGGTATGCAATTCGATCGTGGATATGCATCTCCATACATGGTAACTGATTCTGACAAAATGGAAGCAGTTCTTGAAAACCCATATGTATTAATTACTGACAAAAAAATTACAAACATTCAAGAAATCCTACCAGTATTAGAGCAAGTGGTACAACAAGGTAAACCACTATTACTAATCGCTGAGGATGTTGAAGGTGAAGCATTAGCAACTTTAGTTGTGAACAAGCTTCGTGGAACATTCAATGCTGTAGCTGTTAAAGCTCCAGGATTCGGTGATCGTCGTAAAGCAATGCTAGAAGACATTGCGATCTTAACTGGCGGAGAAGTGATCACTGAAGAACTAGGCTTAGATCTTAAATCAGCTAACATCGATCAATTAGGACGCGCTTCTAAAATTGTTGTAACAAAAGAAAACACAACAATCGTAGAAGGTGCTGGCCAAGCTGATCAAATCGCTGGTCGCGTAAGCCAAATCCGTTCTCAATTAGAAGAAACAACTTCTGAGTTCGATAAAGAAAAATTACAAGAGCGTCTTGCTAAATTAGCTGGCGGTGTAGCAGTTATCAAAGTTGGTGCTGCAACTGAAACTGAATTAAAAGAGCGTAAACTACGTATTGAAGATGCCCTTAACTCTACTCGCGCTGCAGTAGAAGAAGGTATCGTTTCTGGTGGTGGTACTGCTCTAGTGAACGTATATAACAAAGTTGCTGCTATTCAAGAAGAAGGTGACACTCAAACAGGTGTTAACATCATCCTTCGTTCTCTTGAAGAGCCAGTTCGTCAAATCGCTCACAACGCTGGTCTTGAAGGATCTGTTATCGTTGAGCGCTTGAAAAACGAACAAGTTGGCATCGGCTTCAACGCAGCTAACGGCACATGGGTAAACATGTTCGAAGCTGGTATTGTTGACCCAACTAAAGTTACTCGTTCTGCACTTCAAAACGCAGCATCTGTAGCAGCTATGTTCTTAACAACTGAAGCTGTTATCGCTGACAAACCTGAAGAAGGCGGCGGCATGCCAGATATGAGCGGCATGGGCGGCATGGGTGGAATGGGCGGCATGATGTAATAACGCCCTCAAACCAAGTTATTACTAACATTGAGGTTTTAATAGAGGCTCCTCATAAGTTGACCAAACTTATGAGGAGCTTTTTTATTATTCCTAAAGGTAACTTTTCCGCGATCTGATTAATCATCCGAATAACTCTTCAAGATTTACAGCCTACATAAATTCCTTAGAGGGAAACTAGGCCTCCTATTCTTATTCTATATTTAGGTATTTCGAATGATGAATAAAACTCACAATTCAATAAATGGTTTTTATTACCCATTTATTATAATAATTACCATTTGATATCATAAACACGAAACAACTTCCGAATTATTCATGGAAGGAGCATATGATATGTCCTATTTATCCTATTTGCTTCAGCAATTAATTGAGAAAAGGGAACAGCTTATTAGACTTAAAAATACGAAAACTACTATACTAAATCTTCAAGATATACTTGTTAAGCAGGAATTATCGGTTGATGAACCTGCATTAACTGCTTCTCTATGGAATGGGAATACAGCTAGGAGCTTTGTTGATAAACGTGAAGTTGTAAAGTCTTCCTATATAGACATTACCTATTCGCAAGTAGGGAATGCAATTAAGGTGATTGATGATAAAATTTCCTCAATTCAAGTAGATATTCAAACATTAGAAATAAAAATAGAAATGGAGAAAGCTCGGATTGAAAATGAAAGGAGAGTTGAAAATCGTTGAATCAGCCAATCAAGGTTGTATACGAAGACGTCATAAAGTTAGTCTCGAATATCCAAAACGCTAATGAGCATTTTGATACATCAATCAAAGATGATTTTGCCCTACAAAATGAATTGGAAGTTGTGAAAACAATAAATGGACTAAATCAAATGTTAGAGAGAATTCGGGAGGAATATAAACACATACTTTTACAAAATAATCAATCAGCTATTCAGGCTGTTGAGTCAAATAAAGAAACCGATCAATCAATTTCTCAATCTTTCTTTCTAAACTCTGGAGAATAACATATGAAATTATTAGATAACCATTCATTACAATATAGTATTTCTGATTTAATATCCAAATTAGATTCTCAAAAAGCGCAATTGAACCAAGTAATCATTTCGATAAATGAACTTTTTAACTATCAAGATTCTTTTACTGGCAAAACCGCAGACGCAATAAGGCTATTCTATCAGGATATACATATCCCCTTCCTTACTTTTTATTCTACTCTTCTTGAAGATTATAAAAAAGTACTTATAACACTAAAAGATCGTTCTTTAGATTTAGAAAATGAGCCTAATGGTCTTATTAAACAAAGTTTCTTAGAAGGGGAACTAAGTGATGGGTTAACTCAATCGGAAAAATCCTTGGTGAAACTAGTTAATGAAACTAATGAGAACTTAAACACTATTGAAGATATTGTTCATGTACCTAGAGTCAATGATCAAGATTTTCTAAATGCTACGGAAGATGCCCATAAAGAGATTAATCAAACAGTTACTGATTTGATTAGCTTTGATACTGAAAATAGTAAAAACTTAGAAACCGTGGGTAAGGATATCCATATGATGGAACAGTATATCCTTGAAATGCAGAGTATTTTAAGATCAGGCAGAATAAGTGTGGGGAATTATTCCACCGTTCAAACAAGTGTATTCACCCAACGTTTGTCTTTACTTCAATCACTACATCAAAAGCAAAATTTTGACTATATGTTATTGCGTAGTACAGTTCCAAGTGAATATGAATCTATGCGTAAGCTCCTCTATCTAAATAATAATAGCTTCTATAGAATAATGACTAACTCTGAGGACATAGCGATTTCTGGTACAGGAGTTGCTCAGAATCCCGATGGAGCAGGTACTAAAAGGAAAAGTGATAACATTATAACTATTGAAGATAAAGTAGAAGATGGTTGGGGTTCGGATGGAGTTGGTAACGCAGGCTACTCACTTGAAGCTGATATAGAAGAAAGAAATATTCAGGGAGAAATTGGCGCTTCAGTCGTTAACACTGATAATATGGATGATATTCCAGATCATGTTAGCCAGAAAATCTTATATGGCGATATGGGAATTTCTGTTCCTTATGGTCTGGAATCTTTTACCAAAAGTACAATTTATGGGCAAAACATTGGATTTAAGTCAGAGGCAGGAGTGGCGAAGTCTTCTTTTTCGCACGAAAACTCACCATTAAATGGTACATTTAATTTTGCTCAAGGAGAAGCAAAATTAAATTACGAAGATTATACATATAGTGCAGGAGCTGGAGTTTCAGCAGCAAAAGTAGAATTAAAGGTGGAGCCACTAAATTTCTTTGGCTATGAGCCACTAGAGGAATGGTTTGGATTTAATTATGACCCGTTTGTTGGTGTAGATATTTCATTAGGAAGCATAGGTGTAAGTGGTTCAGTAGGTTTAGAGACTAGTATCTATGCTGCATACGGTGTAGGTGTTGGCGTAAAAGCAGGACTAGAAAAAGATGAGAATGAGTAATTATAAAAGTGTTTAATAAGGTGGAGATTTATAACATGTTTCCAAATAAGCCGCAGGTAAAAAAAGCAACAAGGTTTGCGTTATTATTTTATAGTATTTTTATGGGGATTAGTGGAACAATCTTCTTATCAGTACTGATATTCTGGGGTATACCAAAAGACCAACTTTCTGATCTTTTTGTTCCTTTACTTTTTATGTTTATTCCTTTATATGGAACATGTATAGCGGCTTTAATCATCCGTGCAATATTTTTTAAGAAAGAGGGGATTTCTAGTGACTGACTTATCATTAGACCTTTTACCAATAGGAACGGTTGTAAAATTAAAAGATATCACAAAGCCTGTCATGATCTACGGAAGGCATCAGATACAAACTAAAACGAAAGAAATCTATGATTATATTGCTGTTCCATATCCAGAAGGGAATCTATCGGAGGAATTTAATGTATTCTTTAACAGGCAATTAATCGAGAAAGTTATATATAAGGGTTTCATCTCTCCAGAAGAAAACCTGATGAAAGAAAAAGTGGAACATGATTTGAAAATAGGTCAAGGAAATGGTGTAAATATATGAAATCAAAGTTCTTTTTTTTATTTATTATTTTAGTACTTACACTGATAGGCTGTAGCGAACAAAAGGCAAGTCAAAAAGTCGAATCGGAAAAGGAAGAGGAACAAACCGAGAGTCTCGACCCTGCTAAGCTGGTTCCGATTGGTACCGTCGTAAAATTAAAAGAAATGGATAAGCTTGTCATGGTTTATGGCTATAATCAAATTCAGACAAGTACTGGTAAGCAATTTGACTATATTGCAGTACCATACCCTGAAGGAAATATCTCACCAGATTATAATGTCTTTTTTAACAGAAATATGATCAAAGATATAATACATAGTGGTTATGTCACTTCAGAGGATAAAGAAAATCGTGAAAATGCTGATAGTGAAGGCCATACATATTGATCCAAAATAAGGAAGATTTTAATGTGTTAGCAGATCATTGAAATCTGCCCCTTAAACCCTTGATATGAAAGGGTTGAAAGTCATTTGCTAACAAAATGCTAACATTCGGTTTATAAAAGAGGCTTCTCAATTAGTTGATTAAACTTATTGAGAAGCCTCTTTCTTTAGTAAACGGACCAGTTGGGGCAAGACTTGTTATATTATGAGTGCTTGAAGTGAATCTGTGTAATGCTCTTGAATATGCTAAAATATGATTAAGCATGAATTGAAAGGGATGATTTAATGGCCATTCCGGATAAAAAAGAGAAGTATTCGTATGCCGATTATCTAACATGGGACGAAGGCGGAAGATTCGAATTAATTAATGGGGAAGTTTTTAATATGTCTCCTGCTCCATCACGAAGGCATCAACAGGTTCTCCGAGAGCTATCTACAGCTTTTTCGATTTTCTTGCGAGAAGAAGAATGTGAAGTTTTTTTTGCACCTTTTGATGTACGGCTGTTAGTGGAAAATAAACAAGATGATGATATAAATAATGTTGTTCAACCCGATTTATCGATTGTGTGTGATCAGAAAAAGCTTGATGACAAGGGATGTAATGGAGCACCTGATTTGATTATTGAAATCCTTTCACCTTCATCTGTTAAGTTAGATCGTTGGAAAAAGTTTCAACTTTATGAAAAAGCAGGGGTGAAAGAGTATTGGCTTGTTGACCCGGTTAACGAATCTGTAGAAATATATCTTTTAATCAATGAGCAATACAAATTTCAAGGAGTCTTTACAAAAGTTGATAAAATTTCTGCAAATATATTAACCGGATTAGAATTAGACCTAAATCAAATTTTTGAATAAATTAAAGTGACTGCCCACAGTACTTTAACACTTTATCGTACTGGAGATTGCAGGCCCCTTTTCCCATTTTAAAATTTATCACAGCGACAGCCTGGATAACTTTGTTCCATTAGTTGGTGAAAATTATAGGAAACCTTTTGAAAATGTATAGACTACTTCCTGATTTGAGGAGATAGTCTCTTTTTGTTTAATTTTACCTTCCGAGAACTCTAGGATGCCAGACGCTATAAGGCTTTCTCGTGTATAATTAAAACGCAATGTTGGAAGAGTAAACGCGGACCTTAATATACTCAAGGGGGAAATAGAATGCGAAGGATCATCTTATCGACCGAAAGCGGTGCCGACGTACCGAGTGATTTAGCTGAAAAGTACGATATTCAAATAGTTCCAATGCATATCATTATGGATGGAAAAGATTATTTAGATGGTTATCTTCCAGTACAGGATATTTATGACTATTACGGACGTACGAAGAAAATACCCTCTACTACCTCCACAAATTCACATGAGTATCAAGAGTTCTTTGCAAATATAAGAGAGAGTATCCCAGATTGTATTATTGTACATATTGGTTATACATCAAAAGCTTCTTCTTCTTTTCAAAATGCTGTTATTGCTGCGGAAGAATTTGAAGATATTTTTCTCATTGATGCTCTGAACGTTACTGGAGGATTAGCTGCGATTGTACTGTATGCTGCTGAGTTACTAGAAAGGGAACCTTCCATTGAACCGGAACATTTAGTTGAAAAAGTAGAGGCAATCGTTCCTAAATCAAGATTGGTTTTCATCCCAGGGAGTCTTGAGTTTCTTAAAGCAGGAGGACGAGTAAGTAATATGGCTTCTTTGATTGGGACTTTGTTGAAAATAAAGCCATGCATAGAGTTGAAGGACGGAAAGCTTATGTCTACAAAAAAGTACCGCGGGAATATGAGTGGAGCTACTGAAAAACTTTTTAGTGATTACTTAAATACATACAACATCGATAGAAAGCAGCTATATTTTATTTACTCAATAGGGTTTGATGAAAGAATCAAGCAGCGGATGGACGAGATTGCCAAAGAAAATGGATTCCACAATATAAGATGGATCCAAGCGGGCGGTATGATTTCAACACATTCTGGAGCTGGGGGCTTCGGGGTAGCGGGATTGGAGCGATAATACGGGAGAGAGATTATATGCCAATAAGCAATTGATTGAAATGATTGGAATTATGAAAATTAAAGTGTAGAAAAATGAGAAAAGTATCTTCTCTAACTGCTAATATCTTGCTAACGGTCTAGTGAAAAACGGTTAATTCTGTTAAAGATGTTACAGTAGGAATTTAATAATACATTGAATATTGTACTCTATCCACACCAAATAAGAGAGGCTTTTCATAAGTTGACTAAACTTGTGGGAAGCTTTTTTTGCTATTTGATCATTGCACTTGTTTTGAAATTTTTCTAACTTCAAAAGTGCAATGGAATAACTTAATTTATCGGTTCAGCCTTGGCTTATAAGAAGGGTTCAATCTCCACAATAACTTCAACCCAGAGTGTGGTTTTTAGTAGGAGATATATGTATTGGTGAACATATACTTACAAGTTAAATATGGTAAATGTAGTTGTCATGATGAATAGTTAAATGCTGGTTTTATTTTAAGGGCATGCATAAATAGTCCTAAATATAGCCGAATAACAAGATTAGACAAATTTTTCATTATATACAAAATAATCAGAAAGTACTTGAAATTAAATGTTCAGTTATTTATAATCAAGATGTACCTAACATATGCGTATGAGTGGGTGAGAAATTATCTTTATATTTGTTCGTACAAAATTAATTACATTATTATTGGTACGTATGTAATATTTTTTGGTTAGTAGTGTAAGCGTTGTTAATTTTAATCTCAAGGGGAGGTCGTTTAATGTAATTCAAATATTATAAATAACATGACTTTCATACTTTTATTCTAGAACTCATTTCTATCTCGCTTTAAACAGTCTTAGGCCATGATGAAAATGTATTGTGTGTTTTTGGCATGCTCCTAAGAGGTTTTCAGCTACTATGTATCAAAGGGAGGTTTTTTACATGTTACCTACTTCGAAGAATACATCACCTGAAATGACAGTAACAGCAAATAGATCAAATAAAGTGTTGAAATTTCTCAATTCAAAAAAAGTAGTACCGTATATTTTTGTCTCTCCGTTTATCCTTTCTTTTTTGGTTTTATCTTTATATCCTTCAATACAAGCAATCATCATGAGCTTTCAGCGAGTACTTCCAGGACAAACAACATTTATAGGAATGTCTAATTATTCGCGGGTTCTTAATCCAACCTTTTATAAGGCACTATCAAATACATCAATCTACGTTTTACTAACCGTTCTCATTTTAGTCATAACACCAATCATTTTAGCTGTATTACTAGATTCAAAGCTTGTTAAATTTAAAACATTTTTCAGGGCATCTTTGTTTTTACCTGCATTAGCTTCAACGATTGTAGCTGGTATGGTGTTTAGACTTATGTTTGGTGAAACCGATGCAGCAGTGGCTAACCAAATTTTAAATTGGATAGGTTTAGAGTCTGTTGATTGGAGATATAACGCTTGGTCAGGCATGTTTCTCATGGTTCTTCTATGTTGTTGGCGTTGGATGGGTGTGAACATTCTTTATTTCTTAGCTGCTCTTCAAAATGTTCCTAAAGAATTATACGAAGCAGCAGAAATGGATGGCGCATCAACAATCAAGAAGTTTTTCTATGTCACATTGCCATTTTTAAAGCCGGTGACAATCTTTGTAACAACCATTTCCGTCATCAATGGTTTTAGAATGTTTGAAGAAAGCTTTGTTTTCTGGGAAGCAGGTTCTCCAGGAAATATTGGATTAACAGTTGTTGGTTATTTATATCAACAAGGGATTCAGCAAAATGATATGGGGTTTGGTGCAGCAATCGGGGTTGTTTTAATGTTAATCATCTTTGCGGTTAGCTTCATTCAACTTATTTTAACTGGAGCCTTTAAGAAAGGGGATGAGTAAATGAAAAAGAAAAAAAGTTCACTAGTCGTTTGGTTAATAAACATTGGCTTTTGCATCATTTCATTTATTGCGTTGTTCCCTATTTTAAATTTGTTAATTTCATCACTAAGACCTTCGTCCGAATTAATGAGAAATGGAATTAGCTTGGTTTTTGATCCTAGTACACTAAGTTTTAATAACTACACGTATATTTTTACACAAGCTGGTAATTATTGGGGCTGGTATATGAACAGCTTGACCATTTCAGCGATTACGATTGTACTATCGTTATTTTTCTCTTCAATGGTCGGGTATGCACTTGCGTTATATGACTTTAAAGGAAGAAATCTAATTTTTGGGTTTGTGCTATTTATTTTAATGGTTCCATTTGAAATTCTTATGCTTCCACTCTTCCAATTAATGATTAGTATGAATTTAATTAATACGTACACAGCTGTTATTCTACCTGCTGTAGTTGCACCGATAGCAGTATTCTTCTTCAGACAATATGCCATTGGTCTTCCAAAAGAATTAATGGATGCGGCAAGGATTGATGGAGCTACAGAGTATGGAATTTTCTTTAGGATTATGCTACCGCTTATGGGGCCATCAATGGCAGCAATGGCAATTCTTCAGGGATTAGGAAGCTGGAACAATTTCTTATGGCCATTAATTGTTTTAAGATCGAACGATATGTTTACATTACCAATCGGCTTAGCAACGTTACTAACACCTTATGGAAATAATTATGATGTGCTCATTGCAGGTTCTGTTATGACCATTATTCCAATCATTATTCTCTTTGTCTTTTTCCAACGGTACTTTGTTGCAGGACTTACAGTTGGTGGAGTGAAGGGATAAACCTATTTCGGATCTAAAGAGGTGGAGTATTGATATGAATGGGAAAGAAATTGTATCAAAATTAGATTTTATACTTCAATGGATTTTCCGCCTTGTTGTGCTGAATGTAATGTGGATTTTCTATTCAGTTCTTGGACTAATTGTAGCAGGTATCTTTCCATCTACTGCCGCTATGTTAAGTGTAGCTCGAAAGTGGATTCTGGGTGAACATGATATCAAGATTTTCCAAACATTTAAGAAAACATATCGTCAAGAATTTGCTACAGCCAATATATTGGGATGGATTTTAACAATAACTGGAGTTATTCTGTATTTTAATTTTCAATTAATGAAGAATTCGGTAAGTGTGTTCTCTATTGTAACTCCTTTTGCCTTTTATTTAATGGTTTTCTTCTATATGATTCTATTAATTTGGGCTTTTCCAATGCTTGTTCATTATAAAGCTACCTGGAGACAGCATCTTAAGAATGCCATTATTGTAGGTTTATCAAAACTTCATTATACCCTCATGTGTGGTTTGAAGATTTTTTTTGTATTGTATCTATCTTTAAGTTATCCGGGAATCATTCCATTTTTCACGATTAGTGCCTTAGGGATAGGGGTGATGTGGGTTACGTTGCGAGTCTTTACTAAAATGGATCAGGGAGTAAAGGTGAAGTCGCTATAAAGTGCGGAGGTTTCTATTATTTTCTACCTAAGTGAAAATACTTTCAGCTATGAGTATGCATAATTGTTAATTTGTAAGCGCTTATCCTGTAGTTAGCAAACTTAAGGGAGGTGAATCTATCGAATTAATTCTGTTATGAAAAAACTCTAGGCTTTTAAAAATGATAAACAAGGGGGAAGAAAATTGAAAAGGTCGTTATCGGTACTTTTAGGATTACTTATGTGTTTTGTATTAGCGGCATGTAATGGTGGAGGAGACTCGGCATCTGGTGAGGCAACTGAAAAGGAAGTTATAGGTGGAGATGTTGAAGATGCAACCGAATTAAAGTATTGGACATTTGTTGAACTGCACATGGATTTCTTTAAAGACGCGGTTCCTCGTTGGAATGAACTTCACCCAGATAAACCGATTAAACTTGTTGCTGAAACATTCCCTTACGATCAAATGCATAACAACTTATTATTAGCGCTACAGTCTGGTAAAGGTGCACCTGATATTTCTGATATTGAAGTTGGTCGTTTTCCGAACTTTTTACAAGGTGAACCACAGCTTTTACCTATGAATGAATATGTTGAACCAGAAATGGATAACTTCATCCAATCAAGATTTGACATATATGCTAAGGATGGTAATTACTACGGTATGCCTACACATGTTGGTGCGACTGTCATGTATTATAACAAAGAAATTATGGACCAAGCTGGTGTTGATATAGATTCAATCAAAACTTGGGATGACTATGTAGAAGCGGGTAAAAAGGTCGTTGAAAACACTGATGCTGTTATGACAACAGTTCATACGGGTGATGCAACTACTTTCCAGCAAATGATCAGTCAACAAGGTTCTGACTTATTTGATGATGAGGGTAATTTAACAATAGATAGCCCTGAAAACATCAAAACACTTTCTTTGTTGAATGATATGCTTAATACACATAAAATTGCAGAGTTAACACCTGGTGGCGAGCCACATGCTGAAGAGTTTTATGCATTTATGAATGAAGGAAAAGCGGCATCTATCTCTATGCCAATGTGGTATATGGGACGTTTCACAGATTATATGCCTGACCTAAAAGGTAAAATGGTGATACGACCAATGCCTGCTTGGGAAGAAGGTGGAGATCGCTCGGTAGGTATTGGTGGAACTGGTACCGTTGTTACAAATCAAACTGAGCATGCTGAGCTTGCAAAGGAATTCCTGGCATTTGCAAAACTTTCTAAGGAAGCAAATATTAAACTATGGACAGTTCTGGGCTTTGATCCACCTCGTTGGGATGTGTGGGAAGATCCGGCGGTTCAAGAGGATAACAAATTCTATCAATATTTCGGTACGGATATTTTTGATACATTACTTGAGATCAAAGACGAAATTAATGGTATTAACGTAACAGAACAATATCCAGATGTTCTAACCGAGTTAAATACCAATACATTAAATAATGTACTAAGACAGAAATCTGAATCTCCTGAAGATGCTTTAAAGAAAGCACAGGAAACAGTTGAAGCAAATATGCAGTAGGTATTTTTTAAAGGGTTGGAACACTTTCGTTTCAGCCCTTTTGGGTGTTATAGAATTAGATTGTTGGTGAAAGTCAGTTTAGAGTTAGCACCAAGATTCACCACCCATTTACTATGTAATTATATAATTATGAATCCTAAAATTCTATAATGCGTACTTCGACCATGAACAATTAGTAACACCTAGTGGTATAAAATTGGCTATGGTTGCCCTAAATGAATTGAAAACAAGGAAAAACTGTCATAAGACGACTTCAAACTGATTCTATCAAAGTGTCAAATTGGATTGTTGAAGTATGAATGAAAATAGCGAACAGTGGCTGCTGCCGTTCGCTAAAGAAATCCAAATTTCATTAATATTTCCTGCAAAATTCATTATAACTTTTCCATTAGACGTTTTTTGATTAATTCATAATCGTCCCTAGTAATACCAGGAGCAAATTCTTCAGGTAATTCCTCTAAGTCTGGTATGGGTCCCCCCTCAGGAGCACCAATTTTCACTTCCAGTGGATGCCCATTTTCCGGATTAGTTCCTTTCCAAATCATTCCAATATCCCTGTATTCTGTTTCGCTCCATGTGTAAAGCACATTGCTTAAGCCTTTTTCTATGAATGGCCTAGCATAATCAAATTTTGAGTTATCAAGATTTGGAACTGGAAGCATTTTCGTTAAGTCTACCCCTGTCACAATTTCGATTGCTTTCGCATAGGCGAGGACATGTGTTCCTCCACGAACAAGTAAATACCCAATCATTTCTCGAGCAACTGGGTTATCAGTCATCTCATAAACTCTCATTTTATGTGTACGTGCACCAATTTCTAGAAAAAAGTTATGTGTTAAATCTAAAACCAGATTACCACTATTAAATACATTATCACCAGTCCAAGGTCTTCCCATCGAATCACCTGGTATAGCCGTTTGAGCAGTAGAGATAAAGTGGTGGGTGTTTCTAGCATCCTTCCCATTTTGGAGTGGAGTGATATCCGGATCCCCCGGAAACGTATTACCTACCGATAACAAATTAATTGTATTAGAAACAAGTTCTACATGACCAATTTCTTCTGCTGTAATGCTAGCTACTAACTCATAGAATGGTTTTAGCTTTTTTTTATTTCTGAAGTTAAAAGACTGAAACATATAGTTATTTAAGGTAGACATCTCCCCAAACTTGCCACCCAAGAGCTCTTGTACTGCAGCAGCAGCATTCATATCACCGTGTTCAGGTATAGGAAGTTCAATTGGCAATTTATTTATTCTTTTAAACATTATTTTCCCTCCACTTCTATTTGTTAACCAGGAAAAACCCAAATAATTTGCTGGGTTCGAATAAAAAAGGGAGTTCCGTTAGATTCGACAACAATGTGATCTGGCAATACATTTTTCAGGGAACCACGAACGCTACCTCTTATGGTTTGAACTGTAACCATCTTACCAACAATTGTTGTTAATGTCTGATAAACATAGGGATCATAAAAGGATAACATGTTGTTTGTCATTTAGATTCTCCTATTCTAATGTCATTCTTACTGAGTATATGTTTCTCGATATGAAAAAAGACTGAAAAACAACGGTTCAATTGACTGTTTTTTTCGAAGGTGCAAAAGTATTACTTAGCTTTACATTTCTTATAGACGTTCATGAGGAGATAATGGCAGAGGGAAAAACAATGGTAGGTGTTATTGAAGGAGATGCTGTGCCTCAATTAGCGGAGTATTATAAAAAAGGGATGTTTCCATTAGATAAAATTAGTAAAGTTCTATGAGTTTGCGAAGATTAATGAGGATTTTGAGGATTCTAAAAAGGTATGGCCATCAAACCGATTGTGCAATTAGGATGATGCACCTCTGTTCGTTTTGCTTATGGAACTAGTGTAATGATATTAATACTTAATAATGACCTTTTGTTTGTCTCTTGGAAGGAGAAATTGTCTTAACTTCAGGAGAAGGTCTTTCATCAGTTTATAAAACTCTTTGAAGACTTTTTCTTCATTTTAGTGACTTTAAATCTTCAATTTTATACTAATACCTGATATCCAAGACCTTGTTAACTTAGATTTTAAGGGATAAACTCTCTGTCCCCCTCGGATAAGATTTCGATTCCACCCTTGGCCTCTGTTGCTGCCCCAGCTGATTGTAATAAATCACCTAAAATGACCATTCTTTGAGCGTTTAATATAGATCTATTGTCAGATAAAGAAACCTGCTTGCTAACGCTTAATGTTTCTATTATTTGTCCGATGGTTTGTACCCATAAACCAGTTTCAATTTTCCTTTCGCTTATGTTTTCTTCCTTCAAAGAAAGCAATTTTGAATAAGAAATTGCTTCGGTTAATATACCAATTACTTGAATCCAAAGGCCCGCTTCTATTTGCTTTTCTAGCTGTAGGATAAGTTCATCTTTCGTATGATCTGTCCGCTTCTCCTTTTTATATTTAGACATAGCATGACCTCCAATATTTAGGAATAAAGTGATTTGATGAAATTATATTCTTATCTTTTCAATAGGTTACATTTCAGCCTCTATTTACATAGAATATGTGTATTTGTGTATATGTGGGGGAGGAAATGAATTTGCCAGGATGTATAGAGTATTTACCACTGAATATACGACAATGAAACTTATTTATAATTAAAACGTATAAATAAGGTAATTAAGAGGGTTCTTTAAAGTCATTTGCGAAAAGGGGAGTGAACCATGGAGTTATTTATCGGCTTTATTATCATTGCATTCTTTATTATTCTCGGAAGTACGTTATTTTCAACAAGAAAGAAAAAATCTTTAAAGAATGACCCAATCCCAAAACAGTTAGGTATACAGAAAGCAGAAGGAATCCCGATTGTAAAAAAGCTCGATCAATCCTTAACAAACTCGTATATTGATAATGTGAAAAACCGTGTTCTACAGGAACATCCGAAATGGAAGGACCATGAATTTGATTGGGGTATGTTTGAGTTAAAGCGTTATTTCTTAATGAATAGCTTATTAAAGTCAGTTCCGATGTTTAGCCATCATGTAGATGAAATTTGGCATGAGATGTTAATGTTTACAAGAGATTATGACAAGTTTTCGAAGGATTTTTATCATGATACACTGCACCACACTCCGAATATGGATATTACACCGATTCCTGGTGAACGAGCCTTTTTTGATTGGGTATATATTAGTTTATTTGAAGTAACTACGAACAGCAGAGTGATTTGGGGGCGCTTTTTACAGAATCCAATTAAGCGTGAAATAATAGACGATTTTCGCCAATTATCTGAAGATGAGTTGCTCTCAAAATATTTTAGGAAAAATGAAGACTGGCTAGAAGTAAAGACATATTTAATTCGTAAAATGAAAAATGAGATTTTTGAGGCAGAGCAGCAAAATACTGACTCAAAAAAGTTTACCCCACATACATCAACGAGTGATACCAATATTTATTCCTATGCAGCAATGGCGGCTATCTTTTATTCGTTATATGACGAAGATCAATTTCATGAGCATATGAGTGAAGTAGTACCTGAAGAATATGATAAAGGTGTTCCGTACAGTGGTGGCTCTTCTTGTTCTGGTTTTGCTTGTAGCAGTGGTTCAGGCGACTCAGGTGGCGGTGGAGATTCAGGAGGTTCCAGCTGCTCCAGTTGTGGAGGAGGTTGCAGTAGTTAAGATATTGTATGAAATCCTTTACATTTCATTGAGAGATTGATATATTAGAATCAAAGTTTATATTAATTTATGGATTGTTACTGATAAAGCAGGCAAAACCTAAGTTGCTTAGAAATAGAGGAGGAAATCCTTCTGTTTTCTTGAGCAATTTAGGTTTTTTTTATGCAAAAAATGACTTTTATTAGTGATGAACTATTTCATTTTTTAACAATGTTTCAAAATTTTAGATGAGGTGATAAATAATGACTAGTAAATTTCCAGAAGGTTTCTTATGGGGCGGCGCAACAGCAGCTAATCAGTTAGAGGGAGCATACCAAGAAGGTGGAAAAGGTCTTAATTTAGCGGATGTACTTCCAGGTGGAAAAGGAAGACTTAAGCTTTTAACTGATACTGGATTTGATTTTGAAATTGATCACTCAAAATATGTGTATCCTAATCATGAAGGAATCGATTTTTATCATCGATATAAAGAGGATATCGCATTATTTGCGGAAATGGGCTTCAAAACGTTTCGTTTAAGTATTGCTTGGTCTCGGATTTTTCCAAACGGTGATGAATTAGAGCCAAATGAAGAAGGTCTGGCATTCTATGATCGAGTGTTTGATGAACTAGCAAAATACAACATTGAGCCATTAGTAACGATTGCACATTACGAAACACCATTGCACTTAATAAAAGAGTACGGTGGCTGGAGAAATCGTAAATTAGTAGAATTCTTTGAGCGTTATGTAACAGTTCTTTTCAATCGCTATAAAGATAAGGTGAAATATTGGCTTACGTTTAATGAAATTAACGGAGCAACACATATGCCATTGTTTGGTCTTGGTTTTTCACCAGAAAGTGAAGAAACACGTCTTCAAGACAGCTTCCAAGGGCTTCATCATCAATTTGTTGCAAGTGCAAAAGCTGTTCAACTAGGACATGAAATCATTCCAGGTTCACAAATTGGCTGTATGCTTATCTATGCACCTGTTTATTCTTTTGATAGTAATCCTGAAAATATTATGTACGCACAGCAAGAGGCTCGTATTTTCAATAATTTCTGTGGAGATGTACACGTTCGCGGTGAATATCCAAGCTTTATTAACCGTTACTTCAAAGAGAATGACATTAACATCAAAATGGAAGACGGAGACCTTGAAATCATAAAAGAAGGTACAGTGGACTTTATTTCATTCAGCTACTATATGTCACGTACTGATAAGAAGAACAAAACTCCTGAAGAAATTGGTCAAGGAAACTTGATTGGCGGGGTGAAAAATCCATTCTTAGATGCAAGCGATTGGGGCTGGGAAATTGACCCTGTTGGTCTTCGTATTGCTTTAAATGAACTGTATGGACGATATCAAGTGCCTTTATTCGTTGTTGAAAACGGTCTAGGTGCTTACGATAAGGTAGAAGAAGATGGTAGCATTAACGATGATTATCGCATTGATTATTTAAGAGAGCATATTAGAGCAATGCGTGAAGCGGTAGAAGATGGTGTAGAATTAATGGGGTATACTGCTTGGGGATGTATTGACCTAGTAAGTGCTTCTTCAGGTGAAATGTCTAAGCGCTATGGTTTCATTTATGTAGACAAGCATGATGATGGAAGTGGAAGCTTAGAGCGTAGTAGGAAAAAATCATTCCATTGGTATAAAAATGTTATCTCTACTAATGGAGAAGAGCTTTAAGAATGATAACAGGTATGGTCAGGGAGGTTTCTATGTGATTTTTACATAGAAACCTCTTTTTTAATTGTTAATAATGCAAAGAAATAGCTTCATCAATTCTCAACTTGTTTATCAAAAGGTAATAATTGTTCTTTTTCTCAAGAATCATTCTGTAAAAAACGTGTTTTCTCACCTTATATCCTATAAATTTATACCATCTAAACAAACAAAAATAATAATAAAAAATTAACGTAATGAAAATATTTTAAAAATAACACGATGGTATAATTTTACAAAAGGTGGTGGAGAAATGGAGAAACAAATTCATGTAAATGTAAAGAAGAAAAGGTTCAGTTTTTTAAGATGGTTTGGGGTTTGTCTAGGTATGCTAATGTTAATTTGTTTTACTTATCAGCAAATTATGACTAGAGTAACAGCTGACATGTATCCTCCGGTAGGTGAAATCGTTGATGTAGGGGAATATAAATTACATT
The DNA here is from genome assembly GCF_021117275.1 of Metabacillus sp. B2-18. NCBI lineage: Bacteria > Bacillati > Bacillota > Bacilli > Caryophanales > Bacillaceae > Metabacillus > Metabacillus sp. B2-18. Next base: position 262,317 of record NZ_CP088245.1, read on the forward strand.
TGTATGCTATTGGGGATAAAACAAACCTTCCAACGATTATTCTTGAATCTGGTTTGGGCACACCATCTTCATATAAAGACTGGGAAGATATACAAGTGGAACTATCAAAATACACGAGAGTTATTTCATATGATCGCGCAGGATATGGCTGGAGTGAGTCTGCTTCAAATGAGCGAACAGCAGAACAAATTGCAGATGATTTATTTAGGCTGCTTGAAAAGGCAGAGGAAAAGGGTCCGTTTCTTTTGGTCGGCCACTCTTTTGGTGGGTTTACATCACAAGTATTTGCACATAAATACAAAGAGGATATGGCTGGACTTGTGCTTATAGATTCTTCACATGTTGATCAAGAGGGGGGATTTTCAAAAGGAGAAAGTTACCTAATCAGAGGGTTAAAAGAGTTAGGTGCCGGAAGAATATTAGAGTTGATTAATATGATGCCTATCTATTCAAATGATGAACTATCTGTTCACTTTTTTCATCAACATTTTTATAACGATAATCAAATAAGTGAACTTGAGTATATGATGACCAAATCAGTAGAACAGGTTCGTGTCGCTCAAGCGAAAGGCTTCGGTAATATCCCGTTATTTGTTTTGTCAGCCGAGCATGAAGAATACCCAGAGTGGTCTGAACTGCAAGCCCAAACTGCTTCGTTATCTTCAGATGGTAAACATATCGTTGTTAAGGATGCTAGTCATTATATCCACAAAGATGAACCGCAGATCGTTATTGATTCAATTATGAGCATGATCAAAAAAATACAATAGGTTAATGAGTAGAGGTACTCACTAATAACCATTTATGAAAAATCAGCTAGCGGGTTAGATAATAGACAAAAGGAAATGTGAAATGGTGGGTACATTTCCTTTTGTCTATGGCTCTATTTCACGAAATCTTATTATGTTATGCTTACATTTATATAGAAAAACATGATCAATTCATAGTCGAAAAGGCGCTCGTTTCAAAGTAAAGGCTATTCTTCCGTTTGTTCCCCACCAAAAGCCTCAGGGATCATTGTAAAGCCTTCTATCACGGTATCTTCTTCCACTTCAATCATCAAATAACGTTTGCCACCTAACTGTACTTGTTTAACATACCTTAAATCTTGTGGACTAATAGAAATGTTCGCTATTTTTGTATTGATTTTTATTGATTTTGAAGTGAACTTTGGTAGAACACTGTTTGCTTTTATCTCATACTTGTCATCATCAATTATTTTCTTGAAAGCTGTTTCTACCTTTTCAGTGTTTATATCTTCCAGACCGCTCATTTTTAAAACTCGTTCAACATCTTTTGTATCTAACTTTGGTAGTTCTTCCTCTTCATTTTCTACAATCATACGGTTTATTTCTTCATAAACATTTGAAAGAGTAGATGTACTTAGTTGATCACCGGTTACGTCTTTAATAATTTCTTCAAAAACAATTTTATCGTCTTTTGCGGTCATTGTTTCTTCGCCGTTTAACACTTCTTCTATGAACTGATGATCTGGCTCATGTACCTTACCTGCTGAATACAGAATGTGATTAACATCAGCTGCATTGTCCGTAAAGCACGGAAACAGAAACCCAGCAATTGGAGCATTAAGGTTAATAATCGGATCAACAACAAAATTATATTTGAACTCCCTCTCAACATAATCAAACAGTAGTTCTTTCTTTGGCTCTTGTGTGTTATTAATACTGCACAAAATAAAGGGATGAGAATAAACAGTATCTCGATCACTTTCCTCAGCTTCATCGCTTCGTCGTTTTGTTGGCTTGAGGTATTCTCCTTTTATAAATGTAACAACTATGTCCATCTCATATTGTCGTATAAGCAGCATTTTGCCTACTATTTGCAGCATTTGCTCTTTCCAGCCTTCAACATCATTACTAAGTAATCCTTGATGTAAGATAAGTTGGCTATTATTTTCAGTATTTCTTTGAAACTTTAATTCAAATAGCTTTTCATCCAGCTGGCCAGCTAGCAATTTTTTGAAGTTATTCATAAATAACTCCTGTTGATCTTGATCTAGCATTTCAAATGGTTGACTTTGGTGATGATAAATCTCACTTGATTCTTTCATAATATAAACATTAAAAATGTCAGAGATCTTGAGTAAATCATTATCTATTTTGAATTGTTTTCGTATAAGTGCAACATCTTTTTTGTTCATGACTTTCCACTCCTAAGCTACCTTAAGGTATTCTCACCTGTTTCGTAATTCATATATTTTACCATATTGTATTAGTGTTATTAATTATAATGGAATATTTAAGGTCTTTCATTGGCTTACAGTGAAAGACCTTTTCAATTTTTTTCGAAAGTTCATTTGAGTCAAAATATTCATTCATGTATTATAAATATAAATATCTCAAATTATATTATTTTGTTTAATCTAGTAGTTTACAAGTAAAATGGAGGTTGATATGAAGGTTCAGTTTACATTACAAACTAAAATTTTAGGTCTCATTTTCTTTCTTATTTTACTTGTTATTGGAGTTCTTACAGCTACATTTGCGTTCAATGAAACAAAAGAGGATGTGAAACAGGCAGAAGAATTGGCCCTTCAAACAGCTCAAACTCTGTCGTTTATGCCTGCAGTCCAGGAGGGTTTTCGAGAACAAAATGCTAATAGGCAAAGTATGAATTTGGTTATAACTAAAATGATGAATCAAGTAGATGCTACAAGTATTTTTGTTGAAAATCGGGAGAAAAAAATAATTGCTGGAGAAAAGCCTATATCAGAATCTCATGAAACATATAAGGCTCTTGTATTTGGTAGTTCATATGTTACTCATGTTGGGAAGGAAGAAGAAGAGGTTTTAAGAGGGATAGCTCCGATCATTCTTAATCATGGTGATTATACAAAGGTAGAAGGAGCAGTAGTTGTTGAGTTTCAGATGCTAGAAATCCGAGACCGTATTTCAGGTGAAGTAAAAGGAATGGTGATGACTTCTGCAATTGTATTAATAATAGGAGTTATCGGAAGTATTGTTCTTGCACGTAATATTCGAAAAGATACTCTTGGGCTGGAGCCTTATGAAATCGCTTTATTATTTAGAGAGCGTAATGCCATTTTACAATCAGTCAAAGAAGGTATTATTGCCATTGATCAATACGGCAGGGTTACGATGATGAATAAATCAGCTCAACAAATTTTAGACATTTCAAGTCGAGATGAAGTTCAGAGAATTAATGAAATGATCTCATCTGATACTATTTTAAAACTAATGGAATCAAAAAAAGATGTTGTAAATGAGGAAGTGCAGTACAAGGATCGAACTCTTATCGTTAATACTCAGCCAGTTTTAGAGGATGGGGAAAGAGTTGGAACAGTTGCCACCTTTAGAGACAAAACGGAAATGAAAAAGATGGTTGACGCATTTTCTGAGGTGAAGCAGTATTCAGAAGATTTACGGGCACAAGCACATGAGTTTACAAATAAGCTTTATGTCATATTAGGATTAATTCAACTTGGTAAAAAAGAGGAAGCCATACAACTCATTCAAGAAGAAACAAAATCACAAGAACATCATGGTGAACTAATCTTTAATTCAATACAAGATGAGAAAATTCAAGCAATTTTACTAGGAAAACTTGCTAAGGCATCTGAAAAGAAAATTGTCTTTCATATTGATGAAGAGAGTTCACTATCTCCTCTATCAGAAAAATTTAAACTTGCACCGCTAATTATTATTCTAGGAAATATACTAGATAATGCGTTTGATGCAGCTGCTGATAGCAAAGAAAAAAAAGTTTCTTTTTTTGCAACCGATTTTGGGAACGATGTTTTGTTCGAGATAACAGATAGCGGCAAGGGAATACCAGATGGCATGGAAGAAGCCATATTTGATAAAGGTGTCTCATTAAAGGGAGAAAAAAGAGGGTATGGCCTTGCGAATGTGAAAGAGGAAGTGGAGCTTTTAGGTGGCTTTATTGAATTGACAAGTACGGAAGATGAGGGGACTGTATTTTCGGTATTTTTACCAAAGGAATAGATAAAGAGGGGGAACGGGTATGATTAACGTCATCATAGCTGAGGATGACTTTCGGGTTGCTCAAATTCATGAGGCATATTTAGCAGAAGTTAAGGAGATGAATTTAGTAGGAAAAGCAAGCAATGCTAAGGAAACGTTTGAATTATTGGAGAAACTAGATGTTGATTTACTTTTATTAGATGTGTATATGCCTGACCAGCTAGGCACAGAGCTTTTAGCCAAGGTAAGAGAAAACTATCCTGAAGTTGACATCATAATGATTACAGCGGCAACAGACAAAACCTTTATAAATAAAGCACTAAACTATGGAGTAGAACATTACTTAATAAAGCCGATCACCATTGAACGATTTAAAGAAGTAATGGATCAGTATAATAAGAAAAAAGAGTTGTTGAAGTCTGTAACGGATGTGAATCAAGATTTTCTTGATTCTCTATTTGGAGCAGGTGAAAAACAAATAGAAAAGCCTTTGCTTCCTTCAGGCATTGATTATGTTACATTAAAAAAAGTAAAAGAAATCATTGGACTTGAATTCGATGGAATAACATCAGAGAAAGTCGGCAAAAAAATGGGTGCTTCACGAACAACGGCGAGGAGATATCTCGAATATTTAGTTGGAACGGGTGAAGCTATATCAGAGCACGTGTATGGAATTGTTGGAAGACCAGAGAGACGTTACTACTCGAAAAAAGCGGAGTAGTAGCGTCTCTCTGCTGCTTGGTGAACAAAATGAACAAAACTAAATTTAATTTATTTATTACTCAATATTTTGAAAACGTTTACATAAAAAAGCTTAATCGATACGATATTCATAGGTAAAGCAACACACATTTTATAGCAAGAGGGTTTGTGTATCAAAAATTGTTAATAAGGGGTGTTAGTTTTTATGAAAAAGATAGGAATCTTACTTTTATTAATGGCGATTTTAACAGCATGTTCAAATTCAGCCTCAGGCAACAAGGAATTTCCAAATAAAAATATTGAAATCGTTGCTCCTGCATCACCAGGTGGTGGATGGGATTTAACGGCAAGATCTATTCAGCAAGGTTTAAAAGATAATAGTTTAGTAGATAGCAATATAAATGTAATCAACAAGCCTGGTGGCGGAGGAGAAGTTGGTTGGAAGTACTTAGAATCTAAGGATGCTCACTTCTTATCTGTAAATTCAAGCTTACTTCTTACAAACAACTTACTAGGACAAAGTCAGTTAACACACAAGGAATTTACACCAATAGCAACACTTGCAACGGAATGGATTTCGATTGCTGTTCCAGTTGATTCGGAATTTAAATCAGCAGAAGAAGTGATGAAAAAGTTAAAAGAAGATCCTAAATCATTAAAAATTGGAGTAGGTCCAGCACTAGGAAATAATGACCACTTATCATTTGTTCAAGCTTTTAGTGAATACGGAGGAGATCCTTCTCAACTTGATTTTCTTGTTTATGAAGGTGGCGGAGATGTTGTAACAGCATTACTAGGAAATCACGTAGATGTGATTACAACTGCATTATCTGAAGTAAAAGATCAGCATTTAGCTGGAAAGCTTAAAATTCTAGCTGTTTCATCTGAGGAAAGAGTAGAAGAGCTTGATGATGTCCCAACATGGACAGAACAAGGAGTTGACATGGTTTTCCCTCACTGGAGAGGAATCATGGGACCACCTGATATGACTGAAGAAGAAATTGCGTACTGGGATGAAAAAATTGGTGAACTGGTAAAAACAGAACAATGGCAAAAAGTACTTAAAAATAATGATTGGGACGATTTTTATAAAAATAGTTCAGAAACAAAAAGCTTCTTAGAAGAACAAGAAAAATCATATACAGAGTTAGTGAATGATTCTGGACTTGTAAAATAATTAAAAAGTTAACCTTCCCCATAACGGGAAGGTTAACTTTTCATAAGTAAGAATACTTTAGTTAGAAATAAATAGAGAAAGGGGCGAGTTCTAATGAAAATAATTAAAATGGGAATGCCGATCTTTTTGATCCTACTAAGCGTTGTTTTCTTAATCGGATCTTTCAATCTACCAAAAGCAAATTTAGGCAATCCAAATGGTCCTCTTTACTTTCCAATCGGATTAAGTTTTTTATTATTGATTTTTAGTGTTTTATATCTCTTCCAAGAACTTAAAACATTAAATAAAGAAAACAAGAAAATCACACAAATGCTTTCCGGGCGCACTCCTAAACTTATTGGTTTAACCGTTTTATTAGGTGTAGGGTATGCGTTCATTTTTGAGATCATTGGATTTTTATTTTCTACAGTTCTGTTTCTAGGCGCACTATTATTTTTCGTGAATGGCAAACAAAAGTGGAAAGTTAATTTGATTGTAACGGTTTGTTTCTCATTTTTATCCTGGTATGCATTTAGTGTGTTACTAGGTGTTAGCTTACCATAGGAGGTGACTTAAATGGATATGAATAATTATCTCGAAGGATTAATGACATCCTTAGAGCCAATGAATATATTATGGGTTATTGTTGGCGGATTTTTAGGAACAATCGTAGGGATGTTACCAGGGCTTGGGCCAGCAACAGCTGTAGCGGTATTGATACCCATTACTTTTGGAATGGAGCCGATCAGTGCAATCATCTTAATGGCTGCAATTTACTATGGTGCCATGTACGGTGGATCTAGGAGTTCGATTTTATTAAACACACCTGGTGATGGATCAGCTATTGCCGCAACCTTTGATGGATATCCTATGGCTAAAAAGGGTCAAGCGGGTGAAGCAATGGCCATTTCAGCGGTAGCTTCCTTTATTGGTGGAATTATGGCTGTTATAGGATTTGTCTTCCTTGCTGAGCCACTTGCAAATTTTGCTTTGAAATTTGGACCAGCGGAATACTTTCTATTAATGCTTCTGACACTTTCTGCAATCGTATCACTTTCAATTGGCAAAATGATCAAAGGGTTTTTAGCCATGTCACTGGGATTGCTATTAAGTACAGTCGGAATTGATACGCAAACAGGTGTTTACCGTTTTACTTTAGGGATCCCTCATTTCAGTGAAGGAATCGATTTCCTAATTGTGATTATTGGGGTTTATGCAATTGGAGAAGTGTTGTACAATTTTCTCACAATTGATCAGCTTAAGAAAGAGAAGAAAAAGGTAGGGAAAATTTGGTTTAACAAAGAACAATGGAAACGTTCAAAGTGGCCTATTCTAAGATCTGGACCACTTGGTTTTATTATTGGGGTGCTTCCTGGAGCAGGTGGTTCTATTGCGTCCATGATCAGTTATTCCACAGAAAAGCAAATGTCTAAAAAGCCTGAGGAATTTGGTAAGGGTGCTGTTGAAGGACTTGCTGCACCGGAATCTGCCAATAATGCTGCATCTGTAGGTGCGATGATTCCGTTATTAACAATGGGAATTCCGGGGTCTGGAACAACAGCAGTTATGCTTGGGGCACTTATTATGCTAGGAATTAAACCCGGACCACTTCTATTCGAAAATGATCCAACAACTGTTTGGTCTTTAATTAATAGTATGTTTATAGGGAATATTGCCTTAGTAATAATTAATATTTTACTAGTGGGTGTTCTTGTCAAAATTCTTGATACACCAGCGAAGGTGCTTTATCCAATCATCGTGTTACTAGCTTTCATTGGGACCTATACACTAAGTTATAGTGCTATTGACTTCTTTTTATTGCTAGTTTTCGGATTATTCGGACTCATGCTTAAAGTATTGGATTTTCCAATTGCCCCACTTGTTTTAGCTTTAATTGTTGGAGCGGATATGGAGCAAAACTTCCGAAAGGCCGTATTATCATCTAATGGAAGTATCGACATTTTCTTTGCATCACCAATTTCAATTACACTCATTTTCTTAACGATCCTATCAATTAGCTATCCAGCTATTATAAAGTTCTTTCAAAAACGTAAAGAGAGAAAAAATATCAATATAAATATGTAAGGAAAAAGCCAGTGTTATTTTGTATTTAGCAGAATACACTGGTTTTTTAGGCTCCTGTGATCAGGACATAGGAGCCTTTATATCTTATACCCTCACTCTCACTTCAAAGGAAGTCTTTCCATTTAACGACTCAACTATAATTCTCCCATTATATTTCTCAATAATTTGCTTTACAATATAAAGTCCTTGTCCTCTCACTTGAGTATTTTCCCCTGATTTCGTCGAGTATCCTGGTATGAAGATCTTCGTTAATTCTTCTTTAGATATCTCAGATCCTGAGTTTATTACTCTAAAGATATACTCATCATTTCTTTTCTCACAATACACCTCAATTGATCTATTTTCCTTTGATATCTGTTTAGTCGCATCAATTGCGTTATCAATGAGATTCGATAAAATTTTAACTAAATCAGTTGGTTGGATCAACTCAAATGAAGCGTTTGAGTTATGAAATCGAATATTGATGTTATGACTTTGTGCCGATAGAGATTTTGTTTGAAAAAGAACAGATAATGCTGGATTATTGGATTGAATTGGAATTTTATAGAGTAATTGTGCCTCTTCGCGCATTGAGTTGGAATAATCAATCGCTTCCTGCTGCTTTCCTAGCTTTAACAATCCGTTGAGAACTTGAATGTGATTAGCAAAATCATGTCTTAACGAGCGTACAAATTGTATTAATGAATGAATTTCAGAATGATAGGTCTCTTCTGTGTCATCCACTTGTTTTTTTAGCTCATGGTTATACCATTTTTGAATAAGCATGAATGATGATACTAATACGATGATTAACAGTCCACTTAGAATGAAACTTAGAGTGCTATTTTTAACAACAGTATGATCAATTCGGTCCAGCATCGTTGTTTCGATATCAATGCTTAGAAAGCCTATGGTTTCCCCAGTTTTATTTACAATTGGTGCTCCAGCTGAAATATATTCTCCATAATGAGGATCATTAATCTTCCCTGTAAAGTAAGGATGACCAGCATATGCCTCTTTAATTTGATCGAGAGGAACAAGACAATCCATGCCTATATCATAATAGTCGCCATCATCTAATGGAAACCCAGCAATCATTACTTTAGGACGTGAAGTGGGATCCTCAAACGACAAAGTGTACACATATAAAGCAGCGATATGATGCTTTGCTTCATTTAACGATTTTCTTATCTTCCAGTAGTCTGTATTTCTTTCTGGATTTTCAAGGAAACGCTCATAAGCCTCTACATCAATCGATTTAGCGATTGAACTTGCCATTTCCATTGCGTTATTTGCTACGGAAACTTCTGCTGCTTTTTTCGCTGTAAAATATGAAACTAGTATGTTAAGAGTAATTAAGCATAGAAGGATTGTTATCGATAGGAAAATGATAAATTTAATTTTTTTGTTTTGCTTAATAATTGGAACCTCCTATCGTCTATTATACTAATAACGAAATTCTACATAATTATACAAGATACTACAATAGGAAGGTATGAGCACGACAAATTTCATCAAATTTATTAATTATATGTAAAATTAGAACATATTGCTAAATACAAAAGGATTTTGTTAACTTTTTCAGAATACTATAATAGAAGATAAGGAGAAATTCACCCTAGGAGGATAATCATGTCTCAATATGAAGCAATGCATCCAAAACTCGGTCGAGTTATTGAAAATATTGAAAATGTAATGGTAGGAAAACGTGATGTTAGTATTCTAAGTCTTGTGGCCATTCTTGCTGGAGGCCATGTGTTGCTAGAAGATGTTCCAGGTGTCGGAAAAACGATGATGGTTCGTGCTCTTTCAAAATCGATAGGAGCAGAATTTAAGAGAATTCAGTTTACACCAGACTTACTTCCCTCGGATGTGACGGGAGTTTCTATTTATAATCCAAAAGAATTGAAATTTGAGTTCCGTGAAGGACCTATCTTTGGAAATATCATCTTAGCAGATGAAATCAATCGTACTTCTCCAAAAACGCAGTCCGCATTGTTAGAAGGAATGGAAGAAGGAAGCGTTACTGTTGATGGTACAACGAGAATTCTTGCGAAACCATTCTTTGTAATGGCTACACAAAATCCAGTTGATTATGAAGGAACATATCCGCTTCCGGAAGCGCAGTTGGATCGCTTTTTATTCAAGTTGAGGATGGGATACCCAACTAAAGCAGAAGAGTTTGAAGTGTTAACATTAGCAGAAAGAGAAAGACCTATCTATAAAATAGATAGTGTAATCAGCAAAGAAGAATTAGCTGAGTTACAAAATGAAATTCAGTTTGTCTACGTGGATGAAACAATTAAAAGCTATATCATTGAAATAACTGGAAAATCAAGGAAGCATCCATCTGTTTATCTTGGGGCAAGTCCACGTGCATCAATTGCTTTAATGAAGGCAGCACAAGCCTATGCTTTTATTTTAGGTAGAGATTATATTATTCCTGATGATATTCAATACCTTGCTCCATATACGTTAGCACACCGGATTATTTTAAGGTCAGAGGCAAAATTTGAGGGGAAATCTGCTGATGATCTTATACATGAGATTATTTCTAAAACACCAGTGCCGGTTCAAAGGTCTTTAAGTGGTAAATCATGACGTTATTGACGAGACTTAAAGCTGGCTGGAAGGTCTTATCCCTCTTATTTCTTACCTTAGCAGCATTTAGTTATGCGATGTTTCAAGGTGGATTTGTAAGCTGGTTTCTCTTTTATAGCTTTCTACCATTTGCTCTCTATTCTTTCTTATTAATGATCTACCCAATCCGCTCTTTCCAAGTAACCCGGAGGATTAATCAGGAACAATTTTCGGTTGGACAGAGGTTTATTGGTACAATAACGGTTAAAAGATCTTTCCCTTTCCCGTTATTTTATTTACTAGTTGAAGATGAGCTTAATGATAAATTAAAGGTTGCTCAAAAACTTAAAGAGCCTAAAAAACTTTTTTTTCCATGGTTTAAGAAATCGATCTCCTTTAGTTATGCTCTCCTCGAGATGCCACGTGGCGAACACCACTTTAAATCCGTCCGCTTAAGAACAGGGGATTTATTTGGTCTTATTGAAAAGGAAGTCACTTTAGAGGTAGAAAACTATTTTCTTGTTTACCCTTCAACTGTAGATTTAGCCTATCATTCAAATCAAAAACAGTATGAACAAGGATCAGCATCAACATTAACTAAGTATTGGCAGGATTCAACAATGGCTGTCGGTGTAAGGGAATATCAGCCAGGCGATAAATTTGCTTGGATTGATTGGAAAGCTACGGCGAGAAGAGATTCGATTATGACAAAGGAATTTGAACAAATGCAAAGTCATGATGTTGTTGTATTTATTGACCGGTCACAGTCAGAGCTATTTGAATCAATTGTTTCCTATTCCGCATCATTGATTCGCACTATTGTTAAAAGTGGCGCTAGGGTAGGGGTAGTTTCAGTTGGGCAGCAGCAAAAAGTGTTTCCGCTCCAGGCTGATGAGCAACATGTAAGCAGCATCTTTTATCATTTGGCAAAAGTTGATTGTGATAGTCAAACACCTTTTTCTTCTGTTCTTGGAGGGAGCTTTTTAAATACGGAAATGAAACAAGTTACCAGTATTCTTGTTACTTCAACTCTAAACTTAGAGGTCGTAAGAAAGCTCGAGTTTTTATCAGCTCGTCAGCAGACATTTATTTTATATTTTGTTAAAGAGAAGCATCACGGGCTTTCAAAAGAAGAGTCTGTATTAGTTGAAAGATTGAAGCAACGTCAAGTTCATGTAAATGTAGTAATAGAACAGGATGCAAATAAGCGTTTTAAAGAGGTGAATATCTAGTGACAACACCTAAGGACCAAGAAGGGATATCTGTTACTCTTCTATATTATCTGTTTGCATTTATCCTGCTATGGGAATGGTTAAGGCCTCTTGGAGAATTTACTGATACAGCGAACACATTTATTTTCGTGTTTTTTATTGCTGTTAGTTTTGTAATGACATTTTTCAGATTGCGTTGGTTCATCACATTCCCGGTAAAAATGCTCATTATTTTGTTTATGCTTCACGGGTTATATTTTGAAGGAATGTTTTTTAGTTTTCTTTGGGTAAAGGATTTAATTGGTGATATTGCCTTCAATCTTTCGTTAGTACCAAGTGCAGAATGGATGGGGATGACTTCATCTTTTCGTTCATTGTTATTTTTTATTTTGCTTTGGTTACTTGTTTATTTAATTCATTATTGGATTCTTTTTCAAAAGAGAATTTTCTTTTTCTTTGTGTTAACGCTCCTTTATATTACAGTGTTGGATACCTTTACTCCATACGATGCATCCTATGCAATTGTTAGAGTTGTTTTAATAGGTTTCTTTATGCTTGGTCTCCTGTACTTTGATCGATTAAAGAAACTGGAGAATTTAAAAATGAAAAAGCTAGCTTCCCTTAGATGGATAATGCCACTACTTGCTTTTATAATGCTTTCGATGATTCTAGCCATTTTAGCTCCTAAGGCATCACCTCAGTGGCCTGATCCAGTTCCATATATTACAGCTGTTGGGCGAGAAGATGAGGGTGGAACTGGTACGAAAAAAATTGGGTATAGTCCAAATGATGAAAATTTAGGAGGATCATTCGTAGGAGATGATACTGAAGTTTTCACCCATATATCTAGTGATCGACATTATTGGCGAGTGGAATCCAAGGATGTTTATACAGGGAAGGGATGGGAGGCTTCCGACCCTGATGCAGAACGTGAATTAATCACATCAATTCAAGATGAAGTTATTTGGACAGATGAGCGTGTAGAGACAAAAAGTTTGGAATCGACCGTTACAATAAATGAGGAATACCGTTATTTGCATGTTATTTATCCTTTAGGTTTAACAGCTATAAGCACAGAGGTAAATTTACCAATTTACCTAAACCGAAATACAGAGTTAATCTCCCCTTTTCAGAAGCAGGGTGACGGATCTAGAGAGGAATTTCTAACTTATCAGGTTGAGTATGAACTTCCCTCTTATCCATTAAATGAGATGAAAAAAGCACAGGTTTTTGAAAATGTACCTGAAGGGTTTGTTGAAAGATACACACAATTACCTGAAACATTACCTGAACGGGTAAGAGAACTTGCTGTATCTCTTACAGAAACAGAATCTAATCAATATGATAAAGTGAAGGCGATTGAAGACTACTTAGGAAGGCCGGAATTTACGTATGATAAAGAAGATGTGGCCATTCCTGAAGGTGAGCAAGATTATGTAGATCAATTTCTCTTTGAAACATTCAAAGGTTATTGTGATAATTTTTCTACTTCTATGATCGTTTTATTAAGATCACTTGATATTCCTGCAAGATGGGTGAAAGGATATACAGAAGGTGACTTTGTTCAAACTGTAGAGAACAGTAAAAGTGAATATCAAGTTACAAATAATAATGCCCATTCGTGGGTTGAAGTGTATTTCGCTGGAGTAGGATGGGTTCCGTTTGAACCTACTAAAGGCTTTGTAAACCCTTATGATTTGGTAAGTGACTACAAAGATACACCTGGTCAGGAAGAGGTAGAAGAGGAGAAGGAGCCTGTTGAAGAAGAGGAAAAGGAACCTGAAGCAACTCCAGAAAAGCCTGAGCAAACTAACACAGAAACATCTTCTTCTACAAATGATTTCTTCGGTTTCTTTAGTCTGCGTCTAGGAAGTACTGGTTTATATGGTTTTATGATCGTTACAGCAATTCTAGCTTTTGTGATTTTCAAAACTAGGACGAGATGGATACCAAAGCTTATCATTTTAAAATATAAAAACCGTAACGATGACCAAGTATTCTTTCAAGCTTATGAGTCACTACTAAAACAATTTGCCCGCCGTGGTATTAAAAGAAAAGAAGGACAAACCTTGAGGGATTATGCCCGTTATATTGATCGATATTTTCATATGGTCCATATGACAGCTTTAACGGAAAACTATGAAAGGGCATTGTATCGACGCGATGATGCAAAACAAGAATGGAATAAGTCAGTTGAATTGTGGGAAAATTTAATTAAAAGAACATCGTCTTGACCAATTGTATAAGAGATTGATAGAATAGAAAAAATTAATAGACCCTTCATATATCCTCGATAATACGGATCGAGAGTCTCTACCGGGTAACCTTAAAACACCCGACTATGAAGGCAGAATAAGTTCGAAAGTCAGCTGGATTCTGCCTTCTTTTTATATAAGGAAATTAGACTCTTACCTATAATTGGTGATAAGTCCTGTTTCTTTATTGAAGGTGGATTCAGTTTTTTTGCTATATAGACATATTAGTAAGTATTTCCTGGGTTATGATACTTTTTGTATGATCTTGATAGTCTTTATAGCATACTAACAATAGTGCATGAAAATACGATGAGGTGACGATGGTGGCAAACATTCATGAAATGGTAGTAGTTTTAGACTTCGGTAGTCAGTATAATCAATTAATCACAAGACGTATCCGTGAATTTGGTGTATACAGTGAGTTACACCCTCACACATTAACGGCTGAAGAAATTAAACAAATGAATCCTAAAGGAGTGATCCTTTCAGGTGGACCGAACAGTGTTTACGGTGAAAATGCTTTTGATTGTGATGAGGCTATCTTTGATTTAGGTATCCCTGTATTAGGTATTTGTTACGGTATGCAGCTGATGACTCATAAGCTTGGCGGAAAAGTAGAGCCAGCAGATCACCGTGAATACGGTAAAGCAACAATTGATGTTCATGGAAAACCAGCATTATTTGCAGAGTTACCGGAACAACAGGTTGTGTGGATGAGTCACGGTGACTTAGTTAAAGAAATTCCAGCAGGATTCCATGTAGATGCTACGAGTACATCTTGTCCATTTGCTGCAATGAGTAATGAAGACCGTAAGTTTTATGGTGTTCAATTCCATCCAGAGGTACGTCACTCTGAATATGGTAATGACCTTTTGAAAAACTTTGTTTTTAACATCTGTGGTTGTTCTGGTAACTGGTCAATGGAGAATTTCATTGAAATGGAATTAGATAAAATCAAACAAAAAGTAGGCAATAAAAAAGTGCTTTGCGCGTTAAGTGGTGGTGTTGATTCTTCAGTTGTTGCCGTGTTAATTCACAAAGCGATTGGTGATCAACTAACATGTATCTTTGTAGACCATGGACTGTTACGTAAAAACGAAGCTGACAGTGTTATGAAAACATTCACTGAAGGTTTTAATATGAATGTTATTAAAGTTGACGCAAAAGATCGCTTTATGAATAAGTTAAAAGGCGTTTCAGATCCAGAGCAAAAACGTAAAATTATTGGTAATGAGTTCATCTATGTATTTGATGACGAGTCAGCTAAATTAGAAGGAATCGAATTTTTGGCACAAGGTACTCTTTATACAGATATTATTGAGAGCGGAACAGCAACAGCTCAAACGATTAAATCTCACCATAACGTTGGTGGGCTACCAGAAGATATGGAATTCGAACTTATTGAACCTCTAAATACATTATTTAAAGACGAAGTTCGTGCATTAGGAACGGAACTTGGTATTCCAGATGAAATCGTTTGGAGACAACCATTCCCAGGTCCAGGATTGGGAATTCGTGTTCTAGGTGAAATTACGGAAGAAAAACTAGAGATTGTTCGTGAATCAGACTATATTCTACGTAATGAAATTAAAAAAGCTGGATTAGATCGTGATATTTGGCAGTACTTCACGGTCCTACCTGATATTCGTAGTGTTGGTGTAATGGGTGATGCTAGAACTTATGATTACACGATTGGTATTCGTGCAGTTACATCAATCGATGGAATGACTTCGGATTGGGCAAGAATTCCTTGGGATGTACTTGAAGTGATTTCGACAAGAATTGTAAATGAAGTAAAGCACATTAATCGTGTAGTTTATGATATTACAAGTAAACCACCTGCTACTATTGAGTGGGAGTAAAAAACGAACGAAACGAACATTATTTTGAATAATGTTCGTTTTTTGTATTGACGAAAAAACGATACACTGATAAAATAAAAAAGTAATCAATATAGTCGAAATACGTCGTATAATGTCGAGGATATGGCTCGAAAGTTTCTACCAAGCTACCGTAAATGGCTTGACTACGAGGTATTAATAGCAGAGGTAACTACTGTTTGTTACCGGCCATTAATATTTTCAAAGTCAAGCGCTCACGTATAGGTGTGCGCTTTTTTATTTGGAAATATTACTGGGGGACAATGTATTTGGTAGTAAAAGCTTTTGAACTAATACTGAGGAGGAACACCTATTTATGAAGAAGTTTTTTCAGTTTGATGAATTAGGTACAAATTATCGACGTGAAATTATTGGTGGTTTAACAACGTTCTTATCAATGGCTTATATTTTATTTGTTAATCCTAACACATTAGCAATGACTTCAATTCCAGATCTACCTGCAGAAATGCGAATGGATACAGGAGCTATCTTCACAGCAACTGCTATTGCTGCGGCTGTAGGTTCGTTGTTAATGGGTCTTATAGCCAAATATCCAATTGCTTTGGCGCCGGGTATGGGGTTAAATGCATTTTTCTCATTCACAGTTGTCTTAACAATGGGAGTACCTTGGCAAACAGCTTTATCAGGGGTTTTAGTATCAGGACTTATTTTTATTCTTCTTACTTTATCAGGTCTTCGTGAAAAGATAATTAACTCAATTCCAGCTGAACTAAAGTTTGCTGTTGGTGCCGGAATTGGATTATTCATAACATTTGTAGGTTTTCAAGGTGCAGGCATTATTGTTAATAATGATGCTACTTTAGTTGGGTTAGGTGACTTCACTGATCCTCAAACACTTTTAGCTATATTCGGTATTATTGTGACCGTTATTTTAATGGTTCGTGGAGTAAATGGTGGTATCTTCTACGGAATGCTAATTACAGCAATTGTAGGAATGATCTTTAATCAAATTGCTGTTCCGACAGAAATTGTTGGTCAAATACCAAGCTTAGCGCCAACGTTTGGACAAGCATTTATGAACTTAGATCAAATCTTTACTGTTCAAATGTTAGTTGTTATTTTGACATTCTTATTCGTAGATTTCTTTGATACAGCTGGAACACTTGTTGGAGTAGCTAATCAAGCTGGTTTAATGAAAGATAATAAGTTACCTAGAGCAGGAAAAGCATTATTCGCAGATTCAGCTGCAACAGTTGTAGGTTCTATCTTAGGAACATCAACAACAACTTCATATATTGAGTCTTCTGCGGGAGTAGCTGCTGGAGCTCGTTCAGGTTTCGCATCAGTCGTAACTGCGGTACTATTCTTATTGGCTTTATTCTTCTCACCACTTTTAGGAGTTATTACTTCAGCAGTTACTGCACCTGCATTAATAATTGTAGGGGCACTAATGGTTTCGTCTCTAGGACAGATTGACTGGAAACGATTTGAAATTGCTGTACCAGCATTCTTAACGATTATTACAATGCCTTTATCTTATAGTATTGCAACAGGTATTGCGGTTGGATTCATCTTCTATCCAATTACAATGATCATGAAGGGTAGAACAAAAGAAATTCACCCGGTTATGTACGGATTGTTTGTCATCTTTGTACTATATTTTGTATTCTTAGCTTAATAATAGGAAAAAGAAGAGGGGGGACCCTCTTCTTTTTTTGTATAATTTATTTTAATGAAAAATGTTGACTCTAATCTTTTTTGTTGTTATAGTAATAAAAGTCATTCGACGAGGTCATATTAACTTTTAGTCGAATGAAAGTTTTTTAAAAAACATGTTGACTTAAAACGAGTTGATGTGTTAAATTAATAAAGTCGCTTCTGAGAGAGCGGCATTAAATGATCTTTGAAAACTAAACAAAACCGAGCGTGCCAACGTTAATTTCGATTAACAAAACAACGTACTATATAGTACAAACTTTATGAGCTATATCAACTCTTTATTGGAGAGTTTGATCCTGGCTCAGGACGAACGCTGGCGGCGTGCCTAATACATGCAAGTCGAGCGAATCGAAGGGAGCTTGCTCCCGGAGATTAGCGGCGGACGGGTGAGTAACACGTGGGTAACCTGCCTGTAAGATTGGGATAACTCCGGGAAACCGGAGCTAATACCGGATAACATTTCGAACCGCATGGTTCGGAATTGAAAGATGGTTTCGGCTATCACTTACAGATGGACCCGCGGCGCATTAGCTAGTTGGTGAGGTAACGGCTCACCAAGGCGACGATGCGTAGCCGACCTGAGAGGGTGATCGGCCACACTGGGACTGAGACACGGCCCAGACTCCTACGGGAGGCAGCAGTAGGGAATCTTCCGCAATGGACGAAAGTCTGACGGAGCAACGCCGCGTGAACGATGAAGGCCTTCGGGTCGTAAAGTTCTGTTGTTAGGGAAGAACAAGTACCAGAGTAACTGCTGGTACCTTGACGGTACCTAACCAGAAAGCCACGGCTAACTACGTGCCAGCAGCCGCGGTAATACGTAGGTGGCAAGCGTTGTCCGGAATTATTGGGCGTAAAGCGCGCGCAGGCGGTTTCTTAAGTCTGATGTGAAAGCCCACGGCTCAACCGTGGAGGGTCATTGGAAACTGGGGAACTTGAGTGCAGAAGAGGAGAGTGGAATTCCACGTGTAGCGGTGAAATGCGTAGAGATGTGGAGGAACACCAGTGGCGAAGGCGACTCTCTGGTCTGTAACTGACGCTGAGGCGCGAAAGCGTGGGGAGCGAACAGGATTAGATACCCTGGTAGTCCACGCCGTAAACGATGAGTGCTAAGTGTTAGAGGGTTTCCGCCCTTTAGTGCTGCAGCAAACGCATTAAGCACTCCGCCTGGGGAGTACGGTCGCAAGACTGAAACTCAAAGGAATTGACGGGGGCCCGCACAAGCGGTGGAGCATGTGGTTTAATTCGAAGCAACGCGAAGAACCTTACCAGGTCTTGACATCCTTCGCTACTTCTAGAGATAGAAGGTTCCCCTTCGGGGGACGAAGTGACAGGTGGTGCATGGTTGTCGTCAGCTCGTGTCGTGAGATGTTGGGTTAAGTCCCGCAACGAGCGCAACCCTTGATCTTAGTTGCCAGCATTCAGTTGGGCACTCTAAGGTGACTGCCGGTGACAAACCGGAGGAAGGTGGGGATGACGTCAAATCATCATGCCCCTTATGACCTGGGCTACACACGTGCTACAATGGATGGTACAAAGGGCTGCAAGACCGCGAGGTCAAGCCAATCCCATAAAACCATTCTCAGTTCGGATTGCAGGCTGCAACTCGCCTGCATGAAGCCGGAATCGCTAGTAATCGCGGATCAGCATGCCGCGGTGAATACGTTCCCGGGCCTTGTACACACCGCCCGTCACACCACGAGAGTTTGTAACACCCGAAGTCGGTGGGGTAACCTCACTGGAGCCAGCCGCCTAAGGTGGGACAGATGATTGGGGTGAAGTCGTAACAAGGTAGCCGTATCGGAAGGTGCGGCTGGATCACCTCCTTTCTAAGGAAAATGAGGCACGCTTGGTATTTTGTTTAGTTTTGAGAGATCATTAGATCTTTCTATATAAGCAAGACTCAACACATAGGAGTCTAAATGCATCACGCATTTAAATGTCCTGTGTTTTATGTTCCTTGAAAACTAGATAACGAAAACAATTCAAGTAATTCACTGAGTTTAAACGCTTAGTTTAGTGATTCTCTTAATAAATGTTAATCAAGATATTGAGTTTGATCTTATGTCTTGAGACAAAGGAGAAGCGAGAAGTTCGAGGCGACGACCTGATGAGGAGCGGAGTGTACGAGAGTACATGAGCACCGGAAGAAGGGAAGTCAACGAAGAAATTCGAAGCTTATCGTTTGTCGAAGGTTAAGTTGTTAAGGGCGCACGGTGGATGCCTTGGCACTAGGAGCCGATGAAGGACGGTACTAACACCGATATGCTTCGGGGAGCTGTAAGTAAGCTTTGATCCGGAGATTTCCGAATGGGGAAACCCACTACTCGTAATGGAGTAGTATTTTTACCTGAATACATAGGGTATTAAAGGCAGACCCGGGGAACTGAAACATCTAAGTACCCGGAGGAAGAGAAAGCAAACGCGATTTCCCAAGTAGCGGCGAGCGAAACGGAAGAAGCCCAAACCAAGAGGCTTGCCTCTTGGGGTTGTAGGACACTCTATACGGAGTTACAAAGGAACGGAGTAAATGAAGAGGTCTGGAAAGGCCCGTCAAAGAAGGTAACAACCCTGTAGTTGAAACTTCGTTCCCTCCAGAGTGGATCCTGAGTACGGCGGGACACGTGAAATCCCGTCGGAAGCAGGGAGGACCATCTCCCAAGGCTAAATACTCCCTAGTGACCGATAGTGAACCAGTACCGTGAGGGAAAGGTGAAAAGCACCCCGGAAGGGGAGTGAAAGAGATCCTGAAACCGTGTGCCTACAAGTAGTCAAAGCCCGTTAATGGGTAATGGCGTGCCTTTTGTAGAATGAACCGGCGAGTTACGATCCCGTGCAAGGTTAAGTTGATAAGACGGAGCCGCAGCGAAAGCGAGTCTGAATAGGGCGAAAGAGTACGTGGTCGTAGACCCGAAACCAGGTGATCTACCCATGTCCAGGGTGAAGTTCAGGTAACACTGAATGGAGGCCCGAACCCACGCACGTTGAAAAGTGCGGGGATGAGGTGTGGGTAGCGGAGAAATTCCAATCGAACTTGGAGATAGCTGGTTCTCTCCGAAATAGCTTTAGGGCTAGCCTTGAAATGAGAGTCTTGGAGGTAGAGCACTGATTGGACTAGGGGCCCCCATCGGGTTACCGAATTCAGTCAAACTCCGAATGCCAAAGACTTATGTTCAGGAGTCAGACTGCGAGTGATAAGATCCGTAGTCAAGAGGGAAACAGCCCAGACCACCAGCTAAGGTCCCAAAGTATACGTTAAGTGGAAAAGGATGTGGAGTTGCTTAGACAACCAGGATGTTGGCTTAGAAGCAGCCACCATTTAAAGAGTGCGTAATAGCTCACTGGTCGAGTGACTCTGCGCCGAAAATGTACCGGGGCTAAACGTATCACCGAAGCTGTGGACTGTTCTTTTAGAACAGTGGTAGGAGAGCGTTCTAAGGGCTGTGAAGCCAGACCGTAAGGACTGGTGGAGCGCTTAGAAGTGAGAATGCCGGTATGAGTAGCGAAAGAGGGGTGAGAATCCCCTCCACCGAATGCCTAAGGTTTCCTGAGGAAGGCTCGTCCGCTCAGGGTTAGTCGGGACCTAAGCCGAGGCCGAAAGGCGTAGGCGATGGCCAACAGGTTGAAATTCCTGTACCACCTCCTCACCATTTGAGCAATGGGGGGACGCAGAAGGATAGGGTAAGCGCGCTGTTGGATATGCGCGTCCAAGCAGTTAGGCTGACAACGAGGCAAATCCCGTTGTCACATAAGGCTGAGCTGTGATGGCGAGGGAACTATAGTACCGAAGTTCCTGATTCCACACTGCCAAGAAAAGCCTCTAGCGAGGTGAGAGGTGCCCGTACCGCAAACCGACACAGGTAGGCGAGGAGAGAATCCTAAGGTGAGCGAGAGAACTCTCGTTAAGGAACTCGGCAAAATGACCCCGTAACTTCGGGAGAAGGGGTGCTTTTTAGGGTGAATAGCCCGGAAAAGCCGCAGTGAATAGGCCCAGGCGACTGTTTAGCAAAAACACAGGTCTCTGCGAAGCCGCAAGGCGAAGTATAGGGGCTGACGCCTGCCCGGTGCTGGAAGGTTAAGGGGAGAGGTTAGCGCAAGCGAAGCTTTGAACCGAAGCCCCAGTAAACGGCGGCCGTAACTATAACGGTCCTAAGGTAGCGAAATTCCTTGTCGGGTAAGTTCCGACCCGCACGAAAGGCGTAACGATCTGGGCACTGTCTCAACGAGAGACTCGGTGAAATTATAGTACCTGTGAAGATGCAGGTTACCCGCGACAGGACGGAAAGACCCCGTGGAGCTTTACTGTAGCCTGATATTGAATTTTGGTACAGCTTGTACAGGATAGGTAGGAGCCTGAGAAGCCGGAGCGCTAGCTTCGGTGGAGGCGTCGGTGGGATACTACCCTGGCTGTATTGAAATTCTAACCCACAGCCCTGATCGGGCTGGGAGACAGTGTCAGGTGGGCAGTTTGACTGGGGCGGTCGCCTCCTAAAATGTAACGGAGGCGCCCAAAGGTTCCCTCAGAATGGTTGGAAATCATTCGTAGAGTGTAAAGGCACAAGGGAGCTTGACTGCGAGACCTACAAGTCGAGCAGGGACGAAAGTCGGGCTTAGTGATCCGGTGGTTCCGCATGGAAGGGCCATCGCTCAACGGATAAAAGCTACCCCGGGGATAACAGGCTTATCTCCCCCAAGAGTCCACATCGACGGGGAGGTTTGGCACCTCGATGTCGGCTCATCGCATCCTGGGGCTGTAGTCGGTCCCAAGGGTTGGGCTGTTCGCCCATTAAAGCGGTACGCGAGCTGGGTTCAGAACGTCGTGAGACAGTTCGGTCCCTATCCGTCGTGGGCGTAGGAAATTTGAGAGGAGCTGTCCTTAGTACGAGAGGACCGGGATGGACGCACCGCTGGTGTACCAGTTGTCTTGCCAAAGGCATAGCTGGGTAGCTATGTGCGGAAGGGATAAGTGCTGAAAGCATCTAAGCATGAAGCCCCCCTCAAGATGAGATTTCCCATCACATTAGTGAGTAAGATCCCTGAAAGATGATCAGGTTGATAGGTCAGAGGTGGAAGCGCGGTGACGTGTGGAGCTGACTGATACTAATCGATCGAGGACTTAACCTAATAAAAGCGCGTTAGCTTAGTGAATTGAATTGTGATTCGTTATCTAGTTTTGAAGGAATATAATATTCTTGAAAACTTTATACAAAGTGAAAGGGTTTCGAGGAACGAACAGTTCAAGGAATCGATTGAGGAGACACCGGAGCGTACTTCAGTACGTGAGGATGTTGACGAATGAGATGACGCAGAAATGTGAAGTTCATCGGAAGCCGTAAACCACATTATTTGGTGATGATGGCGAAGAGGTCACACCCGTTCCCATGCCGAACACGGAAGTTAAGCTCTTCAGCGCCGATGGTAGTTGGGGGTTTCCCCCTGTGAGAGTAGGACGTCGCCAAGTAAGATGAAGGAAAGATCAGTAGAGATACTGATCTTTTTTTGTGTAGTTATAGGTTGTTAAACCGAAGGTTTGAATATAAGAATTAGAGACAAATTAAAACTACTAGCCTGAGGCTTGGGAGAAGCAAGAAGGTCAAGGAAGCGCAGGGAGTGAAGACCGGAGTGTGCGGTCTTGGCACATGAGGATCTGAACGAACGAGCTGACGCGGAGATTCGCCGCTTATCGCAAGCCGATAGTCCGAACGCGGAAGTTAAGCTCTTGCGCCGATGGTAGTTGGGGGTTTCCCCCTGTGAGAGTAGGACGTCGCCAAGTAAGAAGAGAAAAAGATCAGTAGGGATACTGGTCTTTTTTGTGTCGTTAAAGGTTGTTAAACCGAAGGTTTGAATATAAGAATTAGAGACAAATTAAAACTACTAGCCTGAGGCTTGGGAGAAGCAAGAAGGTCAAGGAAGCGCAGGGAGTGAAGACCGGAGTGTGCGGTCTTGGCACATGAGGATCTGAACGAACAAGCTGACGCGGAGATTCGCCGCTTATCGCAAGCCGATAGTCCGAACACGGAAGTTAAGCTCTTAGCGCCGATGGTAGTTGGGGGTTTCCCCTGTGAGAGTAGGACGTCGCCAAGTAAGAAGAGAAAAAGATCAGTAGGTGTAAATGTCAAGCTAACGATGTACAATTTTGATCGTTTAAGAATGTACAAAATTAATCATCATCTTCTTTTTGTAAATGATCCTTAATTCTATAAGAGGGACCAACAATATTGACAACTGTTGCGTGGTGTAATACACGATCTAATATTGCATTTGCTAATTTAGAATCCTGGAACACCGCATCCCACTCTTTAAAGCTAATGTTTGTAGTTAAGATTGTACTTTTCTTTTCATATCTCAAATCAATTAGCTGAAAGAATAGTTTGGCATCTTCTTTGTCAATTGGAAGGTAACCAATTTCATCAATAATTAGTAATTTATATTTCCCATAGTGCTTTAATCGAGACTCTAAGCGATCTTCTAGCTTTGCCTTTTTCAAGTTTAAGATAAGTTCATTACATTTAATAAAATAGGTACTTGTTCGTTTTTTGGCTGCAGCGATTCCAATCGAAGTCGCTAAGTGAGTTTTGCCAACACCACTAGTTCCCATGAAGATAATATTCTGTTTATCTTCGATAAAACGCAGAGAAAGAAAATCAAGAATTTGTTGTTTATTTATCGTTGGTTGAAAATCAAAGTTAAACTCATTTATCTCACTACGGTGGGGAAAAGCCCCCACCTTAACCATTGAATTTATCATTGTTTTCTCACGAACATCTATTTCATAGTTTGTTAATTTCATCAATGTGTCAACGAGAGATAATTCATTCTTGGTACTAAAATCAATGGTATCGTTAAGATGAGTAATCATCTGTTTTAAGTTTAAATATTCTAAATTACTTACTAATTGTTGATAACTACTATTCAATTTTATACACCTCATCCATTGCCAGTAGATTCTTTTTAGCTAGCTCATCAATATCAGGATAGTCTGGCATTCCCCGTGACAATACGTCTGTATAATGTTCTTCCTTATAATTCAGCACCTTACTACTGATTCGATGTTGAGCGATCAAATCCGTGTTATAATATACATGTATGTGATCGTCATAGACTTGTAAACCAACGGTTTTCCCTTTGTATTCAGCTGGTACTGAATACTGGTTTGATTTGTACGTAATCATGCTCGCAGGGTTAACCTTTACAAGCTTGTGTTTGATCTTATAAGAGTCTCTTATTTCTTTCCTTGGTAGGGGGAGTAAGTGACTCTTTTCTTGTTTTAAAGCAAGTATTGGAATCTTTCTATTTCCTTGATTAAAACTTTGATTATGGCGTTCACAAAGCTTTTGAACAAATTGGTGAAGTCCTTCGTAAGTGAATTTACCCTGATAAGCATGAATCTCATCTAAGAGCTTCATAATACTCTCTACTTTCCCTTTTGTCCTTGGCCTTCCTGCAATACAAGGTTTGATTTCAAATCCACTATCACTGGCAAACTGTTCAAATCGTTCATTAACCACTCCTTTTGAATACTCTGTTCTATGTTCATCCATTACTGTTTTCATATTGTCCGTTAAAATGATCTTTGGTACTCCACCAATTGCTTCAAAGCACTCCATCAAAAAGGACATTAATATACTTTGTGATTTGGACATGGTTAAACCATAAGACTTAAACCTTGAATTTCCTAACACCAACACTCCTACATTAACGTGTATAATCTCCCCATCACACGTTATGTATTTTATGTTCTCCTTCCAGTCGAATTGAGCCTGTTCCCCCGGAGGGGTTTCATAACGAACAACAGATTGTGTTGCTTGAGTTCTTTTACCATCGGTAAAATATGCTTGGAACTCAGGTTTGTTTGATATGTATCGTCGGAAAGATGACTGGGAACAGTTCAAACTATGGTTATCCTTTAAGTACTCCCAAAGAACTCTCTTGTAGTAAAAAGTTTGTATTGAATCCTTTGAGAGTAGGTCTGATATAACACCATATAACTCATCTATTCTAGATTTTCTATTACGGGTTTTACTTGGCCCCTTTCCATTTAAATATCGATCCACAGTCCTCCGATCTACTCCCAATTCTCGCCCTATCTTACTTTTATTTATTTTCATGTTTAAGCTCTCCATTAGAAATTTTAACTTTGGTAAATCTTCTAGACTTTTTACTTCTATCTCTGTCGTTAAATCTAGCTGTACATGCATTCTCTCCACCTCAAACTAAGTATGCATGTACATCACAAAACTGTACATTCTTATGTAATCATCTTTGTTCATTTTTAAATTAGCATTTATAAGTAGGGATACTGGTCTTTTTTGTTTTGTTAAATGGTAGTTAAACCGAAGGTTTGTATGTGAAAATTAGAGACAAAGTAAAAACAAGCTGACGTGGAGATATTCTCACTTTCTCAACACACTTTTATCGTTCATTCCCCTTATGAACGACACTGCACGCCCTTTTCCAACCACTTTTAATGTTCATTCCCCCTGTGTGAGAGTTGGGCATCGCCAAGTAAGATGTTAAAAGAAAGTGTAATGGACTTTAGATATCGACAAATTTCTCCAAATATCGGGTAGTGACAGGCACCAAAAAACAAATTCCCTCACCATAAACATTTTTAGTATTATTATCCTGTTTTAGTAAATCTTAATAAGTACAAATGTAGAAATGCTATTTAGTCAGAGGTGTAAATTTTGTTTTTAGATAGGATTACTAGTGAGAGTAGATTACTTATATTTGCCTTTTTCATCATATGTTTGTACCTTTCTCCTCTCTTTGTGTTAGGTGAGAATGCACATATAAGGGTGCATGATAATCTTGACTCCAATTTAGCATGGTATAAGGTGTTGAGTGAGAGTGGGCAAATGCTTGGTTCAAGCGAAGCGAAGATTCCTCAGGTTATAAATGGATTACCCAGAAATGCATATGGAACAGAATTTAGTCTTATTGTTTGGCTCTATGCTATTTTCCCAACTATGGTTGCTTATGCTTTAAGCCAAACCATAACAAGGGTTTTTGCCTTTATAGGAATGTACTTATTATTAAAGGATCATCTTCTAATGCACAAGGAATATACCCTGATTAATGTTGGAGTGGCATTAGCATTTGCATTAACACCATTCTGGCCCTCGGGGATGCTTAGTACACTAGGTATGCCTTTAGCTTTATGGGCATTTTTACATATAAGAAATGGGAAAAGCACTTGGAAGCAGTTTCTGGTATTAACTTTACTGCCTCTATATTCAAGTATTGTATTAGGGTTTTTCTTTTTTTTATTTGGAATGGGCGTATTTTGGTTAGTTGATTTTATAAGAGGAAAACGCAATTATTATTTTCTGTTAGCTCTTATATATATGACTGGTATGTTCTTGGTTGTTGAGTATAGATTGGTTTATTCATTTTTGTTTGATGATGAGCCTAATAGTAGAGATGAATATTTTCATGCGAGGCTATCGCTATGGAGGGTCATTCGATTAACCTTTAAGAACTTTGTGCTAGGTCACACACACGTAATGACAGTTCATGGGATCTTTATCCTGACAGTAACTCTGATTTCGTTATATATAGTCATAAATAAGAGGTTATGGAAAGAAGAAATGGTGTTTCTCTTTCTCTTTATACTTAATTTTGCATTATCTGCATGGTATGCCTTTTGGTTTTATAAGGGCTGGCTTCCACTAACAGAGAAATTTCATGTTATGGATACTTTTAATTTTGCTAGATTTCACTTCTTGAGACCTCTAGTTATATATGTTGGCTTTGCGCTAGGTCTAAAAATTATTTGGAACCACAGAAAGAGCTGGAAGCCCTATGCTTTTTTCTTCATTATAGCACAGATTGTTTTACTTCTAGGATTTAATGATGAGGTTATTTATCATAAAAAGCCTTCTGTTAAAGAGTTTTATTCTGAGTCACTTTTTAATGAAATTAAATCTTATATAGGATTACCTCAAAAAGACTATAGAATTGCTAGTATTGGTATTCATCCGGCAATTCCGCAATATAACGGTTTTTATACATTAGATACATATAATAATTTTTATCCCTTGAGCTATAAGTATGAATTCAGAAAAATTATCGAAAAAGAACTCGAAAAAAACAAAACAATAAGAACTTATTTTGATGAGTGGGGTGGACGTTGCTATATCTTCACCGATGAACTTGGTAAGCATTATATGTTTAAGAAGAATTCTAAAAAAACGTTAAGAAATCTTGAATTAAATACAGAAGCATTTAAAAACCTAGGAGGTTCATTTATTTTTTCAACTGTTCCAATAGATAATGCAACTGAGAATAATCTAGTACTAGAGAAGACATTTCAAAGTGAATCTTCAGTTTGGAAAATCTATTTATATAAAGCAATGTAAAATCTGGGAGGTATTACATAGATGGAACCAATACTTACAATAGTCGTACCCTGCTATAACGAAGAAGAAGTCTTACCTGAAACTTTAACTGTATTAATTGATAAATTAGATCATCTTATAGAAGTTAGGTTAATATCAGATCAGAGTAATATATTACTTGTAGACGATGGGAGCAAAGATCAAACATGGTCTATTATCTATAAAGAAAGCTTAAAAAATAAAAAAGTACATGGTTTAAAACTAGCAAGAAATGTTGGACACCAAAGTGCGTTATTAGCAGGATTAATTGCAGCTAAAGATTCATCAGATTGTGTTATATCTATTGATGCAGACTTACAAGATGACGTAGATGTTATAAAAGATTTTATCTTAAAATATAATGAGGGCTTTGATATTGTATATGGTGTAAGAGATAAACGAGATACGGATCAACTATTTAAGAAAACAACTGCAGAAGCATTCTACAAAATAATGCAGAAACTAGGTGTCAATTTAATCTATAATCATGCTGATTATCGCTTAATGAGTAAAAGGGCTGTTGAGGAGTTAGAAAAATTTGAAGAAGTAAATTTATTTTTAAGAGGAATAGTTCCTTTGATTGGGTTTCCATCTACAGCTGTTTATTATGATCGAAAAGAAAGATTTGCTGGAGATACCAAATATCCTTTAAAGAAAATGATTTCCTTTGCTTTTGAAGGCATAACCTCTTTTTCAGTAACACCAATAAGGTTTGTTTTACTTCTAGGATTCCTCTCTTTTTTTACTAGTTTGTTGTTTGGATCATATTTTGTAACTTTAAAGTTTATTGGAGAAACAGAGACAGGGTGGACATCATTAATTACATCTATTTGGTTAATTGGCGGACTACAGTTAATAGCCATTGGATTAATTGGAGAGTACATTGGGAAGATTTATAAAGAGTCAAAACGACGACCAAGATATAGTATTGATATAAATACTTTAGGTTTAACAAAACAACTTATTAAAAGGAATATTGAAACTGATGCTTCAGACCATAAAGAATTATTATAATAAGTCAAACACAATTATACGATTTATTGGAGTCGGGCTAATAAATACTATCATTGGAATCTCTTCGATATTCTTGCTATTAAATGTATTTGGTTTTTCTTATTGGGTATCAACTTTTATAGGTAATGGTATAGGAGCTATTATTAGCTATTTTCTTAATCGAAATTTTACGTTTAACAGCAATGTTAATAATAAAAAAGGAATTGCTCTTTTCTTATTTGTCATTTTAGTAAGCTATTATGTTTCTTATAATATAGGGTACAGTTTGATAAATAAGAACGTTTTAAGTACCAATATATATGGAGAAGAGTTATCAATATTGTTGGCTGCACTTATCTATACAGTATTGAACTATTTAGGGCAGAGATATTTGACGTTTAAACAAGTATGAAATTATTACCAGTTGATAGTTATGAATATTATTGGTATGATGTAAATCCAGTCACGAATTATAAGTGATTGAGTAATTCTAACAATCATCTTCTAAAAAACATTTTAAAAATGTTTGACATAATTTTTATTACGTGTTAAGATGATAGTCCAGTCGTTGAGAGATACGAATTGGACAAGATATGATCTTTGAAAACTAAACAAAACCAAGCGTGCCAACGTTAATTTCGATTAACAAAAAAAACGTACTATATAGTACAAACTTTATGAGCTATATCAACTCTTTATTGGAGAGTTTGATCCTGGCTCAGGACGAACGCTGGCGGCGTGCCTAATACATGCAAGTCGAGCGAACCAATGGGAGCTTGCTCCCTGAGGTTAGCGGCGGACGGGTGAGTAACACGTGGGTAACCTGCCTGTAAGATTGGGATAACTCCGGGAAACCGGAGCTAATACCGGATAACATTTCGAACCGCATGGTTCGAAATTGAAAGATGGTTTCGGCTATCACTTACAGATGGACCCGCGGCGCATTAGCTAGTTGGTGAGGTAACGGCTCACCAAGGCGACGATGCGTAGCCGACCTGAGAGGGTGATCGGCCACACTGGGACTGAGACACGGCCCAGACTCCTACGGGAGGCAGCAGTAGGGAATCTTCCGCAATGGACGAAAGTCTGACGGAGCAACGCCGCGTGAACGATGAAGGCCTTCGGGTCGTAAAGTTCTGTTGTTAGGGAAGAACAAGTACCAGAGTAACTGCTGGTACCTTGACGGTACCTAACCAGAAAGCCACGGCTAACTACGTGCCAGCAGCCGCGGTAATACGTAGGTGGCAAGCGTTGTCCGGAATTATTGGGCGTAAAGCGCGCGCAGGCGGTTTCTTAAGTCTGATGTGAAAGCCCACGGCTCAACCGTGGAGGGTCATTGGAAACTGGGGAACTTGAGTGCAGAAGAGGAGAGTGGAATTCCACGTGTAGCGGTGAAATGCGTAGAGATGTGGAGGAACACCAGTGGCGAAGGCGACTCTCTGGTCTGTAACTGACGCTGAGGCGCGAAAGCGTGGGGAGCGAACAGGATTAGATACCCTGGTAGTCCACGCCGTAAACGATGAGTGCTAAGTGTTAGAGGGTTTCCGCCCTTTAGTGCTGCAGCAAACGCATTAAGCACTCCGCCTGGGGAGTACGGTCGCAAGACTGAAACTCAAAGGAATTGACGGGGGCCCGCACAAGCGGTGGAGCATGTGGTTTAATTCGAAGCAACGCGAAGAACCTTACCAGGTCTTGACATCCTTCGCTACTTCTAGAGATAGAAGGTTCCCCTTCGGGGGACGAAGTGACAGGTGGTGCATGGTTGTCGTCAGCTCGTGTCGTGAGATGTTGGGTTAAGTCCCGCAACGAGCGCAACCCTTGATCTTAGTTGCCAGCATTAAGTTGGGCACTCTAAGGTGACTGCCGGTGACAAACCGGAGGAAGGTGGGGATGACGTCAAATCATCATGCCCCTTATGACCTGGGCTACACACGTGCTACAATGGATGGTACAAAGGGCTGCAAGACCGCGAGGTCAAGCCAATCCCATAAAACCATTCTCAGTTCGGATTGCAGGCTGCAACTCGCCTGCATGAAGCCGGAATCGCTAGTAATCGCGGATCAGCATGCCGCGGTGAATACGTTCCCGGGCCTTGTACACACCGCCCGTCACACCACGAGAGTTTGTAACACCCGAAGTCGGTGGGGTAACCGTAAGGAGCCAGCCGCCTAAGGTGGGACAGATGATTGGGGTGAAGTCGTAACAAGGTAGCCGTATCGGAAGGTGCGGCTGGATCACCTCCTTTCTAAGGAAAATGGAGTACGCTTGGTATTTTGTTTAGTTTTGAGAGATCATTAGATCTTTCTATATAAGTAAGACTCAACACATAGGAGTCTAAATGCGTAGAGCATTTGAACATCCTGTGTTTTATGTTCCTTGAAAACTAGATAACGAAAACAATTCAAGTAATTCACTGAGTTTAAACGCTTAGTTTAGTGATTCTCTTAATAATTGATTTAAACGACATCTTCGATGTCAAAGGTTAAGTTGTTAAGGGCGCACGGTGGATGCCTTGGCACTAGGAGCCGATGAAGGACGGTACTAACACCGATATGCTTCGGGGAGCTGTAAGTAAGCTTTGATCCGGAGATTTCCGAATGGGGAAACCCACTGCTCGTAATGGAGTAGTATCTTCACCTGAATACATAGGGTGTTGATGGCAGACCCGGGGAACTGAAACATCTAAGTACCCGGAGGAAGAGAAAGCAAACGTGATTTCCTAAGTAGCGGCGAGCGAAACGGAAGAAGCCCAAACCAAGAGGCTTGCCTCTTGGGGTTGTAGGACACTCTATACGGAGTTACAAAGGAACGGAGTAAATGAAGAGGTCTGGAAAGGCCCGTCAAAGAAGGTAACAACCCTGTAGTTGAAACTTCGTTCCCTCCAGAGTGGATCCTGAGTACGGCGGGACACGTGAAATCCCGTCGGAAGCAGGGAGGACCATCTCCCAAGGCTAAATACTCCCTAGTGACCGATAGTGAACCAGTACCGTGAGGGAAAGGTGAAAAGCACCCCGGAAGGGGAGTGAAAGAGATCCTGAAACCGTGTGCCTACAAGTAGTCAAAGCCCGTTAATGGGTAATGGCGTGCCTTTTGTAGAATGAACCGGCGAGTTACGATCCCGTGCAAGGTTAAGTTGATAAGACGGAGCCGCAGCGAAAGCGAGTCTGAATAGGGCGAATAAGTACGTGGTCGTAGACCCGAAACCAGGTGATCTACCCATGTCCAGGGTGAAGTTCAGGTAACACTGAATGGAGGCCCGAACCCACGCACGTTGAAAAGTGCGGGGATGAGGTGTGGGTAGCGGAGAAATTCCAATCGAACTTGGAGATAGCTGGTTCTCTCCGAAATAGCTTTAGGGCTAGCCTTGAAATGAGAGTCTTGGAGGTAGAGCACTGATTGGACTAGGGGCCCCCATCGGGTTACCGAATTCAGTCAAACTCCGAATGCCAAAGACTTATGTTCAGGAGTCAGACTGCGAGTGATAAGATCCGTAGTCAAGAGGGAAACAGCCCAGACCACCAGCTAAGGTCCCAAAGTATACGTTAAGTGGAAAAGGATGTGGAGTTGCTTAGACAACCAGGATGTTGGCTTAGAAGCAGCCACCATTTAAAGAGTGCGTAATAGCTCACTGGTCGAGTGACTCTGCGCCGAAAATGTACCGGGGCTAAACGTATCACCGAAGCTGTGGACTGTTCTTTTAGAACAGTGGTAGGAGAGCGTTCTAAGGGCTGTGAAGCCAGACCGTAAGGACTGGTGGAGCGCTTAGAAGTGAGAATGCCGGTATGAGTAGCGAAAGAGGGGTGAGAATCCCCTCCACCGAATGCCTAAGGTTTCCTGAGGAAGGCTCGTCCGCTCAGGGTAAGTCGGGACCTAAGCCGAGGCCGAAAGGCGTAGGCGATGGCCAACAGGTTGAAATTCCTGTACCACCTCCTCACCATTTGAGCAATGGGGGGACGCAGAAGGATAGGGTAAGCGCGCTGTTGGATATGCGCGTCCAAGCAGTTAGGCTGACAACGAGGCAAATCCCGTTGTCGCGAAGGCTGAGCTGTGATGGCGAGGGAACTATAGTACCGAAGTTCCTGATTCCACACTGCCAAGAAAAGCCTCTAGCGAGGTGAGAGGTGCCCGTACCGCAAACCGACACAGGTAGGCGAGGAGAGAATCCTAAGGTGAGCGAGAGAACTCTCGTTAAGGAACTCGGCAAAATGACCCCGTAACTTCGGGAGAAGGGGTGCTTTTTAGGGTGAATAGCCCGGAAAAGCCGCAGTGAATAGGCCCAGGCGACTGTTTAGCAAAAACACAGGTCTCTGCGAAGCCGCAAGGCGAAGTATAGGGGCTGACGCCTGCCCGGTGCTGGAAGGTTAAGGGGAGAGGTTAGCGCAAGCGAAGCTTTGAACCGAAGCCCCAGTAAACGGCGGCCGTAACTATAACGGTCCTAAGGTAGCGAAATTCCTTGTCGGGTAAGTTCCGACCCGCACGAAAGGCGTAACGATCTGGGCACTGTCTCAACGAGAGACTCGGTGAAATTATAGTACCTGTGAAGATGCAGGTTACCCGCGACAGGACGGAAAGACCCCGTGGAGCTTTACTGTAGCCTGATATTGAATTTTGGTACAGCTTGTACAGGATAGGTAGGAGCCTGAGAAGCCGGAGCGCTAGCTTCGGTGGAGGCGTCGGTGGGATACTACCCTGGCTGTATTGAAATTCTAACCCACAGCCCTGATCGGGCTGGGAGACAGTGTCAGGTGGGCAGTTTGACTGGGGCGGTCGCCTCCTAAAATGTAACGGAGGCGCCCAAAGGTTCCCTCAGAATGGTTGGAAATCATTCGTAGAGTGTAAAGGCACAAGGGAGCTTGACTGCGAGACCTACAAGTCGAGCAGGGACGAAAGTCGGGCTTAGTGATCCGGTGGTTCCGCATGGAAGGGCCATCGCTCAACGGATAAAAGCTACCCCGGGGATAACAGGCTTATCTCCCCCAAGAGTCCACATCGACGGGGAGGTTTGGCACCTCGATGTCGGCTCATCGCATCCTGGGGCTGTAGTCGGTCCCAAGGGTTGGGCTGTTCGCCCATTAAAGCGGTACGCGAGCTGGGTTCAGAACGTCGTGAGACAGTTCGGTCCCTATCCGTCGTGGGCGTAGGAAATTTGAGAGGAGCTGTCCTTAGTACGAGAGGACCGGGATGGACGCACCGCTGGTGTACCAGTTGTCTTGCCAAAGGCATAGCTGGGTAGCTATGTGCGGAAGGGATAAGTGCTGAAAGCATCTAAGCATGAAGCCCCCCTCAAGATGAGATTTCCCATCACATTAGTGAGTAAGATCCCTGAAAGATGATCAGGTTGATAGGTCAGAGGTGGAAGCGCGGTGACGTGTGGAGCTGACTGATACTAATCGATCGAGGACTTAACCTAATAAAAGCGCGTTAGCTTAGTGAATTGAATTGTGATTCGTTATCTAGTTTTGAAGGAATATAATATTCTTGAAAACTTTATACAAAGTGAAAGGGTTTCGAGGAACGAACAGTTCAAGGAATCGATTGAGGAGACACCGGAGCGTACTTCAGTACGTGAGGATGTTGACGAATGAGATGACGCAGAAATGTGAAGTTCATCGGAAGCCGTAAACCACATTATTTGGTGATGATGGCGAAGAGGTCACACCCGTTCCCATGCCGAACACGGAAGTTAAGCTCTTCAGCGCCGATGGTAGTTGGGGGTTTCCCCCTGTGAGAGTAGGACGTCGCCAAGTAAGATGAAGGAAAGATCAGTAGAGATACTGATCTTTTTTTGTGTAGTTATAGGTTGTTAAACCGAAGGTTTGAAAATAAAAATTAGAGACAAAGTAAAACTACTAGCCTGAGGCTTGGGAGAAGCAAGAAGATCAAGGAAGCGCAGAGAATGAAGACCGGAGTGTGCTTCTTTGCACATGAGGATCTGAATGAACAAGCTGACGCGGAGATTCGCCGCTTATCGCAGGCCGATAGTCCGAACACGGAAGTTAAGCTCTTAGCGCCGATGGTAGTTGGGGGTTTCCCCCTGTGAGAGTAGGACGTCGCCAAGTAAGATGAAGGAAAGATCAGTAGAGATACTGATCTTTTTTTGTGTA
Source organism: Metabacillus sp. B2-18 (assembly GCF_021117275.1). Classification (NCBI taxonomy): domain Bacteria; kingdom Bacillati; phylum Bacillota; class Bacilli; order Caryophanales; family Bacillaceae; genus Metabacillus; species Metabacillus sp. B2-18. The sequence continues at coordinate 297,286 of NZ_CP088245.1, forward strand.
GTTATAGGTTGTTAAACCGAAGGTTTGAAAATAAAAATTAGAGACAAAGTAAAACTACTAGCCTGAGGCTTGGGAGAAGCAAGAAGATCAAGGAAGCGCAGAGAATGAAGACCGGAGTGTGCGGTCTTGGCACATGAGGATCTGAATGAACAAGCTGACGCGGAGATTCGCCGCTTATCGCAGGCCGATAGTCCGAACACGGAAGTTAAGCTCTTAGCGCCGATGGTAGTTGGGGGTTTTTTCCCCCTGTGAGAGTAGGACGTCGCCAAGTAAGATGGAAAAGATCAGTAGAAATGCTGATCTTTTTTTGTATCACTCTAGGAACTGAATGCTGATGTTGTAGAATATCAGTTAATATGAATCTTACCAGATTGAAACACCGTTTTTTTATTGCTTTCAAAGTTAGAGGAATACCACCGTCATTTAAATAGGATAGTCATCATTGAGATTGTCTTAAAATAATAGAAAGAATAAATTTCTTATTAATATGTTTCAACATATGGAAGATATAAGATACGTGATGTAATATCTGATTACTTAACCTGACTTTTTAAGTCCTCCAAGTATATATTGTTGTTAATTAGCATCGATCTTTCTTTATTCTGATACTTTCTAGAGACTTGAAAAATGAACTAATCTCCTATAGATGTATATATTGAATTATGGAGGTGTTTGATTTGTCATCAAAGAGAGGGCAAAACCTTAACTGTCCACGGTGTAAAATATTAATGATAGAACTTCATCAAAGAAGCTTTGGTGATATGGGAATATTGTACGAATGCCCTAAGTGTAAGGGTGTTATCCAAAAGTAATGTCTATTAATTTAGGTGATTTTAATAAATAATGTTTTTAAATGACTTCCGCATCCAAAGGATATGGAAGTCATTAATTTGTTGTAACACTTTAGGTGAAAGTCCATAATGTATTATGAGTTGTTTGGCGGTAACGATAGTTAGAATTCGGATATGAATCAAACTTAAGTGTAAATATAGTTGTGAAAAATGTTGTTAATAAGGCTTGACTTTAAATATGATATCCTTTATTATTAACTTCTGCTGTTACAACAGTAATGGAAGTTATCTCGAAATAATTTATTTCAAAAAGGTTGTTGACTTCGTTACTTGTTGATGGTATGATAAATACCTAGTCGTTAATGACTGGTTAAATGATCTTTGAAAACTAAACAAAACCAAGCGTGCCAACGTTAATTTCGATTAACAAAACAATGTACTATATAGTACAAACTTTATGAGCTATATCAACTCTTTATTGGAGAGTTTGATCCTGGCTCAGGACGAACGCTGGCGGCGTGCCTAATACATGCAAGTCGAGCGAACCAATGGGAGCTTGCTCCCTGAGGTTAGCGGCGGACGGGTGAGTAACACGTGGGTAACCTGCCTGTAAGATTGGGATAACTCCGGGAAACCGGAGCTAATACCGGATAACATTTCGAACCGCATGGTTCGAAATTGAAAGATGGTTTCGGCTATCACTTACAGATGGACCCGCGGCGCATTAGCTAGTTGGTGAGGTAACGGCTCACCAAGGCGACGATGCGTAGCCGACCTGAGAGGGTGATCGGCCACACTGGGACTGAGACACGGCCCAGACTCCTACGGGAGGCAGCAGTAGGGAATCTTCCGCAATGGACGAAAGTCTGACGGAGCAACGCCGCGTGAACGATGAAGGCCTTCGGGTCGTAAAGTTCTGTTGTTAGGGAAGAACAAGTACTAGAGTAACTGCTGGTACCTTGACGGTACCTAACCAGAAAGCCACGGCTAACTACGTGCCAGCAGCCGCGGTAATACGTAGGTGGCAAGCGTTGTCCGGAATTATTGGGCGTAAAGCGCGCGCAGGCGGTTTCTTAAGTCTGATGTGAAAGCCCACGGCTCAACCGTGGAGGGTCATTGGAAACTGGGGAACTTGAGTGCAGAAGAGGAGAGTGGAATTCCACGTGTAGCGGTGAAATGCGTAGAGATGTGGAGGAACACCAGTGGCGAAGGCGACTCTCTGGTCTGTAACTGACGCTGAGGCGCGAAAGCGTGGGGAGCGAACAGGATTAGATACCCTGGTAGTCCACGCCGTAAACGATGAGTGCTAAGTGTTAGAGGGTTTCCGCCCTTTAGTGCTGCAGCAAACGCATTAAGCACTCCGCCTGGGGAGTACGGTCGCAAGACTGAAACTCAAAGGAATTGACGGGGGCCCGCACAAGCGGTGGAGCATGTGGTTTAATTCGAAGCAACGCGAAGAACCTTACCAGGTCTTGACATCCTTCGCTACTTCTAGAGATAGAAGGTTCCCCTTCGGGGGACGAAGTGACAGGTGGTGCATGGTTGTCGTCAGCTCGTGTCGTGAGATGTTGGGTTAAGTCCCGCAACGAGCGCAACCCTTGATCTTAGTTGCCAGCATTCAGTTGGGCACTCTAAGGTGACTGCCGGTGACAAACCGGAGGAAGGTGGGGATGACGTCAAATCATCATGCCCCTTATGACCTGGGCTACACACGTGCTACAATGGATGGTACAAAGGGCTGCAAGACCGCGAGGTCAAGCCAATCCCATAAAACCATTCTCAGTTCGGATTGCAGGCTGCAACTCGCCTGCATGAAGCCGGAATCGCTAGTAATCGCGGATCAGCATGCCGCGGTGAATACGTTCCCGGGCCTTGTACACACCGCCCGTCACACCACGAGAGTTTGTAACACCCGAAGTCGGTGGGGTAACCTCACTGGAGCCAGCCGCCTAAGGTGGGACAGATGATTGGGGTGAAGTCGTAACAAGGTAGCCGTATCGGAAGGTGCGGCTGGATCACCTCCTTTCTAAGGAAAATGAGGCACGCTTGGTATTTTGTTTAGTTTTGAGAGATCATTAGATCTTTCTATATAAGCAAGACTCAACACATAGGAGTCTAAATGCATCACGCATTTAAATGTCCTGTGTTTTATGTTCCTTGAAAACTAGATAACGAAAACAATTCAAGTAATTCACTGAGTTTAAACGCTTAGTTTAGTGATTCTCTTAATAAATGTTAATCAAGATATTGAGTTTGATCTTATGTCTTGAGACAAAGGAGAAGCGAGAAGTTCGAGGCGACGACCTGATGAGGAGCGGAGTGTACGAGAGTACATGAGCACCGGAAGAAGGGAAGTCAACGAAGAAATTCGAAGCTTATCGTTTGTCAAAGGTTAAGTTGTTAAGGGCGCACGGTGGATGCCTTGGCACTAGGAGCCGATGAAGGACGGTACTAACACCGATATGCTTCGGGGAGCTGTAAGTAAGCTTTGATCCGGAGATTTCCGAATGGGGAAACCCACTGCTCGTAATGGAGTAGTATCTTCACCTGAATACATAGGGTGTTGATGGCAGACCCGGGGAACTGAAACATCTAAGTACCCGGAGGAAGAGAAAGCAAACGCGATTTCCTAAGTAGCGGCGAGCGAAACGGAAGAAGCCCAAACCAAGAGGCTTGCCTCTTGGGGTTGTAGGACACTCTATACGGAGTTACAAAGGAACGGAGTAAATGAAGAGGTCTGGAAAGGCCCGTCAAAGAAGGTAACAACCCTGTAGTTGAAACTTCGTTCCCTCCAGAGTGGATCCTGAGTACGGCGGGACACGTGAAATCCCGTCGGAAGCAGGGAGGACCATCTCCCAAGGCTAAATACTCCCTAGTGACCGATAGTGAACCAGTACCGTGAGGGAAAGGTGAAAAGCACCCCGGAAGGGGAGTGAAAGAGATCCTGAAACCGTGTGCCTACAAGTAGTCAAAGCCCGTTAATGGGTAATGGCGTGCCTTTTGTAGAATGAACCGGCGAGTTACGATCCCGTGCAAGGTTAAGTTGATAAGACGGAGCCGCAGCGAAAGCGAGTCTGAATAGGGCGAATAAGTACGTGGTCGTAGACCCGAAACCAGGTGATCTACCCATGTCCAGGGTGAAGTTCAGGTAACACTGAATGGAGGCCCGAACCCACGCACGTTGAAAAGTGCGGGGATGAGGTGTGGGTAGCGGAGAAATTCCAATCGAACTTGGAGATAGCTGGTTCTCTCCGAAATAGCTTTAGGGCTAGCCTTGAAATGAGAGTCTTGGAGGTAGAGCACTGATTGGACTAGGGGCCCCCATCGGGTTACCGAATTCAGTCAAACTCCGAATGCCAAAGACTTATGTTCAGGAGTCAGACTGCGAGTGATAAGATCCGTAGTCAAGAGGGAAACAGCCCAGACCACCAGCTAAGGTCCCAAAGTATACGTTAAGTGGAAAAGGATGTGGAGTTGCTTAGACAACCAGGATGTTGGCTTAGAAGCAGCCACCATTTAAAGAGTGCGTAATAGCTCACTGGTCGAGTGACTCTGCGCCGAAAATGTACCGGGGCTAAACGTATCACCGAAGCTGTGGACTGTTCTTTTAGAACAGTGGTAGGAGAGCGTTCTAAGGGCTGTGAAGCCAGACCGTAAGGACTGGTGGAGCGCTTAGAAGTGAGAATGCCGGTATGAGTAGCGAAAGAGGGGTGAGAATCCCCTCCACCGAATGCCTAAGGTTTCCTGAGGAAGGCTCGTCCGCTCAGGGTTAGTCGGGACCTAAGCCGAGGCCGAAAGGCGTAGGCGATGGCCAACAGGTTGAAATTCCTGTACCACCTCCTCACCATTTGAGCAATGGGGGGACGCAGAAGGATAGGGTAAGCGCGCTGTTGGATATGCGCGTCCAAGCAGTTAGGCTGACAACGAGGCAAATCCCGTTGTCGCGAAGGCTGAGCTGTGATGGCGAGGGAACTATAGTACCGAAGTTCCTGATTCCACACTGCCAAGAAAAGCCTCTAGCGAGGTGAGAGGTGCCCGTACCGCAAACCGACACAGGTAGGCGAGGAGAGAATCCTAAGGTGAGCGAGAGAACTCTCGTTAAGGAACTCGGCAAAATGACCCCGTAACTTCGGGAGAAGGGGTGCTTTTTAGGGTGAATAGCCCGGAAAAGCCGCAGTGAATAGGCCCAGGCGACTGTTTAGCAAAAACACAGGTCTCTGCGAAGCCGCAAGGCGAAGTATAGGGGCTGACGCCTGCCCGGTGCTGGAAGGTTAAGGGGAGAGGTTAGCGCAAGCGAAGCTTTGAACCGAAGCCCCAGTAAACGGCGGCCGTAACTATAACGGTCCTAAGGTAGCGAAATTCCTTGTCGGGTAAGTTCCGACCCGCACGAAAGGCGTAACGATCTGGGCACTGTCTCAACGAGAGACTCGGTGAAATTATAGTACCTGTGAAGATGCAGGTTACCCGCGACAGGACGGAAAGACCCCGTGGAGCTTTACTGTAGCCTGATATTGAATTTTGGTACAGCTTGTACAGGATAGGTAGGAGCCTGAGAAGCCGGAGCGCTAGCTTCGGTGGAGGCGTCGGTGGGATACTACCCTGGCTGTATTGAAATTCTAACCCACAGCCCTGATCGGGCTGGGAGACAGTGTCAGGTGGGCAGTTTGACTGGGGCGGTCGCCTCCTAAAATGTAACGGAGGCGCCCAAAGGTTCCCTCAGAATGGTTGGAAATCATTCGTAGAGTGTAAAGGCACAAGGGAGCTTGACTGCGAGACCTACAAGTCGAGCAGGGACGAAAGTCGGGCTTAGTGATCCGGTGGTTCCGCATGGAAGGGCCATCGCTCAACGGATAAAAGCTACCCCGGGGATAACAGGCTTATCTCCCCCAAGAGTCCACATCGACGGGGAGGTTTGGCACCTCGATGTCGGCTCATCGCATCCTGGGGCTGTAGTCGGTCCCAAGGGTTGGGCTGTTCGCCCATTAAAGCGGTACGCGAGCTGGGTTCAGAACGTCGTGAGACAGTTCGGTCCCTATCCGTCGTGGGCGTAGGAAATTTGAGAGGAGCTGTCCTTAGTACGAGAGGACCGGGATGGACGCACCGCTGGTGTACCAGTTGTCTTGCCAAAGGCATAGCTGGGTAGCTATGTGCGGAAGGGATAAGTGCTGAAAGCATCTAAGCATGAAGCCCCCCTCAAGATGAGATTTCCCATCACATTAGTGAGTAAGATCCCTGAAAGATGATCAGGTTGATAGGTCAGAGGTGGAAGCGCGGTGACGTGTGGAGCTGACTGATACTAATCGATCGAGGACTTAACCTAATAAAAGCGTAAGCTTAGTGAATTGAATTGTGATTCGTTATCTAGTTTTGAAGGAATATAATATTCTTGAAAACTTTATACAAAGTGAAAGGGTTTCGAGGAACGAACAGTTCAAGGAATCGATTGAGGAGACACCGGAGCGTACTTCAGTACGTGAGGATGTTGACGAATGAGATGACGCAGAAATGTGAAGTTCATCGGAAGCCGTAAACCACATTATTTGGTGATGATGGCGAAGAGGTCACACCCGTTCCCATGCCGAACACGGAAGTTAAGCTCTTCAGCGCCGATGGTAGTTGGGGGTTTCCCCCTGTGAGAGTAGGACGTCGCCAAGTAAGATGAAGGAAAGATCAGTAGAGATACTGATCTTTTTTTGTGTAGTTATAGGTTGTTAAACCGAAGGTTTGAAAATAAAAATTAGAGACAAAGTAAAACTACTAGCCTGAGGCTTGGGAGAAGCAAGAAGATCAAGGAAGCGCAGAGAATGAAGACCGGAGTGTGCGGTCTTGGCACATGAGGATCTGAATGAACAAGCTGACGCGGAGATTCGCCGCTTATCGCAGGCCGATAGTCCGAACACGGAAGTTAAGCTCTTAGCGCCGATGGTAGTTGGGGGTTTCCCCTGTGAGAGTAGGACGTCGCAAAGTAAGTGAAGAAAAGATCAGAAATGCTGGTCTATTTTTTTGTGTGTAGTTGTAGAAGTTGAATGCATATAATTTTGTAGAATTGCAGATGAAGATCTCAAAATCGTAGATAGGGTATTATGAGTCGAAAATAAACTACCAGAAATCGTAGATAAAAACAATCTAACCCGATTAGATCAGCATTTTGTATCCTCCACTTTTAAATTAAGATGTCTCTATTAAAAGAGGCCCGACAGAAGCCATCTTCTTAATTTTTACATAGATATGATATATTTATCCGGTATGAGACGTTTAAGTCAATAAAGATGGGGGAAATTAGTATGATTAAAGAAATTAATCACTTTCTGTTTTCAGTTTCAGATTTAAATCAATCAATAGAATTTTACCAGAGTGTATTTGGTGCTAAATTATTAGTAAAAGGTCGTAGTACTGCATATTTTGATTTGAATGGTTATTGGGTAGCATTGAATGAGGAGAAGGATATTGCGCGAAATGAAATAGCACATTCTTATACACATATTGCTTTTTCTATAGATGAAAAGGATTATGATCAAGTTTACAACAAATTAAGTGAATTAAATGTAACAATTCTTTCAGGACGTCCAAGAGATGAAAAAGATAAAAAATCGATCTATTTTACTGACCCAGATGGACATAAATTTGAATTTCACACGGGAACATTAAAGGATCGTTTAGACTATTATAAGAAGGAAAAGCTGCATATGGAGTTTTTTTATTAATTATAAAAATTAATCTGAATAGGAGAGATTTTTAAAATATAGAATTATTGAAAAAAACTGATGTGGAAAGCTCAAACCTTTTTATTTAGGTTCTGAGCTTTCTGTTAGAGAGTATCAGATTATAAAACCGCTGAATACCATTCCGATATTAATGATGATATGAAAAACAATACTAGGATAGATGCTGTTCGTTTTAAGTGTGATTAATGCGTAAATTACTCCTGCAATTGAAATTAACAAACTAAGAGAAATGGAAAAACCAATTGCTAGATGAAGAAGTCCAAAACCAACACTTGTAACAAAAATTGCAAAACCTGTAGATGTGTATTTCTTAAGGCTGGAAAGCATGATTCCTCTCCAAATAACTTCCTCAAAAATAGCATTTATTAGTGAGAAAATTAAGGAAAACAATAGAAGCGATTGGATATATTCTATATCTTTTTGAATAATAAAAATTAGATATATAAACCCATTAACGATGATTCCTATTATCCAAAACCAGAATGTATTAACTTTATGGAACGGTAAAATAATGGGATTTTGCCAATCTGGTTTCTTATTGTACCAAGAAATTGTGTTATTGAAGAATACATGGTTTAAAATGATCCCTATTATGATAAAAACAAGGAAAGTCCGATTTAGAATTACTTTTGTTTCCTTTGAGATATTTAACTCTCCAATGAAATCATTAGTAACCATAAATACCACAAAACCAATTAGAAACGATAACAATAGAGATATAATGAACCGTCTTTCTTTATTTGTTATTAACAAAACCAATAATCCAATAAAAACAATTGTAGAGAACATTACTTGCTGATAAGCAATAGAAATAATTCCTAAAAAATACAAAATAGCAGTAGTAATTAACAAAACAAAGACTCCCATTCAAATTTAATTAGGTAAGATAAAACAGATGTAAAATAATTTTACCATAAATAACCAAGGTCTCTTGTAATTTAGAAGTTACATTTTATGAACTGCCACATGCTAGGTACTCAAAATCACACCCTGTTAGTCCCCAGCCTCCTTTTTCTCCTTTTATATGGTATATGTCTTTCAAAATTACCCGGAAATAATAAGTAGAGGTATTAAAAAAGTGGTAAAATGAGAGTACTTTTTTTATGAAATTGGGATTGTACTTTATGGAGGTTGAAGAATGACAAGTAAGCCAAAAAAGAAAAAATTTATAGTAGAAGAAAATGAAACGATTGAAGATTGTTTAGCTAGAATGAGTAAGGAAGGGTACTTTCCTGTTAGAAGAACGGAGCAGCCTATCTTTAAGGAAGAAAAACGAGATAATGTTGTTGAACATGTTCCATGTGGTAGAAGTATTACATTTGAAGGGAAATTAATGTAAAACACGAACATTAATGTGTCAATAAAATAAATCGTTCGATTTTACGTTGACATCGAAAAGCTTCATTGTTAATATAAAACATGTAAATAATTGATGAACGATAAACCTCATATATAATTGGGAATATGGCCCAGAAGTTTCTACCCGATGACCGTAAATCACCGGACTATGAGGGAAAGTCATGTATATACGATTCGGAAATAGACCTATAATCCGAGCTCGATATACTGAACTTTCTCTATGGATTAGAGAGAGTTTAGATATCGAGCTTTTTTAGTATCAGAGTTTATTTAAAATAGGGCTTTCGCCGTTGTACTTAGCGACAAGCCAAGTTTTCTAGTTTTGTAAAGGTGGGGAAAAGATGGAGCCGGTTGTAGGAGTTATCATGGGAAGTACGTCTGACTGGGAAACAATGAAAGCTGCATGTGATATTCTTGATGAGTTGAATGTTCCCTATGAAAAGAAGGTTGTTTCAGCACATCGCACACCAGATTACATGTTTGAGTATGCTGAAAATGCTAGAAAAAGAGGTTTAAAGGTTATTATTGCTGGTGCAGGAGGTGCTGCACATTTACCGGGGATGGTAGCAGCAAAAACATCTTTACCAGTCATTGGAGTTCCAGTACAGTCAAAGGCTCTAAATGGTCTTGATTCATTGTTATCGATTGTTCAAATGCCAGGAGGGGTCCCAGTTGCAACGGTTGCGATAGGAAAAGCAGGAGCAACGAATGCGGGTTTATTAGCTGCTGAGATTCTTTCAACAGGTGATCAATCTCTAGCAGATAAATTAGATACAAGAAGAGAAGAACTTCGACTAAAGGTGTTAGAAAGCAGTGATGAACTTGAGTAACCAAACGATATTGCCAGGAGGAACAATTGGGATAATTGGTGGAGGTCAGCTTGGCAGAATGATGGCCATTGCAGCTAGACAGCTTGGCTATCGTATCGCGGTATTGGATCCAACAGAAGATTGTCCTTGTGGTCAAATTGCAGATATAGAGATTACAGCAGGTTATGAAGATTTAAATGCAATTAAGAGACTTGCTGAAGTTAGTGATGTTATTACCTATGAATTCGAGAACATCGATTACACAGCACTGCGTTGGTTAGAAGAAAATGCGGCATTACCACAGAAAAGCTCATTGCTTCTTTTAACGCAGGATCGTGAAACAGAAAAAGCAGCCATAGAGAAAGCAGGTTGTGAGGTAGCGCCTTATCAAATCATCCATAATGATGAGGAGTTATACAAGGCAGTTGAAAAGCTTGAGTATCCAAGCGTGTTAAAAACATGTAGAGGTGGTTATGACGGTAAAGGACAAAGAGTCCTCCGTAGTGATCAAGATCTTGAGGAAGCGAAACAATTACTTTCTCATGGAACATGTATATTAGAAAAATGGGTACCTTTTGAAAAGGAAATATCCGTTATTGTGACACGATCTGTTAGTGGCGAGACAAAGACATTTCCAGTGGCTGAAAATGTTCATAAAGACAATATTCTTTATCAAAGCATTGTACCTGCAAGAGTGTCAGATGAAGTTATTCAAAAAGCAGAACAGTTAGCTATAAAGCTATCAAATAGCTTTGAGCTTGTAGGAACACTTGCAGTAGAAATGTTTTTAACGAAAAATGGAGATATCTATATTAATGAGCTTGCACCTCGCCCACATAATTCAGGTCATTATACAATCGACTTATGTGAAACAGATCAATTTGAACAACATATCCGGGCTGTCTGTGATCTGCCTTTAGGGAGAACTACATTGCTTCAAAGCGGTATGATGGTGAATCTATTAGGAGAAGATTTATCCATAGTGAGTGATCATCTCTCATTACTAAAAGATGCAAAGCTTCACCTATATGGAAAGAAGGAACCTGCTGCAAAACGCAAAATGGGACATATCACGTTTATTAGTGAAACAATAGAAAAAGACATAGATAAAGTAAATCAAATTTGGGGTTATAAATAGAACGGAGGCAAAAACATGATTGAACGTTATACAAGACCAGAAATGGGCGCGATTTGGACGGAAGAAAATAAATTTAAAGCTTGGTTAGAGGTAGAAATTTTAGCATGTGAAGCATGGGCAGAGCTTGGAGTTATTCCAAAAGAAGATGTTGCACTTCTTCGTAAGAATGCATCATTTGATGTGAACCGCATTAACGAAATTGAATTAGAAACTCGTCATGATGTTGTTGCGTTCACTAGAGCGGTTTCGGAAACTCTTGGTGAAGAACGTAAATGGGTTCATTATGGCTTAACGTCAACTGATGTAGTAGATACTGCTTTATCTTATATACTTAAACAAGCAAACGATATTCTGTTAAAAGATATTGAAAACTTTATTCAAATTTTAAAAGAAAAAGCACAAGAGCATAAATACACAGTCATGATGGGACGTACTCATGGTGTACATGCTGAACCAACAACTTTTGGTTTAAAGCTTGGATTATGGTATGAAGAAATGAAACGTAATTTAGATCGCTTTAAGCGTGCTGCAGAAGGTGTTGAATATGGAAAGATCTCTGGTGCTGTTGGAACTTATGCAAACATTGATCCTTTTGTTGAATCATATGTGTGTGAAAAGCTAGGAACAAAACCTGCTCCAATTTCAACACAAACTTTACAACGTGACCGTCATGCAGATTATATGGCTGCTATTGCATTAGTTGCAACGTCAATTGAGAAGTTCGCTGTAGAAATTCGTGGTCTACAAAAGAGTGAAACACGTGAAGTGGAAGAATCGTTTGCAAAGGGTCAAAAAGGATCTTCAGCAATGCCTCATAAACGTAACCCGATCGGTTCAGAAAATATGACAGGTCTTGCACGTGTTATTCGTGGGTATATGTTAACAGCTTACGAAAATGTTCCTTTATGGCATGAAAGAGATATTTCTCACTCTTCAGCTGAACGTATTATCTTACCAGATGCTACGATTGCTCTTAACTATATGTTAAATCGCTTCGGTAATATTGTGAAAAACTTAACAGTATTCCCTGAAAACATGAAGCGTAATATGGATCGTACACAAGGTCTTATCTACTCTCAACGTGTGTTATTAGCGCTAATTGATACTGGTATGACAAGAGAAGAAGCGTATGACCTTGTTCAACCAAAAGCAATGGAAGCATGGGAAAAACAAGTACCTTTCCGTGGATTAATAGAAGCAGAAGAAAAGATTACTTCTCGTCTTTCAGCTGAAACAATTGCAGACTGCTTCGATTATAATTACCACTTAAAAGGTGTCGATACTATTTTCGAACGTCTAGGATTATAAAAAGCAAATAGCAAGGGCTAAAAAGTCCCTTGCTATCTATTTGATAAAAAAATATGGTTAGAAAATCTAACAAATAGTTTGTATATACTTAAGGTTCCCAATATTCAGTTTAGGAGGGCTTTCATTGAGTACAGAAAAGCTTGAATTACTATATGAAGGTAAAGCAAAAAGAATTTATAAAACAAACGAACCTACTATTTTATGGGTCTCATACAAAGATTCTGCAACAGCCTTTAATGGTGTGAAAAAGGAAGAGATTACAGGTAAAGGTCGTTTAAATAATGAGATTTCTACATTGATTTTTGAAAGGCTAACAGCTAACAACATTGAAAATCATTTTGTTAAAAGACTTTCAGCTACTGAGCAACTTGTCAAAAAGGTAGAAATTATTCCTTTAGAAGTAGTGGTAAGAAATGTTGTGGCAGGCAGCCTTTCTAAACGTATTGGAATTGAAGAGGGAACAGAAATTAAACATCCACTAGTAGAGTTTTATTACAAAGATGATGATTTAGGTGATCCATTAATTACCGAAGATCATATTGCTCTATTAGAAGTTGCAACACCAGAGCAAGTTGAAACATTAAAAACTCTAGCTAAAAAGGTAAATGAAGTGCTTAAAGCTCATTTCCTTTCATGTGATGTTCGTCTGATTGATTTTAAACTTGAGTTTGGATTAACTGAAGATGGAAATATCATTCTTGCAGATGAAGTTTCACCGGATACATGCCGTTTATGGGATATCAATACAAATGAGAAGTTTGATAAAGATGTGTTTCGTCGAGATATTGGTAGTTTAACAGATGCATATGAAGTTATTTTAACTAGACTTGGAGGCCAATCAACATGTACAAAGTAAAAGTTTATGTCACTTTAAGAGAAAGTGTATTAGATCCACAAGGAAGCGCAGTGAAAAGTGCATTACACAGCATGGATTACAAAGAAGTTCAAGATGTTCGTATCGGAAAATATATGGAGCTTACAATTGAAAAATCAGATCGTGATTTAGATGTAGCTGTTCGTGAAATGTGTGAAAAACTACTTGCTAATACAGTGATTGAAGACTTTAGCTATGAGGTACAGGAGGTTGTCACAAAGTGAAATTCGCTGTGATCGTTTTCCCAGGGTCTAACTGTGATGTTGATATGTACCATGCAATTAAAGATGAGCTTGGTGAAGAAGTAGAATATGTTTGGCATGATGAAACGGATTTAAGTGGGTTTGATGGCATTCTTCTACCAGGTGGATTTTCTTACGGAGACTACTTACGCTCAGGTGCGATTGCTCGCTTCTCAAACGTAATGAAAGAAGTTGTAAAAGCAGCTGAAGTTGGTAAGCCTGTCCTTGGTGTATGTAATGGATTCCAGATTTTATTAGAAGTTGGTTTACTGCCAGGTGCAATGAAGAGAAATGAAAATTTAAAGTTTATGTGTCGACCAGTTAATTTAAAGGTTGAGAACAATGAAACAGCCTTTACTTCAGCTTATGAAAAGGATGAGGTTATCTCAATTCCGATTGCACATGGAGAAGGGAACTATTATTGTGATGAGCAAACACTTCAAACGCTTAAAGAAAACAATCAAATCGTGTTTACGTACGAAAAAAATCCAAATGGCAGCTTAGTTGATATTGCAGGCATTACAAACGAGCGCGGAAATGTATTAGGGATGATGCCTCACCCTGAGCGTGCAGTTGATGAATTATTAGGAAGTGCTGACGGATTAAAATTATTTCAATCGATCGTAAAAAACTGGAGGGAATCTCATGTCACTACTGCTTGAACCAACAAACCAGATGATAAAAGATGAAAAAATCTACAGACAAATGGGTGTAAGTGATGACGAGTTTGCCCTGATTGAAAAAATTATTGGACGTCTTCCAAATTACACAGAAATCGGTATTTTTTCGGTTATGTGGTCGGAGCACTGCAGCTACAAAAACTCTAAACCAATTCTAAAGAAGTTTCCTGTTACAGGTGAAAAAGTACTACAAGGTCCTGGTGAGGGAGCTGGGATCGTTGATATTGGAGACAATCAAGCGGTTGTATTCAAGATTGAGAGTCATAACCATCCATCTGCAATTGAGCCTTACCAAGGTGCAGCAACTGGTGTAGGTGGGATCATCCGTGATGTATTCTCTATGGGAGCTAGACCTATTGCGATTTTAAATTCTTTACGTTTTGGAGAACTAAAAACACCTCGTGTGAAATATTTATTTGAAGAGGTTGTTGCAGGGATCGCTGGTTACGGTAATTGTATTGGTATTCCAACTGTAGGTGGAGAAATCCAATTTGATGCTTCTTATGAAGGAAATCCACTTGTTAATGCAATGTGTGTTGGGTTAATTAACCATGAAGATATTAAAAAGGGTCAGGCAAAAGGTGTTGGCAACACAGTCATGTATGTTGGTGCCAAAACTGGCCGTGACGGAATTCATGGTGCAACATTTTCTTCTGAAGAATTAACTGACGATTCTGGTGCAGATCGTTCTGCTGTGCAAGTAGGCGATCCATTCATGGAGAAGCTTTTATTAGAAGCTTGCTTAGAAGTTATTAAGAATGACGCTTTAGTTGGAATTCAAGACATGGGTGCAGCTGGATTAACAAGTTCATCAGCAGAGATGGCAAGTAAAGCTGGTTCTGGTATTGAAATGGACTTAGATCTCATTCCACAACGTGAAACTGGTATGTCAGCTTATGAAATGATGCTTTCTGAATCACAAGAAAGAATGTTGCTTGTTATTGAAAAAGGAAGAGAGCAAGAAATTGTTGATCTTTTTGAGAAATATGATTTAGAAGCTGTTTCAGTTGGTAAAGTAACAGATGATAAAATGCTTCGTCTTTTCCATAAAGGTGAAGTGGTATGTGAGCTTCCAGTTGATGCTTTAGCAGAAGAAGCACCTGTTTACCACAAACCATCTAAAGTACCTGCTTATTATGAAGAGTTCCAACAAATGAACGTAGCACCTCTTCAAGTAGATAACTATAAAGAAACACTTGTGAATCTATTAAAGCAACCAACGATTGCATCTAAAGAATGGGTTTACGATCAATATGATTATATGGTTCGTACAAATACAGTTGTAGCACCAGGTTCTGATGCTGCAGTAGTACGTATTCGTGATACGAAAAAAGCTTTAGCGATGACAACTGACTGTAACTCTCGTTATCTCTATTTAGATCCTGAAGTTGGTGGGAAAATTGCGGTAGCAGAAGCAGCTCGTAACATCGTATGTTCTGGTGCAACTCCACTTGCGATTACAGATAACTTGAACTTCGGTAACCCTGAGAAACCAGAAATTTTCTGGCAAATTGAAAAAGCGGCTGATGGAATTAGTGAAGCTTGCCGTGTATTAAATACACCAGTTATCGGCGGTAACGTGTCTTTATATAACGAAACAAATGGAACAGCGATCTATCCAACACCTGTTATCGGTATGGTTGGATTAATTGAAGATACAGATTATATTACAACTCAAGACTTTAAAGCAGCTGGAGATCTAATCTATCTTGTTGGTGAAACAAAGCCGGAGTTTGGTGGTAGTGAGCTTCAAAAGTTAACACAAGGCGAAATCTTTGGTCAATCACCGGAGCTAGATTTAGAGAAAGAAAGCAACGTTTTAGGACAAATTTCTGCTGCAATTCGTGCGAAGTCAGTAGCATCTGCTCATGATGTATCTGAAGGTGGTGTAGCGGTTGCGTTAGCTGAACCATTATTCGGTGGTGAAGGATTAGGAGCTACTGTTACTCTTCAAGGTGATGCAACGGCAGCATTATTTAGTGAATCTCAAACAAGATTTATCCTTTCTGTGAAAAAAGAAAACAAAGAAACATTTGAAAGTTTAGTAGATGCAGTTTGTATTGGAGAAGTAACAGATTCTGGCAAACTTATCATTTCAAACGAGAAGAACGAAACACTTGTCGATGCATCTGTTAAAGAATTAAAGGATGCATGGAAAGGAGCAATCCCATGCTTGCTGAACTCAAGGGATTAAACGAAGAATGTGGCGTTTTTGGAATTTGGGGTCATCCTGAAGCAGCACAAATCACTTATTATGGTCTGCACAGTCTACAGCATAGAGGTCAAGAAGGTGCTGGGATTGTAACAAGTGATGGCGAGAAGCTTACAGGAATGAAGGGATTAGGCCTCATTAACGAAGTATTTGCGGGCGGAAAATTAAATGAACTATCAGGTAAAGCAGCAATCGGTCACGTTCGTTATGCAACAGCTGGTGGAGGCGGATATGAAAATGTCCAGCCTTTGCTTTTCAAATCACATAGTGGCGGATTAGCTCTTGCTCATAACGGTAACTTAGTAAATGCGACACAGCTTAAGCATCAGCTTGAGAGCCAAGGAAGTATTTTTCAAACAACTTCTGACACAGAGGTGCTTGCCCACCTTATTAGAAGAAGTGGTTATCAAGATTTGAAAGAAGCTGTGAAAAACGCATTAACGATGATTAAAGGAGCGTACGCCTTTTTAATCATGACAGAAACAGAAATGATGGTTGCTTTAGATCCTAATGGCTTACGTCCATTATCGATCGGAGTTATGGGTGATGCCTATGTAATTGCATCTGAAACTTGTGCGTTTGATGTTGTCGGAGCGAAATATGAAAGAGATGTTCAGCCTGGTGAACTGCTTATTATCAATGATGAAGGTATTCGTTCTGAACGTTTTTCAATGAATATTAATCGTTCTATATGCAGTATGGAATATATTTATTTCTCTCGTCCGGATAGTAATATTGATGGAATTAATGTTCATACTGCCCGTAAAAATTTAGGAAAACGATTAGCTGTTGAGTCTGAGGTAGATGCAGATGTTGTAACAGGTGTACCTGATTCAAGTATCTCAGCTGCGATTGGTTTTGCAGAGTTAACGGGTATTCCTTACGAATTAGGGTTAATTAAAAACCGTTATGTAGGTCGTACGTTTATTCAGCCATCTCAATCTCTTCGTGAACAAGGGGTTAAAATGAAGCTTTCTGCTGTACGTGGTGTTGTTGAAGGAAAGCGCGTTGTAATGGTTGATGATTCGATCGTTCGAGGAACAACAAGTCGACGGATTGTTAATATGCTTCGTGAAGCAGGTGCAACTGAGGTTCACGTGCGAATTAGTTCACCACCTATTGCAAATCCATGTTTCTATGGAATTGATACGTCAACACATGAAGAGCTCATTGCCTCTAACCATTCAGTCGAAGAAATCCGTCAAATCATTGGAGCAGACAGCTTAGCATTCCTAAGTGTCGAAGGTTTACTCGAAGGACTGGGCCGCCCATATGAAGGTGAAACAAGAGGTCAATGCTTAGCTTGTTTCACAGGACGCTACCCAACTGAAATTTACGCGGACACGGTACTGCCGCATGAGAAGGCGTAAATAGAAAATGCTGATAGGAATCGAGTGGTCGATTCCTGTCTTGTTTTCGGTACGTGTTTTTGTGGTGCCTGGCACCACCCGAAATTTGTCGAATTAATAAGGAGGATCACACACATGTCTGACGTTTATAAGCAAGCCGGTGTTGATATAGAAGCAGGATATGAAGCTGTTTCAAGAATGAAAAAGCATGTTGCCAAAACAATGCGCACAGGTGTATTAGGTGGCCTTGGTGGCTTTGGTGGGATGTTTGATTTAAGTGAATTAAATTATAAAAAGCCTGTACTTGTTTCAGGTACAGATGGTGTTGGGACAAAATTAAAGCTTGCTTTTATGGCTGATAAGCATGATTCAATTGGAATTGATGCAGTTGCGATGTGTGTGAATGACATCTTAGCTCAAGGAGCTGAGCCTTTATTTTTCTTAGATTATTTAGCTCTTGGAAAAGCAAAGCCTGAAAAAATTGAACAAATTGTAAAAGGGATCGCTGATGGCTGTGAACAATCTGGCTGTGCGTTAGTTGGTGGAGAAACAGCGGAAATGCCTGGACTTTATGAAGAGGATGAATATGATGTTGCTGGTTTCTCAGTAGGTGTTGTTGAAAAAGATAACATTGTAACAGGCGAGAACATTAAACCAGGACATGTGCTAATCGGTCTTGCATCAAGTGGTATTCATAGTAACGGTTTTTCTTTAGTTCGTAAAATACTACTTGATGATCAAAAGCTTAATTTAAATGAGGTATATGCGCCGTTTACACAAAGCTTAGGTGAGGTATTATTAACTCCAACAAAAATTTACGTAAAGCCTGTTCTTGAAGTGATTAAAAAGTATCAAGTTGATGGAATGGCTCATATCACTGGTGGTGGATTCATTGAAAACATTCCTAGAATGCTACCGGAAGAAACAGCTGTTGAAATCGACCTTGGTGCTTGGCCAATGCTTGATATTTTTAACTTCCTGAAGGAAAAAGGACAATTAAGTAGTGACGATATGTATAATGTGTTCAATATGGGAATTGGTTTTGTACTTGCTGTAAAAGAAGAGCTTTTACAAGATGTTATGAAAGAGTTAGAAGCTAACAATGAAAAAGGCTTTTGTATTGGGCGTGTTGTAGAAGGCTCTGGTGTTACGTTTAATGGAGGAGCACGTTAATGAAGAAAATAGCCGTATTTGCGTCAGGGAATGGCAGTAATTTTCAGGCAATCCTTGATCAAGTTAAGCTTGGTGCAGTAGATGCTGAGATTGGTTTTGTTATTTGTGATAAGCTTAAAGCAGGTGTTATTGAGCGTGCAAAATCAGCTAACATTCCTGTTTTTAGTTTTGTACAAAAAGACTTCGAAAACAAAGCACAATTCGAAGAGGAAATTTTAACTCATTTGCGTGATCACCAAATAGATTTCGTTATCCTAGCAGGTTATATGAGATTAATTGGGGATACGTTATTACAGGCTTACGAAAATAAAATTGTGAATATTCATCCATCTTTACTACCAGCTTTTCCAGGTAAAGATGCGATAGGACAAGCTTATCGTGCAGGAGTGAAGGTAACTGGTGTTACCGTACATTATGTGGATGCAGGAATGGATACAGGCCCGATTATTGCTCAACAAGCAGTTGAGGTTGCTTATGGTGATACAGAAGATATGATTGCAGAAAAAATCCATAAAGTTGAACATGTTTTATATCCGAAAGTCATTCAAGAATTAGTATCAAAATAATGTGTAGAGGTGAAAATTGATGGCAGTGAAACGTGCGCTAGTTAGTGTGTCAGATAAAGAGAATCTTGTCCCATTTGTTAAGGAATTAATTGAATTAGGGGTTGAAGTTATTTCAACTGGCGGAACAAAGAAATTACTTGAAGAAAACGGCTTAAATGTTATCGGAATTTCTGAAGTAACAGGATTTCCGGAAATCATGGATGGTCGTGTAAAAACTCTTCATCCAAACATTCATGGGGGTTTACTAGCGGTACGTAATAACCCTAGTCATATGGATCAATTAAAAGAAAATAACATTGATACAATCGATATGGTTGTTGTAAACCTTTATCCTTTTAAAGAAACAGTTTCTAAGCCGGACGTTCAATTCCAAGATGCTATTGAAAATATCGATATTGGCGGACCATCAATGCTTCGTTCTGCAGCAAAAAATCATGAAGATGTAACAGTTCTTGTTGATCCGCAAGATTACAGTACTGTTTTAGAAGAGCTAAAAGCTTCAGGTGAAGTATCACTAGCTCAAAAACAACGTTTAGCTGCAAAAGTTTTCAGACACACAGCTGCTTATGATGCTTTAATTGCAGAATTTTTAACAAAAACAATTGGTGAAGAAGATCCTGAAACAGTTACTTATACATTTGAGAAAAAGCAATCTCTTCGTTATGGGGAAAACCCTCATCAAAGTGCTACTTTCTATCAAAAACCATTCGTTCCAGTAGCATCTATTGCAAACGCGGAGCAGCTTCATGGAAAAGAGCTTTCTTTTAACAATATTAAAGATGCCGATGCAGCTCTTCAAATTGTACGGGAATTTACAGAGCCAGCTGCAGTAGCAGTTAAACATATGAACCCATGTGGAGTAGGGGTAGGTACTTCAACATTAGAAGCATTCACTCGTTGCTTCGAAGCAGATCCAACGTCAATTTTCGGTGGTATTGTTGCACTGAATCATGAAGTTGATGTAGAAACAGCTAAAAAGCTACACGAAATCTTCCTTGAGATTGTCATTGCCCCATCATTCAGTCAAGAGGCATTAGATGTTTTAACAGCAAAGAAAAACCTTCGTTTATTAACAATTGATGTGTCAGCTGCTTCTAAGCCTGAAAAAGTTCTTCAATCTGTTCACGGTGGCTTACTTGTTCAAGGTGAAGACACACTATCTTTAGATGATGTGGAAGTAACAATCCCAACAAAACGTGAACCATCAGAAGATGAATGGAAAGACTTAAAATTAGCTTGGAAAGTTGTTAAACATGTAAAATCAAACGCCATTGTATTAGCAAAAGATGAAATGACAGTTGGAGTTGGTGCAGGGCAAATGAATCGTGTTGGCGCTGCTAAAATTGCAATTGAGCAGGCTGGTGAAAAAGCACAAGGTAGCGCAATGGGCTCTGATGCTTTCTTCCCAATGTCAGACACAGTTGAAGCAGCTGCAAAAGCAGGTGTAACAGCAATCATCCAACCTGGTGGCTCAATCCGTGACGAAGATTCCATCCGCATGGCTGACGAATATGGAATCACAATGGTATTCACAGGAGTACGTCATTTTAAACACTAAAATACTTAATCAAGCAATTGGCAGTTCGCCAATTGCTTCTATTCTCACCTCTAATATCTGACATCTATTAGAACTTAATATTACAAGAGGAGAATAGCTTTTAGCATATAAACGTAATACCAAAGGGAAATAAAATTCAAGTGGGGTGTATTCATGAAGGTACTGATTATCGGACAAGGCGGACGTGAGCATGCGTTAGTTTGGAAGGCAGCACAAAGCAATCTTGTAGAAGAGGTCTTTGTTGCACCTGGCAATGATGGAATGAATGAGTTTGCAACAAGAGTAGCTATTAGTGAAAATGATAATGAAGCACTAGTTGCCTTTGCAAAAGAGCAAAACATCGATTTAACAATCGTAGGCCCAGAAGTTCCATTACTAAACGGAATTGTGAATGAATTTGAACGTGAAGGCTTAAAAATATTTGGTCCAAGAAAAGAAGCTGCACTTATTGAAGGTAGCAAAAATTTCGCGAAAGAACTTATGATTAAATATAGAATTCCAACAGCAGAGTATCAAACGTTTACGAATGTAGATGAGGCAAAATCTTACATTGAACAAAAAGGTGCACCTATTGTTATTAAAGCTGACGGGTTAGCAGCTGGAAAAGGTGTAACTGTTGCTGAAACACTAGATGTTGCTTTAGACAGTGTGACAGATATGCTTGAAAATGCAAAATTTGGTGATGCTTCAAGCTCTGTTGTTATTGAGGAATTTCTTGCTGGGGAAGAATTTTCATTAATGGCATTTGTGAAGGGTGAAAATGTTTATCCAATGGTCATTGCTCAAGATCATAAACGTGCTTATGACAATGATGAAGGGCCAAACACTGGTGGAATGGGTGCATATTCTCCTGTACCACAAATTTCAGATGAAGTAGTAAATACCGCAGTTGAAACAATATTGAAGCCTGCTGCAAAGGCACTTGTAAGTGAAGGTCGTTCATTTACAGGAATTTTATATGCTGGTCTTATTTTAACAAATGATGGCCCTAAAGTAATTGAATTTAATGCTCGCTTTGGTGATCCGGAAACTCAGGTTGTTTTACCAAGGTTGAAATCGGATTTAGTATCATCATTATTATCAATTTTGAATGAAGAACCTGTGGAATTAGAATGGTCAGAAGAAGCTGTTCTTGGTGTTGTACTTGCTTCAAAAGGTTACCCTAATGACTATGAAAAAGGTCTTCCAATTGGACAACTTTCTGAGAAGCATGAAAAAGCAGTCATTTTCCATGCAGGAACAAAGAAAGTTGAAGATCAGTTTGTGGGTAACGGTGGACGTGTGCTTGTTGTCTCTGGATATGGTGAAACAATTAGTGACGCACAAGAGCAAGCATATGCATTAGTTGAAAAGATTTCTGCACCAGCTTTATTCTATCGTAAAGATATTGGTAATAAAGCGATTAAGCACGGCGTTTCTTAATAAAGACGAAAAGTAATGCAACAATCCCGCCGATTAGTGCAATAAGAATAAAAGACATATCTGTTAAATATTCTAAAAACATTTTATACACCTCCTGTTAAATAAGGGACTGGCTACTAATGGCCAGTCCCATTTTTCATTTTTTAAAGTCGTTATGAAGGATTGTACGTAACAGCATCTTCTTCATCGTCAAAGTAATCTTCTTCATCATCATCAAAGAAGAAAGTTGATGATGAATTTTCAAATAAATAGGTGATCGGACAGAAGCGTAAAATACCTTCACCAACCTTCATTGCACCTAGGATGATGGCAATAAGGTAGGAATCTCTCCATGGCTTTTTACAATATTTTGAAGTAGCCCATGATAAAACAGAAAGGCCACATGTTATACGAATTAAAGCATTAACAATACCTATATTTGGTCGTACCATAATAAATCAATACCTCCCATATTTGTCATTAAATTGAAATAAAACTTTAATGCGTTAATAAGTTTCCTGTGTTAACATAGTATTTAAATAGTCTTACAAAAATTGGGGGGATTTTTTATGCCCGAACAAAAATTTCTATGGAAAAACAGTCAAATACGTAAGCAGATAGATGTTTTATCAAACAAATTATCATCTACAACAATTTTGAAAAACGTCACATATCTTAACTCATATTTAAGACAATGGATTAAAGCTAATATCTGGATCTACGATGATCGCATCGTCTATGTGGGAGACAATTTACCTGAACAAACAACAGAAACAGAAGTAATTGATTGCTCTGCTAAAGTGGTAGTACCAGGATATATTGAGCCACACGCTCATCCATTTCAGTTATATAATCCCCACACATTAGCAAAGTATGTGTCACAAACGGGTACAACAACCTTAATAAGTGATAACCTTTTTCTGCTATTACGTTGCAACAAAAAGAAAGCGCTTACTTTTATTGATGATATGGAAAAGTTGCCTTACCATTTTTATTGGTGGGCAAGATTTGATCTACAAACAGAAGTGCATTCTGAAGAAAAAATCTTTTCATATGATTTTGTGAAAAAATGGTTAGAGCATCATTCAGTCTTACAGGGCGGTGAGTTAACGGGCTGGCCTAAGCTTAGAGATGGTGATGATTGGATTCTTTATTGGTTACAGGAAACAAAGCGAAAAGGGAAAAGGCTGGAAGGTCATTTTCCTGGTGCCTCGGAAAATACATTAACAAAGATGAAATTATTTGGTGTTGATAGTGATCATGAATCAATGACCGGAAAGGATGTAATGAACCGGTTAAAAATGGGATACACAGCAGCATTAAGGCAATCATCTATAAGACCAGACTTAAGTAAGTTGATAAAAGAGGTTCAGGATGAGGGTCTTACAACTTACGATCATTTATACTACACAACAGATGGAGCGAACCCTGATTTTTATGAAAAGGGGATGATTAATCGTTGTATAGAAATCGCACTAGATAGCAATGTTCCTGCAATTGATGCTTATAATATGGCGGCCTATAATGTTGCAAAATATTATCAAATAGAAGACAGAATCGGGGTTATTGCTCCAGGAAGGGTGGCAACGCTTAATATTCTTGATTCAATTGATTGCCCTGATCCTATATCGGTTATGACAAAGGGTAGATGGATATTAAAAGATGGAATACCTCAACAAGAAGAACATGAGGTAGATTGGAATCAATATGGTCTTGAACCGGTTGATTTTAAATGGGATTTAACAATGGACGATCTACAATTTTCTATGCCACTAGGTATGAAAATGCGAAATGCGGTCATCATGGAACCATACTCTGTTACAATTGATAGTTCAGCAAATGATTTGTCCGAAAAACATGATGAAAGCTTTTTAGCTTTAATTGACCGTAATGGTGAGTGGCGAATTAATACGGTGATAAAGGGCTTTGCCAACCATGTTCAAGGCTTTGCAAGCTCCTATTCAACAACTGGAGATATTATTATCATTGGAAAACGAAAAACAGAAATGCTTGCTGCTTTTGAAAGAATGAAGGAAATTGGTGGAGGTATTGTCCTAACAGAAAACAATGAAGTGATTTTTGAAATGCCTCTTCAATTAAATGGGGGAGCTTCAAATGAAGAGCTTACACATGTTATTGATAAGCAAGCAAAATTGACCTCTTTATTACAAGAAAGAGGATACAGTTTTGATGATCCTATTCATTCATTGCTATTTCTGTCATCTACTCATTTACCATATATACGAATTACACCAAGAGGGATTTTTGATGTGATGAAAAAAACGGTACTCTTTCCATCTATAATGCGTTAAAATATAAAAGTGTAATAATAAGATAAGGTTGTGTTAGTTTGATTAAGGGTAAGTATTCATTGGTTATCGTATCATTACTTGTTTTCTTAAGCGCATGTAATCATAACGAGGACCAAGCCGAAAGCATTGTTAAAAAAGATGATGTTGTTCAGCAAGAAGATGAACCAGTCGTTGCAGAGGTTGAAGTTGAAGAAAGCGTTATCTATCCTCTAACCGGAATAGCAACAGAAGAGCAGAATATTTCACAACGTCCAGTTGCTGTGATGATTAATAATCATCCTAAAGCGAGACCACAATCAGGATTAACGAAAGCAGATGTTGTATATGAAGTACTTGCAGAAGGGAATATTACAAGGTTTTTAGCTGTATTTCAAAGTGAAGTACCTGATATAATAGGACCGGTTAGAAGTGCTAGGGATTATTATATTGATATAAGCAAAGGATTTCATGCCCTATATATTAGCCATGGATGGAGTCCTTCGGCAAAAGAGAGGCTTGTAAGTAATGAGGTTGATCATATAAACGGCATGTTACACGATGGCACTCTTTTTTGGAGGGCAGATCATCGTAACGCGCCTCATAATTCATATATCTCAAAGGACAATATCTTACAAGGTGCAGAGTTAAAACAATATACGATGACGGAAGATGTGATCCCATTCAATTTTCTTACTGAGGAAGAAATGAAGGAGATAAAGGGAGAGCAGGTAAACAAATTTGTTATAAAATATGACAAATCTGAAACATGGCAAAGCACATACGAGTATAATCAAACTGAACAAACCTATAAAAGATATAGTGGAAATGAAGAAACGGTTGACTTAGAAAGTGGAGATTCTGTAGAGCTTTCAAATATCTTTGTTGTTCAAATGGACCATAAAGTGATTGATAAAGAAGGCAGGCGTGCAATTGATATAACATCAGGAGGAAATGCTCTACTACTGCAAAAGGGTATGATGCAAGAGGTAGAATGGGAGAATCATGATGGCCGGATTGTGCCAGTGAAAGACGGAAAGATCGTAAAACTAGTGCCGGGTAGAACATGGGTGAATGTTGTTCCTTCATTAGATCAATTTCTAATTCAATCGTAATAGTAAAAGGAGAATGAATAGATTATGCAAATAGAAAAGCTTCGTGGAAAAGAATTAGATCAACTTTTTCAATCTATTTTGTCATTAAAAGATTTAGAAGAATGTTATCGCTTTTTCGATGATTTATGTACAGTAAACGAAATCCAATCACTTGCACAGCGACTTGAAGTTGCTAGAATGCTACGTGATGGATATACGTATCATAAAATTGAGACAGAGACTGGAGCGAGTACAGCAACGATTTCTCGTGTTAAACGTTGCTTGAATTATGGAAATGACGCTTATACAATGGCTCTAGAACGTGTTCATGGTGAGAAAGAAATAGAAGAAGAATAAAATGAAAAGCACCGATTATAACGGTGCTTTTTATTTTTTACTATTAAATAAAAAAGACTGAGGCTTTCGCTATTAGGACTTAGCGAAAGCTTTAGTTTTCTAAAAAGGTAAGAAAGTATAAAATTTTGTACGTAGTTTTAGTGTCTAGCTCCAGCAGTCTGACTTTTTGGCAAAAAAGTCAGATGCCTAGCCCCTCGAGGTCATAAGCCAATTTGGAATATAAGGCAAAGAGCGCCTTCTATTCCAAATCGTCTTATGCTTGTCGGGGCTGACCAAGGCGCTTGCGCTTTTCTTATCTTCAAGTATCTTCCTCCCCTTTTAAGTTTTTTGCCATCATGTAATTTGCTATAATAGGGAAATGGATGTTTTTGAATGGAGGAGTCCAGTAATGTATGATATTACCGAGTGGAAACATGTTTTTAAACTCGATCCTGATAAAGATATAAGTGATGAAGATTTAGAAAAAATATGTGAGTCTGGAACAGATGCGATTTTAGTTGGTGGAAGTGATAATATAACAGAAGATAATGTGTTAAACCTAATGTCCCGGGTTCGCCGTTATCTTATTCCTTGTGTGTTGGAGGTTTCCACAACCGAATCTATTATTCCTGGTTTTGATCTATATTTTATTCCAACAGTCTTAAATAGTCGTAAAACGAAATGGATGATGGACCTTCATCAAGAAGCTGTGAAGGAATATGGAGATGTCATGAACTGGGATGAAATTATTGTAGAAGGATATTGCATCCTAAATCAAGACTGTAAGGCTGCAGCTTTAACAGATGCTAATACCGAGCTTTCGATTGAAGATGTAAAAGCTTATGCCCGTGTAGCGGAAAATCTGTTTCATCTTCCAATCTTTTACCTGGAATACAGTGGGATGTTAGGGGACCTTGCTGTTGTTGAAGCAACGAAAAAGGTACTTACCAATACAAAACTATTTTATGGTGGAGGAATTACCTCACCAGAAGAAGCTAAAAACTTTGCTAAATATGCTGATGTAGTAGTCGTAGGGAATGTGATCTATGATGACTTAAAGTCAGCACTAAAAACGGTTGATGCAGTGAAAGAAGCAAAATAAATTTCTCCGTCAGCATTATTGAATGATGATAGAGATGACGATAAAATAGAACATATGTTTTAGAAAAGGGTGGTGGACTGGTTGCAATTTTTATCAAATCAGTTACTTGAAGGTTTGAATGATAGGCAACAACAAGCGGTAAAAACAACAGATGGTCCTTTATTGATTATGGCTGGAGCTGGAAGTGGAAAAACAAGAGTATTAACTCATCGAATTGCTTATTTAATGACAGAAAAGCAAATAGCTCCGTGGAATATACTAGCGATTACGTTTACAAACAAAGCAGCAAGAGAGATGAGAGAGAGAATTCAAGGGATCCTCGGTTCTGGCGGAGATGAAATTTGGATTTCTACTTTTCACTCAATGTGTGTAAGAATTTTACGTCGTGATAGTGACAGAATGGGAATTAATCGTAACTTTTCTATTCTTGATACGACAGATCAATTATCAGTTATTAAAACCATTTTAAAAGAGAAAAACCTTGATCCGAAAAAACATGATCCTAGAAGCTTACTAGGGTCCATTAGTAGTGCCAAAAATGAACTGATTACACCAGAAGAATTTGAGAAACAAGCGGGTAGTCATTATGAACAAATTGTTAGCGATATTTATAAGGATTATCAAAAGAAGCTTCGTAAAAATCAGTCGCTAGATTTTGATGACCTCATTATGACAACCATTCAATTATTTCAACGTGTACCAGAAGTGCTTGAATCTTATCAACGAAAATTTCAATATATACATGTTGATGAGTATCAAGATACGAATAGAGCCCAATATATGCTTGTAAAACTATTAGCTGCTCGTTTTCAAAATTTATGTGTTGTTGGTGACTCGGATCAATCGATTTATCGCTGGCGTGGTGCTGACATTGCTAACATTCTTTCATTTGAAAAAGATTATCCTCAAGCAAATGTGATTTTACTGGAACAAAACTATCGTTCTACACAGTTAATTTTACAAGCGGCGAATGAAGTGATTAAACAAAATTCTAACCGTAAAGCTAAAAATCTATGGACAGAGAATCAGCCGGGCTCCAAAATCACCTATTATCGTGCTGACAGTGAATCAGCCGAAGGGCAGTTTGTTGCCGGAAAGATTAAGCAGTTAGTTGATTCAGGTCAAAGAAAGCTTTCTGACATTGCGATTTTATATCGTACAAATGCTCAATCTCGTATTATTGAGGAAGTTTTGCTGAAGTCGAACTTGAATTATACAATTGTTGGAGGTATTAAGTTCTACGATCGTAAAGAGATTAAAGATTTACTTGCTTACCTTCGATTAATTGCTAATCCAGATGATGATATTAGCTTAGCTCGTGTTATAAATGTGCCAAAACGTGGTGTTGGTTCAACTTCCTTTGATAAAATCGCAAATTATGCAATAGACAATGACTTATCAATCTTTCGGGCTTTAGAGGAAATTGAGCAAATTGGTGTGAGCGCAAGAGTAATCAATGCTCTTACAGATTTCCGTGAATTGATACGAAATCTAGGGAATATGCAGGATTATCTGTCGGTAACAGAGCTTGCTGAAGAAATTATTGAGAAGAGCGGATATAGAGAAATGCTTAAACAGGAAAAAACGTTAGAGGCACAAAGTCGCTTAGAAAATATCGATGAGTTCTTATCTGTTACTCAAACCTTTGAAAAACAAAATGATGATAAGAGTCTTGTTGCCTTTTTAACTGATTTAGCACTTGTTTCAGACATTGATAAACTAGATGAAGAAGAGCAGGAGCAAAGTGATGCACTTGTATTAATGACGCTTCACTCTGCAAAAGGTCTTGAATTCCCTGTTGTCTTTTTAATCGGACTTGAAGAAGGTGTCTTCCCTCATAGTCGTTCCTTAATGGAAGAAGATGAGATGGAGGAGGAGCGCCGTCTTGCCTATGTAGGAATTACGAGAGCAGAGCAGGAACTTTTCCTTTCGAATGCTCAAATGCGTACGTTATTTGGTAAGACGAATATGAATCCAGAATCTCGCTTTATTAGAGAAATTCCAAGTGAATTAATTGAAAATCTGAACGAACAAGCAAAGAAATCTGTTTCATCCTTCAACGCAGCACGTCGTCAAGAACGTCAAGAAAAGCGTCCACCTGTATCTAGACCTGTAGTCACACCTTCATCAACAGGGGGAGAAGCTTTTTCTTGGGCTGTTGGTGATAAAGCTGAACATAAAAAATGGGGAATTGGTACAGTCGTGAGTGTAAAAGGCTCCGGAGAAGGAAAGGAATTAGATATCGCTTTTCCAAGCCCAGTCGGAATAAAACGACTATTAGCTGCATTTGCACCTATTAATCGGGTTTAAAAATAGACGTAGTAATTTACAAACCAATTTTCGGTAGAAAGGATTGGATATCTTAATGGATAAACAATCAGCACAAGAGAGGGCTCATGCTCTTCATGAGTTATTAAACACGTATAATTATGAATATTATATACTTGATCAACCAAGCGTTTCGGATGCAGAATATGATCGGCTTATCCAGGAACTTTCAAAGCTTGAGGCAGATTATCCAGAACTGAAAACACCAGATTCACCTACACAAAGGGTAGGCGGTGGTGTTCTTGACTCTTTTCAAAAGGTTGTGCACAGAACACCAATGCTTAGCCTTGGAAATGCCTTCAATGACCAAGACTTACGTGATTTTGACCGACGAGTAAGACAAGCAGTTGGTGATGATGTTCAATATGTTGTTGAATTAAAAATTGATGGCTTGGCTGTTTCTCTACGCTACGAAAATGGGTTGTTCGTTCAAGGAGCAACGCGTGGAGATGGGACAACTGGTGAGGATATAACGGAAAACTTAAAAACGGTTCGTTCTATTCCACTAAAACTTAAAACAAATGTTTCTCTTGAGGCTCGAGGAGAAGTATTTATGCCTAAGTCCTCCTTTGAGAAATTAAATGAGCTCCGTTTACAGCTTGAAGAAGAGCCGTTTGCCAATCCAAGGAATGCAGCTGCTGGGTCTATAAGGCAGCTCGACCCTAAAATTGCTGCAAAAAGAAATTTGGACATTTTTGTTTACAGCATTGCGGATTTAGGTGGAACAGGTATTGATAGACATAGCGAAGCGTTAGACTTTTTAGAAAAAGAAGGTTTTAAAACAAATAAAGAGCGAAGAAAATGTGATAGCATTGACGAAGTCA
The DNA here is from genome assembly GCF_021117275.1 of Metabacillus sp. B2-18. Taxonomy (NCBI): domain Bacteria; kingdom Bacillati; phylum Bacillota; class Bacilli; order Caryophanales; family Bacillaceae; genus Metabacillus; species Metabacillus sp. B2-18. The sequence continues at coordinate 327,443 of NZ_CP088245.1, forward strand.
TCTCTCTAATTGAAAACCTTCAAGAAAAAAGAGCCTCTCTACCCTATGATATTGATGGAATCGTAATAAAGGTGGATTCTCTCGCTCAACAAGATGAATTAGGATTTACAGCAAAAAGTCCTCGGTGGGCTGTTGCCTATAAGTTTCCTGCAGAAGAAGTAACAACGAAGCTGTTAAATATTGAATTAAGTGTAGGAAGAACAGGTGTGATCACACCAACGGCTATTTTAGAGCCAGTTCGAGTAGCGGGGACAACTGTTCAACGTGCTTCTCTTCATAACGAGGATTTGATTAGGGAAAAAGATATTAAAATTGGTGATACAGTTGTTGTGAAAAAAGCTGGTGACATTATTCCTGAGGTTGTTAATGTGTTAGTAGAACAACGTACCGGAGAAGAACAGACTTTTACTATGCCGACGAATTGCCCTGCCTGTGAGAGTGAGCTTGTTCGAATCGAAGGAGAAGTTGCACTACGTTGCATAAACCCTCAATGTCCAGCTCAAATCCAAGAGGGGTTAATTCACTTTGTTTCAAGAAATGCGATGAATATTGATGGCCTTGGAGAACGTGTTGTTGCTCAATTGTTTCAAGAGGGATTAATTAAAGATGTTGCTGATTTATACCGACTAACAAGAGAACAATTGCTTCAACTTGAAAGAATGGGTGAAAAATCAACAGATAACCTATTAAATGCGATTGAACAATCAAAGGGAAATTCCCTTGAGCGACTGCTTTTTGGGTTGGGGATTCGCCATGTTGGAGCGAAAGCAGCGAAAACTTTAGCACAACAATATGAGACGATTGAAAATCTTCAACAAACAACTTTGGAAGAGCTAATTGCCATAAATGAAATTGGTGAAAAAATGGCGGATGCTATTACAACTTACTTCCAAAATCCTGATGTGGAGCATCTTATTAGTGAGCTTCAGTCACTAGGTGTTAATACAGCCTATAAAGGGACGAAGCTAGTTAAGCCTGAGGATAGTGACTCTTATTTTGCTGGAAAAACAATTGTTCTAACAGGAAAGCTAGAGCAATTATCAAGGAATGAAGCAAAAGAAAGAATTGAAGCCTTAGGTGGGAAAGTCACAGGAAGTGTTAGTAAAAGCACAGATCTTGTTATTGCAGGTGAGGCAGCAGGAAGCAAGCTTAAGAAAGCGGAAGACTTAAAGATTGAAGTATGGGATGAAAACAGACTAGTAGAAGAATTAGATAACGAGGGTCAGTCATCATAACAAACAGTCCTAGCGAAATGTATAAAATAAGAGGTGTGGACTTAAATTGAAAAAGAAACTATTCATGGTGTTAACAAGCGTGTTTCTATTAACTGCCTGTGCACCTAATTTTGGAGAGCAAGAGGAAATCGTGCAGGAAACGGAGGATGAATCAAAGGAAACAGCGATCATCCCTAAATATAATATTTCAGATAGTTACTACAGAATGATCTTACCTTTCAAACCAGGGGAAGCGAGAGGACTTGTTTCACAGCAGTTAAACACACGCCTGGATATTGATGAATTTGAAACAGGATTAATGAGAGTGGCGCAAGATACATTCCCAACTGAAAAGGAGTACTTATATCAAGAGGGACAGTACTTAAAAGGTGATGTAATTAACAGCTGGTTAAAAAGAAAGTTAACAGGAAAAAAATTAGAAGAGACCCAGGCCGAAGCCAAAGAAGATGATAAGGAATATATAGAGCTTGGCCTAAATCCAGCACTTCCTGAGGGTACTGACAACCTGGAACAAAAAAATAAAGAAAATCCAATTTACTTAGCTCACATGCTTGAGCATAACTACTTAATTCGTAAAGACGATACAGTGGAATTGGGCGGCGTTGTGATCGGGTTAGCAATGAATTCTGTTTACTATTTTAAACAAGAAGATGGATATGCTAGAGAGCATAAAATTAGTAGAGAAGAAATACTATCTAAAGGGAACGAAATAGCACAGGAAGTTATTAATCGAGTAAGAAAAACAAAAGGATTAGAAAATGTTCCAATTGTAATTGCTTTATATGAGCAAGAAGAAAAATCCTCGATTGTACCCGGTAACTTTATTGCTAAAAACGTAGTAAAACAAGGTAGCAATTCTTTAAGTAAATGGGAAGAAATTGATGAAGAATATTACTTTTTCCCATCAACAGAAGCAACAAGCGTTTATCGTGATGATGCACAAATGTTTAACCGATTTAAGCAGGATATTGAAGAGTTTTTCCCTAATTACACCGGGGTGATCGGAAAAGCATTTTATAAAAATGGTGAATTAAACTACTTGGATATTGAAATTCCAATGCAATTCTATGGAAAAGCTGAGGTTGTTGCTTTTACCCAATTTGTTACAGGAAAGGTAATGGATTACTTCCCAGATTACATTTCGCTTGAAGTGAATATCATGTCCAACTCTGATCAAGAAGCTCTTGTTCTAAAAGAACCAAATCAAGAAACTCCAACAGTTCATATATATAAATAAAAAAACAAGCTAAGATGTGCTCTTAGCTTGTTTTTTTATGCTTGAAAATAGATTTGATGTATTTATCATTTCTATATATATGGCTGCATACGAATGAAGCATGAATGGTTAAAGGCATGGAAATGTTTTTAACTATTCTTTTTTGGTCCGATAACTTTCAGGTTATTTTCTCTTAGGAGGCGAAGGAATATGGTAGTACCTTACAAGCACGAACCGTTTACTGATTTTTCTGTAGAAGAAAATAAACAGGCACTAGAGGACGGCTTTCATGTTGTTAAATCTTATTTAAATAATGATTATGATTTAGTGATTGGTGGAAAGCGCTATTCAACAAAAGATAAAATTGTTTCAGTAAATCCGGCAAATAAGCAGGAAGTGGTAGGTACCGTCTCAAAGGCAACGAAAGAACATGCGGAGCAAGCGATGCAAATTGCTGATCAAACATTTAACACATGGCGTAAAACAAAGCCTGAAATGAGAGCGGACATTTTATTCCGTGCAGCAGCTATTGTTCGCAGACGTAAGCATGAGTTTTCCGCATTATTAATAAAAGAAGTAGGGAAACCTTGGAATGAAGCTGATGCTGATACAGCGGAAGCCATTGATTTCATGGAATATTACGGACGGCAAATGCTAGATTTAAAAGATGGTATTTCTGTAGAAAGTCGCCCAATTGAATACAACCGATTTAATTACATACCACTTGGTGTTGGTATTGTGATTTCTCCATGGAATTTTGCCTTTGCTATTATGGCAGGAATGACAGCCGCAGCTCTTGTGTCTGGTAACACGGTATTGTTGAAGCCTGCAAGTGCAACTCCTGTTGTTGCGGCAAAGTTTATTGAGGTTTTAGAGGAAGCTGGCTTACCTGCTGGTGTTGTTAATTATGTACCTGGAAGTGGTTCGGAAGTTGGTGACTATTTAGTTGATCACCCTCGTACTAGATTTATTAGCTTTACAGGCTCTAGAGATGTAGGTGTGAGAATTTATGAACGAGCGGCCAAAGTACATGAAGGGCAAAAATGGCTCAAGCGTGTGATTGCAGAAATGGGTGGTAAAGATACGATCGTTGTAGACCAGTCAGCTGATTTAGAATTGGCTGCACAATCCATTGTGGCATCTGCCTTTGGCTTCTCTGGACAAAAATGTTCTGCTTGTTCTCGTGCTGTCATTCTCGAAGATGTATACCAACCCGTGTTAGACAGAGTAATTGAACTTACTAAAAATCTTTCAGTCGGAGAAACAAAAGATCGTTCTGTAAATATGGGACCTGTTATTGATCAAGCAGCCTACGATAAGATTATGAGTTATATTGAGATTGGAAAAGAAGAAGGGCGTCTAGTAGCAGGAGGAAAAGGGGATGATTCAAAAGGCTACTTCATTGAGCCGACCGTGTTTGCCGACGTAGATGAAAATGCACGCCTTATGAAGGAAGAAATCTTTGGCCCTGTTGTTGCATTCTGTAAGGCTAAGGATTTTGACCATGCTCTTGAAATTGCTAACAATACTGACTATGGTTTAACAGGTGCAGTGTTAACAAATAATCGGGAGCATATTGAAAAGGCAAGAGAAGATTTCCATGTTGGAAACCTTTATTTTAACCGTGGTTGTACAGGTGCTATTGTTGGTTATCAACCGTTTGGTGGATTTAATATGTCTGGAACAGATTCTAAAGCAGGTGGACCAGATTATTTACTTCTTCATATGCAAGCAAAAACAACATCCGAAATGCTATAAAAGACAAAGGGGCTGTCCATTTCTCTGGACGCCCCTTTTAATTGTCTATATTTTTACCCATTCCAATAAAGGCGTTCTTCACCGTTCTCCTGTTGAGTATAGGGTTCATATTCAACAGCCTCATTTATTTCCTCATTCAACTGTGGCTTTATTTGCTTGTTGTTCGATCTGGTTTCTTCAATAGGGGCTTGTCTTTGTGTTGAAAGAGCTTTAATAAGTTCGGAGGTAAGCTCACTACGCTTTTGGTACTCCATAATAAACGCAGCGAGGGCAATAATTAATCCACCGCCTACTAAACAAGTTAAATATGGTCCAAGAGATCCAATCAATTGTAACAGCATAAATTGAACAGAGCCGCCGTACATCTCTCTTTCTTCCTCTACAGCTTTAAATGCCATGGATACATGATTTATTATACCGCCTGCTCCAAGCAGGATTAATAACCCACCAAAGCCAATTAAAAATTTTTTCAACGATATCACTCCTGACGGAAATTATCCTTGTCCAATTTTATCATGAATGGAGAGTTTCCTCCAGAAATTCAAAAAAACCCCATTCAATAAAAAAGGAAAAAGTGAAAAAAATCCACCTATAAATCTAAATAAATTAGGAACGAGATAGACAATTCTCATCAAAAATCATGTGCAAAACCTCGACTTTTGCGAACTTAATTTTATAAATTTTTATGAATAGATATAATCTATAGTAGGATATTCTGCCTATTTAATGCGCTTTTATGAATATTTATTCATTTCCCATTTTTGTCCCAATCGGAAAATTTGTTCGGTTTGTCAAACTATGTTAACATATTATACGAGTTTTGCCTGTAGTTGTCCTATTAAACTCTTTTTATTCATTCATCATGAAATTGCATAAGCCTGCATAAGGATTTGGTGATAGCTCATTTAGGAGGTGAAGCATTCATGGAACATGCATTATCTGGAGCAACGTGGTTTTGGTTATTTGTCCCAATGTTAGCATTAGTGGCACTATCAATCATTACAAACTTTACAGAAAGGGAGTGAGGAATTAGTGGAAACAGGTGTTTTAGTAACATTTATCATTTATTTAGTAGGTATGTTAGGAATCGGGATCGCTGCATACAGAATGACTAGTAATCTTTCAGATTATGTTTTAGGTGGTAGACGACTTGGACCTGGTGTTGCAGCACTTAGTGCCGGTGCATCGGATATGAGTAGTTGGTTACTGTTAGGTTTACCTGGTGCGGTTTATGCATCTGGTGGTATGAATCAAATTTGGATTGCAGTAGGTTTAGCAATTGGTGCGTATTTAAACTGGCAATTCGTTGCAAAACGTCTTCGTACGTATACAGAAGTTGCTAACGACTCGATTACAATTCCAGATTTCTTTGAAAATCGTTTTAAAGATGGCTCTAAGCTATTACGTGTTATCTCGGCATTAGTTATTTTGTTATTCTTTACGTTCTATACTTCTTCAGGTATGGTTGGGGGAGCGAAGTTGTTTGAAGCTTCATTCGGCCTATCTTATACACAATCACTTTGGATTGGTGCAATTGTTATCATTTCCTACACATTCCTTGGAGGTTTCTTAGCGGTAAGTTGGACTGATTTTATTCAAGGAATTTTAATGTTCTTAGCATTAATTGTTGTACCGATTGTTGCGGTTAACAAGCTTGGTGGCTGGGGTGAAACAGTAAGCTCAGTTGGTGAAATTGATCCAATTTATCTTGATGCATTTTCGGGTATGTCAGCATTAGCGATTATTTCTTTACTTGCATGGGGATTAGGATACTTTGGTCAGCCTCATATTTTAACTCGTTTTATGGCATTACGTTCTAAAAAAGATGTACCAAAAGCACGTATGATCGGTACAATTTGGATGGTATTTGCTTTATTCGGAGCGATCTTCACAGGATTCGCTGGTATCGCTTACTTTGCGGATGCTCCAATTGCGGATGGAGAGCAAGTATTCATTATGTTCACACAAGTTCTATTTGATCCTTGGGTATCTGGTATTCTATTAGCTGCGATCTTAGCTGCTATTATGAGTACAATTGATTCACAGCTATTAGTATCATCAAGTGCTGTAGCAGAGGATTTCTATAAATCTATTTTAAGAAAAGAAGCTTCTGAAAAAGAACTAGTATGGGTTGGTCGTATCTCAGTTGCGGCTATTGCATTGATTGCTATTTTACTAGCTTCAAATCCAGACAGCTCTGTATTAGATTTAGTAAGTTATGCTTGGGCAGGATTTGGCGCTGCATTTGGTCCTGTAATCATTCTCTCCCTTTTCTGGAAACGAATGAATCGTTGGGGAGCATTGGCTGGAATGATCGTAGGAGCAGTTACAGTTGTAGTATGGAAACAATTAACGACTTCAGGGGCTATTTCATTTAGCCTTTATGAAATCGTACCAGGTTTCATCTTAGCATGGATTGCTGTCCTAGTTGTCAGCTTAGCGACAGGAGCTCCTTCTAAAGAAATTGAAGAAGAGTTCGAACAAGCAAAAGCATAAATTTCATGAAAAAGTAGGGGCCTCAGTCAGGCTCCTACTTTTTGTTATTGTTTAATAGGGGCAAATTCCTCAATGCTTCATAAGATATAGTAATGATAATTTGAGGAGGGGTGTGCCATGAGGAATAATGATCCGATGAGGATGATCAATGAGTTTTTTCAAAGTCGTCCAAAGCGTACACTTTTAGATTCCATTGATGATGCGTTTCGTAAAACAGCATCAACAGCAGGTTTTTCAGTTGATGTTAAGGAAACATCTGAACACTTCAATATTCTTGCTGAATTACCTGGTGTGCCGAAAGAAGATATTAATGTAGAAATTCGGGGTGACGATGTGGTAATTGAAGTAAAAGAACAAAGCCATCAAGACAGGAACGTCGGTGGAGTTCAAAGTGTATCATTGCCTCATTATGTATTGAGACGAAATATGAAGGCTAGTTATAAACATGGCTTGCTGAAGATTCAGCTAGATAAAAAGAAGCCGAAGAAGATTGAGATTGAATAATTGAGGAGCCGCTAGCATGGTGCTAGCGGTTTGTTTGTGACGTGGCGATTTTGTCGAAAAACTATTATATTTAGGAATTTGGCTAATAAAAGTACTAAAACAGCAAATAAACTCTTAAGAGACGTCAAATAAAACATTTAAAGAAACAGCAAATAAATCGTGAAAATTGGTAAATAAAAATACGAGGAGACAACTTTGCCCCAACTGTGGTTGCTTTTCTCTACAATTGTTGATTAAATATATGTTCATTTGGTATCATCAGAGTATTGTGATTGTACGATTTTGTGGAGGTGAGAGGAAAGATGTCTAGAATTTCGACAGATCAAGTAAAGCACGTTGCAAATTTAGCTCGTTTAGCCATTACTGAAGATGATGCAGAGCTTTTTGCCAAGCAATTAGATGCCATTATTACGTTTGCTGAGCAGTTAAACGAAGTAGATACAGAAAATGTGAAACCAACATCTCATGTGTTAGACATGAAAAATGTGATGAGAGAAGATGTTCCGAAAAAAGGTTTAGACAATGAAGAAGTTGTTAAAAATGCGCCAGATCATGAAGATGGATATATTCGTGTACCATCTATCTTAGAATAAGGGAGGGACAAGCATGGCACTTTTTGATCACAAAATATCAGAATTAAAAGAACTTTTACATAAAAAAGAAATCACTGTTTCTGATTTAGTTGACGAATCTTATAAACGAATTCAAGAAGTTGACGATAAAGTTGGTGCGTTTCTTGCGTTAAATGAAGATCAAGCACGTACATATGCGAAAGAATTAGATGAAGCATTAGATAGCCGAAATGAATTCGGGTTATTATTTGGTATGCCGATCGGTGTAAAAGATAATATCGTTACGAAAGGTCTACGCACAACATGTGCAAGTAAAATCTTAGAAAACTTTGATCCTATTTATGATGCAACAGTCGTAAAGCATCTTCAAAATGCTGAGGCTGTTACAATTGGAAAATTAAATATGGACGAGTTTGCAATGGGCTCTTCAACAGAAAACTCTAGCATAAAGCCAACACGTAATCCATGGAATCTTGAAACTGTTCCAGGGGGATCAAGTGGTGGTTCTGCGGCGGCGGTTGCAGCAGGAGAGGTTCCGTTCTCATTAGGATCTGATACAGGTGGTTCCATTCGTCAACCTGCAGCATTTTGTGGAGTTGTTGGCTTAAAACCTACATATGGACGTGTGTCTCGTTTTGGTTTGGTAGCATTTGCGTCATCACTAGATCAAATTGGACCTGTAACACGTTCTGTTGAAGACAACGCATTTCTTTTACAAGCCATTTCTGGAGTTGATGAAATGGACTCAACATCAGCAAATGTAGAAGTACCAGATTTTCTGTCTTCTCTAACAGGTGATGTAAAAGGCTTAAAAATCGCTGTGCCGAAAGAATACCTAGGCGAAGGTGTAACCGAAGAAGTAAAGCAATCTGTACTTGATGCTCTTAAAGTATTAGAAGGACTTGGTGCAACATGGGAAGAGGTATCGTTACCACATTCTAAATATGCACTGGCAACTTATTATTTATTATCTTCATCAGAAGCATCTGCCAACTTAGCTCGTTTTGATGGTGTTCGTTATGGCCATCGTTCAGATAACGCAGAGAACTTAATTGAATTATACAAGCAAAGCCGTGCAGAAGGCTTCGGTAATGAAGTAAAACGTCGTATTATGCTTGGAACATATGCATTAAGCTCTGGATACTATGATGCTTATTATAAAAAGGCACAAAAAGTTCGTACATTAATTAAAAAAGACTTTGAAGATGTGTTTGAAAAATATGATGTAATTATTGGACCTACTACTCCAACACCTGCGTTTAAAATTGGTGAAAACGTTAAAGAACCGATGACAATGTATGCAAACGATATTTTAACTATTCCTGTTAACTTAGCAGGTGTGCCAGGAATCTCTGTTCCATGTGGCTTATCAAATGGATTACCACTAGGATTACAAATTATCGGAAAGCATTTTGATGAAAGCACAGTTTACCGCGTTGCACATGCGTTCGAGCAAGCAACAGATCATCATAAAGCAAAACCTGAATTGTAAGGGGTGAGAAAATAATGGAATATGAAACGGTCATAGGACTTGAAGTTCACGTTGAGTTAAAAACAGATTCAAAAATCTTTTCAAGTGCGCCTAACCACTTTGGTGCAGAACCAAATACAAATACAACAGTTGTCGAGCTAGGGTATCCTGGTGTTTTACCTGTTTTAAATAAAAAAGTAGTTGATTTCGCAATGAAGGCTTGTATGGCATTAAACTGTGAGGTTGCGACTGAAACAAAATTTGATCGTAAAAATTACTTTTATCCAGATAACCCAAAAGCTTATCAAATCTCTCAATTTGATAAACCGATCGGTGAAAACGGCTGGATTGATATTGAAGTAAATGGTGAAACGAAACGTATCGGGATTACTCGTATTCATATGGAAGAAGATGCTGGTAAATTGATTCACTCAAATGATGGCTATTCTTTAGTTGACTTAAACCGTCAAGGAACACCACTTATTGAGATCGTATCTGAGCCAGATATCCGTACACCAGAGGAAGCATATGCTTATTTAGAAAAGCTAAAAGCAATCATCCAGTATACGGAGGTTTCTGATTGTAAAATGGAGGAAGGCTCACTTCGTTGTGATGCAAACATTTCTCTTCGTCCTGTTGGTCAGGAAGAATTCGGAACAAAAACGGAGCTTAAAAACCTAAACTCCTTTGCGTTTGTTCAAAAAGGATTAGAATATGAAGAAAAGCGTCAAGAAAAGGTTCTTCGTTCAGGTGGTGTGATTGAACAGGAAACACGCCGTTATGATGAAGCAACAAAGAAAACAATCTTAATGCGTGTAAAAGAAGGTTCTGATGATTACCGTTACTTCCCAGAACCAGATCTTGTTGAGCTTTACATCGATGATGAGTGGAAGGAAAGAATTCGTGTTTCCATTCCTGAGCTTCCAGACGCACGTCGTAAACGTTATATCGATGAGCTGGGGTTACCTGAATATGATGCGCAAGTATTAACGATGACAAAAGAAATGTCCGATTTCTTTGAAGCAACATTGGCCGTTGGTGCTGAAGCAAAACAAGCTTCAAACTGGGTTATGGGTGAAGTTTCTGCCTATCTGAACGCTGAAGGAAAAGAACTAAACGATGTAGCTCTTACACCAGAAGGTTTAGCTGGTATGATTAAACTCATTGAAAATGGGACAATTTCTTCAAAAATTGCGAAGCAGGTTTTCAAGGAGCTAATTGAAAACGGTGGAGATCCGGAACAGATTGTAAAAGATAAAGGCTTAGTACAAATTTCTGATGATGAAACTCTACGTAAATTTGTAAACGAAGCAATCGATGCAAATCCACAATCTGTTGATGACTTCAAAAACGGTAAACAAAAAGCGATTGGTTTCTTAGTTGGTCAAATTATGAAAGCAACTAAAGGTCAAGCTAACCCACCAATGGTAAACAAGCTGTTGATGGAAGAAATTCAAAAAAGATAAGAAAAAAGAGAGATCTGCAACAAAGTAGATCTCTCTTTTAATGGGGATCATCATGAAATAAGTGGTGAAGAAGTCTTTCTTTATTTGTAAAAAATTGCTTCATTATTGAATAATGATTTGTGTTTTCAAGTGTGGTCTCATGGATTCCATCTTCGGTTAATTCAAGAATCTTTGCTGAAGGGTAGGCCATAATCAACGGTGAATGGGTAGCAATAATAAATTGAGATTGATCTTTGACGAGCTCATCAATTCTTGTGATCATTGATAGCTGACGCAATGGGGAAAGGGCCGCTTCTGGTTCATCTAATAAATAAATGCCTTGTCCGCGAAATCGATTCATAAAGGTAGCAAAAAAAGATTCGCCATGTGATTGCTCGTGAAGCGAAACACCACCAAAAGAATCAATAACATGAGGAGCATCACCTTCTCTATCCATTTCTTCTATACTTGAAGCCACGTTATAAAAACTTTCAGCACGAAGGAAGAAGCTATCTTTAGGTTTGACAGTCCCTTTAATTAGTTTAAGGTAGTGATCTAGTTCAGAGTGAGAATCATAAGTTGAAAAGTTAAAGTTAAGCGAACCACCTTCAGCATTAAACCCAATTGCAAGGGCAATAGCTTCTAATAGAGTAGATTTGCCCATTCCATTTTCTCCAACTAAAAAAGTAACATGAGGATGAAGCTCTAACTCATCAAGAGATTTCACACTAGGAAGGTTAAATGGATACTTTCTAAATGAAGGAACTTCCTCTCTTTTTAGTTGAATTCGACGTATATATTGATCATTTAATCCATCCATAGATTTCCCTTCTTTCCGGCTTTAATTGCTTTATATTGTAACAATTTTACAATGATTTAGCATGAAAAACTTTACTTTTTATATAAAACATGGTGATAATGGTAGTTGGGTTATCATGTTTCGTTAGCATAGAAATGGGAGACAATGATAACAGAACATAATCATAATGAATATAAATTATATAAATATCGATACATTTCTTTGAAAATAGGATGATGTGTGAATGAAAAGAGCAAGAATTATTTATAACCCTACCTCAGGGAGAGAGCTGTTTAAAAAACATTTGCCAGAGGTGCTACAAAAATTTGAACAAGCTGGCTATGAAACCTCTTGTCATGCAACAACAGGTGAAGGAGACGCGATACAAGCGGCAAAGGCAGCATCTGAGCGAGGCTTTGACTTAATAGTCGCAGCAGGTGGAGATGGGACAATCAACGAGGTTGTGAATGGGATCGCTGAATTGGAAGAGCGCCCACAGCTTGCTGTTATTCCAGTAGGAACAACAAATGACTTTGCAAGGGCTATTGGTATTCCATTAAATAATGTCATTGCAGCGGTAGATGTGATCTTAGAAGGTGAACCGAAGAAGATTGATATCGGAAAGGTTAATGACCACTATTTTATTAATATTGCAGGTGGAGGTCGTCTTACTGAGCTGACGTACGAGGTGCCGAGTAAGCTGAAAACAATGGTAGGACAGCTAGCTTATTATTTAAAAGGAATGGAAATGTTGCCATCCATACGTCCTGCTGAGGTAGAAATTGAGTATGATGGTAAGCTTTTTCAAGGTGAAATCATGTTATTTCTTGTTTCACTAACAAACTCAGTTGGTGGCTTTGAGAAGCTTGCACCTGATTCAAAATTAGATGATGGGATGTTTGACCTTCTTATTTTGAAAAAGGCTAATCTAGCGGAGTTCATCCGAATTGCAAGCCTAGCGCTAAGAGGCGATCATATAAACGATGAACATATTATCTACACAAAGGCAAATCGAGTGAAGGTAGTAAACAAAGATAAAATGCAGTTGAATTTAGATGGTGAATACGGTGGCATGCTACCGGGTGAATTCGTTAACATGTATCAGCATATTGATGTTATCATGTCAGCTGAAAAAGTAAGACAAATGGAAGAATAGGAACTTGGCAGAACATAATAGCCAAGTTTTTTTTATTGAAATTGTTATGGTAAAATGAATGAAATAATTTGTACGAAAAGGAAGAACAACATGGCAAAAATTCAAGCACCTGTTATGAAAAATGAATATTACGATGTGGTCTTTGAGGACTTAACGCATGAAGGTGCGGGTGTCGCAAAGGTAGAAGGCTTTCCGATCTTTGTTGAAAATGCACTGCCGGATGAACGAGCAAAAATAAAAGTTATCAAAGTAAACAAAGGCTTCGCGTTCGGACGACTAATTGAGCTCCATGAACAAAGTAAAAACCGAATTGATGCGCCTTGCCCAATCTATTCTCAATGTGGGGGCTGCCAGCTTCAGCATCTTAGCTATGAAGGACAGCTTGATTTTAAACGAAAACAAGTGGAGCAGGTCCTTGCTAGAATAGGCAAACTAGATTTAAACAAAGTAACCGTACATCCGACTCTAGGCATGGAGAATCCTTGGAATTACCGAAACAAAGCTCAGGTTCCAGTAGGTGAACGTGAGGGTGGTCTAGTCGCTGGCTTCTATCAAAAAAGAAGCCATGACATCATTGATATGGAAAGATGCCTTATTCAGCAAGCTGAGAACGATGATGTTGTTCAAGCGGTGAAAACCATTTGTGAAAAATATGGCATTCGTGCTTATAACGAAGAAAAGCACAAAGGCTGGCTTCGTCATATTATGGTTCGTTATGGGCTAGTCACGAGCGAGATCATGGTTGTATTTGTGACAAGAACGGCTGACTTTCCACATAAAAGTGAGGTTATCACTGAAATAACAAATCAACTACCACAAGTGAAGTCTGTTGTGCAAAATATTAATAACAAAAAAACAAATGTCATCTTTGGCGATGAAACAAATGTACTTTGGGGAGAAGAGTATATTTACGATAAAATTGGTGACGTAAAGTTCGCAATATCTGCACGCTCTTTTTATCAAGTAAACCCAGAGCAAACAAAGGTGCTATATGACAAAGCTTTAGAATACGCAGAATTAACAGGTGAAGAATCAGTTATTGATGCTTACAGTGGAATTGGGACGATTTCGTTGTTTCTAGCCCAAAAAGCAAAGAAGGTTTTTGGGGTGGAAATAGTTCCAGAAGCAATAGAAGATGCAAAGCGAAATGCAGAGCTGAATGGCATTGCTAATGCAGAGTTTGCCGTTGGTGAAGCGGAGGTTGTCATTCCTGAGTGGTACAAGCAAGGTAATCAGGCAGATGTAATTGTTGTCGACCCTCCACGTAAGGGCTGTGACGAAGCATTATTAAAGACAATCTTGGATATGAAGCCTGGGAAGGTTGTTTATGTTTCGTGTAATCCTGGAACGCTTGCGAGGGATTTGCAGGTGTTGGAGTTAGGTGGATATAAAACGGTTGAGGTGCAGCCGGTGGATATGTTTCCGCATACGACGCATGTGGAGTGCATTTCACAGTTAGTTTTAAAAAATGATTGAGGGGGATTATAACCCCTCAACCTGTGCAAACTTGTAGTAAATCTTAACATCTTTGTTTTCGGTTACTTCGATTTTATCAACGAAACGTAGTAACATCTCGGATGTTAACTTGTTGAACTGTAAAAACCCTTTGAGTTGTTCTATGATGGCAGAGATTTTACTTGTTTCTTGACTTTCTGCCATCTCCTTTTTTATCTCTATTTTTTCTAATTCTAGTTGTTGCAGCTTTTCCTGTACCATACTTACAAAGTCATCATAATCCTGTTTAGATATATCCTCGCTAATAAACTTTTGTAAGGCATTCCGCTTTAGTTCCACTTGTTTCTGAACTTGTTTTTCAATAGACTCTAGTCTAGACTCGTTCTTTTTTGCGGTAGCCTTGACCTTTTTTTCAATCTTATTTTCTAGGTTCGGATGGTCTAAACTATTAGACATGTTTTTGAGGTCATCAAGGATTATTTCAGTTAGTTCTAGTTCCTTAACTGCATGGTTAGTACATGCTTTATTACCATGCTTGGCATAAGTACCACAAATATAACCTTTACGGTTGGCACGATACCACATTCCGTTACCACATTCAGAGCAGTAAGCGATATTAGTGAAAAGGTGCTTTTTCTTTCTAGTACCGCCCCGACCTCTTTTAGCTTTTTGAACAAGTAACTTTTGTACTTGTTCAAACATATCTCTTGAAATGATAGGCTCGTGAGCGTCAGAAATGGTTATCCATTCGCTTTGGTCGTTTACTTTACGTGTCTTATTAGTCACGTTCATAGTGGTTTCCCTGCCCTGTACAAGGTCTCCTACATAGTGGGGGTTCTTTAATATTTTCTTAACAGTAGAACCTTGCCAATATAGACCTGCATTAGCTTTCTCTATTAGTTTGGAAGGTGTCGGAATATCTCTATTTGTGAGATACCTTGCTATTTTGTCATGCCCCCAACCTTCTAAATACTTGTCAAAGATGTCACGTACAATATCTACAGTGTAGTCATCTCTAAGAAGTAACTTATTCTTATGAAGGATGTAACCATATGGGGCAATACTCCCCATGAATTTTCCACTCTTGTATTTCATTCGATAAACAGACTTTATACGGTCACTAATTCGTTGACTTTCACTTTCATAAATCCAAGCATAAAGTCCGAACATTGCTTGTTTTGAGTAGTCTTGTGTATCAACTTTCCCATCTAAAGTAATTAAGCGAACTCCTTTTGTTTCTGCAACTCGCTTTAGTTGATACAATAATTCAACGTTACGACCTAATCTGCTTAGTTCCTTCGCTACAATTACATCAAATTCCTTGTTCTCAGCGTCTTGTATGAGTCTTTTTAACCCCTCACGATTGTCAGTAGTACCTGTTTGAACATCTGTATAGAAGTCTTGTAGGTCAGCTTGATTTTCCGTGATGTAGTCTAAAATCATGTGCTTTTGATTTTCAGGTGACTCTTTTTGACCCTCACTGTTAGTTGAAACTCGAATGTATCCTGCTATTTTCATTTTTGTCGCCCTCCATTATTGATGGCGACTATATCTACTTGTCTATCATTGTAAGCGGCAGATACAATCTTTTCAATCTCTTTCTCTAATTGATGAACGATTAATGATTTAAAATCCTGTGTCCCTGTAAAAACTCGTTGAATATTCATATTATCTCCCCTTTCAACCGTAGCAATCGTTCTATGTTGGGGATTAGTTGCGATAATTTTTTCAGTTTTTGTAATTGATAGAAGTTACTAGAATTAGGTCGAGTTAAGTATTCAACCTCGTATGTTGTCTGATAGTCCCGATGTTGTGTCATATCTTGAAAGTAATTGGTAAAAATGGTGGTTATATTTTCCTAATAGTGGTATAATGGACAAGGATTTTATTACATTAATATTACAAAAATTAGGGGGATTAATGATGGCTGAAAAGGTAAAGAAACCATTTTATAAAAAGTGGTGGGTTTGGTTAATCGCAGTTATTATCGTTATAGCTATTGCAGGTGGCGGTGAAGATACAGCAGAACAAGCAAGTACAGAACCTGCTGACACTGAAACAAGTTCTAATGATACTGCTAAAGAAGAAAACAAGGAAGAACCTAAGGAAGAAGAAAAGAAAGCGTTTGGTATGGGTGAAGAAGTTGCAGTTGAAAGCCTAGCATATACAGTGAACGGTGTAGAAGAACTAACAGAGATTAAAAGAGAGTATATGGACAGTCTTACTACAAGCGGTAAATTTTTAATCGTTGACCTTACTATCAAGAACAGTGATAAGAAAGCGAGATTTATTGATAGTGAGATGTTTAGATTAGTAGACGCTGACGGAACGGAGTTCAGTTCAAACACAGAAGCGGATATGTACATTAACAATGGCGATTTAGGTTTCTTTATGCAAGAAATTAATCCTAAAATGGACATGACAGGTAAGGTAGCTTTTGAAGTACCTGCTGACGCTACTGACTTACAACTACAGGTTTCAAGTGGATTTGGTTGGAGCGGTGGAAAATACGAGGTTATTAATCTTAAATAATCATCTAGGCACTTCTTTTTATAAGGAGTGCCTTTTTAAATTAACATACGAGGTGGTAAAAGTGAAAAGAACTACAGAGTTTGTTTTAGGTTTGCTTGGTGGTATTTTTGGGTTTGGTGGGTCATTTTTTGCTTTGTTTGTAGGGGTATGGTCAGAAGAGATTTCAAATTTAGGAAGTATGGCTTTTCTGTTCTCGATTTTAGCTATTGTAGGTTCTATAGTAGTTAAGTTCAAAGCTAAAATTGGTGGTTGGATGTTGTTAGTAAGTGGAATAGGAATTTTAATCTCAATTAGTTTATTCGGTGTTTTACCTGCATTATTATTAGTTCCAGCAGGACTAATGGGACTTCTTAGGAAGGACAAGAACAATAATATAGAAGTACAAGCATAAGGGTCATTTTTAAATTGGTGTACTTGCCCTCCGCTCCGCTACGGTCAAGGTACACAGGTCACTCGCTACGCTCGTGCCCTAATATAGTTCCGGAGCGACCCTGTTAATTATAGGTGTGTATCCACGTAGCAAAGCGGAGGGGATACTCACAAATTTTAACCCATTGTTTTATAATTTATCTAAGAATAAAGAGTCAGTGTAAAACAGAAAAACCTAGAACCCCTTGTGGCTCTAGGTCTAACAAGCATTTTTACTTAGTCTAATAGGGTCGGTTTTTCCTGTATAGAATGCCTAAAACAGTCGGTTTTCCTCGTACGTACAAAACACTATTTTAGAGTTATTCATCTTTTAAATGTTCCTCAAACATTGCCCTTAAACCGCTTGTATAGTCGTCCTGTCCGTCACTGTCCTTTCTATACATTAGGTCAGGGTGTACATAATACATTAAACTACCACAACTTTCAGTGGTCATAATCAATCCTTTCTTTGTCAGGTTATTGACAATTTTAGTAAGTTCATCAGGGTCATGATTAATAGCTTTAGCTAAATCCCCTCTGTTCATTTTCCTGATGATACTAAAATCTGTTTCATAGGGGTTATGACAAAGAAAGCACTTTTCAAAGTGGAAGTAGGGCAAAATCTTATAAAGAAAACCTAACTGATTAAGTGGCAGCACATCTATAATCGTACTTAACCGCCCCTTTAATAGCTTTGTAAAAGGTTTCCTTAACAATTTCCCCATACAGTGGAAGTCTTCATTAATATAAAAGACTTTAGAACGCCCTTCTTTTATTGGAATTAGTATAGAAAGGTATTCAAGCTTTTTTACTATTAGTTTTGTCTGTGTTGCTCCCCTGCATAGTATTACTTGTAGGTCTTTTTGTAATAAGGGTTTACCTGCTTTAGATAGTTTACCCTTGCCATTTTGCTTTAAATAGTGGAGTAGTTTCATAACCGCTCCACTTTCTATTAATGAAAGATGTTGTGTAACCTCTCTTATAGGGTCATGATAACATGCAACAAACGGAATATTGTTCTTATTCCTATAAGCGGTTTTCCTTTTTCTTTCCTGACTTGCCCTTTTTCCTTCTTCTGTCATATAACTCGCTACATTAACCATTTCACCTGTAAGTGTGTTTATCATTGGAATACTCATTTCAAAAACCTCCTGTAAATTGTCGTAGTCTTTTTAGTAATCGTTTCATGTGTTATAGTAGTTGCGTAAAAAAAACCACCGTCAGGTGGGGAGGCCACTGAAAAAGTCCAAGTAAAAGGTAGAAAGATTCACTTAGGTGAACCTTTCTACCTTTTTTACTTTATAATTAAAATTATAAATATAAGTGGGTGGTTTCCAATGATACAACAACAACAAACAATGATGTTTAGTCCATATGTGGCTCTATATGATATCGTCGTTCCTCAGGATAATATGTTACGAAGAATTAAGGATCTAATTGACTTTTCTTTTATTTACGAAGAATTAAAGGATAAATATTGTCTAGATAATGGGCGGAATGCGATAGATCCTATTCGCATGTTTAAATATTTGTTTTTGAAAACCATTCATGATGTTTCAGATGTTGATATTATCGAGCGTTCAAAATATGATATGTCCTTCAAATATTTTTTGGATATGGCTCCGGAGGAAGCCGTTATTGATTCAAGTTCTTTGACAAAGTTTCGTAAGCTTAGGTTAAAAGACATGAACTTATTAGACATGCTTATCAATAAGACAGTGGAGATTGCCATTGAGAAAGAGATTATTAAAAGCAAGTCCATTATTGTAGATGCCACCCATACAAAGGCGAGATATAATCAAATGACTCCAAAAGAAATACTAATGGAGCGCTCCAAAAACCTCAGAAAAGCAATTTATAAAATTAACGAGAGTATGAAGAAGAAATTCCCCGTAAAGCCAAACAATGATCTACTTGAAGATGAGATTACTTATTCCCAAGAGCTCATTGAAGTGATTGAAAAGGAAGAAAGCCTTTTAGAGTATCCAAAAGTCAAGGAACATCTTAATCTCCTGAAAGAAGCCGTTGCAGATGATATCGAACAGCTACAGTCCATGAATGATCTAGATGCCAAAGTCGGACACAAAGCAGCTGACTCATCATTCTTTGGCTATAAAACTCATCTGGCGATGAGTGAAGAGCGAATTATTACAGCCGCAACGATTACAACCGGAGAAAAAAATGATGGAAAAGAGCTACAGACACTTGTTGAGAAAAGTATAGATGCAGGAATGGAAATTGAAACGGTTATTGGGGATACTGCGTATTCTGAGAAAGACAACATTCAATATAGTAAGGAAAATGGAATTAAACTGGTCTCAAAATTAAATCCTTCCATAACTCAGGGTACCCGAAAAAAAGAGGATGAATTTGAATTCAATAAGGATGCGGGCATGTATGTCTGCAAGGCAGGGCATATGTCTGTACGGAAAGCTAGGCAAGGTAAAAAAGGAGTAGGCAAAAACCAAGTTGATACCTACTATTTTAATGTTGAAAAATGCAAGAGATGTCCTTTCAGAGAAGGGTGCTACAAAGAGGGAGCCAAAAGTAAAACATATTCTGTTTCCCTTAAGTCTGATCAACATTCATCCCAAGCACAATTCCAGAAAAGTGTATATTTTAAGGAAAAGTCTAAAGAGCGTTATAAAATTGAAGCGAAAAATAGTGAATTAAAACACAGACACGGGTATAATGTGGCAAAATCCTCGGGTCTAATTAGCATGGAGTTGCAAGGCGCCATGGCTATATTTACGGTAAACATTAAAAGAATTCTAAAGCTACTAGGGTAAAATTAGAGAAAATATGTGGCTAATGCAAAGAAAGAGCCGACTTTAATTCCTAAAAAAGGAAAAAAAGTCGGCTCTTTTTAAACTCACATGAATAATCTTTAAAATCGTCAGATTTTCAGTGGCCTCTCAGGTGGGGGATTAGATTTCAACGCCATCAGGTAAAGCGTCATTTATGTCGTTATCTGAATAGCCTTTATCTCTCAGGTAATCCACTAAAGAATTAATTAGAACTAGGTAAGGATATCCTGAATATCTTCTGTCCTCATATGGTTTGGAAATGGCGGTTAGTTGGTGTAGTTGTATCTTTGTCTTAACCCCTTCAACCGTGAATACAATGTTAAACTTTCCAAGTGCCCTAGCTACCTGTTCAAGTGTCAAGGTATGAGATAGATTTTTTATAATCATTTAACCTCACCGCCTTTTAAATGGTTTTCTAGTTCTTCTTGAACAACTCTAATTGAACCTCCGATTTTAACTATTGGAATTTCTCCGCTCTTAGCAAGTGCATAGACTTTACATTTTGATAATTTGAGCAGTTCAGCTACTTCGAGTATTGTTAGTATTTTCATATAATCCAACCTTTCTAGTTTTAATTACTCGCTATCAATATAAGAAAAGGTATATAAAAATTTAACAAAGAACGTAAAATAGAATATATGTTACTAATTCTGCTAAAGATTAGAAAAAAAGGACGGTTGTACGTCATAGGGAAATATATTTTAGGCGTTGGGGTAGGACGAACGTAGGTATTTTATAAAGGATAACGGAGGTATCTAAGCATAATTGTTTATAGTTACTAACAGGATAAAAAGGGAAGTCATACAAAAAGTGGAGAGAAGAGAAAAGGGACACCCATTTTAAAGTTTTCATAATGGTATAGTTAGGTGAATAAACGTACAAGATATTTTATAAAAATTTGGTACGGAGGGAACAAGGGTTACAGTTATGGATTAACATAAAAGCAGTTCATTCGTTAGTGGGTGGGGTTAAAAAGGTTTATAGGGGGTTATGTTCTTTTAAAGAGTTAAAATAAATAAGGAGCGGTTTATATTTACCGCCCCCAATAGATTAAGTAGTATAGTCACCATTATTATTAATTTGTCTGTGAAAAGTACACAACACATGTGGAGTGTGTGGCGAAACTTATTTTGAAAGAAGGCAACTAACCCTTGTGGTTGTTGCCTTTTGGTCTTTATAGGTAGTAACAAACTTTAATGAGTTTTGGCGAATTATTGACAAAATTAATCAATCATGAAACTATAAAGACAGCCACATAATGCCTCTATATCTAGATCATTTTCATACACCTCTTTCACAGTAAATTTTTAAAAATAGACTAAGTTTAGAAAGGAATGCTTAAAATGATTCTTAAACCAAGAAAAATTCCCGCGTCCTTACAATTACGGCACTACTTAAGGCATAGAATGTCGTTTACCGATGGAGAATTAAAAAAGTTACAAGCTGATGAAAAGGGCTTCGAAGGTGAGTGCCACTTTGATGAGCTAATCAGTCAATCCCCCGTCTCTACTTATCTTCAGCTAAATGATCTTCTGCTTGAATGGCGAAATACAACTTTTCAAATTGATTCACTTCTAATTTCTCCATATAAAATTTATCTTTTCGATATCAAAAATTATGAAGGAGAATTTTATATCGAAGGTAATCGATGGTATTTATCATCCGGCAATGAGATAAAAAATCCCATCCCCCAAATACATCGCTTAGAATCCTTTCTTAGACCACTAATTCAAACTTTAGGTATTAATCTCCCTATCGAGGCAAGTGTTATTTTTGTTAATCCCGACTTCACACTTTATCAGGCTACTAGACATCTACCAATTATCTTACCTACACAGATTAACTCTTTTATAAAAAGATTAGGTTCGGTTTCTATGAATTCAAGTGGACATTTGATAGATTTAGCAAAAAAATTAGGCTCGCTGCACATTGAAAATTCCCCTTACGATGGTATGTA
This sequence comes from Metabacillus sp. B2-18, assembly GCF_021117275.1. Lineage (NCBI taxonomy): Bacteria > Bacillati > Bacillota > Bacilli > Caryophanales > Bacillaceae > Metabacillus > Metabacillus sp. B2-18. The sequence goes on from NZ_CP088245.1 coordinate 349,254, forward strand.
TATCCCTGAATATACCTATGAATCCTTGAATAAGGGTGTTTTATGCTTAAATTGTGGGTTACTCTCGGTTCGATTAAATGGTAGAGGGCTTATGTGTGAGAGATGTGGGGAGAAAGAGGAGCTACATGTTGGTATAATGCGTACTATTAAAGAATATAGGATGCTTTTTCCACAAAGGCAAATCACCGTTTCCGCTGCTAATGATTGGTGCAGGCTTGGTATGACTAGGCTTAGAATGCAAAAAATATTAAAAGAGCAACTTGTGATGGTTAAGGGTGGGAAGTCTACGTATTACTGCTTTAGGTAATAGTTTTGGGTAGGATAAGTGTAGAGTAAAAAGTTAAAAGAGGAATGTGAATGCTTTTATAAAGGTAGGCAGTGTAAAAGCATACGTAAAACCCCAAAAAAAGGGAAAGTTGACCGTGGAAAGGCTAGGAATTGTATAAAATACCCATTTGTGTATTGTTTTTAGCTGAAAAAGTGACAAAAGCATACGTGAAAAAGAAATGTGGATGCTTTTATAAAGGTAGGCAGTATAAAAGCATACACAAAATCCAAAAAAAGTAAAAATGACCATGGAAAGGCTAAAAATTGTATAAAATACCCATTTGTGTATTGTTTTTAGCTGAAAAAGTAACAAAAGCATACGTAAAAAAGAAATGTGAATGCTTTTATAAAGGTAGGCAGTATGAAATCATACAAAAAATCCAAAAAAAGTAAAAATGACCATGGGAATGCTAAAAATTGTATAAGATACCCATTTGTGTATTGTTTTTAAGTGAAAAAGTGACAAAAGCATACGAAAAAAAGAAATGTGAATGCTTTTCTATAGAAAGGAAGTACAAAACCATACGCAAAATTCTATATAAGAGCAAAAAGCCATCCCGACCCCGATTGCGTTAAAATGCTCTAACGATTTCCGGGTCTTATTCCTGTTCCTGTTAACCCTCTATGTCAATGTAGTATTTTCCTGATACTCTTGCTAGTCTTTTTTACCAAAACTTTATTAAACAGGAACAGCTAAACACTAATAGATAGAGTAGATAATAAAGAAGTAAAAATTAACAAGTCAAATCAATTTGATAAAAAGTGCCCAAGCATGGTATAAGTGTTAAAGGAGCAGAACCATTTGCTTTTTTAATTTTGGGATAAGAGGTTAATCTAATATCCCATAATGAGAGGATTTGAGTTTAACATGACCGAAAATTTTTGGCGTGATTTACCACGACCATTTTTTATACTAGCACCAATGGAGGAAGTGACGGATGTTGTTTTTCGCCATGTAGTGAGTGAAGCAGCAAGGCCGGATGTGTTTTTTACAGAGTTTACAAATTCGGAGAGCTATTGTCATCCAGAGGGGAAAAAAAGTGTTCGTGGGCGTCTGACCTTTACAGAGGATGAACAACCAATTGTAGCCCATATATGGGGGGGCAAGCCTGAATACTTCAGGCAAATGAGTATTGGTATGGCGGAACTAGGGTTTAAGGGAATCGATATCAATATGGGTTGTCCTGTGCCTAATGTGACACAACATGGAAAGGGAAGTGGCCTGATTCGTCGTCCAGATGTTGCAGCAGAATTAATACAAGCTGCAAAAGCAGGGGGATTGCCTGTAAGTGTTAAGACAAGGCTTGGATTTTCTGAATTAGAAGAATGGCGCGAGTGGCTGGCACACATTTTGAAACAAGATATTGCCAATCTTTCCATTCATCTGCGTACAAGAGACGAAATGAGCAAAGTGCCTGCTCATTGGGAACTAATCCCGGAAATTAAGAAACTTCGTGACGAGGTGGCTCCAGAGACACTCTTGACGATTAATGGGGATATCCCAGACTATCAAACTGGTTTAAAGCTTGCTCAGGAATATGGTATTGATGGCGTTATGATTGGACGGGGTATATTCCATAATCCCTTTGCCTTTGAAAAAGAGCCGAGAGAACATAGTAGTGAGGAATTGCTGGATCTCTTAAGATTGCATATGGATCTTCATGATAAATATTCAGGTTTAGAGCTTCGTCCGTTCACGGCCCTTCATCGCTTTTTTAAGATCTATGTCAAAGGATTTCGAGGGGCAAGTGAACTAAGAAATCAATTAATGAATACAAAGTCAACAGATGAAGTCCGTGCATTGCTCGATAACTTTGGATTAAAAAATTTTGATTGAGTGATAGATCAATAAAAGTACCGACATGTAGAGTGTATAGCAAAACTAACACAAAAAATGGAACAGTAGATAAATACTGTTCCATTTTTTGTGTAAATAAATTAATAAGAGAAAAGCCTGTTTCTCCTACTGAAACAACCATTTTCCTGTTAAGTTTCTGGTTTCAAAGGAAGTTTGTTTTTGTTAGGTAAACATATTTCAATTAAGAGAAAATATGTATAAAAAGGGAAGGAAGAAACCTAGGAATCTTCTCGTCTCTTTTTGATAAAAGGAACTATTATTTAATCTTATTTTGAATCTCGTCATTATACGCAAATGAGAATAATAATGCGACCATAATCGCTCCACCAATAATGTTTCCAATACTAGCAGGTATTAGGTTATAAAAAAATTGATACCAATCGAATGTGTGATTACTGAAGATTCCAATACTAAAATATCCCATGTTTGCTGCGCTATGTTGAAAATTTCCGGCAACAAATAAGATGACTGGGAGTAGCGTTCCGATAATTTTACCGGTAATATCACGGGCAGCGGTTGTTAGAAAAGCAGCCATACCAATCAGCCAGTTGGCAAGGATACCTGAAATCATAATCTCAAAAAATCCCCATGCTCCATCTGATAAAAAACTCATTTTGTTGTGATTGATGTAGTAGTTTAGATCTTGAAAGAACTCGGGGGAGAGTGATTTCGATAAAACGATAAGTGTTCCAACAAATAACGCCCCTATGATATTACCGAGGTAAGTCGCTAGCCAAAAACTTTATAATCTTTAAGCTCATAAGGGAAGGTTTTTGGAATAAATAACTTGGTAATAAAACGTTAACCTCAGTAAAGAGAATCGCACCTGAAAGAAATACCATTGCATACCCTGTGGCAAATCCTATACCAGCCATCAAATGAGATACTCCCTTTATGTCAATTCCCATTGAAAGCAAGATAGAAAAGGCAGCACCAAAAGCCATAAATGCTCCAGCCTGTAAGGATAATATAAATTGGGAGCTCGTCTTCCGATTAAGGTGGTCACGCCCCTTTTGACTAAAATTATGTACAATTTGAGCTGGGTTAAAGTATTGTCTTGATGGTTCGTGGAACGCTTCATTATCTTGTTTCTTAGTGGTGTTTTCAATCATATTTTGTCGCCCCTTTGTCAAAGGTTGTTTCTACCTTATACCCGTTTGGGCGTTAATCTAACTTAATTTTCTTTTGTGTAATGAAGTTGAAATATAAGATCATCTACACAAAGGACCATAAAGTTAAGTAGTTGTTAAATCAATAAAGAATTTGTAATATGTCTAGGTGTGGAACTTTAATTATTAATCAATGAAAAAAGAACTAAGATATAACAGCCAACTAATATAGTAAAAAGGAAGATATATAAATGGCAAAAAAGAAAAATGATAAAGCTTGGCTAGAGGCTAAAAAACAATGTAGGCTTAATGAAGCTGACATAAGAATGGCGAAGGAGCTGGGGATGTCACCAAAGAGTTTAATTAAAAATATTCCTGCCCCTAATCAAAAATGGAAAACACCTGTTAAAGTTTGGATTCGCGATTTATATGAGGGAAAGTTTGGTAGGGTTCTAACAGTCAAACCTGCTCTCAACAGTAAAGAGAATAGAATACCAACAAAGCAAGAAAAGCCAGTAGCTGAAGATTTTCTAAAAGATGATGATTTACCGTTTTAATGCATTCAAACAGATTTGATATAACTGCCTAACAGGTGTCCTAATTGTAGGACATATGTTTTCTTATTTTGGACAGTGAACCTGTCCCTATGGTATGTTAAAAAAGCACTCAAAAATCCATTGAATAGGAATTTTCGAGTGCTTATTTTATTAACATAAGTCAATTTTGATAATATTGTTTACTTAAGATCAAAACGATCCGCATTCATTACTTTAACCCAAGCAGAAACGAAGTCTTTAACAAATTTCTCTTTGTTATCTTCTTGAGCGTAAACTTCTGAAATCGCAAGTAGAACTGAGTTTGAACCGAATACTAGATCAACTCTAGTTGCTGTTCGTACCACTTCACCAGTGTTGCGGTCACGGCCTTCGTATACGCCTCCGTCTACTGGCTTCCATTCTAATCCAATATCTAGTAGGTTTACGAAGAAGTCATTAGTAAGTGTACCTACACGATCAGTGAATACACCATGCTTTGTGCCGCCGTAGTTTGTACCTAGAGCGCGCATACCACCGATAAGAACAGTCATTTCTGGTGCAGTTAGACCTAATAGTTGAGCTCTATCTACAAGAAGCTCTTCTGGACTAACACTGTACTCTTTCTTTTGATAGTTACGGAAACCGTCAGCAACAGGCTCTAACACGTCAAAGCCCTCTACTTCAGTTTGTTCTTCTGTTGCATCGCCACGTCCTGGAGCGAAAGGAACTGTTACATCAAAGCCTGCATCTTTTGCCGCTTTTTCTACTGCCGCAGTACCACCTAGTACAATTAAGTCAGCTAGGCTAACTTTTTTCTCAAGATGACTTTGGATGTCCTCTAGTACAGAAAGAACTTTTGAAAGCTGTTCAGGTTGGTTTACTTCCCAATCCTTTTGTGGAGCAAGGCGAATACGTGCACCGTTTGCGCCACCACGATTATCAGATCCACGGAATGTGCTTGCTGAAGCCCAAGCAGTTGTAACTAACTCGCTAATTGTAAGTCCTGAGTCTAGGATGAGTACTTTGATTTTTTCTACTTCATCTTCTGTTAATTTATAATCAACAGTTGGTACAGGATCTTGCCAGATAAGATCTTCTGCTGGAACCTCTGGACCAAGATATCTTGATTTAGGACCCATGTCACGGTGTAAAAGTTTGAACCATGCGCGAGCAAATGCATCAGCAAACTCATCAGGGTTTGTGTGGAAACGACGTGCGATTTTCTCGTAGCTTGGGTCATGACGTAATGCTAAATCAGATGTGAACATAACTGTTGGAACTTTCTTAGATGAATCAGCTGCATCTGGTGCAAGATCTTTTTCGTCAGGATCTACAGCCATCCATTGGTATGCTCCAGCTGGACTCTTAGTTAGCCACCATTCATATCCGAATAATAAATCAAAGTATCCATTATCCCATTGTATTGGGTTAGCTGTCCAAGCGCCTTCAAGACCACTAGTGATTGTGTCGCCACCTTTTCCACTTCCGTGTGTGCTTAACCAACCTAAGCCTTGTGCTTCAATTGGAGCTGCTTCTGGTTCTGGACCAACATGTGCTGCATCTCCTGCACCGTGTGCTTTACCGAATGTATGTCCACCTGCAATAAGTGCAACAGTTTCTTCATCATTCATTCCCATACGTCCGAATGTTTCGCGAATGTCGTGTGCACTTTTTAGTGGATCAGGTTTACCGTCTGGACCTTCTGGATTAACGTAAATAAGTCCCATCTGAACAGCAGCAAGCGGATTTTCAAGCTCGCGGTCTTCAGAGTAGCGGTTATTTCCTAGCATTTCAGTTTCAGTACCCCAGTAGATGTCTTCTTCTGGATGCCAAATGTCTGCACGTCCGCCACCGAATCCAAAAGGCTTTAGACCCATTGATTCAAGTGCAACGTTTCCTGTTAGAAGCAATAAGTCAGCCCAAGAGATCTTGTTGCCATATTTTTGCTTAATAGGCCATAGTAATCTACGTGCTTTATCAACGTTCGCGTTGTCAGCCCAGCTATTAAGTGGAGCAAAACGCTGATTACCAGTTGAACCACCGCCACGACCGTCACCAGTACGATATGTACCAGCAGCATGCCATGACATACGGATAAACATTGGACCATAGTGACCATAGTCAGCAGGCCACCAATCTTGGCTGTCTGTCATTAAGTCATGAAGATCCTTTTTAAGAGCTTCATAGTCTAGCTTTTTAAATTCTTCAGCATAATTAAAGTCTTCTCCCATAGGGTTAGATTTTTTGTCATGCTGATGAAGAATATTTAAGTTTAACTGGTTAGGCCACCAGTCTTGATTTGTTGTACCACTAGTTTTAGGACTAGTCGCGCCACCGTGAAACGGGCATTTTCCAGTTCCTGTTGTATCAAAAGATTCCATTTTTCTAATCTCTCCTTTTTGTAAACTAAATATTAGTTAATCATTTATACTAAATTATAATAATTCTTACATTATCATTATAATAACATATTATAAAAAATGAAAGAAATAAATTCTTAGAATACAAATTTTTTTTGAACAAGCCTATTTTAACGGGATTTTCAAAAGAAAATAGTAGAGATGCGACAATTAATAATATATGTTTCTATTTAAATAATAGAAGTCTGACCTTAATGAAAAGGGGAATTAATAATTGAGAAAATATAATAGAATGGTAGAAAAACAATAGGACTTCAAGTTGATAGAAGCTCTACTAACGATAATAATCTTCTATATATTGATGAGCGAATGAGATGGGGTTAGATAGCAAATCCACCCATTTCCCTGATTTAGGCTAAATAATGAATGTAAGGATTTTTATTCTAATAGCCTAATGTGGTATAAATAAGGGTAACTAAAATAACAGATATTATAGGAGCTAATATAATGGATAATAACGATATTTTAATACGGTTAAGGTATGCATTGGAAATCAAAAATAAAGAAATGGCAGAGATGTTTCAACTTGGTGGAGTGGAATTATCAGTACCGGAAGTGGTAAAGGTTTTGACAAAGTCTAACGATGAAGATGAAAATGAAAATGAGGATCAAATAAAGTGTACAAACAGTATGCTAGATTCTTTTCTTAATGGCCTAATTATCTCTAAGAGAGGAAGACAGGAACCTAAACCAGGACAAAACCCAACAGAGTTGTCCTCTACTAAAATTGAGAACGTTAATAATTTACTTTTAAAGAAAGTAAAAATTGCCATGTCATTAACAACAGAGGATATGCTTGATATATTCGAACATGCTGGAATTATGGTAACAAAAGGAGAATTAGGAGCGTTATTACGAAAAGAAGGACATAAAAATTATAAGGAATGTGGAGATAAATTCGCCAGAAACTTTTTGAAAGGCTTAGCCTTTAAGTATAGAAAATGATGGTGATATCATGAAACATACATACTTAGGTAGAACGATACATTTTGAAATTCGTTATAAAAACCGAGCTTCGGTAGGAATTTCAATAGATCGTTATGGAAATATTGAGGTGCTTGCCCCTAAAAGAACACTTGATGAGACGGTGTTTCAGGCATTAGAGGATAAATGGGATCTCATTCAAGATAAAGTAAAAGAAATGCATGATCGGTTGAAGGGACCACAAGATAAGGTTTATCAAAATGGAGAGAGTTTTCTTTACCTAGGAGAAACATATCCAATAGAGATTATACAGGATAATAAAAGTTTATCACAAGATTCAGTTGTTTTTGATAATGGAAAGTTGCTCATCTATGTACAGCAACATGATGCTGAAAAAAATAAAGTAGTATTGAAAAGATTTTATTATCAACAGTGTAAACAATTAGTGGAGCAAAGTGTTTCTTATTATCAACGCTATTTTAAAACCAAGCCGCGTTCTATCCGTATTACGGACAGTAAAACGACATGGGGAACCTGTGATAGTAAGCATCAATTAACCTTTAATTGGAGGCTGGCTATGGCACCTCGTGAAGTGATCGATTATGTAGTTGTTCACGAGATGTGCCATATGGTCCACCTAAATCACGACCGCTCCTTCTGGCGCCTTGTTGGAAAGATTGTACCTGATTTCAAAGAAAAAGAGCGTTGGTTGGCTTTAACAAACTGGAAAATGACTGTTTAATCAATATAAGATGAAATACGAAGAAGCTTAAATTCATGGAGGATTTAGGCTATTTCTGTTCCTTATTAGTGAGACATGATACTTCAGTTTCAGATATTTTAACCAATGAATAAATCATAAGAACAGATAGAACACCTCGTTTGTGTTAAACTGTAGAAGTTGATCATTATTTGTCGATGAATGTAGATGTTTCTTAAAATGTTTTGGTTGGCTATGGAAAGGGTATTTTAACATTACTTTTCTGCTATAAGGTGTTTAAATAAACGAAGGAATTTTCAAAGTTCAGACTTACAAATAAGATGACATAAAGAAAATATTCTAAAAGTATCATAGGTAGAATATGAGATTAATAGGATTTTTCTTTGAATTTAAATTGAATAAAGAAAGGAACATTCGATGAAGAAAATATCAAACGTGTTTTGGATTACTGTGGCAATTGTCCTAGCGGCAGTAATATTTGGTGTTTCAGCACCAGAAAGTTTTGAAAAGGCTGCGGGCAATCTACAGGCATTTTTTACAACAGCCTTTGGATGGTATTATCTAATATTGGTAACGATTATTGTGATTTTTTGTGTTTTTCTTATTTTTAGCCCGGTTGGAGCAATTAAATTGGGTAAACCAGATGAAAAGCCTGAGTTTTCGAAAGGTTCATGGTTTGCCATGTTGTTTAGTGCTGGTATGGGAATCGGTCTTGTATTTTGGGGAGCGGCAGAACCCCTTTCCCACTATATAAATCCTCCATTAGCAGAGGGAGCTACAGCAGTTGCTCATAAAGAAGCAATGAGATACACTTTTTTCCATTGGGGGATCCATGCTTGGGCAATATACGCTATAGTGGCTCTGGCGCTAGCTTATTTTCAATTTCGCAAGGATGAACCAGGACTTATTTCAGCTACTTTAAAACCTGTATTAGGGAAAAGCATGGAAGGGTCTTTAGGGACGGTTGTAGATGTGCTTGCAGTTTTTGCCACAGTAATAGGGGTTGCAACAACTCTTGGGTTCGGGGCAGCGCAGATTAATGGTGGTTTATCTCTTTTATTAGGAGTACCTAATAATTTTACCGTTCAATTTTAAATTATCCTAGCTGTTACAGTTCTTTTTATGATTTCAGCGTGGTCGGGGTTAGGTAAAGGAATAAAATATTTAAGTAACACAAACATGGTTTTAGCCATCGCATTATTTATTTTAATGTTCATAGCAGGACCTACAATTCTTATATTAAACATGTTCACCGATACAATTGGTGGATATATACAAAATATTGTTTCTATGAGTTTTCGAATCGCTCCGCTAAATGAGGAACATCGCTCTTGGATAAATGGTTGGACCATTTTCTATTGGGCATGGTGGATTTCCTGGTCTCCATTCGTTGGGATCTTTATTGCTCGGGTATCAAGGGGTAGAACGATTCGAGAATTTATTATTGGTGTATTATTACTACCCGCACTTGTAAGCTTTTTATGGTTTGCCGTCTTCGGTAGTTCTGCGATTGAAGTTCAAAATGCTGGAAATGTAGATTTAACAAGCTTTGCTACAGAAGAAGTCTTATTTGCGATATTTAATGAAATGCCTTGGTCAACACTTTTATCAATTGTAGCGATAACACTTATTTGTACATTTTTTATCACATCTGCCGATTCAGCGACTTTTGTATTAGGAATGCAAACAACATATGGCTCGCTTACACCTCCAAATTCCGTGAAACTTACTTGGGGAGTTGCTCAGTCTGCTGTAGCGTTGATTCTTTTGTATAGCGGAGGACTACAAGCTCTACAAAATTCATTAATTGCTGCTGCGTTTCCGTTTTCGATTATCATTGTTTTAATGATGGTATCTCTGTACCGTTCATTATCAAAAGAAAAAAAGGAACTTGGTTTATATTTCAAACAAAAGCCGATTAAGAGTAAAAAACTTTAATAGATAGAAAGGGTGCAGTTCATGATGAACTGCACCCTTTTTATCTTTAATTTTTATTTATCTTACACCTTTCATGAAGACCTGAATTTTTGGTGAGAGTAGGAAAAGAATAATCGCAAGAAGAATTGCTACTCCTCCAATCGTCCCAAAGTAAAGGTTCTCAGTTTCTGGTGTGTAGAATCCTACAATTTGTGCATTAATAGCCTGTGCAGCTGCACTAGATAAGAACCATAAACTCATTGTCTGTGCTGAAAAGGCATTAGGTGCTAACTTAGTCGTTGCTGATAATCCTACAGGTGATAAGCATAGCTCACCAAGAACAACAATGAAATAACTTAGAACAAGCCATAGTGGACTAACTAATGCATCTTCTCCAGATAGGTAGCCCGGTACGAGAATAACGATAAAAGATAAACCTGCAAACAGTAACCCAAGTGAAAACTTTTGAGGAACAGATGGTTGGCGGTCCCCAAGTTTTACCCAAAGCCCTGCAAATACTGGTGCTAAGATGATGATAAACAATGGGTTTAATGATTGAAACCAGGCAGGTGAAATTGTAAATCCTAGAAATTCTAGATTAGTTCGTTTATCGGCATAATGGGCAAGGATAGTTGAACCTTGTTCTTGTATAGCCCAAAACATAACAGCAGCGATAAATAACGGAATATAAGCGATAATTCTTGAACGCTCAGTTTCAGTTGTTTTCGGACTACGATACATAACAATGAAATAAATTGTAGGAATTAAAATTCCTAAAATACCTATAAGTGCAATAAATGTCTCAATTGTAAGAATCCCCATTGAGATCGTAACTGCAATTAGTATCGCTAATACAATAGCACTGAAGCCTATTGTAGAAAAAACTTTTTTCTTTTCAGAAGCCGATAATGGGTTTGGGACCACTGTACCAGCAAGACCAAGGTTTTTCTTTTTAGTAAAAATAAATACTAATAATCCAAAAAACATTCCAATAGCCGCGATACTAAAACCTAAGTGGAAGTTATGTTTCAATCCAACTTCTCCAACAATTAGTGGCGATAGAAATGCACCAAAGTTAATGCCCATGTAAAAGATACTAAAACCTGCATCACGGCGGTGATCGCCTTCGCTGTAAATATCACCAACAACGCTTGATACGTTTGGCTTTAGTAAACCTGTACCAATTACAATCAACACCATGGAAACAAAGAACATCGACACACTTCCAGGTATTGCTAATGCAATATGACCAAGCATAATAAATATGCCACCATAAAAAATAGACTTAGATGTACCGAATATCCTGTCAGCAAGCCATCCGCCTATAATTCCTGACATATAAACGAGCGCTCCGTAAATAGACATAATGGCCAAAGCGGTGTTTTCGTCCAGTCCTAATCCGCCTTTTGACACTTCATAGTACATATAGTAAACGAGAATAGCACGCATCCCATAATAAGAAAAACGTTCCCAAAACTCAGTGAAGAAAAGAGTGAACAAGCCTTTAGGGTGTCCAAAAAAACCTTTTTGGGGAACGCTTGCCACAATTTTCTGTTTATTTATATCTGACATTACTATAACCTCCTTATTCTATTAATATAGTATATTTTGTGGTTTTAGTTTGTCAAAAGACAGAAAATTGGAAAATTATCTCGATTTTAACTTGTTTAAATACTTTTCTGGAAAAGTAACTGCCTTGGTGGTGTCCCAGGCTTGGACATCAAAGTACTTCCAAAATCTTATATAGTGCTTTCGGAATATTATATTAGTTTTTTGTTGAAAGCGTTTTACAATAAAGGTGCGGTAAATACTGAAAATATGAGGAGGTACTTATGTTTAAAAAGCATCTTAAAAGATTAATTTTGAATGTATTTTGTTTGTCCCTGGTTTGTTTTAGTTTTGCTTTTTTGGGGTCACAAGAAAGAGTAGAAGCATCATCATTTTCTTACGGAGCAGATATAGGCTGGATGAAACAATTAGAGGATGAAGGTGTAACTTGGGTAGATGATAATGGAAGCCTGGCAGATCCATTACAAATTCTCAAAAATCATGGAATCAACTCTGTGAGATTAAGAGTTTTTGTGAACCCTCCGAGTGACTATTATTGGTTAAAGGATGGAACAACTTGGACTATGCTTGGTTATAGTGATAAAGATGGAGTACTTGCAGCGGCAAAAAGGGCTAAGAATTTAGGTATGAGAGTTATGGTTGATTTTCATTATAGTGATGTTTTTGCAGACCCAGGACATCAGATAAAACCAAAGGCCTGGAGTAGCTACTCGCATACTCAGTTGCAAACAGCTGTATATAACCATACACATGATGTTATGAATGAACTAGCGAAAAATGGTATATATCCTGAATGGGTACAAATTGGAAATGAAATGAACTCTGGTATTATGCATCCAGATGGTAGCACAGATAATTTTAGTAAGTTAACTGCCTACCTTAATAAAGGTTATGATGCAGTTAAGGCTGTAAGTCCATCTTCAAAGGTTGTTAGTCATTTAGCTCATGGGACTGATAACAGTTTATTTAGATGGTGGTTCGATCAGTTTTTTAGCAATGGTGGAAAGACCGATGTAATTGGTGTATCTTTTTATCCATACTGGGATGGTCAACCTTATTGGGAAATTACAGATGAATTGTCCTATAACTTGAATGACATTGCTTCTCGTTACAATAAGGAAGTTATGGTTGTAGAAGTAGGTGGGGATGAGAGCAATCCTAATGATTCTTATTGGACGATTAACGATACAATTAATGTAGTAAAAGGTGTACCGAATGGGAAAGGGATTGGAGTATTTTATTGGGAGCCTCAGTCACACTCAAGTGTTCTCCCTGATGGTTATCCATTAGGTGCAAGCAAAGAGGTAGCAACAAATGTCTTACAATATACTACAGCAATTGATGCTTTTCTTGATGCGGCAACTAGTCAAGGGGTGAACCTTGTTATTAATCCTGGATTTGAAACTGATGGAGCTACACAGACTCCTTCAGGCTGGTCTACTTGGTCAAATTCAAATGATAATGCCAATTATACTGAATTTGGAGGGTATTCTGGAAGCTACAGGCTTTCTCATTGGAAAAGTACTCCTTATCAGGTCAGTACCTATCAGATTAAAGCAGGGTTAATGAACGGGACCTATACAATGAGAGCATGGGTAAAGAGTGGTGGGGGCTTTAACACGAGTCAAATGTATGTAAAGAACTTTGGAGGGACAGAAAAAAATATTGCAATACCCACAACAAATACTTGGACTCAACTTACTATAAATAATATTAATGTTACTAATGGTCAAGCAGAATTTGGATTTTGGACAGATGCTAATGCAAATAATTGGATTAATGTGGATTATGTTGAGTTCTATAAAAATTAATCATGGTATTCGGATATACATTTAAAAGGTAGAGGAGGTGTCGAGATTTTCGGCTCCTCTTTTTTACGATGTAGGGACATGGTACCTGTCCCTATTTATATAAAAAAATGAAAGAATTTCAAAGTAGGCTTATAAGAATATGAAATAGGGAATTACTGCTTTCATATTCTTATATTATTTAAATAGAATCTTATATTTTAATCTAAATGTAACCGTTTTATAATGAGATCAACCTTAATAAACAAGGGGTAATGAAACAGACGTTAGTAAGTTAGTTACCTTAAGTTTTTTATAGTTATAACAAAGAGGGGGAAGAAAGTATGAAAAAATTATCACCATTATTTAGTTTTATTTTAATTGCAATTCTTTTACTTGGTGGTTGTAGCAGTGGGTCTTCAGGATCATCTGAAGAAGGAAAAGGAGAAGGTGCGGAGGCATCTAGTGAAGAGCTTACAATTTGGGCAACAAATATCAATGTGCCAGTATTAGAAAAAGCTGGTGAGTTATATAAAGAAGAACATCCAGACTTTAAATTAAATGTTGTTGAAATGAATAATACGGATATTGATCAAAAATTAAAGATTGGCCTGCAAGCTGGTGGAGAAGGTTTGCCAGATGCAATGTTAAATGTTGATGATGGTTTATCAGGTTTATTTAGTAAGTTTCCAGATTCATTTGTGAACTTATCTGAAAAAGGCTTTGATGAGCATAAAGATCAATTCCCTGAATACAAACTGGGGAGTGTAACTCATGATGGAAGTATCTATGCATTTCCGTTCGATGCTGGCCCAGTTGGATTATTCTACCGCACAGATTTATTTGAAGAAGCTGGTGTAGATGCTAACTCAATTAAGACGTGGGATGACTACATTGAGGCAGGAAAGAAGATTAAAGAAAAAACAGGTGTAAGCATGTTAAGTTATGATGCTAATGAGTCTACAGTTTACACAATTTTATTAAGTCAACAAGGATTAGGTTACTTTGATAATGATGGAAATGTCGTATTAGGTTCTAAAGAATCAGTTAATGCTTCTACATTAATGAAAGATTTAGCAAAAAATGATCTATTACTTGGAACAAATGGTTGGAGCCCATGGGTTGCTTCACTTGCAGATGGACAAACTGCAACAGCAATGGCTGGTGCTTGGTTAATTGGTACGCTACAACAACAAGTTCCTGATTCAGCAGGAAACTGGGGAACGATGGCTCTTCCAACTTTCGGTGAGGGGGGAGCTGGAGCTGCTAACCAAGGTGGTAGTTCATTTACAATTACTTCAAATAGTCCAAATGTTGATTTAGCTTATGATTTTCTAGCATTTTTCACAACTTCATTTGAAGTTCAAGAGCTTGCTATGGAAGGTGGCTTATTCCCAACATACGCACCAGTTTATGAGTCTGAATTATTTAGTCAACCTCTAGAGTACTTTGGTGGTCAAAAGGCATGGGAATTCTTTGCTGGTCAAATGGAAAAAATTCCAACTGTAAATTATACGGAAAATGATGTTGTTGCTCGTGAAGAAGCAATTAAATCCCAGGCAGAAGTTGTTAATGGTTCAGAAGTAAAAGAATCACTTGAAGGTGCAAAACAAAGAGTTGAAACTCGTCTTCAATAGTTTGTTACTAAGTTAGTAAAGAAGTTATCAAAAGAGATATTTTCTTTTGATAACTTCCCTTTTATCTGTACGGTAATGGAGGATCTGATATGTCATCTAATAGGTATACACCTTATTTGTTCTTAGCTCCAGCACTCATATTGTTTCTCGTTTTCACGGCTTATCCTATACTGTCATCTTTATTATTAAGCTTTCAAACTTTAGAAAATGGAACATATGTCTTTGCTGGTCTATCAAACTATGCACGTTTAATGAAAGATACTGTCTTCTTTGAAGCGTTAAAGAACACTTTTATATTTTTAATCATTCAAGTTCCGATTATGTTAGGTTTAGCGTTAATTCTAGCAAATGCTCTGAACAGTAAGCTGCTTAAATTTAGAGGTTTTTTCCGTGTTGGTTTCTTTATGCCTGCTGTAACCTCTTTAGTTGCATACGCTATTTTATTTTCGATCATGCTGCAAGATTCAGGTTTGATTAATCAGTTTTTGTCTTATTTTGGGGTAGACCAAATTAAGTGGTTATCTCACCCGTTTTGGGCAAAGGTTTCTATTATTATGTCCATGACTTGGAGATGGACTGGATATAACATGGTTATTTATTTAGCCGCCATGCAAAACATACCAGATGAGCTTTATGAAGCTGCTTCTTTAGACGGTGCTGGTAAAGTAAGACAATTTATAAATATTACTGTCCCGCAATTAAAACCGGTCATTTACAGCAATCATTTCCACTATTTCAACACTACAGTTATTTGATGAACCATTTAACTTAACAAAAGGTGGACCTGCTGATTCTACCTTAACATTAGGATTGTATATTTATCGCGTAGGTTTTAGTTATTTTGAATTTGGCTACGCATCTGCTGTTGCCTATGTCATTGTATTGATCGTGGCAGCTCTATCAATTTTTCAGCTAAAAGTAATGGGAGATGAATAGAATGGCTGAGAACAACCGTAAAAACAAACAACGATTACAGAAGTTTTTCTTATATTTTTCACTTATCATCTTTCTAATCATATCCATCTTTCCGTTTTATTGGATGTTTGTTGGATCGACAAACCATACGAGTAAGATGTTCACGAACCCTCCGACATTAACAGTTGGTAATGAATTTATGACTAACTTAACAAATTTAAATGATGCTATAGGAATTAGTCGTGTTGTGTTCAATTCCTTGTTCGTATCGTTGGTATTTGTCTTCCTTTCTTTAATTATTAGTACATTAGCTGCATATGCATTATCAAAGTTTTATTTTAAAGGAAGGAATGTCATCTTTTTAGCCTTTATGTTATCAATGATGGTTCCGTATCAAGCAACGATCATTCCTTTGTTTCGAATGATGACACATTTTGAGTTACTTAATACTTATTTTGCTTTGATTGCACCACAATTGTGTTTTCCATTTGCGATTTTCTTAATGAGACAAAACTTTTTGGCTTTCCCAAGCTCATTAATTGAGTCAGCACGTATTGACGGCGCAGGAGAGCTGAGAATTTTTTTAACAGTCGTTTTACCTTCTATGAAACCTGCATTAGCGGCTACGGCCATATATCTATTTATGATGCAATGGAATAACTTTATGTGGCCGTTAGTTGCAACAACATCTGAAGAAATGTACACCATCCCGGTTGCATTATCGAGTTTAATAGGTATTTCTATGATTGACTATGGACAGATTATGGTAGGAATTACAATTGCGACAATACCAATCATAATCTTTTTCTTGTTGCTGCAAAAACAGTTTATTTCTGGAATGCTTGGTAGTGCGGTGAAGGAGTAGTGCTTAACTTAATACTGAATTTTTAGCATGAGGAGACTTAATATGGTAAATAGATATCCAACCATCCATGAGCGAGTAAAAGGTTTTATGCATGGTGGTGATTATAATCCTGATCAATGGCTGCGATATCCTGAAATCATTCAGGAAGACTATCGATTAATGAAACTTGCAAATTGTAATACTTTTTCTTTAAATATTTTTGGATGGAGTGCTATCGAACCAGAAGAAGGTGTCTATAACTTTGTATGGCTTGATCGAATTATGAATGATTTGGCAGAGCGAGGCTCCAATGTAATATTGGCAACTCCTAGTGGAGCACGACCAGCCTGGTTGTCACAGCAGTATCCAGAAGTGTTGCGTGTTGAAAAAAATCGCAAGCGAAATTTACATGGGTTAAGGCATAATCATTGTATAACATCACCCGTTTACAGAGAGAAAACACAGCAATTAAATAGACTATTAGCGGAGAGGTATAAAGATCATCCTGCCCTTGTGATGTGGCATGTATCCAATGAGTATGGTGGGGAGTGTCACTGTGATATGTGTCAGGAGGCATTTAGAGATTGGCTTAAGAAACAGTATAATCATGATTTAGATGAACTAAATCATGCATGGTGGGCAGGCTTTTGGAGTCATGCTTTTAATGATTGGTCACAAATTGAGTCACCTGCTCCGCATGGAGAAAATCAAGTACATGGACACAATTTAGACTGGAAACGGTTTGTCACTGATCAAACGATTGATTTTTACAAAAATGAAATTATACCACTAAGAGAGATCACTCCCAATATTTTAGTTACTACTAACTTTATGGGGAATTATCCGGATATGGGGCCATATCTCGGTTTGGATTATAATAAATTTGCAAAAGAAGTTGATGTTGTTACATGGGATAGTTACCCTGCTTGGCATGGAGATTATCAAGAAACATGGGAGCTTGCAGCAGACGTTGGTTTTGTTCATGATATTTTTCGTTCTTTGAAAAATGGAAAGCCATTTCTAATTATGGAATCTACGCCAAGTTTAGTGAATTGGCATGAGGTGAACAAAGCTAAGCGACCTGGCATGCATTTGTTATCATCTTTGCAATCAGTTGCTCATGGTGCAGACTCCATTTTATATTTTCAATGGAGAAAAGGTCGAGGTGGATCTGAAAAATTTCATGGAGCGGTTGTAGACCACCTTGGAAATGAGAATAATCGAGTATTCCGTGAAGTAGCTGAGCTAGGAGATCATTTATCTCGAATACAAGAAGTGGTAGGAACATCTGTAAAGTCGGAGGTAGCAATTGTTTTTGATTGGGAAAATCAATGGGCTATAGATGATGCGCAGGCTTTAAGAAAAGCGAGCAAAAAATATATTAAAACTTGTCAATCTCATTACCAATCCTTCTGGAAAAAGGGGATACCTGTAGATGTGATCTCGATGGATAAAGATTTTTCTCAGTATAAACTATTAATCGCCCCAATGTTATACATGGTTAAGCCAGGTGTTGCAGAACGAATTGAAGAATTTGTATCAAATGGTGGGATATTTGTAGCAACGTACTGGAGTGGCATAGTCAATGAAAACGATCTTTGTTTCTTAGGTGGCTTCCCAGGTCCTCTTAGAAATGTACTTGGGATCTGGTCTGAAGAAATTGATACACTATACGAAAATGATTATAATGAAATTACATTCTTTTCTGATAACACTCTTGGTTTACATGGTACCTATCGAGCTAAAGATTACTGTGAAGTGATTCATACGGAAGGGGCTCAAGTTTTAGCTGAATATGAGCATGACTTTTATGTTGATACACCAGCTGTTACAGTGAATCAATTTGGTAACGGTCAAGCTTACTATCTGGCATCAAGAAATCAAAGTGATTTTTATGATGCATTCTACGGGAAGTTAGTAGATCAACTAGGAATAAATTCAATAGTCGGTGAAGATCTTCCAAATGGTGTAAGTGTACAAGTGCGAACGGATGGAAGCGAAGCTTATATTTTTGTTATGAATTTTAACAATACAGTTAAAAAGCTTACTTTAGTAGATGATCATAAATATTATGATTTACTAACACAAAAATATATAAATACAACTTTTGAAATTAAACCATATGGTGTTTATGTTTTAAAGAAAAATAATTAGAGATTATTAAAAAGTAAGAACTTCTATGAACTAAGCTTCCTATTAGTTCTTGCTTTTTGTTTATTTTGTAATCGGTTACTTTTGGGAGGGGCTATTATGAAGCAAGGTAAAATACGCTATACATTCTCTTCCTTTGACAAATCATTACCTTTATTTATTGAGAGTATTGGCTATAATCCACAAGAAGAAGATTTTGCTCGACCAGAAGGATATCCATATTTTCATTGGTTGCAAACAGTAAGAGGGGAAGGGACTTTTTCATTTTTAGGGGAAAGACATTTATTGACACCCGGAAGAGGCATTTTATTAACACCTTTCACTCCTCATTCTTATTACTCCACGCACACAGAGTGGTCAACTTTATATATAACATTTGGAGGCGCTTCAGCTGAGTCTATATTAAATTCTTTGGACATAAATTTTAATGCGTTATATTCAGAATCAAAAGAATTACCGTTTTCTAAACAGGTTGAAGGGATATTAAAAAATGTCGAAAGAGATACAGAATTTTCGAAGCTGGATCTATCAAGTGATTTATATAGTTTTATTATTATGCTAAAGAAATATGGAAAACTTAAGAATCAACAATCATTATCAAATAATTATGATAAGGTAAGGCCGGTTGTTGAGTGGTTAGAGCATGTTTATCAAGAAAATATCGGGCTTAATGAGATGGCTAAAAAAGCAAATATGAGTCCGCAAAATTTAAGTGCTTTATTTAGGAGTACATTCGGTACAAGCCCATATTCTTTTCTTATTAACCTTAGAATTCGTGAAGCAAAGAAGAAATTAGTATCTAATTCAGAACAGTCACTAAAGGAAATTGCCAGTTCAATTGGTTTTAACGATGTTAGTCATTTTGTGGCAACGTTTAGAAGAGTAGAAGGAATAACCCCGAAGAAATATCGAAACTTATACAATGAAAAGCTAATGTAAAAGAACATAATAAAGGAGGAAAGGAATTTAAGGCCTTTCCTCCTTTTATGTTTGGAGGATTCGTTTCATCTGTACAATTTTTGTGCTTGTAATATCATTGCATTTTGGTAAATATCGCTTTAAGAATGGTAGAATAGCGTTTACATATTCTTCAACATTTTTATTTTGATGATCCTCTGGAATGTATAAACAGAACTTTGCTAGTACATTTGTTTCAAGAGCTTGATTTTTCGATTTATCTGTGGATCAGAAATGGAGACAATTTTTTCTGTGATAATTTCGTTTGAAAGATTCATCAACATGTTTGTTACCAATTGTTCATAATTTTCTTTTATGTTTAATCGTAGAACACACTCTGCATAGGTAATTACTTCAATCATCAAGATCCCCTCCGACACTTTGTCTACTGCTTATTATACTATATATTGAAGCATTTTCTAACAAAAAAGAAAAAAGTGATAACGTTTCTCACCTCTTTTTTATTTGTTGGTAATTATCGGGAAAATATATAGGTATGCCACTAAGCAGTGAAAAATATTATCTCTAGTATGTATACAATATATTAAAATAGCAGGTTAATTATCCGATATAATAAATAGATTTATATGAGCTTACTTATAAATTATGAAGACTAGGAGAGTACATCTGTGAGATTAGCAATAAAAAATACAATCGTTATTAGTGTGTTAATTACAATTTCAATGATTAGCATCTCGGTATTTGGCTATATGAAGGCAAAGGATATCATTTATGATAGATTTGAAGACCAAGCATATAGTCAGCTTGAGTCAGTTAAAGCAAATATTGATATTTGGATTAAAGGGAAGCAGGAAACGATGCAGTACATAGCCGAAGCAGGTGGATTAAAAGTGGGAAATGTGGAAGAAGCTGACTCGCTAGGTACTAGAATCGCAGAAAGATTGGATAATCCAGATGCATTTGCCTTTATGGATGCTGCAGGATTTCTTTATCTTGGAGGAGCGAAAATCCCTGTTTCAGATTATGAACATTATAAAGGTGGAATGAGTGAGCTTACAAAAACTTATAATCCAGTTCCATCTCAAACACCGAGCTTAAATGGAGCTCCAATTGTTTTATCATCATCACCAATATACGGAAATGACGGAAAGGTTGTTGGGGTTGCTTCGGGTGGCCATCAAATTGAAAGTTTAATGAATATTATTTCGAACGTGTCTTTAGGTGAAAGTGGATATGTCACGATTTTCACAAAGGATGGAACGATTGTTGCGGGGCAAAATAAAGAAGATGTTCTTAATAAAAAAATGGCAGACTATAAAAATAGTGACTTGGACAAGTTAGTTGATACAAGTATGAATGGTGAAACTGGTGTAATCGAGACTGATATTAACGGTGAAAACAGTTTGGTTTTCTACAGTAAGGCATCAGAAATGGACTGGGGGATCATGATTTCAGTACCAACAAAAGAAGCTTACGCTGATGCGCAGTCACTGTTGAATTATTTCATTGCTATTACTGTTATTTTTATCTTAATAAGTGCTGTTATTAATTATTTTATTAATAATAATTCGTTAAAGCCGATAAAAGAGGTTAATGAGAAAATTGAAGAGCTTGCTAATAATGAGGGAGACTTAACGCAAAGATTAAATATAAATAGAAGAGATGAAGTAGGTAAATTAGCAACTAACTTTAATGCATTATTAGATAGTTTACAAGATTTAATGGGTGGAATTCTTAACAAGGGCAAAGTTGTTTCAGAAAGTACGCTCATTTTATCAGAGAGCGCGGAAGAGATGGTGCAAACAACTGGTATTGTTACAGAAAATGTGCAACAAGCAGCAGAGCTTTCTACCGAACAAGAAAGAGGAAACAAAAAGAATCTGGAATCTATAAATGATATCACAAAAGGTGTGTCAGACATTAAAGACCACTCTTCTGTTGTTTCAGTTAAAACAAAGAATGCATATAAAGAAGTTGAGGAGGCAAATGAACAAATAAAAACATTGATGCATCAGATGACTGATATTCAAAAGTCTGTTCAAAGTTCATCTATGATTGTCAAGAAGTTAGGTAACAGATCTTCTGAAATTGGCAATATTGTTGAGATGATTACTGATATTACAGCCCAAACCAATTTACTCGCCCTAAATGCTTCAATCGAGGCTGCTAGAGCAGGTGAACATGGAAAAGGCTTCGCAGTTGTGGCAAATGAAGTGAAAAAACTAGCAGAGCAATCTGCTCAATCAGCTAATCAAATTTCTGAGTTAGTAAATGAAATATTAGCTGAAACTTCACATGCTGTTGTGCAAATAGAATCGAGTACAGATCAGTTTGGAACAGGAATGCAAAAGTTAGAAGGAGTAAATGACCGCTTACAGCTTGTGCATCAATCCTCTGAAGAGAGTTCATATGAAGTTGACAAGATTTTCATTGAAATTGAAAATCTGCTTTCGAAAGTTAAAGATGTGGAACATGTTATTAAAGACAATTCTCAGAAATCAATGGAGTCATCAAACTATATTCGCGAAGTTGCTGCTTCTTCAGAAGAACAGCTACTATCTATTCAAGATATTACGACTTCTATTGAAAAGACAGCCCAATTTGGCGAAGAATTAAGAGAGTTACTGAATCGATTTAAGATATGATGTTTTAATGACAGGGTGAGAAGAGATGAAGGCTATCATTGAGTTCAACAGTGGCGAAGATGGTCTTCAGAGGGGAGATGAAGACTATTATTGAGTGCGAAAGTGGCGAAGATGGTCTTCATGAGAGAGATGAAGACCATTATTGAGTGCGAAAGTGGTGAGAGATGAAGACCATTATTGAGTGCGAAAGTGGTGGAGATGGTCTTCATGAGAGAGATGAAGACCATTATTGAGTGCGAAAGTGGTGGAGATGGTCTTCATGAGAGAGATGAAGACCATTATTGAGTGCGAAAGTGGTGGAGATGGTCTTCATGAGAGAGATGAAGACCATTATTGGGTGCGAATGTGTTGGGAATGGTCTTCATAAGAGTAATGAAGCCCATTATTGGATCTAACAACAAAAAAGATCTTCATAAAGGTACTTGCATATTTGCAGGTGCTTTTTTGTTACTATGAATACTTTCCTCATATATTAATCGCTTACATAAATTAATAAAATGAGTAATTATATAACGTGTATAATAATTAGAATATTTAAATATTTAAGACTTTTTAAAATTAAACAAAAAGTATTGTAATATATCAAAAAACTCACTATAATACTACTTATCGAAAAGACAGTTGTCTTTGTGCAGTGGAATATATTTCTGGAAGTCCATTTTAAGAATAACAAGGTAATAGATTTTAAAAGGATTTTCAATTTTATAGTGGGGGATTATTGTGAAAAATTTATTGGAAAACTGGAATCGGTTGAGTCTAGTTAAACAAATCATTGTCGTCTTACTCATTGGAATTATCTTGGCTGTTACAATTCCAGATGTAGCACAGCCTGTTGTTATTTTAGGTTCTTTATTTGTAGGTGCTTTAAAGGCGATCGCACCTGTTTTAGTTCTTTTCTTAGTTATGTCTGCGATCACTCAGCATAAAAGTGGTCAGCAAACAAATATGAAATCGATCGTAGTACTGTATCTTGTTGGAACGTTTTTAGCAGGATTAGTGGCAGTTATTGCAAGTTTCATCTTCCCGGTCGGCTTAACACTAGCGAATAGTCCTGAGGGTTTCACAGCTCCAGGTGGTGTGTCAGAAGTTCTTAAAACGTTGCTTTTAAACATAGTGGATAATCCGGTTAATGCTATTGCCAATTCAAACTATATTGGGATCTTAACGTGGGCTATTCTAGTCGGTTTAGCATTAAGAAGTGCACCTGAAACGACAAAAACAATGATCTCTAACTTCTCTGAGGCAGTATCTAAAATTGTAACTTGGGTGATTAAGTTCGCTCCGTTAGGTATCATGGGTCTAGTATTTGAATCAATTTCAACAAATGGAATTGACTCATTATTAAGCTATGGAAAATTACTTGCTGTTTTACTAGGATGTATGGCTTTTGTTGCATTAGTTGTTAATCCAATTATTGTGTTTTTAGCTATAAGACAAAATCCGTATCCACTAGTTTTGAAATGTATAAAGGAAAGTGGAATTACAGCTTTCTTTACTCGTAGTTCTGCAGCAAATATCCCTGTTAATATGAAATTGTGTGAAAACCTTGGCTTAAATAAGGATAGTTATTCAGTATCGATCCCACTAGGAGCAACAATCAATATGGCTGGGGCAGCAGTAACAATTTCCGTATTAACATTAGCGGCAGTTCATACTTTAGGTATTGAAGTAGATTTTGCTACAGCCTTAATTCTTAGTGTATTGTCAGCTGTATGTGCTTGTGGAGCGTCCGGAGTTGCTGGTGGATCTCTATTACTCATTCCTCTTGCATGTAGTTTGTTCGGAATTCCGGCAGAAATTGCGATGCAAGTGGTTGGTGTAGGCTTTATCATTGGTGTTTTACAAGATTCTTTTGAAACTGCTCTTAACTCATCAACTGACGCCATTTTTACAGCAGCTGCTGAATTCAAGGAATGGCGTAAAGAAGGCAAGAAAATAGATATTTCAAAAGTAGCATAAAAATAGAAAGCACTTCATTGTAGCAAAAGAGCTAGCAGTGAGGTGCTTTTTTAATTGGGGTTCCTTTTACCTCTGTGCGACGGTCATAAAGATCATACATTTAGCTTATATTTAAATATACTGATAGTATGATAGATAATAACTGAATCGAAAATGAGTTTAAACTGAGGGAATGAATACATGAATGAAAAAATAATGTTTGATACTGATAAAACTTATCAGAAGGCGGAACGAAAGGCTTTAGATTATTACCAATCTCTTTATGAGCAAATCACCCGCAAAACCTATATTCCTGCTTTAACAAAAGATTTTCAAACCTGGAAGCAAAACCATGTTTACCGAAAATCACTATTCTCTGTTTTTACACGTAAAAATAACAAGCCAGAGGCACAGGATTATGACATTTATATTCAATGGCTCAAATATACAGGCAAGCTAACTCCCTACCTAGAACGCAGCATTTCTTACCTTTTTTTGCGTGATCTAGGAAAAGACTTAAGTTCAACTAAAACACAGGAAAGAGTTAACCGAGTAGTTAAAAGTTTAACAAAACATCTAACGAAAAAAACAGATAAGACAGATACGTTCAACATGGCTGGATTATACCGAATAGCTCAAAAGGAAAGCATTGAAACGACCATGATCTGGCTCGTCAATAAGTTAAAGACAGTAACATCAAATATTCCTGAGGAAATTGACCCTGAGCAAGCACGGAGAAAGTTAATAAAAATCATTGCAGGGGTTGTCATGCATGTTGTGGAAGAAATGGATGATGGGGTTGAACCTACTGAACGTGCTCAGAAACTCGATCAAGCCATTCGCTTAGGGTATTGTTATGGTTTAACTTATCCTTTTGTTGATGATTTGCTTGATGTAAATCTTTTATCGCTTGAGGAAAAGAAGAGATATTCAAACTTGATACGAACAACACTTATCACTGGTTCTGTGCCAGAACTAGGGCAATGGGACGGAAATAATGCAGGGTTACTACAATATATTCATTCAGAACTACGAGAAGCCTTTGAATATATTAAAGGAAATCAGCAATCGGAAAATGTGCAGTCATTTTTGGAGCAAGCATATATATTTTTTCAATCACAGGAAGTGGACCGTGTAAAGGACCTTTCTAACCCAGATTACACAAATGAAGACCTTTATATTCCAGTTATTCTAAAATCCGCATCTTCGCGATTAATTGTTCGTTCTGTTCTTAGTGCCTCTGAAGACGAGGGTTTCAATGATCGAACATATTATTATGGAATTTACAATCAGCTTGCTGATGATTTCGCTGACATGTTTGATGACTTAGAGGCAGGTGCTGTTACTCCTTATACGTATTATTTGAAATATCATGTTCAACGTCCCGACCTTATTAATCCGTTTGAATTATATTGGACGGTTATATCAAACTTGATTCACAATGTGTACAAATCAGATTCGAAAACACGCGAGGTTATCCTTAATCGAGCAATAAATGGGTTAAAACGATATAAAAGTAAATTGGGAACTGAAAAATATAATGAAGTGATGGAGTTATTTTCACCTGATTCTTCAAGTTTTACACAGCTTATTCAGAAGATGGTGAAAAAAGCAGATGATGTAGATTTCTTTGATAAGCTGCTACGCGACCATATGTTGAATAATATGAGAAATGAGCGGAATGAACAGGAAGAATTTTTAGAAACAATTAAATTTGTTCGTAATCAACTAAATGATACATTACATGTTTCTCAGAGTGATGAAGAGGTGAATAGTTCCATTGTTGAGGCTGCAAACTATAGTCTTGAAGGTGATGGAAAGCGATTGAGGCCTATTGTTACTTGGGTAATGGCAATTAAGGTATACGGTTTAGATCAATCTGTGATCATGCCATTACTTAAATCATTAGAATACATGCATACAGCGTCTTTAATCTTTGACGATCTTCCATCACAGGATAATGCATCGATTCGAAGGGGGCGTCAAACACTGCATCAGGCTTATAATACTGCTATTGCCGAACTAACCGGTCTTTTTTTAACCCAGAAAGCGACCTGGGAACAAGCATCACTTAAAAAATTTGATCCAAATACTGTCCTGAAATTAATACAATATTCCTCATATATGACAGCCGAGATGTGCAAGGGACAGGCAATGGACTTAGAATCGAAAGGCAAGCCGTTATCTCTAGATCAATTAAATCTAATGTGCTTTTATAAAACTGGAATGGCATTCGAAGCATCTATTATTATGCCAGCGATCCTAGCACATGCTGATGAGACAGAAATAGAGGTGTTAAAGAAATATGCGTATCATGCGGGTATTGCTTTTCAGATTAAGGATGATTTACTCGACTTTGAAGGAGATCCTGCACTGCTTGGAAAAACAGTTGGAAAAGATAGAGAAAATCAAAGTTCAACATTTGTGTCAATCTTGGGCCAAGAAGAAGCTAGAAAAAAGATGTGGGAACATTACTGTCAAGCAATCGAAGTTCTACAGAAAATACCACGAGACATTCCTTTTCTAAAGCATTTTTTGAATTATATAATCAACCGAGATCATTGAGGATAATAACGTCTATAAAAGCAGACAATATGGATATGTGTGAACAACGAAAAGAAAAATATATATAAGGTAAAAAGGAGATCACATGACAAAGGAACAAGACTTAAAAACAGGTTGGAAAATAGACAATAGCTATGCGCGCCTGCCAAAAAAGTTTTTTACTGAACAAAAGCCAACTCCTGTTAGCAATCCTGAGTTAATCATACAGAATGATCAGCTAGCATCATCGCTAGGTCTGAATGTCGAAGAGTTACGAAGTCATGAACAAGTAGAGGTTTTTGCAGGTAACCGAATTCCAGAAGGTTCAACACCTCTAGCACAAGCATATGCGGGACATCAATTCGGTCATTTAAACATGTTGGGAGATGGTCGTGCAGTTCTGCTTGGGGAACAATTAACACCTCAAGATGAGCGGGTTGATATCCAACTTAAAGGCTCAGGAAGAACACCTTATTCACGAGGTGGAGATGGAAGGGCTGCGCTTGGCCCAATGCTTCGAGAATACATTATTAGTGAAGCGATGTATGCCTTAGGAATACCGACTACGAGAAGTTTAGCTGTAATAACAACTGGTGAGAATATTCTCCGAGAAACAGAACTTCCCGGTGCCATTTTAACTCGTGTTGCTGCAAGTCATATTCGTGTTGGAACGTTCCAATTTGCTGCACAATTGGGAACAGATGAGGAGCTTCAAGCTCTCGCTGATTATACAATAGAGCGACATTATCCGGATATTGAAAGAGATGATAACAGGTATCTTTCATTGCTTCAACAAATGATACAAAGGCAAGCTTCATTAATTGCAAAGTGGCAACTTGTTGGTTTTATCCATGGAGTAATGAACACTGATAATATGACAGTTAGTGGAGAAACGATTGATTATGGTCCTTGTGCCTTTATGGATACGTATGATCCTGAAACTGTTTTTAGCTCAATTGATGTTCAGGGCCGTTATGCCTATGGTAACCAACCATTCATAGGTGGATGGAATTTAGCACGATTTGCCGAATCTCTTATCCCGCTAATTCATGAAGATCAAGATAAAGCAGTTGAAATAGCTCAGGAAGAAATATCTAAATATATGGACATTTATGAAACAAATTGGCTTAGAGGAATGAGAGCTAAGTTAGGTCTTTTTTCTGAAGAAAAAGACGATAAAACATTAATTGAAGACCTTCTTACCTTAATGCAGAAGCATAAGGCGGATTATACAAATACCTTTGTTGCTTTAACGTTCGACAAACTGGACGGAATGGAGCTTTTCCGTTCTTCTGAATTTGAACAGTGGAAAGAGCGTTGGCATGAAAGATTAAGTAAGCAAAAAGAACCTAAAGTAGAATCACAAAAGTTAATGAGGGATCATAATCCTGCAGTAATTCCTCGTAACCATCGTGTGGAAGAAGCACTGGAAGCTGCGGTAAAACATGGGGATTATACTGTAATGGAAAGATTATTAGATGCTCTTACCAAACCTTTTGCACACACTACTCAACAGGAAAAATACTGCAGTCTGCCTCCTTCAGGTCAGCCTTACCGGACTTATTGTGGGACTTGAGCGGTGAGAGTAGAGGAATTGATAGGGAGCTTGTCATTCAGATGATTATGAACGACAAAAGTGAAATAGAAGATAGAAGAAATGTCGTTCATCGAGCTTATGAACGACATTTTCAATGTAGATAGCTTTTAAAAGGAGTTTAAGTTATCCTATCAAATTATATTTCAACTAAATAAGCAAAAAGATTTGACATTACCAATGCTACTCTAATAATATTATCTAGACCGGTTGTTATAATTTTGTGAGGTGCAAACGTAAAAATGGCAAAAAAGGAGAGTACAAAGGAAATTATCCTTAAAACAGCAACATGCTTATTTCAGCGCCAAGGCTATCATGGAACTGGATTGAATCAAATCATTGAGGAAAGCGGGGCACCAAAAGGCTCCATCTATTATCACTTTCCAAATGGTAAAGAGGAAATTGCCTTGGAGGCTATTCATCAAATGAAACGGGATATATTGGAGCGGGCACAGGAAGATTTGAGTGGGGGAGAAACAGCTGCTGAAGCATTTCAATTTTATATTAATAAGATTGCGTCTATTTTTGATCACCCTAAAACAATGGAAGGATTATCAATAGGTCTTATTGCTTCAGAAATATCATCAACACACGAAAATCTACGGTTAGCATGTGAAGCTGCTTTTATGGATTGGCAAGCTTTGTATGTTAATAAGCTTAAAGCATATGGTATGGAAACAGAGAAAGCAGAAGAATTAGGCTTAACAATAACTGCATTGATTGAAGGAGCCTGCACACTATCTGCTACGCACAAAAATGGGGACCCTCTACGTGTAATTGGAAAACAATTGCCGTTATTGTTGTCATAAAGAGAGAAGAAAGAAACCTAGTAGGAGGAAACAAATATGGAAATGAATGCACAAGCAAATGGTAAGGGAGTAACTGATACGAGTGAGTTGAAAGTTGTTCCGATTATCATTTCTTTTGTTGTTGCTGGTTTTATTGGTTTGTTTAGTGAAACAGCCTTAAACATGGCATTGAATAATTTGATTACAGGCTTTGGTATTAAAGAAACCACTGCTCAGTGGTTAACGACAGGTTATTTGCTTACACTTGGAATTTTGGTTCCAGTTTCAGGACTTATTTTACAATGGTTTACGACGAGGCAGTTGTTTATTACATCTCTTATTGCTTCTATAATTGGTACGTTCATTGCGGCAGTTGCCCCAACCTTTAGTGTTCTGATGATTGCCCGAGTTGTTCAAGCGGTAGGAACAGCATTACTGCTTCCATTAATGTTTAATACAATTTTATTAATTATCCCTCCGCATAAACGTGGTAAAGTTATGGGGATTATTGGGCTAGTGATTATGTTTGCTCCTGCGGTAGGACCTACTATTTCAGGATTAATACTTAAGACACTATCATGGCATTGGATCTTTTGGATTTCATTACCATTACTCATTGCAGCACTTATTTATGGTATTATTTTTATGCAGGATGTAACAAAGCCAACCAAACCTAAAATTGATATCTTATCAATTATCTTATCTACTATAGGATTTGGTGGTATTGTATTTGGATTTAGTAATGCAGGAGAAGGTGGCGGTTGGGGAAGTCCAACTGTTATAGTTTCAATGGTTGCTGGAGGAATAGCCTTAGTCTTATTCACTATTCGACAATTAACAATGAAGCAACCTATTCTAAATTTACGAGCTTTTAAATATCCGATGTTTACAGTTGGCTTACTAATGGTTGTTGTATGTATGATGGCCATTCTTTCTTCAATGATTTTATTGCCACTTTATTTACAAACATCGTTGGCTCTAAGTACGTTTGCAGCTGGTCTTCTATTACTTCCTGGTGGAATCATTAATGGAATATTATCACCTGTAATGGGAGGACTATTTGATCGTTTTGGTCCTAAATGGCTAACGATTATAGGAATGACCATAGTAACAGGCTCAATGTTTGGTTTTTCTACCATATCAATGGAAACATCTTCATCCCTTATTATAGGACTTCATATTGTCATGATGGTTGGAATTTCTATGGTTATGATGCCTGCGCAGACGAATGGATTAAATCAATTACCACCTGAGCTTTATCCAGATGGAACGGCTATAATGAACACACTACAGCAAGTAGCCGGAGCAATTGGAACAGCTGTTGCAATTTCAATCCTATCATCTGGAACAAGTAACTTTATGGAAACAGTAGAAGATAAACAAAATCCATTAAACCAAGTACTTGCCTTCACTGAAGGTGTCCAAGACGCTTTTGTATTTGCGATTATCTTATCAGTTGTTGGTTTGGTTATTTCGTTGTTTATTAAGCGAGTGAATGTAGAGCAAGTTTAATGGTGCCTGTCACCACCCGAATTTTCTTGTTTCACATGTGAAACGGTGTAATCAAACTGCTACTCAGAATTTGGGTAGCAGTTTTCGAGTTGAATAGGGTTAAGAGAAAACTAGAGTAATAAATAAAGGGAGGAAATTTTTACCTTGACTAAAGCAGAAACAATGATTGCTGAAATACGTCATTTAGATGACAGGGGTTCAGGACAAGCTGTTATTTGGCGGGAAAACGAACTTGGTAATCCGAAGAAATTAAAACTAACTATTCCACAAACGCTTCCAGGGGAGAAGGTACGTGTAACGGTTGATCAACCAGAAAGAAGAAGAAGAAAGGTTCTACCTGAGGAGATCTTAGAAGCTCATTCTGATAGATTGGCACCACCATGTCCTCATTTTGATAAATGTGGTGGATGTGTGTGGCAGCATTGGCAATACACAGCCCAATTAAAACAAAAAACTGAGCATGTAAAACATGCAATCGAGGAACAAGGATTTAATCCTGTGCTAGTTAAAGAAACAATTGGGATGGATCAGCCTTGGCACTATCGCAATAAAATGGAGTTTACATTTGCTCCTGATGGTTCTCTTGGGTTACATGAGCAAGGGAATTTCCGTAAAGTAATCTCGCTTGAATCATGCTTAATTGCAAGTAAAGAAATGGTCGAGGCTGCTATGGAAGTAGCAGTTTGGGTAAAAGATTATCAATTAAAAGGCTACAATAAAGATACCCACGAAGGATTGCTTCGTCATTTAATGGTTCGACAATCTTTCGCAACTGGAGAAATGATGCTAGGGCTTTTTGCAACAGAAGGACCAAATGATACCCTTCAAAAGGCTGTGGAAGATTTGGTTTCGAGAATTGAGGCAAAGTATCCACAAGTAAAAAGCTTGTTATGGCTTGAAAATACACAATGGGCAGATCGTACACAGTCTGAAAAAAGTCATACATTAGCAGGACGAGATTTCATTTATGATGAAATGGATGGCTACCGTTTTCGTCTTTGGTTTGATACATTCTTCCAAACAAATCCGACTCAAGCTCAAAAATTAGTTGATTTAGCAGTTGAAATGGGTCAACCGAAAAAATCAGAAAGCATGATTGACCTTTTCTGTGGAGTTGGGACATTCTCGCTCCCATTTGCAAATAGAGTCGGAAAGCTTGCGGGTATTGAAATTGTAGAGAGTTCTATTGAATCAGCTAAAAGAAATGCAAGTGATAACGGGATATCTAACACGTATTTTCTAGCTAAGGATGCTAGAAAAGGAATTGATTCAGTATTAGAAACGTTTGGTAGCCCTGAACTGCTTCTTTTGGATCCTCCTAGATCAGGTGCTGGCGGAAAAGTCATGAGAAGAATTGGACGTTCTAAACCAGAAAGAATTGTGTATGTATCTTGTAATCCTGATACATTTGCGACAGATATTAAAGAACTTGAACAATTTGACTATGAGTTAAAAATAGTACAACCTGTTGATCTATTTCCTCATACAGTTCATGTGGAATGTGTAGCATTATTAGAGCTAAAATAAGAATCTGTTTTGTTTTTAAGGTGGATACCCATAGCGGGTTGTCTGCCTTTTTTGTGGTGCCTGTCACCACCCGAAATTTGTAGAATCATGTCGTTTGTTAAATAATATTATCCAGTACCTTGCATTGTTCACTAGGATGGTATATTATGTTAATTGTAGTTATTGAATAATGTCTACTACCTTATAATGTTCAGTACCGGGTTATACTGCTTAGGAGGAATATAATGAATGTGCAATTTAAAAAAGGAGCATTGGAGCTATGTGTGTTAATTCTAATTTGTAGAAAAGATCAATACGGTTATGAATTGGCTCAAAATATATCGAGTAAAATTCAAGTGGCAGAAGGAACGCTATACCCTTTATTAAGAAGATTAACAAAAGAAGAATATGTGACAACGTATCTAGCCGAATCATCAGAGGGACCTCCAAGAAAATACTATTCACTAACTGATAAAGGTAAGGGGTATATGAATATTCTTATTGAAGAGTGGACTCAATTTTCAAATGCTGTGAATGAATTTATTTTGGAGGGTACCAAAAGTGAAGAAAAATAACTTTATGAGGAAATTAGAGGAGCTTTTATCAAGTGTTCCAGAGGTAGATCGAAAAGAGATGCTCTATGATTATGAAGAGCATTTTACTGTAGGCCTAGAGGATGGCAGAACAGAGGCTGAGATTGTCAATGAATTAGGTGATCCACATTCTATTGCTAGGGATTTGCTTTCGGAATACAAGTTAACAAGATTGGATCATCAAAAACAAGGAACGAATACATTAAATGTCATTTTAACGGCAATTATGATGGGCTTTTTAAACCTGGTTTTTGTTTTAGGGCCTGCGTTGGGTATTTTTGGAGCATATATTGGTTTAGTTGCAGCATCATTCATACTTATTATTTCACCTTTAGCTATTATAGGATCAGTTATATTTAATGGACTTGAAGATCTTGCAATTGTTTTCTTTTTATCTATGATTACATGCGGATTAGGTATTTTACTAGGGATTGGCATGTTGAAAACAGGGAAGTTCCTATTAAAAGCATTCCTTAAGTATATGAACTTTAATAAAAAAGTAATTTACGGAGGAAAAGGGGTAAAAGCGGCATGAAAAAAGCGGTGATGTTTGCATTTTTCTTAATTGTTGTTGGTATTGCAGGTTCTGTTGTTACGGCAGCTACGACCGATGTATTTTCACTTGAAAAGAGAGAGATTGTTCAACAGGAAGAGGTAAAAGGGACTGAAATTCAGCAAATAGAGGTTGGTACATCTTCAACAAACATAAAAATGGTTCCTTCAAAGGGAGATTCTATCGAAGTAAAATTAACTGGGAAAGTTAGTGAGAAGCTTAAAGATAAATATAAGCTGGTTATTACAGAAGAAGGAGATAAAGTAAACATTCATGTGAAAAATCAGGATTTATACTTCTATGTTGGTTTTTCCTTTATCGAACTGAATTTAGAGATTGAAGTACCTGAAAAGGATTACCAGTCCTTAGTTGTTGAAAGCTCTTCAGGAGATATAGACATTTCTCAGCTTAAGGTTGAAGAATTTAGTGCAGAAGCTAGCTCTGGTGATATTACGATTGATCAAATGTCAGTTAGCACTAATAATAAAATGGAAGCAAGCAGTGGAACAATAAATGTGAAAAATTCATCAGCAAAAGCTTTTGATGTAGGAGCTAGCAGCGGAGACATTATTCTCCGGAACGTTGACGGTCATGTTGAAGCTGAAACCTCTTCAGGTAGTATTGAGATGAACAATAAACAGGTTACTGGTAATATAAATGCAGTGGCATCAAGTGGAGATGTTATTATAGGTTTTGATGAATCTCCTAAGTCGCTTTCTGTTGACTTTAGGGGAAGCTCAGGAGATGGAATCATTGAGCTGGAAGGCTTCAGTTATGAAGACAAATCAGAGAATAGTATTAACGGGAAGATTGGTAGCGGGGAATATGAGCTTAAGGTAAGAACATCATCCGGTGATTTTCAATTGAAGTAAGGTATTTTTTATAAAGGGGTGCTACTATGCGTGGCATCCTTTTTGGGTCATGTATCACTTAAAATAGGCTATTATTTAGTTCACAATCATACTGGACTTTCATACTTTAAATTAGTTATTACCCTAGGGATTAAAAAGCAAAGAACAGCGCTGTTTCTTTTAAATGTTGGAGGCCTATTAATGAGTAAAACGTATGCTTCATCGAGATATTGTTCGTTACTAAGTTTAGTAGAAACAGAAGAGGCAATAAGGAAGCTTAAGGATTTTTTTGTTATGAACCTTTCCCAATCGTTAAATATCATGAAAGTTTCTGCCCCGATCATGGTTAAATCGGGAAATGGAATAAATGATAATTTAAATGGAATAGAACGTGTCGTTTCCTTTGATGCCTTAGATTCTGACAGCAGCATTGAAATTGTGCAATCTTTAGCAAAGTGGAAAAGGATGGCAGTAACTCGCTATGGCTTTCAAAATGATGAAGGCTTATATACGGATATGAATGCGATTAGAAGAGATGAAACCTTGGATAACACTCATTCTCTATACGTTGATCAGTGGGATTGGGAAAAAGTAATCTCAGAGGGACAGCGGAATGAACAAAAATTAAAGGAAGAAGTCCAAAAAATTTATGAATCAATTAAGATAACTGAACAATATATGTTCGGTTTATATCCAAAGCTTACTCCGACTCTACCAAACAATATTGCGTTTATTACAGCTCAGGAGCTTGAACAACTATATCCTCAAATCTCCCCGAAAGAAAGGGAGGATGAGATTGCTAGAAAATATGGGGCTGTATTTATTATGGGCATTGGTGGAGATTTGCCTTCAGGTGAAAAGCATGATGGGAGATCACCAGATTATGATGATTGGACTTTAAATGGCGACATTATCCTTTGGAATCCTGTATTAGAAAGAGCGTTTGAGGTATCTTCTATGGGGATTAGAGTTGATCGGCATGCACTTTTAAAGCAATTAAAAGAATCTAACTGTGAAGAACGTAAATCACTAGACTATCATAAAGCCATCTTGAATGAAGAACTTCCTTCTACAATTGGAGGAGGAATTGGGCAATCAAGATTATGTATGTTCTTATTGAAAAAAGTTCATATTGGCGAGGTGCAAGCTTCTGTTTGGAGTGAACAAATAATAAAAGAATGTGAGGATAACAATATTCCATTACTATAAATTAAATGAACGTGCCTTAATAGGTACGTTCATTTAATTATTAACTTTTAACGGAGCAAGGGATATAATAATGTATTGAACGTCTTTGTGAAAATTAACTAGACGATCAAATTATGTGTTAGTTAACCTCTTTAAGGAAATACTTAATGAGGTCAAATAATCAAAAAGGTGTTTTTATGAAGAAGTTAAAATTACATATCAATAAAACTTTATACTATATTTCAATTCTAATAATTATTCTAGTTATGGTTACGGGGCTGATGGTCGGAAACACTCATCTTGATACTTTTAACTCTGGGATACTGTTACATATAATTCTTGTTACTATGTTTTCAATTTGCTTGATACTCTACCCGAGCTTTGAAACACACTATTTTAGAATGGTGATCATGCTAACAGCTTCTGCATATTTCTATGGTCTCTTTTTCATATACCCGGAAACCTGGTCAACATTTGTGTTTATTTGTTTAATTCCAGCAATCTCAATTTTATTTTTTGATGCAAGACTTTTTTATTTCTCACTTTTTTTAAATGTAGTGCTAACATCAGCAACATTTGCTTATATTATTTTTATTGATCAAGGTAAATTATATCCTCATATAAAACTTGATATTGTAGGAAATGTTATTAATTTTGTTGGTATACAGGCAGTTCTCTATCTACTTTTTTACATTTCCTATTTTAGAATTAAGCAATTAAAAGGCTATTACGAGCAAGTTCAGCAGTCTGAACGGTTAAAGACGGCGGGTCAACTTGCTGCTGCGGTAGCCCATGAAATTAGAAACCCTTTGACCGTTGTAAAAGGGTTTCTACAGTTGTATAAAAAAGAGGAATCATTCGATGAACAGGTAAAGAGAAATTTTTCTTTAATGATTGATGAATTGGATGCTGCTGAGCATGTTATTTCTCATTTTTTAACGATAGCTAAACCAGACAAAGAGGTTAAATTAGAGAAAATAGATGTAAGGGATGCCCTTCAAAGTGTGGCTGATTTACTAAATTCCTATGGCCTTTTGAATGATAACAAAATTGAGTTGCATGTAGAAGACAACTGTTATATTGCTATTAATTTAATAGAATTTAAACAGTTAACAATCAATTTAATGAAAAATGCAATAGAAGCCTCCAGTCATGGTTCCAAGATTTCTGTAGTAGGCAAAAAGGTAAAGAATTCAGTTGAAATAAGGATTGTTGATGGAGGGATAGGTATGTCTGAGTCAGAAATTAAGAATCTCGGCACACCTTTTTATTCGTTAAAAACGAAGGGTACTGGATTAGGGTTGATGATATGCTTTAACATAGTTGAGAAGTATAACGGAACAATTGAGTTTGTGAGTGTTGAAGGGGACGGAACAACTGTTATCATTCGTTTTCCTTTCGTTCGTATAAATTAAAAAGGAGGGTGAAGACAATCACCCTCTTACCTTGACATTAAATTTGGAATCGTCGAATTTGTTCTGAGAGTTGATCAGATATCTGTGATAATTCACCCGCTCTATTTGATACTTCTTCCATTGAGCTTGTGGATTGCTGTGAAGAAGCTGCTGTTTGTTCAATACCTGCCGCTGCTTCTTCTGAGACAGAGGCAATTTCTTCAATAGAATTGTTCATTTCACGGCTGCTATCAACAATTATTTTTAAATTAGTCGAGATGTGTTTAATATTTGTGACCATTTCTAATACAGATTGAGAAATGGTTTCAAATGTTTTACCTGTTAACTCAATTTGTCTAGAACCCTCATCAACCTCTTTATATCCTACCTGAAGTGATTGTACAACATGAGAAGATTCATTTTGAATTTTATTTACGATGTTTGTAATATCAACGATAGATGCTTTTACTTGCTCTGCTAGTTTTCTTACTTCATCGGCTACAACGGCAAATCCCTTTCCGTGTTCACCTGCTCTGGCTGCTTCAATCGCAGCATTTAGAGACAATAGATTTGTTTGTTCTGCAATTTCTTGAATGACTAGAACTAATTTTGAAATTTCTTTTGATTGTTGATCTAGACCTTGTACTTTATTGACAGCATCCTTAACAATACTGTCAATTGTCCCCATTTGATCAACAGACTGACTCATTAATAGGCTTCCTTCCTTTGTCATAGACAGAACTTCATTTGATGTTTCAGAAACATTTTCACCACTTATGTTTGCTTCTTGTATTTTTCCAACGAAAGTTTCCATCATTTCTAATAAGTTTGTTGAGCTTGTAGCTTGGGATTCTGCTCCAAATGAAAGCTCTTGCATTGTTGTAGCAATTTGCTCGCTTCCCTCTTTTACTTCATTTGCTGAGTGGGTTAGCTCAATACTTTGATTGGATAAATTCTCTGTCACATGTGTAACGCTCTCAATCATTTCCTTTAAGCTTCTTTGCATTTCATTTAAAGCAATAGCCAATTGGCCAATCTCTGTTTTAGGATTGAAATTTAATTCATTGTTCGTTAAATTTCCATTAGCTATCTCTTGGATATGTTTCAGGATCTTCTTAATCGGCTCAGTAATGGAACGACTAGTAAAGATTCCGAATAAAATAAGAGCAACTGTTATCACTAGTAAAACAACAATGTACGTAATTAACTCAGCTTTTGCACTGCTTTGAAGGTTATTGGATTGATCTGTAAGGGATTCGGCAATCGCATCTTCAACCTCTTTGAAAAGATTGATTTTAGTTGTCATTTGTGTGTACCAATTCTCACTATCAACATTAAAATTTTCAGAAGTATTAAATGCTTTTTCCCTCATCTGTTTAACATCTTCTACTACTTGATTGCTTAAATGCTGTTCAAGCAAAGATAATACTTTGTTATTGGTTTCAGCATTTTGAAACAAGGATAAATATGTATCCTGTTGAGCAATAAGTGAGATAAACTTTTGATATTCCCCGCTTGAAAATGAATCTCTTGCAAAAACATTACTCATTAGAGCACGTTCAATACCTGTTTTTTCCTTAGCATTCATAAATAACACATAAGCATTTACTGATTTTGCAAGATCAGCATTAGGTGAAATTTTAGAAATATAGCTCATAACACTAAGCATTTTTTCGTTATGATGAGTGTAGTAGCTAATCCCTATCGAATCCTCAATTTGTTGATTACTTACATTTTCCCTGTGCTCGGACAATTGATCTTTAATTTTTATCGCTTCTTGTAGTTCTTTTGTAAAATCTTCACCATATGGTTTTGGATCAAAGCTACCGAGGAATTTATTAAGATCATTTAGTTTTGTATCTGTTACTTTTCGCTGTTGGGCTACCTCTGAACTGAATTTCTGACCATCACTACCCATGAATACCCCGGTAGCACCTCGTTCTTTTTGCATTTCATGAACAAATGCACTGATTGTTGTTGAAAGGTTGATTAACTCACCTAACTGTGATGCTTCTTTGACTGTTTTACTTCGTTCAATTGTACTAATACCTGCTAGTGCTAATATAACAAGTAGAGGTATCGTAATAAGAATAAATAACTTTCTGCTGATTTTCATTGACTTTCCCCACTTATCGTAATGATATATGCATATTATAAATGCAATAAAATCATATCTGATTTATGTGTAAAAAGTAACGGGAATAGATTCCTATTATGAGGGTTAACTAGTAATAAGGTACTATTAATTCTTTAGGTGCATCAATAAAATTAGCAGAATAGCTGCTGCAGTTTCCGAATACAAAAAACGAAATCAGCACACTTAAGTTTTTGTCAGCATAAAAATTCGCAAACTCACTGTTATTCCAATTGGGTGCTAAAAATAATATCTAACTACCAGAGGGTGGGTTATGATTCTGAGAGGCGGATAAATAAAGCAACCTTCTTGAATTAAGTAACCATTATATAAATAAGCGGAATTTTTCTGGTTAGACTGAAGGATAGAACCGATTTTTGGGATATAAGCGGAGTTCTTCCGGTTAAGCAAAGGAAAATGGTCCATTTTCATCTTTTTTGATTAAATAGGCGGAATCTTTCCGTCTATTTAATCTGTTTTTCATGATATTTCCTCAATAAAAGGAATTTCTCCACTTATTTTCTGGAGATTGATGAAGGTTTGCAAATTGCTTTCTTTTTAATTTTAGTACGAAGAAAAGCAATGTAAATTCGATTTTTGTACTTCATCATTGAACCTATTAGTGGCAAATACGACTGTTTTACTAATACAATATTAGTAATAAAT
Organism: Metabacillus sp. B2-18; assembly: GCF_021117275.1. Lineage (NCBI taxonomy): Bacteria > Bacillati > Bacillota > Bacilli > Caryophanales > Bacillaceae > Metabacillus > Metabacillus sp. B2-18. The sequence continues at coordinate 388,793 of NZ_CP088245.1, forward strand.
AGAAAAGGAGTTGAATAAATGTCCTATCTTTTATTAATCGTAGGTATTGCTTTACTTATTAAGGGGGCAGATTTTTTCGTTGATGGGGCATCAAGTATTGCTCGTGCTTTACATGTGTCGCCATTACTAATTGGGTTGACGATCGTTGCTTTTGGAACTAGTTCACCGGAAGCAACTGTAAGTATCATTGCTGCATTAGAGGAAAATGCAGGAGTTGCAATAGGGAATGTAGTGGGAAGTAATATTTTGAATATCACCTTTGTTGTTGGGGTAACAGCACTTATAAACCCCTTAAAGGTAGAAAATGAAACAATTAGAAAGGAAATTCCTTTTACATTATTAGCGAGTGTGGCCCTCCTTATTTTAGTAAGTGATGTGACGCTTCAATCCTTAGAAGCTAATTTCATTACAAGAAGTGACGGATTAATATTCTTGTTATTTTTTGCAGTGTTTTTATATTACATTTTTGAGGTAGCGAGAAATAGTCGGGAAAAGATAAAAGAAGAAGCTTCAGTATCTAAAACAAGTCCACCTTCATGGGGGAAAAATAGTATTTACACAATAGGTGGCTTAGTAGCTATTATTATCGGGGGAGACTTGGTCGTTGATCATGCCACTGTTATTGCTTATTCATTTGGGATGAGTGAAACATTAGTCGGTTTAACGATTGTAGCGATTGGTACATCATTGCCTGAGTTAATAACTTCAATTACGGCTGCTATTAAAAAAGAAGGAGATATTGCACTTGGTAACATTGTTGGAAGTAATATTTTTAACATATTATTTGTCCTTGGTGCAGCCTCTGTTATTTCTCCATTAGCCGTGGATAGCAAGATATTTGTTGATCTTATCCTTATGATTGTCTTAACGCTTATTTTACTTGTGTTCTCAAGAACAAGCTTCAGAGTCGGCCGTCGTGAAGGGACATTTCTTGTAGTGGCATATATTCTCTATATGATTTATATCATAATTAGAAATTAAAAATTCAAAGAGGGGATTGATCCCCTCTTTGAACCTAAATTGAACGTAAAGCGTCATCTAAATTATCAAACCCGCTAACATCGTCAGTGTTTGCCTCATCTGTTTCAACAGTCCAGAGATCTCTACCAGGAGCTAATTGTCCTTCTTCGTTCTTAAGATACGGGGTATGTATCATATACGTTTTTCCTTCTTTTCGTATTGTGTAGCCCATATGATAAATATCTTTCTGTCCTTGCTCTTCAAACACACCAATATCCTCTATCCCATATTTAGTCATAAGAGGCTGAAAAGAATGCTGTAACTCTCTAACTACATCGTCTCGATTAGTATATTCCATCATCATTGCTCCTTTCATCTAGCTATTCTTAATATGTCTGACAAGCCTTGATTTCATAATGAAAACTTAGGTGTTTTAAGAAAAAAGAGTTGCCCATTCCAACACAGTTGATATAAAAGATTGCTTGTTTTCTGTGAATTGTTTTATTCTATGTCCATTTGCACCAGATGGATGGGGAAAATTAAATAAATAAATATGATCATTAAGCTTATTATTTTTTATTAGGTTTTTCAAAACCTCTTCCACCATTTTGCCTAAGGGAATGACTAATGCAGGTGCTTTTATCTGTGATAGCTCCTTGGGAAACATTTCATATGCGTAAGAAGTTAATAGTGAAGAATGGTTAATTTTGGGTCGATGTCCAGTATAGTTTCTCCCTTGATAGAAAACAGGGTATTTTATGATTGATGTTGTATGGAGAAAGTCGCGATTTTTGCTAAACAAATAAGAAGAGCTTTTTATTTGAAAAACATTTTGAATTCCACAATGATCGAGCATGTTGATTAAATTCTTCCTCATAGCTCCTGAAAAGCTTGCAGCTATTTTAGCTTTTTTTAGTGTCTGTTCGAGTGTGGAAGACTCTGAAATAGGTAAGCAGTCAATAACTTGTTCAAAGGCTGCCTTCATTTGAGTCCAACCTGGTGTAATTCCTATTATGACAATCTTAGCTTGATGGTTGATGTATTCATTATGTGGTGAATAGTACATGGTCAACTCGTTATCTCGGTCGTGATCAATCAAAAATGACGTTGTTAATAAATCTTGTTTTTTTAGTGGTTTAATAAGATTTGATGATTGGATAACAGGTAAGAAGGATTGTAGCTTGGATTCCATGATTTCTCTCCCATTTGTTATTGAAGTCTTATTTTATGTACTTTTCTAAAAGACATACATCCAAGGAATCTGGGGGAATTTGCTGTAGGGTTATTTCTGAAATTGTCGAAAAAAGGTTTTAATATAGGCTCGATGTGGAATGAAAGAAACAACACCCATAATAAAGGAGCTGTTGATATGAAAGCATTGTATTTAAATACATCATTAAAAAAGAGTAATCAGGAATCTAACACAAGTGCACTTATGAAAGAGTCAAGATATTGGTTGGAAAATAAAGGTGTTACAACCGAGGAATTAAGATTAGCAGATTATCAGATTGCATACGGTATGGAATCCGATATGGGTGAGGGAGACCAATGGCCTGAGGTATTAGAAAAAGTAAAAGAAGCAAATATTGTTGTCATTGGGACACCGATTTGGTTAGGTGAAAAAAGTAGTATTGCCACTTTATTAATGGAAAGATTATATGCTTCAAGTATGGAAAAAAATGATAAAGGGCAGAGTATTTTTTATAATAAAATTGGTGGAGCAGTTGTAACGGGAAATGAGGATGGTGCAAAGGAGTCTGCAAAATCACTTCTGTACGGACTTCAGCACATTGGTTTTACTGTTCCGCCAAATGTTGACGCCTATTGGGTAGGAGAGGCAGGTCCAGGTCCCTCATATATAGAAGAAGGAAGAGGTAATGACTTCACGAACGGAAAGGTCAAAACATTATCTTATAACCTTGTTCATTTTGCAAAGCTACTAGTGAATCATCCTATTCCAGCTGAGGGTAATACACTATAAATGAATTTTAAAAGGCTTCCGAATATATGGAAGCCTTTTAAAATTGAATAGAAGTTAGCGGTTAAAGTGGAAAGACAGTAAGAGTCCTTTACCCTCGTAAACAAAGCACTACCCCTCATTAAAGCTTCTTGTGCTTCTTGTAATTTTTCTTCTGCTTGTTGCTCATTCATTCCCAACCCACCATTTTTTAAATTAGTATAAAATTCCACCAATGAAATGCAGTGATAAACATCACTGTTTATATTATTGATTTATAGTAAAAAAGTATTAAGTGATAAATAAACCATTAGAATCATCAAGAGGAGAACATAATATGAAGAAATTACTGACACCTGCTATTGCCTTATTAAATCGATTTTCATTCTCAAAAAAGTTCCTACTACTGTTTGTTATTATCTTCTCGATAGTAGGCGTATTAGTTGGAAGTGTGGTTGTGAAAATTAATAGTGAGCTCTCATTCGTAAAACAAGAGCAAGTTGGTACCAAGGTGTTGTCGGAATTATATCCATTAATTCAACTAACACAGCAGCATAGGGGATTAACAGTTAATGTGATCTCAGGAGATCAATCAGCAGAGTCCAAGCTACAAGAGGTTCGAGGGAAAATCACAACACAAATGGATTCTTTTCAAGCAGCTTTGTCTAAAGAAACTTCTATGGAAAAAGTAAGTGATGATGTTAAAGGTGTTGTTCAAGAATGGGAAAAAACTAAAGATACAACACTTACTATGAGTGTTGGAGATTCAGTTGCACAGCACAATCAGTTGATTTCATTAATGCTCCAAATGCTTCTGGATATTGCAGACGAAACAAATCTTACTCTGGATTCAGATCTTGTTAATAACCATATGAATAATTTATTAGTTCAAACTCTACCACAAATAACAGAATTCATGGGGAAATCAAGGGCTGTTGGAGTTGGAGTTGCAACTAAGCAAACGATGACAGAGGATGAGCGAATTCAACTAATTTATTTAATGAGGATGATGGATGAATACATCATTACAGCAGACAGGACTTATCAAAGAATCTTTGAACTAGATCCTTCCATAAAAGACTCAATGGGACCGTATGTAACAGAGTCAATTACAAATGCAAAAGAAATTGTTGAGATTATTAATAAAGATATACTAGAAGCATCAAAGATTACAATAGAACCGAATGTTTATTTTGAAAAAACAACGATGACGATTAATAAGATTTATGAGTTATTATCGTATCAAACTGATGGATTAGATAAAGTTTTAGATGAAAAAGTAATTTCACTTAGTACTGAGCGTTTCGTGACAATTGGTGCGGCAATCTTTGTGTTACTTATCCTAATTTACTTAGTTACTGGTTTTTATTTTGGAATAAAAGATTCGGTGCGAAAAATACAGCATGCGACAAACAAAATTGCTCACAAGGATTTGTCTGCAACACTTGATATTACCTCAAAAGATGAATTTGGGATGATTTCAACTTCTCTAAATTCAATGATTGTTGCTGTAAGAGAAGTTATTCAGAATAGCCAGCAGGTTTCTCAAGAAGTTGCCTCAGCAAGTCAAGAGCTGCTTTCTATAACAGAGGAAACAACTCAGGCGACAAATACAATTACATCTTCTGTTGAAGAAGTTGCGATGATTGTTGAGCAGCAGTCCACTCATCTAAGGATAATGTTGAATTAGTTCAAAACCTTTCAGAGAAACTAAACTCAATTTCTATTGTTACATCTGAAGTATCATCTTCCTCTACTACTTCAGCGGAAGAAGCAGAAAAAGGGAATCGTAATGTAAATGAGACGATTACACAGATGAAGGTCATTCAAGACGCAGTAAAAAGAACGTCTGATGTTATTCAGAGATTGGGAGAAAGATCAAATGAAATTGGTTCCATTTTAGACGCGATTACATCAATTGCCCAACAAACAAATCTATTAAGCTTAAATGCAGCAATTGAAGCAGCCAGAGCTGGGGAACATGGAAAAGGATTTGCGGTGGTTGCAGGAGAAGTGAAAAAACTAGCAGATGAATCATCACAATCTGCAAATAAAATCCGTCAAATTATTAGTGAAATACAAGCTGATACAAAGGATACCATGGGAGCAATGGAAAGTGTGGCTGCAGAAACAAATGAAGGAATGAACTTAGTAGAATTAACTGGTACTTCATTCTCGCATATCTTTGAAAGTACAAAAAAGGTAGCAAAAGAGATCGAAGAAATAGCAAATTCAGCAAACGGGATGCTAAACAGGGTAGATCAATTATCTTCATCAATACGAGAGTCAGCGAAACAAACAGAAATAACAGAAGAGAGTACACAAATGGTAGCTGCATCTACAGAAGAGCAGCTAGCATCAATGGAGGAAATTACTTCCTCAGCTAATGAATTAAGTACAAGAGCTCAACATTTACATGATATTGTTGAGGAATTTAAATTATAAAGGTGGGTGTCCAGAATTAGAAAACTAATTCTGGATTTTTTAATATTGACATGTGGTAAATTATGGTATATTATTTTATTGAACAGTGGTTAATAAAGAGTGAGGAGAGTAAAATGTCACCTAGAAAATCAGTGGATAAAGAATTATCAAGAGAAATGATCCTAGACGTAGCCAGAATTCTTTTCGTAAAAGATGGATATGAACATGTTTCAATGAGAAAGATTGCAAAAGAACTTGGGTATAGCCATGGAGCACTTTATTATCATTTTAAAAACAAGGCAGAGTTATTTTATGCACTAGTCGCGGATGGTTTTTTCTTGTTAGATCAAAAGTTAGAAGAAGTCATGGCAAAGGAGCTTTCAAAAGAAGATAAACTAAAAGAAGTATTTCTAGCTTATATTCACTTTGGAATAACCAATCCGAGTCATTATGAAACGATGTTTCTTACAAAAGACCAAGAATTAAAGAGCTTTTTACAAGAAGAGCCTAATAACAGTTTTGAAAACTTTGCACAGGCAGTTCATTCTTTAGTGAACACAAAAATTACACCGAAGGATATTTATTCAATCTTTTTGTCTCTCCACGGCTTTGTTACACATTTCATTTTTAAGGGTCAGGAATATGAGGATAGTAAAGATCTTGCAGAATCGCATATCCAATTAATTTTGCGTTCGATAGAGTCATAATTTTTTTTGGTATTAATTGAACAGTGGTTAATTAAAGGAGGATGAATAATGAAAAAAGCATTAGTACTTGGTGCATCTGGTGGTATGGGGAGTGCTATTACATTTGAGTTAATCTCTCGGGGAATTAAAGTAATTGCTTTTGCTCGGAATATAAAAAAGCTAAAAGCATTATATGAAGGAAACAACCTTGTAGAAATCAAAGAGGGAGATGTTTTTAACTATTCTCAATTAAAGGATGCAGCAAAGGGTGCAGAGTGTATTTATCATGCAGTAAATTTACCTTATCAGGAGTGGCAAACAAAACAAGAACCGATGATAAACAATATTTTACAAGTGTCAGAGAATGTTGGGGCTAAACTTGCAGTTGTTGACAATATTTACTCTTATGCTGAAAGTACAGGAGAAAAAGCATCTGAGGAGTATGAGAAAAATCCACAAACGAAAAAAGGGAAAATTCGTTTGAAAATTGGGAAGAAGGTAATGGACTCAAAGGTTCAAGCATTTATAGCGCATTTTCCTGATTTTTATGGACCATATGCTGAAAGTACAGTTCTCCACTATTTCCTTCAGTCAATAATCGATCATAAAAAGGCAATGTTTGTTGGGGATAAAAAAGTACCAAGAGAGTATATTTATACTCCAGATGGAGCGAAAGCACTGGTAGAGCTTTCTTTACATGAAAAAGCTTACGGACAATGCTGGAATATTCCTGGTACAGGAGTGATAACAGGTGAAGAAATCATTAAGATCATACAGGGAATAACAGGCTATTCAAGGAAGGTTTCAACAGTAACAAAAAATATGGTGCGTTTTATCGGGATTTTTGACCCTAGCATGAAAGAGTATGTAGAGATGTATGATCTGACTCAAAAACCGCTAATTTTAAATGGAGAAAAATTAGAATGTTTAATAGGACCAATTCAAAAAACCTCTTATAAAGAGGGTTTAGAAGGAACATTAAATACCATGAAGGAAAAAGGTCTAATTACTATATAATTCTGGAATAAAAAAGATGTCTTGAAATTTTGACATCTTTTTTAATTACATTGTTAGAATATCTTTCATTTTACTAGATACTGAGAGAAACATATTATAAGATTTTATATACATCATTAAAATTGTGTAAATTTTCCTAATTTTTTCACTAGTAAAGTACATATAGTGCTATTATATAAGTAAAATTCTGACAAAAATGAGGATAATTCATGAATAAGATTGGGCAAATTTCTCTAGTAATGATATCAATATTGTATACAGGAATTGAAAAGATTTTATACAATGAGGCATTTTTTTCATTGGATTTTTTCGTTTTTACTATTATTGCCTGGGTATGTGGAAGGCAATATGATGTAGCAAGATATTATACAAAAAAGGCACGTGCAAGTGAAGAGAGTTATAAACAATTGATTGACTCTTTACCTGAATCTATTATTATTCATCAAAACCAAAAGATTATCTATATAAACAATGCAGCTGCTCAGATGGTAGGAGCTAAAATTAAAACTGATGTTATTGGTAAATCCCTTTTTGACTTCATCACACCCAGATATCAGGAACGTGTATATGAGCGTATGAAATTGATTAATAAAGAAAAACAGCCATTAAGTAATATTGAATATGAAGTTCAACGTTTAGATGGAGTGAGGTTTTTCTTTGATGGTACATCTATGTCGATCACATTTGGTGAAAGAGATGCAGTGTTGACGATTGGAAAAGATATTACGGAGAAAAAAGAACATACAGAACGCTTGCTATTAAAATCAGAAAAGCTTGCCTTACTAGGTCAAATGGCTGCAGGAATTGCCCATGAGATAAGAAATCCCCTTACATCAATAAAGGGGTTTATTCAGTTATTTAAATCAAATCAGTTAGAAGAAACGTATTATAATATTGTTTTATCTTGACCGAATCAATTCAATCGTTGGAGAGTTTCTTGTTCTTGCTAAACCAAGTGCTTCTATTTTTGTAGAAAAAGATATAAAAGAGTTAATAAAAGACGTTATAACATTAATGAACACTCAATCAATTATCAATAACATTCAAATCTTTTCAGAGTTTGATCCTGATCTACCTAAGATATGCTGTGAAGAAGCTCAACTAAAGCAGGTATTTCTAAATTTATTTAAAAATGCAATTGAAGCGATGCCAAATGGAGGTCAAATTGAATTAAAAGTTAAGCTGATAGAAGCTGGAACAATATCTGTTCAACTTATTGATCAGGGGGTAGGTATTTCACCAGAAAGATTACCGACCCTTGGTGAGCCCTTTTATACCACGAAGGAAAAGGGCACAGGTTTGGGACTAATGACTTGTTATAAGATTATAGAATCACATAAAGGCGGTATGACTATTCAAAGTGAAGTGAATAAGGGCACAACCATTCAACTTACTTTACCGACTATGACTCAGTCCTTATTAAAAAGGGAATTTGTATAGGAAATGAGATAATAAAATAACAGAGGGTTACTTAAAGGCCCTCTGTTATTTTATTTATTTCTGAATTTCTTTTAATTGATTAACCAACTCATGAAACAGTTCTTCGTCTCGGTCATCCAATGCCTTATTGATCCTGCTTTTCAATAAAGCAATTTCAACAACTGAATCTGTTGCTTTTGCATCTTTTTCTGATTGTTCGTATTGTTTAATAGAATGAATTCGATGTGTTTCAACAAGCTGTGTATAGCGGTGATCAGAATGTTTACCAAAGTAGTGGAGGATGAGATAAACTTTTTCAGAAGGGCTGCTCATTAGTGAACCAAAAGCCCGTGAAACATCTTCTGTCTTATGACCATTAGTGTAAAAGAGAAACCCAGATTCATCAGAATTAATACTTGAAACAACAATCGTACGGTCTTTTGAATGAACATAATCAGTAAAAGATAAGTTCTTAAGAATATGATGGTTTTTCTGAATATATTCTATAAGTCTCCGAGCTTCTTTATTTTTTAACTGATGGTTGTTCAAAAACCATTTTAGAAATTCGTCTTTCTTACTAGTTGAGATCCAGTTCATAATATCCTCCTTTCTAGCACTCTTTACTTCTATCATAACAGATCTATTATAGTAAATTACATACTTATCATGATAAAGGTATAATTTTTAACATGATGATGGTAAGTTTCCTTACATAAGTTGATTAATAACAGAATAGTGATCTTTGCAATTATATATCGGTTAGTTAATTATGTTATGATCGGGTAAAAGACAATCATTATAATCAGGCTTTAAAAGGGAGAAAAGAATGGAAGAGAAGGATTATGAACACTTGCTTAATATTTGTACGTCAGGAGATCAGAAGGGGTTTCACAAGTCCTTTCATTATCATCGTTATGAACCTACTCCTTATAATGGATTAAAGCAGTTATTTTCTCAATATCAGTTGCAAAGTAATGACCGAATCGTTGACTTTGGATGCGGTAAGGGCAGGTTGCCATTTTACGTTCACTACTTATTTGGGTCTTCTGTAGCCGGAGTCGAGATGAACAAGGACTTTTATGAAATGGCAGTAAAAAATCGTTCCTGTTATTTTAAAAAAACGAAAAAGAATGGTAACAATATTATTTTTCACAATTGCCTTGCCGAACACTACCCAGTTAAACAGGCTGACAATATTTTTTATTTTTTTAATCCATTCTCTATTCAAATCTTTATGAAGGTTATGAATAACATTATGTACTCCTTTGAGAAATGTGAACGACACCTTGAGTTGATCTTATATTATGCGGCTGAAGAATACATTTATTACTTAGAAAATCAGACTGCTTTTTCCCTTAAACAAGAGATTAAGATCAATGGACTATATGAACTAAATCAGAATGAGAGATTTTTAATATATGAACTGTAACTAAGATCGTCCTTTAAACTTGAACGTATTTAGAGATTTCTACTTGATACGTTATAATCAGTATATAACTGTTTATTTTAAGGGTTGAAGAAGCGTTATGGATACCATTAGAAAAGCAAAGTATTTGGTTGGCGGAAGGATCATCAAAACAGGAATAGCAGTTTTTCTGACTGTTATGATATGTGAATGGTTAAATTGGCCGGCAATGTTTGCTGCCATTACGGCTATAATTACAATTGAACCAACTGCCGCTAATTCAATAAAAAAAGCATTTGTACGTTTTCCAGCAGCAGCGATAGGAGCGGCATATTCAATTGCATTTAATGTTGTGCTTGGGGATCACTCATATACTTATGCATTAGTAGCAATAGCAACAATTATGACATGTCATAAGCTACGTTTAAACGAGGGAACACTTGTAGCAACTCTTACAGGTGTCGCGATGATCTCAACAGTCCATGATCACTTTATTGCTTCTTTTTTCATTAGATTAGGTGCAACAAGCATTGGTTTGCTCGTTTCTACATTAGTAAACCTGTTTGTTATGAGTCCAAATTATTCTCCAGCCATTCTTAATAAAATACGTAATCTCTTTTTAGAAACAGGAGATTTTATTGAAAGTCGTGGATTAGAGTTAGTGGACTTACATTCGAAAACAAATAGGAATGAGTCGAGAAGTTGGTTTCAAAAATTAATGAAGAATATTGAAGCAATTGAGGTGCTTTGTCGCTATCAAAAGGAAGAATGGAAATATCACCGTTTTAGCCGTCAGGATATGAGAACGTTTCATTATGAGTATAAAAAGCTAAATATTCTACGGCAAATCCTTTACCACGCAGGAAACTTACTTACGAATTCAAATCAAAAGGTTAAGGTAAGTGAAAAAAATAAAGATCTTGTGGTAGCAATCGTTTGCTCAATAAAGGATATTCTTCATCATCCACAATATGAAATAGAGACCTCACATTTTGAGAAAATAAATCGGGTCACAGAGTTATTTTGGGATAGGAAACCTGATCATTATGATAGTCATCATTGTTTTGCGCCGGAAACTGTTATTTTTTAGGAACTCATTTCGATTTCTGATTTATTAGAGGAGTTACATCATATCCAATCGTTAGAGCTTCGTCACCAAAAATTATATCAAAATGAATGATCTTATTAGGCTTGCCAAGTGGTGAGCCTTTTTTGATTTCTTCCTACATGATTGGTCATTTTTTTAGCAATACTAACTTACAATATTATGTTCAAGGAAGGGTGTACATATTGCCTGAGTTACCTGAAATGGAAAATTATAAACGTATTTTTGACCAAAAGCTTGTTGGTAGAACAATTGAAGCGGTTGAAGTTACAAGAGAGAAATCAATCAATAAGCCTGTTTTAGAATTTGTTGATGCTGTTCAGGGGAAAACATTAGTAGCAGTGGAACGACGGGCAAAGCATTTGATATTCAAGCTGAATTCTGGAGAAAATCTATTATTACATTTGATGCTTGGAGGTCTCATGTACATTGGAAGTGACCAGGATAGTCCAGATCGCACAAAGCAGGTCACCATTTCTTTCGGAAATGATTTATTATTTTTTATCGGGCTGCGTTTAGGATATCTTCATCTATTATCAAACGAAGAATTGGAAAAGGATTTTCATGATTTGGGACCTGAGCCACTTAGTCCAGACTTCACGCTTGAAGCTTTTGATCAAAGTATACAGAAGAAAAGAGGTGCTTTAAAAACAACCTTAGTCAATCAAAGTTTCATTGCAGGTATTGGAAATCTTTATTCCGATGAAATTTGCTTTGAAGCGAAGCTGTTACCATCTAGAAAAGGAAATGAGCTATCAGTACAGGAACGCTCTGCACTTTTTCATGCCATACAAACAATTTTAAATAGAGGTCTTACGTATGGTGGATATATTGATATGCCTGTATTTAAAACAGACAATTTAACAGGAAGTTATGATCATCACTGTTACGTCTATAATAGAGAAGGGGAGCCTTGCCCTAGATGTCAATCTTCTATCATTCGAGATGAGATATCATCAAGAAAAACGTTCTACTGCGTACAATGCCAAAAATAGAAGTGTTCTTTCATTGAGAGCTATATTCTTGAATTAATCATGGTTCTTAGATATGATAGATTAAGGGAATGAAACCGGTTTCCTAATTGTGGATAATGGGGTGTTTTAAATGAAATACAGACGTTTAGGAAGTACTGATTTAAAGGTTTCTGTAGTAGGGGTAGGAACATGGCAGTTTGGAGGAGATTGGGGAAAAGACTTTTCTCAAGCTGAAGTTGATGCGATTCTTTCACATGCAAAAGGTTTAGGAATTAATTTGATTGATACAGCGGAATGTTACGGACCGCATCATATGTCTGAAAAATTCATAGGTGATTTTCTCTCTAGAGATCGTCGTGAGGACTGGGTACTTGCCTCGAAATTTGGTCATAAATGGCATGACAATTGGGAGCATGCATGGAGTGCAGAGGCAGTGCAAGTACAATTAGAGGAATCGCTTAAAGCATTAAAGACAGATTATATTGATCTATATCAATTTCACTCAGGTCCTGATGACGTTTTTAATAATGATGATTTATGGACAATGCTTGATAAGCAGGTTCAAGCGGGTAAAATCCGTAATTTAGGAATTTCTATTGGTGCAAATGACAATATCTATCAAACATCAAAAGCTAGTGAGTTAAATGCTAAAGCAATACAGGTTGTTTATAACCGAATTGATCAAGTACCTGAAGAAGAAGTATTTCCTTCGTGTATAGAGCAGGATTTAGGTGTATTAGCAAGAGTACCATTAGCAAGCGGATATTTGAGTGGGAAATATAACCCTGGTGCAACATTTAGTGACAATGTCAGAAAAAATCATGAACAACAAGAAATCGATGAAAAGCTGAAACTAGTTGCAAAGATAAAGGAGCAAGAAGTGCCAGAAGGAGTAAACATGGCAACTTGGGCTTTAGCATGGTGTCTTCAGCATCCTGCAGTCACAACTGTTATTCCTGGATGCAAAAGCCCAGAGCAAGTGGAAGCAAATGCAAAGGCTGCAGATTTAATCACGGAAAACCATCCATCAGATATAAAGTAATACCGAGAAGGTAGGGGGATTCCCTATCTTTTTTGTTTTCAAAAACAATGATAAGGAAGGTATTCAATATATAAAGGAACCTGACAAACTTGGTTTAAATAGTCTATATAAAGGAGCCTAGGATAGTGTACAGGTGCTCTTTACAAAGTTTGAAGGGGGAGTACTATGGATCGAAACATTCATCATCAGTTTTCTACAAAAGCAATTCATGGTGGATATGACCCGAAGGAACATAAAGATAGCTTAACACCACCAATTTATCAAACATCCACCTTTACATTTCCTACATTAGAGCAGGGAGCAAAGCGGTTTGCTGGAGATGAAGAAGGGTATATCTATTCCAGGCTTTCAAATCCTACAGTTACGGTGTTAGAAGAGAGAATAGCTCAGTTAGAAGACGGGGAAGCGGCTCTTGCCTTTTCATCAGGAATGGCAGCAGTTTCTGCCGCTCTTATTGGTTTAACAAAAAATAATGACCATATTTTATGCTCAAAAGGAATATATGGATGCACCTTTGGACTACTCCAATTGTTGAAAAATAAATATCAGATCGAGTATTCGTTCTCAGATCTATCTACGACTGAAGAGATATGTTCGCAAATAAAAGAAAATACAGCGTGTATTTATATTGAAACACCAATAAATCCTACAATGAGATTAATTGATTTAGAAAAGGTAACTGCAATTGCAAATGAAAAGGGAGTCAAAGTGATAGTAGACAACACTTTTTCAACTCCTTATTTGCAAAAGCCCATTTCTTCAGGATGTGACCTTGTTATTCATAGCGGCACGAAATATATTGGTGGTCATAGGGATGTTGTAGCGGGTGTAGTTGTTGGCAGTCACGATCTGATTAAGACTTTAAAGAGTACGGTACAAAAGGATATAGGCGGCGTTATTGCACCGTTTGATGCTTGGCTGTTGTTAAGAGGAATAAAAACATTAGCTGTTAGAATGGATCGACATAGTGAAAATGCCGAGAAAATTGCTTTAAGCCTTAAGAAACACTCTAAAATTAAGAATGTCTATTATCCTGGAGATTTAGATCATCCTGACTATCACATTATGAAAAAACAGATGAGAAATGGTGGAGGATTACTTTCTTTTGAAATTAAAGGCACATACGAAGATACGGTGAGATTTGTTAATCATCTTAAGCTTATCCCAATAGCAGTAAGCTTAGGTGATGCGGAAACACTTATTCAGCATCCTGCATCGATGACACATTCTGTCATACCTGATGAAGTGAGGATTAAAATGGGTATAACAAATCAGCTATTAAGACTATCTGTTGGTCTGGAGGCTTGGGAGGATATTTGGGAAGACATAAATACTGCCTTAAAGGCTATTTAAAGACTAGTAGTGATAAGCTGCTAGTTTTTTATTAATGATATCTCACGGTTTTGTGGTATCACATTCAGCCAAGAAAACACAAGAGTTAGGCTAGTAAAAAGGACAGGTAATTTCTAGATTGGATACACATGTAGCTACTGTCCTTTTTACCTAGCTGCAGGATTTTAGTAGTAATTGTGTTTCGAAAATTAGACGATCCAATTCTTGGCTATATTTAATTGTTTCAGGACTATTTATTCCTTTTGTTTGTGCCGAAGCAATCATCAACTTTCTTACTAAGTCAATTTTATGGCCGAGTTCTGGATTTATCGTATCATTCATTATGCATAACCCCTATACTAAACAAATCTTATATTTCTATTATTATAGATAATTGCTAATTATGGATTGCCTTCGACAATCAATCTATGTATCAGACAAAATTTTTATTTCTTTTGACAAAATTTTAACACCCAACTTCTTGTCTAGTTCTATTTATTCAACTAAAAACTTAACTAGATCATACTAAAAAATTCTCTTTTGACCATAATAATCCATATATCCAAATACAAATATGGATGTAGGATGTGTTGTGATGAGAACTCTAATGTTATTTACAATTTTTACAATCTTAAGTATATTAGTCGCACAAATTGACGCAGTGCTCTATAAAACAGATCTTTGGACGGAGCTTAAAACATTGTTAGGAATAGATCCAGGATCTAATAAATGGATGGTTTATGCTTTTTTACTGATAGGATTTATCTATTCTATCGCAAATGGAATAAAAGAAAAGCTTCAAAAACTCAAGAAAATTGGAAGTTTTAAATAGGTATGAAACAAAATGTAGAAAAAATCTCACTTTGGCAGTTATATATCCTTATCATTTGTTTTCAAATTGGAAGTGCAGCACTTGTTAGTATTGGAGATGAGGCAAGGCAGGATGCTTGGATTGCGATTATATTAGCTACTGTTATTGGAGTTGGTCTCATTTTTTATTATTTCTTTTTGCTTTCAAGATTACCGGGAAAGAACTTATTTGAGATATTTCACTTTTGTTTTGGGAAATGGATTGGAAAGTTTTTGACTTTGTTGTACGTTATTTATTTTTTTTATATTTCCGCAAGGGTTTTACGTGATTTTGGTGAGCTTCTTGTTTCAACGATTTTTGAAGTAACACCATTGGAAGTCATCTCGATCACGATGATGTTGGTGATCATTTATATGCTTCAACATGGACTGGAAGTGCTTGGTAGAACGAGTGAGGTTTTTTTTCCTTATGTTGTAACGTTTATATTAGTAACCGGTATTGCTATTTGGCTTTCAGGGGGCATAGAAATTAATAATTTAAAGCCAGTGTTGGGGGATGGATTTCAACCGATTATGAAAGCATTATTTCCACAATTAATAACTTTTCCATTTGGTGAAGTTATTACATTTATGATTGTTGGAGCTTATATAGGTACTAAGAAGGGTGTAGGGAAAGTTAGTGCTGCTGCTGTTATAACTAGTGGACTTATTCTTACATACGGTTCATTTATTCAAATTGCCACATTAGGAGCAGATTTAAAGGAAAGAGCAACATTTCCTTTATTAAGTGCATCAAGGGAGATTTCATTACTTAACTTTATAGAAAGAGTGGACTTAATTATTGTCTTCTTTGTCATGTTCGGAATTATTGTAAAGGTAAGTTTGTTTTTTTATGGGGGACTAAAAGGGCTTGAGTACATCATTAATAAACCGTATCGAAGTATGACGTTACCGATGGGGGCATTAGTTGCTTTTATATCTGTGGTGATTAGTCACAATTTTATTGAGCATATAGAAGAGGGATTAGTATTTGTCCCCTTTTATTTACATCTTCCATTTCAGTTTGGAATCCCGATTCTCATTCTTCCTATTTTGTTGTGGAAAACAAAGAAAAAGGAGACGACTAGCTTATGAGTATACTTTCGACACTATTTAGAAGAAAAGTTAATAAAAATAGTGGGAAAACATCAGAGAAGGAACTCTATGATAAAGAAGGTATACCAAAGCAATATGATTTTTCACTAGAGAAGAATAAGAAAAGTATAAAAGAAATATTTAATTCAACGTCCGATTATGAGGTAATTAACATAAAGGTTGGAAACCTTGAGGGGTGTGTTTGTTACTTAGGAACGACTTTAAGTAAGAGTGATTTGAATTCTCTAGTCTTAGAACCACTGAGGTCTGCCTTTCAAAAGAATGAGGAAACTTATCAAGATATGAATTCATTAAGAGAAGCATATTTTCCAGCAGTATCTTATGAATTTGCAGAAACACTGCACCAGCTTATTTGGCATATGCTGAATGGTTTTGCAATTGTGATGGTTAACCAACATACGAAAGCTTTAGCTTTAAATATTGGTGGTACCGAGAAGAGGTCAATAGTAGAACCGAGCACACAGACAATTATCCGTGGCCCTAAGGATGGCTTTGTTGAGGATCTTCAAACAAATATTGGACTGGTCCGTAGAAGAATTAAAAATCCCAGATTGATATTTGAAGAGTTCAATGTAGGAAGAGATTCTAATACACAATTGGTCATTGGCTACATGAAGGGAATTGTGAACGAGGATATTCTGAGCGAGGTAAAGCAAAGAATTAATAAGATTAATGCTTCTGGTTTATTGGACACAGGAAATGTAGAGGAGTTTATAACAGATCAAACTTTTACCTTTTTTCCACTAGTTTTTAATACAGAAAGACCAGATAGCATAAGCGGGAATATCCTTGAGGGGAAAATTGCTATCTTTTTAGATGGAACACCCTTTGTCTTAGTTGTTCCCAGTGTCTTTACTGATTTTTTTCAGTCTACTGAGGATTATTATCAGCCGTTTTTCATGACAAGCTTTATCAGAGTAATTCGTTATATTGCGTTTATGATTACACTAACATTTCCTTCTTTATATGTTGCCATTACAACTTTTCACCATGAATTACTTCCCACACCCTTATTGATAAGTGTGCAAAGTCAAAGAGAAGGAGTTCCATTTCCAGCTGTTATTGAGATTTTACTTATGGAGCTTACATTTGAAGTGTTAAGAGAGGCTGGTGTTCGAATGCCTCGTGCTGTTGGTCAAACATTATCAATTGTTGGTGCTTTAGTTATTGGGCAAGCTGCTGTTGAAGCTGGCCTCGTTTCTAATGTGTTAGTCGTTGTTGTTGCATTTTCTGCCATTGCAAGCTTTGTTACACCAATCTATAATTTTTCAATTGCGGCGCGGCTAATTCGATTTATCTTAATATTAATGGCTGCTTCTTTAGGGTTATATGGTATTTTCTTATCACTCATTGTAATGGTTATCCACTTGGTAAGTTTACGAACGTTTGGAATTCCTTATTTAACACCAGTGGCTCCATTTAAATTGAGAGATCAAACAGATGTGTTTTTTCGTATTCCTTTATGGGCAGATAAATTTAGGCCATCTTATTTAATGTCGAAATCACCAGTGAAAATAAAGGATACTAGGAAGCCGTCACCTCCTAAACAACAATCAGAAGGGGAAAAGGAAAATGAATAAGAAATGGATATATTTATTTCTCATTCTGTCTTTTTTTATGACAGGTTGTTGGGATCGTGAAGAATTGGATGAAATATCAATTGTGTCAGGTATTGCAGTAGATCCAGGGGAAGAAAAAAAGTATCGCTTGACAGTAGAAGCTATTATCTCGTCTGAATTTGGAAAACAAAGTGCTCAAGGTAATACACCGGTCGTTACGTATACTATGGAGGGGAATTCTCTTTCGGAGCTATCAAATAAAATGAATAAGGGACTAACTCGTAAGATGGTTTATTCCCATACAAGGGTATTATACATAAGTGAGGAGGTTGCGAGGGAAGGTCTATTTGGTTTCCTAGACTTTTTGGATCGCAGTGGACAATTCCGAAATGATTTTAACATTATGATCACAAAAGGAAGCCCTGCTTCTGAGTTCACAAAAATTACCTATCCAACACAGAAAAGTCCTTCCCTAAAGGTTAATTCTCAAGCGGAGACATTTACTGAGGAGTGGGGAGGAGATCCTAATGTTAAGTTATATGATTTTATATCTACAATTATTTCAAAAGGAAAGAGTCCAGTTGCTGCATCGCTCTCAATAAAAGGTAATGCAGAATCAGGAAAAACAGTTGAGAATAATAAGTCTCTAGATCCTGAAGCGCTAGTTGTTATGGACGGTATGGTAGTTTTTGATGATGAGAAGATGATTGGTGAGTTATCTCTAGAAGAAACAAGGAACTATTTATGGACTCAAGATCTAATGCAAACCAGTCTAAGTATCCCATGTGGAGAAAATTCTGAAGAAGCTAAAGGTTATTTTTTAGATGCGCGAATAACAATGTCTAAGTCAAGTCTAGAAGCTGATTATAAGAATGGTTACCCACATATTAAAGTAAATATAAATGGTGAAGCAAGAATTCAAGGGCTACATTGTCCTCAGGATTTAACAAAGTTAGCTGTTTTTACAGATTACGAAGAGAGAATTGAAGATTATATAAAGAAAGAAATGAGCTCTCTCATAACGAAAGTACAGGAAGAATATGGAGTTGACATATTTGGGTTTGGTGATGCTCTAAATCGTCAGAACCACAAGAAATTTCTAGAAGTACAAAATCAATGGGATGAAGAGTTTGCCAAAGCTGAACTGGATGTATATGTTGATATGCATCTCATGAGATCTGGAATAAAAAATAAAAGTTTTAATGAGGATATTGAAAAAAAAGAAAAAGAAAAATAAATAGAAAAGCCAACCCCTTCGTCACGCCACAAATGAAAGTGTTACGCCGAAGAAGGTTGGCTTATTAAAATTGTATCATGTTTTCATTGCATTTATACCTTGCTTAAAACAGATTGAATAAAGTGAGCAACACCATTTTCATCATTTGTTACTGTCACCAAATCGGCTGCTTCTTTAATAGAATTTTTTGCATTCCCCATAGCTATACCTATTCCTGCACGAGATAGCATGGATAGGTCATTCATGCTATCACCAATTGCTGCAGTATGTTCTAGAGCAATACCTAGTTTTTCAGATAGTAATTCAAGAGCAATTCCTTTTGATGCATGCTGATGCTCTAATTCAAAGTTATGATTGGCTGAAGATACAATCGTAAGACCCTCAATTTGACCATATTTTGACCAGCCTTCTTTTAATCTCTCTTCAAAAAAGGAAAACGCAAGAATGTTATAAACGGGTGTGCCAGCTTCTTTAATATCTTTGTAAGAATCAATAAATGTAAATCCCGTTTGACTAAATTGCTTTGATAAGGCTTCCTCCAAATTTTGAATAGAAACATCAGGATTAGCACTTTGGATGCGATCTATTTCAATTTGTAATAGCTTTCGCCCGCTAGTAGGAGTATAAATACATGAAGAACTAAAAACCTCATAATAAAAGCCGTCCTGTTCTAATGCATGTAGCACTTTATATGCAGTTGAAGGATCAATTGGTTGATGGTGATAAAGATTACCTTCCGGATCATAGATTGTTGCTCCGTTCGCTGCAATGATCCATGTTTTTATGTCTGTATCCTTAAAAATTGCCTGAACATCGAAATGGGCACGACCTGTTGCGATAACAATCTCAATACCAGCATTTTGCGCTTCTTTTATCGCTTGGATATTTTCAATGCTGATTTCATTCTTACTACTTAGCAATGTTCCATCAAGGTCAATAGCTATAAGCTTAGTCATTAAGTATTTCCCCTTCCTCATTATGAGATGTAATGAATATTTCAACTCCATGAGAATCTAATAAATCTTGAAATTCCTTATTGGGCTCTCGATCAGTGATAAGTAAATCAATCTCGTTAAGTTCCGCACATCGAAAATACCCCGTAATACCGATTTTTGTATGATCTGCTAGTAAAATAACCTGCTCAGCTTGCTGAATCATTTTTTGCATCACTTTCCCATCTTCCTCATGAGCTACTGTGACACCTTTCTCGGATATTCCGGCGCAACCTACAAAGGCCTTATCAACATGGTAATAAGATAGTTTTTCGATCACAGAACTTCCATATAAATAGCGGTGTTCTTTATGGAGTTCTCCTCCAAGCAGTTGAATATGTGCTTGTGAATTTTTAATTAGTATGTCTGCCAGATTAATTGAGTTTGTAATAATCGTACATTTTACATCTTCCATCTGCTCCGCACATGCCTGAACAGTTGTTGAAGTGTCAAGAATAATGTAATCACCAGGATGAATAATAGATGCTGCTTTTTTGCCAATTTGTCTTTTTTCTTCTGATACCATGCTTAAACGATTAACGTAATCTTTGATTTCATGTTTAGGTGAAGGAAGGATGGCACCACCCCGAGTACGGATAATAGCTTTATCTTCTTCTAATTTCACAAGATCTCTTCTGGCTGTATCTCTAGATACGTCAAACAACTCGCATATTTCTTCAATTGAAATGCGCTTGGATGTTTTTAGGTGTGCAAGGATTGATCTTAATCGTTCTTCTTGGAACATTATGTTACCCCTTCTTTAAGTGTTTATAAGTATTTGTAAGTTATTATAAGTTATTGTAAGTGGATTTTCAATTACTTATTTCATCTCTAAGTATTTTCGTGTTTATATTAAGAGGTATATTGTCTGTTATAATAAATTTCTGGGAGGTGAAGACATGATAAAGCAAAAATATAAGCTAAGTACAATCATTATTTTGTTCGTTTGTTTAGTCGTGCTTCTTTCGCTGCTCCTGACTGATTTGTTAATAAGTCATACAGTAAGCAAGACCATACGAGAAAATCAAGAAGAAAAGGCAAAGATTGTCTCAAGAACAGTTGCGAAGTCTGTGATTGTAAAAAATGGACTAGAAAATAACCAACCTTATTCGAGTGAGATTCAAGATTATACTGTTGACATTCAAAAAGCAGCAGATGTTATGTTTGTCGTTGTAATGGATATGAAAGCAGTAAGAAAATCACACCCTAACACTGATTTAATTGGAAAAAAATTTAAAGGGGGAGATGAGGAAGCTGTTCTTAACGGTAAAGAGCATGTTTCGGTTTCAGAAGGGACGTTAGGACAATCATTAAGAGCTTTTACACCTATATATAATCATGAACAAGAACAGATAGGGGCAGTTGCTGTTGGTATTTCATTGAATAATGTGGAACAAGCATTAGAAAGAGGGCATCGTACCATCATAATTGCCTCTATTATTGGTGTTTTAGTTGGGATCTTAGGTGCAATATTATTAGCTCGATATATAAAAAAGATTTTATTTGGTCTTGAACCATTTGCCATTGCTAAAATACATGAAGAAAGAAATACGATGCTGCAATCTGTTCATGAGGGTATTATTGCGGTTGATAATGAGGCGAATATTACTCTAGTAAATAGATCGGCTTTACACATTTTTAAAAATACTGGACTACCAGCACAGCCTATTGGGATGAAGATAACAGAGTATTTACCATCTTCAAACTTGGATCGTGTACTTAAAACAGGAAAAGCAGAGCAAGATGTTGAGTTAACGATTAATGGGGTTTCAATATTGGTTAATCGAGCACCTCTAATAGTCAACGATCAAATTGTTGGAGCTATTTCCACCTTTAGAGATAAAACAGAGATGAATCAATTAGCTGAACAATTAACAGGGGTTCGTACCTATGCAGATGCATTACGAGCTCAATCTCATGAATTTATGAACAGACTTCATGTTATTTTAGGTATGATTAAAATGGAAAGCTATGAAGAGCTAAGGAAGTTCATTGCTCAGGTTGTTAATCATGGTGCACATGAGGTTGGACAAGTGACAAAAAATATTAAAGATCCAGCACTAGCAGGCTTTTTACTTGGGAAGCTTAGCTTTGCAAGGGAAAATAAAGTAGAAATGATCATTGATTGTGATACGCTTATTCCTGAACCGGTTGATCCAAGAATTACCCATGAATTAATTACGGTTATTGGCAATTTAGTAGATAATGCGATTGAAGCGATGGCTCAATATGATAATAAAGTCTTGCAAGTCAAATTTCATTATGAAGACTCTTCTTTACAAATAAAAGTTAGGGATTCAGGTCCTGGACTTCATAAGGATCAATTTCCACATCTATTTACCAAGGGGTATTCCACAAAGGGAGATAATCGTGGGTTTGGATTATATTTAGTCAACAAAAGTATGGAACATATAGAAGGAACACTTCAAATTAATTTAAGTATCAAAACAGGAGCAGAATTTATTGTTCAAGTTCCTTATAAAGGGGGTACCGTCAGGAAAATGCGGATTTACAACGCTAAGCCTATTTTTCTGACGATTCCCACGTTTTTAACAACGTTATGAAAGTTTTAGTGGTCTTAAAGAATCTAATGAGACCATTTTCTCCGAATTAAAATGGTATTCTCCTAGTAAATTAATATGTTCCCAGCCTAAAGGTGACATATGGTGTAATAAGTCCTCATTAAAACTACCTGCCTGTTTTTGATATTCAACTGCTTTGGTCAGATGTAGAGTATTCCAGATACTGATGGCATTGATAATTATGTTTAAAGCACTGGCTCTTTGAAGCTGATGCTGTATGGTTCGTTCCCTAAGCTCTCCTTGTTTTCCGAAGAAAATAGCTCTTGCCAGTCCATTCATGGCTTCTCCTTTATTCAATCCTTTTTGTATTTTTCTTCTTAATGATTCATCCGAAATATAATTCAAAATAAAGATCGTTTTTTCTATTCGGCCCATCTCACGTAAGGCTGTAGCCAAGCTGTTTTGTCTTGAATAAGAACCTAGTTTCCCCATAATAAGGGATGCTGAAACTTTTCCTTCCTTTATAGAATGAGCTAATCGCAAAACATCCTGATAATTTTCTTTAATGACCTTTGTATTTATTTGTCCACGTAAAATGGCTTCTAATTTTGGATATTCACTTGCTTTATCTATTGTAAATAATTTCGAGTCTGATAAATCTCGTATTCTTGGAGCAAATTTAAATCCTAATAAATGAGTCAGCCCGAATATTTGGTCTGTGTAACCAGCAGTGTCTGTATAATGCTCTTCTATATTTAGATCCGTCTCATGGTGCAACAATCCATCCAAAACATGAATCGCATCCCTTGAATTTGTATGAATAATCTTTGTGTAATAAGAAGAGAATTGATCACTAGTAAAACGGTAGATGGTGGTTCCTTTTCCAGTCCCGTAATGTGGGTTTGCATCTGCATGCAGTGATGAAACACCTATCTGCATTCTCATACCATCTGACGAGGATGTTGTACCGTCGCCCCAATAGGAGTTTATGATGGAAATTTACTAATATGGCTTGGGCCTTATTCATTGCATCTTCATACAGGCGCCATTGAGATACATTGGCTAGTTGCTTATATGTAAGTCCGGGTGTGGCTTCGGCCATCTTGCTTAAGCCAATATTCATTCCCATTCCTAAAAGGGCAGCCATGATAATGATTGTTTCCTCCTTATCTGGTTTTCGAGTATTGGAAGCATGAGTGAATTGCTCATGAAATCCTGTTATATGAGCAACATCCATAAGTAAATCAGTTAATTTTATTCTTGGTAGCATTTGATAAAGGCTTGCACTAAATTTTTTTGCTTCTTCTGGAACATCTTTTTCTAAGCGTGCAAGTGACAGTTTTCCTTTTTCAAGAGAAACCCCATCTAACTTGTTGGAATTGGCAGCTAACCATTTTAACCTTTCATTAAGGCTACTGGTTCTCTCTGTTATATAATCTTCGAATGATAAACTAACTGATAATCTCGTATTCCCCTTCGATTGATTCCATATATCTTCCGAAAACAAATATTCCTCAAAATCCCTATATTGTCTGCTGCCAACAATAGAAACATCTCCTGCCCGAACATGCTCCCGAAGTTCTGTTAAAACAGCCATTTCATAGTAATGACGATTAATTGTTGTACCATCATCCTGGTATAAATGCTTTTTCCATCGTTTTGAAATAAAATCCACAGGTGAGTCATCAGGCACTTTTCGCTTTCCGGATTCGTTCATTCCTCGAATAATCTCAACAGCCTGTAAAAGTGGCTCATTTGCCTTTGTAGAATGGAATTCCAATACTCTTAATAGCGTTGGCGTATATTTTCTTAGTGAATAAAACCGTTTTTGCAGTAAGTCCAAATAATCATAGTCGGCAGGACGTGCAAGCTCCTGAGCCTCTTCTACTGAAGAGACAAAGGTATTCCATTCAATAATCGATTCTAAAACCTTAAAAACGTCTAATTTTTCCTCTCTTGCTTTAATTAATGCTTGTCCGATGTTCGTAAAGTGTATAACTTTCTCATTTAGTTTTTTACCGTTTTGTTTCTGGATTTCCTCTTGAGCCTTACGACCTTTTGATAACAAACTAAGTATTTGCCTATCATGAATTTCAAACGCATTATCTGTTAGCTCCTGAGTAAGTTGTAATAAATAGACGGTTAATATCGAATAACGTTTATTTTCTTGAAAGTCACGGAATGCATACGGCTCGTATCTTGAACCTAAGCGAGATAGCTGTAACAGACGATTGCGATGCAAATGGCTAATTTGTACCGTTTCTAATTCTATTTCTCGTATGTATTCAAGTCGTTCTATTACTTTTAGAAATGTTTCGGGCGAAGGATGACCCGGTGGTTCCTTTAACCAACCCAATATCGTTTTATTGGATTCGGATGGATGCTGCGAAGTAATGATCTCTTCAAGCTTTTCTTTTTGTTCATTTGTAAGAGATTTACTTACCGTATTAAATAGCTTCTTTTCAGCCATTGCCCTTGCTTCCCACACCATTCTTTCAAGTGTAGTGATAGCAGGGAGTATGATTTTGTTTTTTCTTAGAAAATCTATGCATTCATGCAGTAGATGAATGGCATCACCATTTTCCAAAGCTAATTGATGAAGGCGCTTAAATGTCATTCGATATTCACTCAGGGTAAAAGTTACAAAGTCGTATTCACTTCGAATTTCTTTCAAATGATCCCAAAGTGTATTTTCCCTTTGAGGATAATAGCTAAGCGAGGATGGACTAGCACTGATTTGTTTCGATATATATTGTATAACCGAATCTGGGATGCTTTTAATATGAGTGTATGGCCAACCGGGATACCGAAGAACAGCAAATTGAACGGCAAACCCTAAACGGTTTTCTTCCCTCCTTCGCTTATTAATTATTTCTAAATCACGTTTGGAAAAGGTGAAGTAGGTCCCCAATATCCATTCATCTTCAGGGATTTGCATAAAAGCCTGTCTCTGTTCCGGTGTAAGCAATTCTCTACCTCTCGCAATTTTCATTCAGTATCATCCCATTTCTGTATTTTTCAATTTATTAGCTCAATTATATATCAATAGAGTGTACCCTATTGATAATAAAAAAATAGACTAATCGGTTCTTACCGTTCAGTCTATTTTTTACTATCTTACTCCAGACAAGCACGCGCCCTGTTATTGAATAACATTAAAGCTTCTAATGGCTACCATTACAGTGGTCCATCACATGTAAAAAGGCACCACTCTTGTTCAGAAAGACGTCTGAATTATTTTTCACCTATTTTGATCTCAAGATCCTAAATAGGAAATATGTGTATTTATTTATTCCATTCCTCTGTTTTCAAGGCAAATATATATTCGTCGCTGGTAGAACCTTTAAAAAAATCCGCATTCTTTTCAAATCCAATTTTTTTAAATCCTAGCCTTTCAACTAATTTAATTGATTTAATGTTCCTTGTATCAATATATGCATGAAACATCTTTATTTTATAATTTGAAATTAGTATATTAATCATCTCTGTTACTGCTTGTTGTGCATATCCCTTTCCCCAGTACTTAGAAGGTAAGACATATGCTATTGAAGCTTTTAAATCTTTACTATAAATAGTTGCTTGAACCGTTCCAATATATTCCTTTAAATTTTTATTATAGATTGCAAAATTTAACCAGATTTGCGAAAGGTGAATTGGTGCACCTTCTGCCAACCTTTCGAATTTTTCAGACAATTCACCTGAACTCTCAGGAGGATTTTCAGGGATATAGGTATATATTTTTTCATCTTTTAAAACTGAAAATAACTCCTCAGCATGATACTTGTTTAATGGTTCTAGATTCATATTAGTCATTTTATAACTCCCCGAAAGCCATATATTTTTTATTATAATAGTTTAACCATTACTATTAGATATCGAACTTTTATCTACATTGTTATTAATTTTGTTTTTATTGAAGTAACTTTTTGTAAAGTAATATAAACCTATTAATGTAATTATTAACCCACTAATTCCAAAAAGAATTCGAACATTCTCGTTTGATTGTATTAGACCCCCGATAAAAAGGCCAGGAATAGAAAAAATACCTATTATCATCTGGAATGATCCAAAAACACTTGCCCTACTTGATGCTTCTGTGGTTTTTTGTAGAATTGAATTTGATAATATTGATATTTGAGCTCCAACTGTACCGGTTAGTAACCCTAAGAATAAAAATGAGAACATAGAATCTATTGAATAATGTAAACCAATACATATTCCATCCACAATTGTACATAAACTCAAAAGAGGTAGATAACCTAATTTATTTTGAAGATGTTTAACAATAAGACTACCTATGAATAATCCTACAGCTTCTATAACCATTAAAACGGAATAAAAGGATTCCTCCATACCTAATACTTCTGTTACAAAAACAAGATATAGTACGTTTATAATTCCACTGACACCTGAGATAACCCCTACCAGAATAGTTACTCTTAGAGCATCCTTAACATCTATCAATTTTACAAAGCCCTTTATTAAATTCCCTAAAAGATTCTTTTTATCAGTATTTATGCTACTTTCTTCTTCATTTATGGTAGATGGTTTAGTCAAGATAGTTAAAAACGAAGCTATAAAAATACAAATAGCATAGATCAAGAAACCATACTGCATCTAATTTAGCCACTACAAGTCCAGAAATAAGCATTCCAATGATTGTTGTTATAGACGTCCCTGATTGGAGGCGAGAGTTAGCAGTTAAAATGTAATTTTCCTCGACTATTTCCGGTATATAACTTCCTCGACTTGGACCAGATAATATTCTAATTGAGGATACAAGGAAACTTAGAAAGTATATATAAGTAGTAAAAGGAAACAAGAACATAAATAAAGCAAAAATACCAATTAAGATATTAGAGATAGTAATTACGAGCTTCTTAGGAATCTTGTCACCTATTACTCCTCCAAAAGGTGGTAAGATGATTGAGGGAAGTAATAATACAATCATAAAAAAAGCAATAGACTTTGGATCATTATTTGATTCATTATAAACATAGACAGTTGCTGCAATTTCAAAGAGTGAACTTCCTAATGCATTTAAACTAGTTGCTGGTAAGTAAAATGAAAAAGAGCGATTGATAAATAACTCTTTAAAAAAAGGAGACAAAATATCCCTCCTAAAATGTAATTAACATACACTCGTAAAGGAGTGTATGTTTTTATTAAGTAGTAATTGTATGCTTTTCAAAAGTGAAATTTAAATAGTTTAGTTGTTCAAATGCCTCACACAATTTAAGGTGTTTTTCTAATTGAAATTCTGAATCAACTAACTCATTTAATGTCTTTTGTCCGTTATTTAAAAGGAGTGTCCTAGCTACTTCAAACTCTTCATGTTTTAAAGGAGTGATCTTTTTCCCATTTGATATTCCGAGCAATTGGTATCCTTGTGATTCCTCAGAAATAAGGGTAATAGAAGGGCGAAAAACCGGGTACGAATTGACTTTTGATTGCCTGTCTAATTCTTTCTTTGTAATAATCCAATTTTCAATAACTAAAACATCTATATCAGTTGATAAAAAGCAATTTATAGCATCCTCTGGTGTTTCTACTATAGGTTCACCCATAACATTAAAAGACGTGTTTAGAAGAACTGGAATACTTGTTAATTCTCCAAATTTATGTAGTAACTTATGTAATCTAGGGTGTTCTTTTTCATGTAACGTTTGTAACCTAGTAGAATTATCTACATGTGTTATTGCGGGAAGTGATTCCCTATAATCACTTTTAACATCAAAACTTAATAACATGAATGGACTTTCTCTGTTTACTTCAAAATAGGAGTCAGCACATTCCACTGGACAAACTGGTGCAAACGGACGAAAAGATTCTCTATGCTTAACTCTTTCGTTAAGTTTTGATTTCATATTCGATAACATTGGGTTGCATATTATACTTCTATGTCCAAGTGAGCGAGGGCCAAATTCAGAACCACCCTCAAACCATGCAACTATTTCACCTTTTTCTAAACGTTTAGCTACTTCATTAATTAATTGATCATTTGGAGTTCGCTCTTTATTTACAACTAAATAATTACTAAGAACATTACTTACTTCCTGCGAGGTATATTTCTTTCCTAAATAATCATGTGTTTGTTTATAATGTGCATTTTGTTTCTTTAAAAAACTATATCCATAGTAGGCACAGCCAATAGCTATACCAGCATCATTAGCAGCTGGCTGGATAAATAGTTCATTCGCATACTTACTTAACACTTTTCCATTTGCTACACAATTAAGTGCAACTCCACCTGCATAACAAATATTTCTAGTGGTAGTTTTCTTAAATATGCTTTTAATTCTTGCCTCAAGTGCATTTTCAAGATCTCTTTGCATGATTGCTGCTAAATGTTTTTGATCTTCGTGGAACCCAGGTTTATTAAAGTTTAATTGCCAGTTATTATTGAATATAACCTTATCTTCATTTGAAGACATGATATTTACACCCCTATGGAAATTACAATCTCCGTAAGGTGCAAGTCCCATTACCTTTCCACTTTCAAGGGGATCATCAAAGATGTAATTTGAAACAATTGCATATGCCATACCTATCCCGCCAGTGTATATCATCTCCGATGAATGGCTTGGTAAATAAAATCTATCTAACAATTTATATGAGTTATTAGTAAATAAATAGTATGACTCTGCCTCACTCTTAAATTCTCCTTTTGGAGTAGGTCCTAGTAAATATTTCTTCATTTCCGGACCTGCCATTACATAATCTTTTCCTTCTGGCGAAGAAGAACCCGCAGCATCAATAACCATTACTATTGATTCTGATTGCCCTGAAGGTGAAAATGCACTATAGGCATGTGCTAAGTGGTGAGATATAAAAAGATGTTTTTCTGAAAAAGGATCAAAAAGGGAAAAATCTTTTTGAAGGGGAGTGGTTAATCCCACCCCTCCATATGACAAAGATTGAACGTTTGAAACAATTAAATCTACTTCATCAATGGAGATTCCCCTAGCATCTAGACAATATTGAATCATTCGTTCATCAGAAATTGTCCTTTCTAAATCATGTTTACGACGGGTAAGTCTTTCTTTTTGAATAGCTGCTACAACCTTGCCATCTTCTACTAAACATGCTGCAGCATCATGACTATAATTAATTCCAAGTACAAACATGTTTAACCTCTTCTAAGCCCTACTGTAAGTATAGATACCTTTTCTCCTTCAACAACTGGTTCTCGTTCATGAACAGAACCACCAGCTAATAAAAGAACTAACTCACCTGGTTTCAATAAAATTCTTTTTGGTTTTCCATCATTAGAATAAACAACTAATGAGGATGGATTTTCTACATGGTCCCCCATCTCATGTGATAAACCAATAATGCAGTTAATTGAAAACACGTCTGAATCAACATGTGCGGGGATTCCATCGCCTGGTTCCTCATAATATAAATATGAGCTTATTTCATTAGGAATAACCTTATAACCAAGGGCATCGTTTACATATTGAACTAATTCATTGCTTAATGCTAGTTCCTCAGCTACTTTTCCAGCAGGAGATAAGTAGTGCTTACCCGGTCTTACAGCAATTTTTCGTACTTCTTTAGATTCTTTTATTAAAGCATTTAGTAATTCATTAGTCATAAATGAAGGTCTTTCATATTTTACTAGCCCTGCATCTCTAAACTGTGTCATAAGTTCCACAGCTATATTGAAAGCGTTCTCTGAAATTTCATCAGATCCCTTGTTGTTGTTTGGTGCAAGCCCACCAACAGCAAGAGATAGCAATAATTGCATATTTATTTTTTCAGCCATATCCATGCCTGTAATTAACTCATTTATATCACTTAATAATTCGTTTTTAGATTTTTGTAAGGTATCTAAACTCATATCTAAATCTCCTTTTTTAAACAACCCATAAGAGTGTAGTTCTTATGGGTTGCTATGATCTTTTAGTTTGCTGGCATCTCGACAACGTTAATTAGGTCGTTAAATTTAAGCTTTAATTTTAACTGATCATGTGTTGACATCGGCTTATAGTAGCGTGCTAAATGGTTTGCCCCCTCATTATTAGCCTCTGTTTCTTGATTCTGTTTTACAGCTGTACTGATGATTCTGTTAAGTAATTCTTTTTTTTCGCCCTTAGAATTATCAGAGAGCACTTTAAGCTTTGCTTGTAACTTATCGAGACCACTTTCTAACTCTTTTGCTCTACTACCATTAATAATCATTGACAAGTTAACCATCTCCCCTTTGGAAATTTTGTTACAATAATATAATACTACTAATTTTTGGATATTACAAAGAATTTTTCCATAATTTTATTTATTTAGTATTTTTAGTTAATGTTTGTAATGTATATTTTTATACAGGTTCAATATTTGATGCTTATTAACAAAACTTCTCTTTAAGTAGATACTCTTATAAAATTTAAAAGTTATCTTTTTCAACAATATTTTTTAAAAATATCTTTTTATGAAGGACTAGTTTTTTTGTTCTTTGTTTTGTTATAAAGACAGATAGGGAAGAAACTCACTATAATTCTTTAAAACCTAGTAATTTCTCATATTTTTTAAAAACATGGAAGTATTCATTTCTCCATCGATTTTAAAAAGATTTTAAAAAAGAAAGAATATCGCCTTAAAATAAATAAGCACATTTCAAAGTATGAAATGGCCTAATGTTGGAATATCTTTATTGAAATGAATGTCCTGAGTTAACAGTTAAAGTGTAACCTTTACACTCTATATGTTATTAAGTGGACTTGTCCAATCGGACAGAACGCTGATTGAGCCATAAATAAATTTTTGTTAATCAACAGCTTCTTCTTTTTTATTGACTTTGAACTCTCTATTTGACTCTTGCAAACTTTCTTTCTCATAGATTTTCGATCGCCAAAATAGTGCATTAAATCATTAAGTCCCTATTCAATAGTCTTTATCTCTTATGTTGAACAGATGTTTAAAAAGTGCATTGTATCTTAAATATCATTATGAAGTTTAGTATAAATCACCCACGTATCTTCTTCCTACCATCTTGAAACTCTTCGGTTCATCATCTAGCGAATTTAATAGCATTCAGGTCACTCCTTTACTTTATTAAAAGTATATTTTTTTCTCTTGCTACAGACACCTCAAACGGAAGTTTAGGAGGTTTACGGTTTAGATCAATGCGGTATTTTCCAAACCGATTGACATGAGCTGTAACATAGGGGCTTAAATAGGAAATCAGCTCTTCATCATAATCATTTCCGTCTTGCATGTAGTCATGGAGAATACGAGACAAAGAGAACACATTATAAAAGATAAGACAATTGGCCACTAAGTGGTTATATTTAATAACCTTACGCTGTTTTTCCCGGTCATTTTCAGCGATAATCCCTTCACCACCAAAGAATAGCCACTTGGTAAACCCATTAAAAGCTTCACTTTTATTGGTAGCTGCTTGAATCGTTCTTCTTAGTTCCTCGTCAGCCATATATTTTAATAAAAACATCGTTCGTATTACTCTTCCAAGCTCGCGAAACGCCTGATACAACTTATTCTTTTTGCTGTATGTCCCTAGTTTATTAAGAATGGTAGAAGGAGTAATTTTACCTGACTGGATCGACATAGCAACTCTAATCATGTCTGGATAATGAGTTTCAATGAGCTCCCAATCGATTTCCCCTGAAAAAAGTTCATCAATATGCTCGTAGATTTCTTCATTACAGGGACGGAATAATTTTAAGTCTTTCCAATTCCGTATTCTAGGCATCAGCTGAATACCTAGTAAAGAGGAAAGTCCAAAAACTGTTGTACTTTGCCCTTGAGTATCTGAATGAAGAATTTCAGGTTGAATTTCGGCTTTATCATTCATCAAAATGTCTAAAATATGTATCCCTTCCCATACGCCACAAGGAATAAAATTGCTGAATAAAGCAATATAGGTATCCGAAACATGATAATATCCAATCCCACCATATCCACCATAACGAATATGATTTTCGGATAAAAGATTCTGCTCATATAAATCCCATTTCGTTCCGTCAGCTGAAGCTCTTTTCCCATCGCCCCAATGTTTTGGAAGATCAAATTGGTTATAGGTATTTATAATATATTGAATCGCTTTGTCTAAATTTTCAATGGTCACATGACGTTGATTAATCCAAGCTATTTGTTTTCGGTCTAAACTTCCTATTGATCGGGCAGTTTGAGTTGGTCCTAAATTACATCCATAGCAAAAGGCATTCGTTATGTATCGTTCAACTGCGTTGTCTAATTTCGCCTCATGCCCTGAAATAGGACCAAAAAAACGAGTCCAATTTAACCAGTATTCGGTATCAGCAAGCATATCCAGTACATTAATGGGCTCTAAATTTCCAGCTATATATTCTTCAAGTTTCTTTAAACCAGGAGGGATTTTTTTCTTCTTTAACTGTCCAATCACCACTTCACCGTTTTCAATCCGCACTTGTTCATTTCGAGGAAAGGATTGATCTGTTTGGCTCGTGATTTGTTTAAAATCTTGCTGTGTCTTTCTAACGAAATCGACTCCGGAAATAGGCAAATTCACATGCTTGCAAAAATCAGCTAAATTCTTTTCATAGTCCTCCCATGTAATGAGTTGCTTTCGATAGTCTGCATATTTTTCGCTTCCTTCTATATATAGGTCACTTGCCTTAAGCTCTAACATAATCTGCGAAAGGACACATACTTCAAAGTGTCGGCGATTGATTTCATCAGGCATTTTTTCTTTCTTCTTTTTAGGACTGATCCAACGCCACCAGGAATCTGGTACCCAAGACAGATCTAACAAAGGAGTAATTTCCCAATCCTTTCGCCACTTTCCGTTCTTTTCGATGTGAACGACTGGTATGAATTCCTTTTTTGTATATTGATGTGTAAGGAGAAAAGAAATCGCCTCTTCCAGTGCTTTATCTTGTGTAGTTGAACGGAGTGGAACGGATTTAAGAATTTTAAACAATGTAGCACGATGACTTTTATAAAATTGCCATAAGAATAAATAGTAGTTGTCTCCACTAAAAGCTAAATGGTTTTCGCAATCTTGTATAACCTGTGCTTCTTGTTCTTTGAGTACCTTTTGCATGGCCTGAATTCTTTCTTCAGGATTCCCTTCAGTTTGATAAGCAAGCAGTAATTCATGGAAAGTTGATATTAACGAATCCGTGCGTTTTTGCGTCTTTTCTTTATGATCTTTTAAACGTTGACGGCCTTTTTTATGAATGCTCATCATTCTTTTAATGAGCATTTCTCCAATATCATCTAAAATTTTAGACAATTGCATAGATACAAAGGCAAGTGTAAGCGCATATCTTTTTTTAGATTCCATTTCTAACATACGAAAAGCGCCCAACGTTTTGGCTTCAGCTGCCATTTGTTTCACTTTGATGTAAGGAACGTCCTGAAGCAAATCGGTAGGAATTTGATGGTTTATTAACCAATTACGGCGTACAATTAAATCGTTTAGATGTGATAAAGTGGCTCTTTTCGCGTCCTCTTTTATTTCATTCCAAGGACTGTAGGTAGCGCCTTCAGGTATCTGAAAAAGTTGATCTATGTTCTTTTTTTGTTCATCATTTAGTGCATGGTCTATCTGATGATAGATGGCACGATATGATTTATTTCGAACATCGTTTGCTGCATCTTTTAAGGTATTATAAACAGGTAATTCGTATCGTTGTCGTATTAATTCTTCAATTGCAGCATTGACTAAGTCGGCAGGATCATCTTTGCTAAATGCTAATTTATTCATTGTATTGGTTAAAATATGATGGGCCTCATGATCAAATGGTCGAAGCTGAAGATAATCCCGAACAAAGCGAAAATGGCGTTTAGCAGTTCTCGTTTCACTGTACGTTTTCCACTCTTCTTTGGTAGGCAAAGGCAAGTGTGCCTTTTTCGCAATATGTATAACAATCGCTTCTGGAACTTCAACAATATGTATAAAAAACCCAAGCTTCTGTACGGTTTTGGTTAAAACAAGTAATGCTAATTGTTGTAAGGTACCTTTAGACTTAGCTTCTGCCCATTCTATTTCATTTATTTTTGGTGTATATACTTCTTCCAAGTCTTTCTCTGTCAGATTACTCTTAAACCTGGGGTAAATGGTATCCTGAATACTTGGCAATTTCTATCCCTTCTTTATCTAATAATTTCTACAATTCTATATTTATAATAAAATAAAAACCTATCATTTTGATAGGTTCGGTCGCTAATACCATATTTTCCCACAATGGCCCCTCAATCTGCGAATCGTTTCCGTACCCCTAGTAAAGCAAAAAGATGAGTTAGTCAGCGAACTTCGGAATCAAAAATATGTCAATTTAATTGATGAATATGGCTTTGATTTAATTGAAGGTGAAGCAAAATTTGTTGATGAAAATACAGTTGAAGTTAATGGGAAGAAACTTTCTGCAAAGCGTTTTTTAATTGCAACGGGTGCTTCTCCTTCTTTACCGCCGATTTCAGGACTTGAAGAAGTGGATTATCTAACAAGTACAACACTACTTGAATTAAAAAAGGTGCCAAAGCGATTAACGGTTATTGGTTCGGGATATATCGGAATGGAACTTGGGCAATTGTTTCATAATTTAGGTTCAGAAGTAACACTTATGCAAAGAAGTGAGCGACTTTTAAAAGAATATGATCCCGAAATTTCAGAAGCCGTAGAAAAAGCGTTAATTGAACAAGGGATTAACCTTGTCAAAGGGGCAGCTTTTGAGCGTGTAGAACAAGATGGAGAGATAAAAAAGGTTCATGTAACAGTAGATGGTAAGAAAAAAGTGGTGGAATCAGAGCAGTTACTTGTTGCAACAGGAAGAAAACCAAATACAGATGCTTTGAATTTAAGTGCCGCAGGGGTTGAAGTTGGAAAACGAAAAGAAATCCTGATAAATGACTACGCTAGGACAAGTAATGAAAAGATTTATGCAGCAGGCGATGTAACATTAGGACCTCAATTCGTTTATGTAGCAGCATCTGAAGGTGGAATTGTTGCCGATAATGCGATTGGCGGATTAAATAAAAAATTAGATTTATCCGTTGTTCCTGGCGTAACTTTTACAAATCCTTCGATTGCAACGGTTGGTTTAACAGAAGAACAAGCAAAAGAAAAAGGCTATGAAGTAAAAAATCTGTATTGCCTTTAGATGCAGTTCCAAGAGCAATAGTAAACCGTGAAACAACAGGCGTTTTTAAGCTTGTTGCCGATGCAAAAACTTTAAAAGTACTAGGGGTTCATATCGTATCTGAAAATGCAGGAGATGTGATATATGCGGCGACATTAGCCGTTAAGTTTGGATTAACAGTCGAGAATTTAAAAGACAGCCTTGCACCATATTTAACAATGGCAGAAGGATTAAAATTAGCTGCTCTTACCTTTGATAAAGATGTTTCGAAATTATCTTGTTGTGCAGGATGATGGAAGAGGTTCCCAATAGGGAGCCTTTTTAAGTCTGGGGAAAAAGTTAAAGAAAATGACTCTAGTTATTACGTAGTACAAAAATACTGTTCAACAAAAAAATATATTCAACAAAACCAGCTAATAGTTGTCAACATTTTTCAATAAAAAAATTAAAATAATGATGATATACTAAAAATGAGTATGCTAAATAGCCTTCCTTATCTTAGTATTTGGAAGGTTTTGTTTTATTTTGATAAATATAGTCTCTAAGCTAATTCTTGGAAAGTAGTTTTGTTCTTTAAAAGTGCGTAAATCAAGTGTAAAAGCTTATTAACACAAGCGATAATTGCTACTCTATAGGGTTTACCTTCATTGCGTTTTTTATCGTAAAACTCTCTTAATTTTCTATTCCTAGGAATAACAGTGTCACTCGTCTTTTGCTTTCGGGCATCTCGAATTCCACAGTATACAGC
Organism: Metabacillus sp. B2-18; assembly: GCF_021117275.1. Lineage (NCBI taxonomy): Bacteria > Bacillati > Bacillota > Bacilli > Caryophanales > Bacillaceae > Metabacillus > Metabacillus sp. B2-18. Next base: position 425,219 of record NZ_CP088245.1, read on the forward strand.
CATAAATAATGCTTGCCTTAGCCTTCTGGATCCTCTTTTCGTTATCCGATTTTGGGTTGCCGTAAATCGTCCAGAAGAGTAAACGCTTGGATCAACTCCTGCAAAGGCAACTAATTTTTTAGGGTGATTAAACCGATCTATTTCTCCAATTTCGGATATGATTGTTGCCGCAATCTTTCCTCCGATACCAGGGATAGACTGGATAATCTTATATTCTTCCATTTCTTTAGCGAGGGCATCTATTTCTGCTTCAAGTTGTGATAGGTGCTCTTGGTATTGAAGAACAATGGTAATTAACATCTTTAAGTTAAAAATAAGGCTTTCATACAAGTTGCTTTGAAATGGATTTCGTAATGCTGCCTCAATAAGCTTTTGTGCTTTTTCTTTTGCCCACTTTTCAGAACGTCTTGTACATAACGATACAATCTTTTCGGTTAAAACAGATTCTGTAGTTTTTAGTACATGTTCAGAAGTAGGGAACAAGGAAAGAGTCTGTAAAGATACTTTCGAATATAAATCACCAAAGACCCCTCTATACTCAGGAAATACCTGATCTAGTACTGTTAGAAGCTGTATCTTGGTTTGAGAAGAGATACTTGAAATGGTCTCTTGTTGCCTTGTAAGATTACGAAGGTTTAAGAGTTGGATACCTCTTTTCTTATACGGTTCAATTTCTTCTTTATAGAATAATTCACATAAAAGATAGGCATCGACAGCGTCTGTTTTAACCTTTCTTAAACTTGCACTCCTTGCTCGATAAGAGATTAGGGGATTCACAATAATATAAATAATTGATGTTCCTCCAAAAATTGAATGACTGGAGATTGATAATGTCCTGTCGATTCTAAGATAACCGAAGGTTGTTTACCAGCAGCTACTTTTTCAACCTCTTTTAAGAATACTAATAGACCCTCGAAACCATCCACTGTATGTTTTACACTAAAGCTTTTACGAAAAGGTTGTCCCTTATCCAAGAATGCTTGTACCTGACTTTCTCCTTTCGAAACATCCAGACCTATTACTGGATTCATCAATCATCTCCTCCTTAGAATTTAAGATTAGTCGGTTGTCCCTAGAGCTGCTTGTACTGTCATAGGTTCGCTTGTTAAACGGGATCCATGTCCCAACCAGCCTGAAACATGATTATACAAGTAGGGAGTGAACAGTTTTGCTGACGGGATCCATGTCCCACAAGCGCTTCGTTCTACTCCGACTACCGCTATAATAAAACTAAATAAAAAAAGTTCAACCAGTAAAATCTGGTTAAACTTATATTACGATCAGGCGCTTTAATTGAGAAATGAAAAAAGCCTAATTTCTTCACAGTTAATTGAGAAATTAGGCTTTTTAATATTGAAATTTCCTTAACGTTGTAAATCCGCATTTTCCTGACGCTACCCGGGTCTCGCCAACATTTCGGAAATTTTGTACGGTAAGCAGATAAAACTATAAAAATTGCCTATTATGTGTACGTTAAGACCCTAATCTATTGAGATACTCTTGATAATCATTGATATAAAGGTGTTTTTCCCCTTATCGTTGTAAATCCGCATAATCTTGACGCTACCCCTTATAGGAGTTGATGAAGCTTCTAAACTTTGGGGGCTTTCTCCTGGAACAATAAAAAATTATTGTGCAGATGGGAAAATTATTTCTAAAAAAATCGGTAAAACGTGGGTTATTTATAGAAAACAAGATAATCCAAGTAAATTAAAGAAATTTAATGACAGATGTCATTAATCGTGTCACTGGCTAACGCTGCACTCCTAAAAAAGGAATAAGAAATCAAGGGCAATTTCAAACAGGTATCGAACCTGTTTGAAATTGCGTGAATTAAGCTTCGCACTAATTCACTAAGCCCTAGTCAATCCCCTGTTCAAAATAACAGGGAATGACTAGGGCTTTTCTTTTTGGTGTAGTGGATTTCTTTCTTTGTTCTCCTCAGTGTAACTTTTCGCTCATTACAGTGTGAAGGGCTAGCGTGGCTCGAAAGAAATTTGAACGGCTAGGCTAAGCAAGACTAAGTTTGCACACTACGCAAACTAACTCTCGCTAAGTCATTGGGCCGATCTAAATTTCTAACGCCATGTTGCGTATAGCATGCAACATGGCTACTCGCCACTGGCAAGTGCGCTACTTCGCAAGCGCACCCTTCACACCGTTTTCGCTACAAGTTGTGGTTCAGCCGAACAAAAAATAAAACTTGGAGGGAATATCATGACCATTTCAATTATCTTATCAATCATTCTTTTAGGCGCAGCGTTCGTTTTATTTTTCTATACAGCTGACAAGTATACAGCCAGCTTGATTAAAACTATAGCGTTAGTAATTTATGGCGTTGTCGCAATTGGTGCTTTAGTAAATATCATTGTTCAAGCTCTTTCATTTTAAGTACATAGGGGAAGGTTAACCTTCCCTTTTCTTATTTAAATAAATTTTGGAGGATTAAATATGACAAAATTTAAATATGTATCCATATTTAATTCAATCATAAACGATGGTTTTTGATACAAAACGAAATGATGATAAAATCCCCTTTAAATTTAATATTATTTATATCAAAACTCATTTCAAAATCTATATATCTAAAAGGTGCATTTTTGATAAAATAAAAGAGATGAAATACTTAAAGGGGAAATTTTTATGATAATTGGGTACGCAAGGGTCAGCACAATTGATCAATCATTGGATTTGCAACTAGATGCGCTGAATGAATTTGGTTGCAATGAAATTTTTAAAGAAAAGGTATCCGGTGCTAAAGATGACCGTGAAGAATTAAAGCAGGCATTAAGGATGTTGCGCCCGGGAGATAAATTTGTCGTCTACAAATTAGATCGGCTAGCCAGGTCAACTAAACGATTAATTGAAATTGCGGATGAACTTCGTGAAAAACAGGTCGAGTTTGTTAGTATCCAAGATAATATTGACACCGGTACAGCTGCAGGTAAAGCTATGTTTGGAATGCTGTCAGTACTAGCAGAGTTTGAACGAGATATTATTCGTGAACGAACCATGGCTGGCCTGAAGGCAGCCAGAGCTAGAGGTCGTAAAGGTGGAAGACCTAAAGTCAATCAACAAAAATTAAACCAAGCTATTGCCTTGTATCATTCTAAGAGGATGTCTGTGAAGGAAATTCAGGAAGCGACAGGAGTTTCTGCCGCAACATTATATAGAGCATTAAAAAAAGAGCAAACCCAGTGAAGAGGTTTGCTCCATACAATATTTATAACTTTTATCTTCAATTTATTTTCTGTTGATTTGAGTTTAACATCTCCTTTTATACAAGAGAGATAAAGCTTAAACACTTCAATAACTTCTTTAATACTCCTTGCTCTTTCAACATTTAATTTAAAGTTCAACTGCAGATTATATTCTATTTCATCTATAATATATGAAATTTCAAGAGCATTGTTATCAATAGTTTTAAACAGGCTCTTACTCATATCCGCATAGGGTTGCCTTTGAATGGAGAATTTCTTTGCTATTCCGTTATCCTCTAAAATAATCTCAAATGGTGGCTGAAAAGGTTGTGGTACCATACTAATTTCAAACTCACCTAGTTTAATATCCTGTAAGGGAAAATCGATAAATTCATCCATTTTAAAACGTGTTCCATTTATAGTTATACAATTATCTTGATCTGGTTTAAGTTTTATCTTACTTTGTGTTCTATACATAAACTCCGTCAATTCATTTATTGTAGAAGGTTTAAAATTTCCAGGTAAATCGTCCGGCAACTCTACACTGAGCCCCTGCAACTGCATTTCTGATGACTGGGGAGTTATCCCAACTGCCTCTTGACCTACATTAGTATAAACAAAACCATCAGGTAATTTCTCACTCAAAGAGTTTAGTATTTCTTCAGGTATCTTTTTGTCCATTTTATTTTTTTTAAAGAAAGCCTTCTCAAAATTAGCGAACATTTTTCACCAATCCTCCCCCAGTTCATTAAATACTAAAATTTTCGATAAAAGTATATATCTGTCATGCTCGCTTTCTCCAATTTGATTTTCAATTAGAAATTCTATAAGTTCTTTTCTATCGCTTTGATCACTAACAATAATATACTTAATTGCATCAAAATCGAACTTTAGCCACAATTCCGGTCGTCGACTAATCCCCTGTGAATAAGCATTATAGCTCTTAGGATTCATTTGTTCTTGATCAATGACCATTGGTAAATCCGTTTCTATATTGTTAAAATCAGGTATAAACCTCCACTCTCTTTCATCATGGAAGTTTCGCTTTTCATATTTATAAATTGATACATTTTCTTCTAGAAATAAGATGCATTTTATTTCGGATAGTCGTCTTATATCAAAAAATAATAATACCTAACAGTAAGCAAGTTATTCATCTTTCCCTTTCCACCGAATTGATTGCTCTAGAAATTCTCTTATTTCAAGGATGTACAATTATAATCGTTCACATTCTTTCTAAATCATTCACACCTTTTCATTTTTATGTGAAAAAGTATGTATTAATCTTCAACTCTATAATTCCTATAATAACAACAGAGATGAAAATGCTTTCACAAAAAAGGAACAGGAGGAAACAGACATGAGTAATTCTTGGCTAGGTTTAGAAGGAAAAGTAGCAATTGTTACCGGTGGAGCTTCTGGCATCGGATTAAATATTTGCAATGAACTAAAAAGTAATGGGGTAAAAGTTGTTGTTGCTGACCTAAATGGTGAGGAAGGACAACAAGCAGATGGTTCTTATTTCATAAAATGTGATGTAACCAAAAAAGAAAGCGTAGATCGTGCAGTGGCACAAACAGTAGAATTGTTTGGTACTATTGATATCTTAGTCAACAACGCTGGTGTAAATTTACCAAGATTATTAGTTGATGATCGAGGAGAAAGACCAGAATATGAATTAAGTGAAAAAGATTTCGACTTTATGGTAGCGGTAAACCAAAAGGGACCTTACCTTTTTGCACAAGCATCTGCTAAAGAAATGATAAAGAAAAACAAAGGTGTTATTATAAATGTTTCGTCCGAAGCAGGACAAGAAGGATCTGCTGGACAAAGCTGCTATTCGGCAACGAAAGGTGCGGTAATTGCCTTTACACGTGCTTGGGCAAAAGAACTTGGTAAATTCAATATTCGAGTTGCTGCTATTGCACCTGGAATTATTGAAACAACTGGACTTAGAACAGATGCTTATAATGAAGCGCTAGCTTATACTCGTGGAGTGACAGTAGATGGTCTTTCAACAGACTATAGTAAATCAATCCCTCTTGGCCGAGAAGGGAAACTAACTGAAGTAGGCGATCTTGTATCTTACCTTTCTTCCGATCGTGCTAGTTATATAACTGGAACAACGTTGAATATTTCTGGTGGAAAGTCACGAGGATAAAGATACACGTATAGGAATGGGAGACAGATCATGCCTTATGAATGTCGAAGAAACAGGGAACTCTGTTAAGTAAACATTCGCTTCTCTTTTCGCTTCATTTTTAATGACATTCTTTTTGAATAAAGAGGTGATGATATGTCTGATTTAATAATGGATGAAAAGCTTTTTGAAATTATTGAAATAGCTCGAAAGCAGCCGTACAGCTCCCTTGATTATCTAGCAGAATCACTGGGAGTTAGTACAAGGACCATTCGAAATTATGTAAAACAGATAAATAGTGGTTTAGCTGATATTGCATCTTTAGTGAAGGAAAAAGGTAAAGGCTACAAACTTGAAATTATAGATGGGCATTCGTTTCAACTTTTTCTTGAAAAAAACCGCTCGGATACAGAATTGCTTGATACGCCAAAACGTAGAATTGCATTTATTATCGACCGATTAATAAACAGTGAAGTAGCCTATACATTAGATGACTTAGCATTTGAGATGAATATTGGTCGGACCACGCTAGTAAATGAGTTGAAAAAAGTGTCGGTTTCTTTAGAGACATATAATCTAAAGATTCACGGAAAACAAAATGTAGGAATGGCACTAAGTGGCAAAGAGTTGGATATGAGGCTGTTTATCTTAGATAACATCTATGATGTATTGTATCAATCGTACCCTCTTGATGAAGATATTATAGAGGAACTCGTAAAAATCTTTCATTCGCATGATTTGGAATCAACTACACAGACGAAACTAATGGAATTTATCATTATTATGTTAGATCGACTATTGAAAGGTCATGGGATTGATGAGATACAAAATAAGTATAATCAGCTATTAAATACACAAGATTATCAAATTGCCAAAGAAATTGTTAAAGCTTTAGAGAATCAGTTGCCAATTGAGATTCCTGAAACAGAGGCATTATTTATTACGATTCCAATAGCAGGGCGACGTACACCTACAAATAATCGGACAATGACGGATATCACGATTACAGATGATGTCAAAAAGCTGTTAGAACAAATTGTTGAGCAATTAGGTTTTAATAAAGAAATCATTAACAATAATGATCAACTTTTTGTTGATTTACAATTTCATCTCACATTTATGCTTAACCGTTTACTATTTGGATTAAGATTAAAAAACCCATTACTAGTCGATGTAAAAAGAAAATATCCGGTGGCCTATAAAATGGCTGAAATTGCTGGTCAGGTTATTGAAAATAAATATGATATTAAAGTGAGTGAAGATGAATTAGGGTATTTAGCCTTTTATTTTGGGGTCTTCATCACCAAGAGCGATGATAAGGTAAAACGGTTTCAAAGGGTTGCTGTTGTGTGTGGAACTGGAAGAGGCACTGCAAAGCTCATAGCCATACAATTGGAACGAATTCTCAAACAAGAGACGAAAATTGATTTATATTCCGATGTTGATGTGACAGCAGAAGTATTAAATAATTATGACCTTATCTTTTCTACTGTAAAACTATCTTATGATACAAATAAACCATTCATCATGATTAATGAAATATTTGATGAAAGTAATGTGAAAAGAGAAATTGAGAAAACACTTTATATGCAGAAAAGTAAAGCGAACCGTGACAATGTTCATTTATCCGTTATAGCAGAACATATTACAGAGGAAAGCTTCTTTATCTTAGATCATTCAAAAGACTATCACGAAAATGTAAATAGTATGGTTGCTTCTTTAATTAAAAGTGGATACCTGGATAGTGGTTTTACAGCAAGGTTAAAGGAGAGAGAAACAAAGGGATCAATGGTTTTTGATAATTTTGTAGCCTTACCGCATACATTTAATAAACTTTCAGATCAGATTGTTCTTGCGCTTGGCATCTTCCCTGAAACAGTCAATGCAGATGGTAAGGAACTGAAACTAGTATTCCTTATGGGACTACCGGAACAGCAAACAGATAATAATGAGTATTTTATTGTGAAAATATATGATGAAATTATCCGAATTGCCAATGATAAACAGTTAATACAAAAAATATCTAAATCAGAGGACTACCGTGATATTATTCAGCTTCTTGAAAATGGACTTTAATTTATGATTGGAGTTTCTATTTTTTAGAGGAAATCATGCTGATCTATTTGCACAACTCTGAGTCATGGATTAATCCATAAATAATACAACATAGAAAAGGGATGAAGAGATGATTTGGTACTTGATCGTTTTAATAGGTGCAGCATGGTTGGTCCAAAGTATACTTGGCTTTTTGCAAATTAAACATTTCAATAAAAAATATGCAGAAATGCGATCTTTAGGAAGAGTGGCAATTGGTAAAAAGACGGGCATGTTTCGTGCAGGTACTGTTGTCATGTTGTGTATAGATAAACGGAATAAAATTGTAAAGGCTGCAAAGATGCAAGGAGTTACAGTTTTCTCTCGTGTGAGAGAATTAAAGGGCTTTGAAGGAAAGTATTTGTTGAAAATCTCTACCGAAGACCTTAATAGTGTGGATAAATTAACTAGATTAGCCATTGCTGATGCCTTGAGAAGCTACGACATTATTTCAAATGGCGGAGAGCTAAAGGTTAAAAAAGGTTGGATTGATTATTTAATTCCTAGTAAGAAATAAGAAAAGGGTGAAATCATGGATATCATTATTAAAGGTGCAGAAAAGTTTATGGATTTGTTCCGCCATGGCGGAGACGTATTTATAGATCTTGTGACAGGAATCGTTCCATTATTAATTATGTTATTAGTTGCCATGAATGCTATTATTCGTCTAGTTGGTGAAGAGAGAGTAGAAAGAATTGCAAAAAAATCAGGTAAAAATCCTTTTACGAGATATCTTGTATTGCCGGTAATTGGTACATTTGTTTTTGCAAATCCAATGACATTATCACTTGGAAGGTTTTTACCAGAAAAATACAAACCAAGCTATTATGCTGCAGCTTCATACTCATGTCATACACATAATGGATTATTTCCACACGTTAACCCAGGTGAATTATTTGTGTTTCTTGGAATTGCCGCGGGTATTACAACATTAGGTCATGATACAACAGAATTAGCCCTTCGTTATTTCCTTGTCGGTATAGTAACAAACTTTTTAAGAGGTTGGGTTACAGATTTAACGACAGCATATGTAGCGAAACAACAAAAAGTAAAATTAAGAGATACAGTTCAATTATAGGTGGTGGAAAATATGACCAAATTTAATTCTATTAAAATTTCAAAAGGATCTGGTGGTTTTGGTGGTCCATTAGTAATAACACCAACAGCAGAGAAAAATAAAGTTGTTTATATTACAGGTGGACAAAGACCTGACATTGCAGATAAAATTGCTGAGTTAACTGGTTGTGAACTAGTTGATGGTTTCAAGACTTCTGTTCCAGAGAATGAAATGGCATGTGTGATTATCGATTGTGGTGGGACATTACGTTGTGGATTATATCCTCAAAAAAGAATACCAACTATCAATATCATGCCTACAGGACAAAGTGGTCCATTGGCAAAACATATTACAGAAGATATCTATGTATCAGGTGTAAAGGTTGAAAACATTCAATTAAGTGATGTAGCAGCTTCAAACGAAACAACTACTGTTGAAACTGCCGTTAAGGAAGATGAACCACAAGAAGGTAAATATAGTACGAAAAAGAAAATCAGTGAACAAACGGCTCCAAAAGGATTGTTAGCTAGAGTAGGTATGGCATTAGGCTCTGTTACAAGTATATTCTACCAAGCTGGTCGTGATGCCATTGATACAGTAATTAAGACAATTCTTCCATTTATGGCTTTTGTGGCTCTGTTAATCGGTGTCATTATTGAATCAGGTATTGGTGATGTTTTTGCCACAATCTTATCACCATTTGCAGGTAATGTTTGGGGATTAATGCTCATCGCACTAGTATGTTCATTCCCTTTACTATCACCATTCTTAGGACCTGGTGCTGTTATCGCTCAAGTAGTTGGTACATTAATTGGTGTTGAAATTGGAAAAGGTAATATCCCAGCTCATTTAGCATTACCAGCGTTATTTGCTATCAATGCTCAAGCAGCAGCCGACTTTGTTCCAGTAGGTTTAGGGCTTGCAGAAGCTGAAGTAGAAACTGTAGAGGTAGGAGTTCCATCTGTTCTTTATTCAAGGTTCCTGACCGGGGCACCAACCGTCTTTATTGCATGGCTGGCTAGTTTTGGATTATATGATAGTTAATCTTAAGAAACAACATGTTTACTAAAAGAAAGAAAAGGAGATTTTCTCTATGCAAACAAAATACAAAACACAAATTAATAAAATTGGCCCTTCAGTAGAAGAATTTCTTGGAGAAAAAATGTTGATTTTATTTGGAGAGAATGCACCTGCTGAATTGGCAGAGTATTGCTTGTTAATTGATGTAAATAATGTAGAAGGTGAAATTGTATCTGGTGACACCCTTCAACTCGGCGAAAATAATTATAAAGTGACAGCTGTAGGTGATGCGGTAAAGAAAAATTTATCCTCTCTAGGACACATCACATTAAAATTCGATGGCTCTGTATCTCCAGAGTTACCTGGGACATTGTATCTTGAAAACAGTGAAATCGTTTTACCGAAATCAGGGGACCTTATTCAATTAACACAATAATTACGAACAAACGATTCGCTTAACTTTTCTTAGGTAAGCCTTATGTATGTAAGGAGTAGCAAGAGTTAAGCGATCGTTTTTTCTTTTTAAGGAGTGAGAATATATGAAGTTAGTAGTTGATTCTGCAAATGTTGAAGCCATTAAGAATTTACATGAGTTTTTACCTCTTGATGGTGTTACGACAAATCCTAGTATCATCGTTAAAGAAAACAAGGAGTTTTTTCCACTTTTAAGAGACATACGAAACGTTATCGGTGATGAAAAAGAGCTATTTGTTCAAACGATATCAGAAAAAGCTGAGGAAATCGTAAAGGAAGCCAATTATATTTGTAATACGCTAACAGGCAGTATTTTAATAAAGGTTCCGGTTACATTTGAGGGAATAAAGGCGATAAAAATGTTGAAACAAGATGGGATACGAACGTTAGCTACTACTGTTTATACTCCAATGAGTGCTTTAATGGCTGCAAAAGCAGGTGCTGAATATGTTGCTCCGTATGTTAATCGAATTGATAATTTAACAGGTAATGGAGTGAAAGTTGTTTCTGACATTATACAAATTTTCTTAGCTCATAATCTACCTTGCAAAGTATTAGCCGCAAGCTTTAAAAATGTACAACAACTACAAAATGTAATTCTATCTGGTACACATGGAATTACAGCTCCATCAGAGTTAATGAAGGAAGTGTTTAATAATCCTTCAGTGGAGAGAGATGTCAAAAGCTTTAGGGAAGAATGGTTGAGTCAATATGGAAAAGAAAGCAAAAGCTTGATTTTAACAAAATAAAGAAGGTGTAATAAATGATTAAGGCAGTTGTTTTTGATTTTGACGGATTAATTATAGATACTGAACTTGCACTATATGAAGCATTTCGGAAGATATTACAACTTGATACTAATGAATTTCCTATAGCTGATTATGCTTCCTACATTGGAACTGATTCTGAAGCTCTTTATGACTATATTTTGGAAAAAACAAATGGACAAATGACTCTAGAAGAAATTATTGAAAAATCCTCGTCACTACATAAAGAGAACCTTAAAAGCCCTGTGGCACGGGATGGCGTTGAAGATTATTTGAAAGAGGCAAAAAATGTAGGGTTGAAAATTGGGTTAGCATCTAGTTCAGATCGAAATTGGGTTACCTTTTTTCTCAAAGAATTAAACCTATTAGAATACTTTGATATCATTCAAACAAGGGATGATGTGGAAAACGTAAAGCCAGACCCCTCTTTATATCAGAATGTTATTAACTTTTTTGGGATAGAACCATCCGATGCAATTGCCTTTGAGGACTCTGTAAATGGTTCTAAGGCTGCATTAGCTGCAGGATTAAAATGTGTTATCGTTCCAAATAAAGTTACAGAGAATCTTCCCTTTGAGAATATCCACTTAAGATTAGATAGTATGAAAGATAAAGCATTTTCTGATGTTATTAAAGTGATCGAAACACTTTATGTATAGTACTGATACTGGATTAAACTAATTTAGATTTTCTAGATAAATTTAATAGTCAAAGGAGAAAGAAAACATGGTTGAACAAACATTTATTGTATTAGAGAAAACAGGAATCCATGCACGTCCAGCAACTACAATGGTACAAGTGGCAGGTAAATTCAACTCAGATATCAATCTTGAGTACAACGGAAAAAGTGTTAACTTAAAGTCAATTATGGGTGTCATGTCTTTAGGAATACCAGTAGACGCTGAATTAAAAATAGTTGCTTCGGGGGAAGATGAGAAAGAAGCAATTGAAGCTCTAGCTGAAGAAATAACAAAACATGGGCTGTGTAAATAATTTTAACATAGTGGTAGTATCAGAGTGCTGATCCAATAATAATTTGCATGCGCATTTATTATAAGAGGGGGGCCATCCTTATATGTAAAAAATCCGAGTACGAACTAAGTGAAAAAGATTTTGATTTCATGGTCGCTGCCGACTAAAACGTACTTATCCTTGCCCCTCGTTGCAGGATTTTTTCACCAATACCAGTGATAGTCTGGAGAGTCTTATTTACTTCAATCCCTTGTGCAAGAGCACCTACTCAGTGGAATTTTGAATAGGTGCTCTTAGTATTTAAGAACAATATCTATTAAAATATTGAGATTAAAAACACGGCTATCATACATATTTTTTTGAAATGGATTTTGTTTGGTTGCTTCTCTTAGTTTCACAGCTAACTTCTGCATTGCTCTTGTTGCCTTATAAGGTTAGGTTTAAGAGTTTTATTCCTCACTTTTTATAAGGTTCTAATCCTATAAACAAATAATATCATGCTCAACACTAAAGATCCTACATAGGCTTTTCTTTATCTAAAAATGCTTTTAAGTGACTTTCTACTTTTGCTCCAGCCAGACCAAAGGCTGGATTCTTACTTAAATCTCTTCCTTAATAATTAAATAAGTCAGTAGCCCCAAAAAATCATAGAATGTCCTAGTTCGCTTGTAAAACAGATCTATTTGTCCCAACTAGTCTGACATAAGTTTATACATGTAGGGCGAGAGCGGTGTAGCTGAGGGACCATCTCTTGGGTACTAGGTTCTACCTACCGTTATAATAAGATCATATGTAAAAAGATTAATCAGAAATATTTGGATAACCGTATATTACGATCGGGGCTTATGTTTTAAGAAGAACAACTAACAAATCAAAGTCATTTGCTGCACAGTACAACGATACTGTTCAACAAAAAAATTATATTCAACAATCAGGCGCTTTAATTGAGAAATTAGGCTTCTTGATATTGAAATTTCCTTAACGTTGTAAATCCGCATTTTCCTGACGCTACCCTGACGCTACCCCTAAAGGAAGGGAATCAACAAGTGATTAATGTTTTAATAGTTGAAGATGATCCAATGGTTGCAGAATTTAACAAGCGATATTTAGAGCAAGTAGATGGTTTTTTATTAGTGAATATTGCAGATAGTGTGAAGGAAGCTTTAGATGTTATTGAGGAAAAAAATGTGGACCTTCTCCTTTTAGATGTTTTTATGCCGGGAGAAAATGGTTTATCTTTACTCAGAAAAGTTAGAGAGGAAAAACAAGATATTGATGCCATACTTATTACAGCTGCTTCTGATGTTGAGAAAATTCAGGAGGCTCTTAGAAATGGTGCGGTCGATTACTTGATTAAGCCTTTTGAATTTGACCGATTTGAACAGGCCCTAAGGACATACCGAGATCAATATGTTTATTTAAAAAGGCAAAAAACAATTAATCAAGAGGATCTTGATCAGCTTTTACTAGTAAAAGAAGAGAATAATGATCAAGGTATTTTAAAGCCTCTACCAAAAGGGTTATCGAGAAAAACTCTTGTTACGGTTCTTGAAGCGGTAAAACAACAAGGGAAAGCACCCTTTTCTACTGATGTTATCGCAGAGGTGACGGAGATATCGAGAGTATCTGTTAGGAAATATTTAAAGTTCCTAAATGATATTGGAGTTATTGATGAGACATTAACATACGGCATTGGGAGACCTCTATATTCCTATATATATAATACTGACAAACAATATTTGCTTGATGGATATGAATAATGAAAAAGCAGCTAACGCTGCTTTTTTTAATTTCAAAAAGCTATCATTAGTTTCAAAATATATAAAATGTCTGAATATTTCAGTAAACTTAAAACAGATTATGAAAGCGATTACTCAATTTGAATGGGAAACGACTAATGGAAATCATATTAATAGTGTAGGTTAACAAGAATGCAGGAAGAAGAGCATTTATGGGCTAGATGTAATTTTTTAAGGAGGGAATAAGAATGGAATCAACAGCTAAGAGGCTATCATTTGATGAAAATAGTGAAGAAATGAAAGCGAGACCAAAATTAAAAATAATTAATACACCAATTTTATGGTTTGTTTTATTTGGTGTGATTACGTTGATAAGTATGTATACAGGTAGTTTACCAGGAGGTATGATTGGTAGTTTGCTTGTTATGATTATATTAGGTGAAGCTTTCGGATGGTTAGGTGATCGTACACCGATCGTTAAAACATTTCTTGGTGGAGGAGCGATTGTCGCAATCTTTGGTTCTGCGTATATGGTCTACAGCGGCCTTCTACCAGAAACCATTACAACTTCGGTAACTGATTTTATGAAAACAGGTGGATTTTTAGACTTCTATATAGCTGCATTAATTACAGGTAGTATTTTAGGAATGAATTCTAAGATACTAGTCAAGGTTGGATTACGTTATTTCTTACCGATCTTTGGGGCTGTAATTGGGGCAATTATTATTGCAGGATTGTTTGGCTCGCTTGTTGGTTTTTCACTTCAAGATGCTATTCTAGTTATAACAATGCCAATTATGGGAGGCGGAATGGGTGCAGGTGCTGTTCCAATGAGTCAAATTTACTCCGAAATGTTAGGGAATGAACCAAGCTATTACATTTCAATGCTTGTACCAGCACTTGCCTTAGGAAATGTGTTTGCGATAGTACTTGCTAGTGTGCTAGATATGGTGGGGCGAAGATTTCCGTCTTTATCAGGAAATGGTCAATTAATTAAAGGATTTACGTATGAAAAAACAAAGCGAAAATATGATATTGAAGTAATGGGTGTTGGACTATTAGCAGCTTTAACATTCTTCACGCTCGGAAATGTTTTGGGAGACTTTGTTCCTTTACATCCTTATGCCATTATGATTATTTTAGTAGCTGCTGCAAAAGTGGCTAATATTATCCCGAAAATTGTTCTTGATGGAGCTAGTCAATGGTATCAATTTGTGGCTAGTAACTGGACTTTTGCTCTATTATTCGGTATTGGTGTGGCCTACACAGATTTAAACACTGTACTTGAAGCTTTATCATTCCAATACATCTTAACAGTTTTTGGTGTTGTTTTAGGGGCGATTATTGGGGCTGGTCTTTTAGGTAAATTAGTTGGGTTCTATCCAATCGAAGCTGCAATTACAGCTGGATTATGTATGGCAAATATGGGTGGAACAGGTGATGTGGCCGTATTGTCTGCAGCAAAACGTATGGAATTAATGCCGTTTGCACAAATCTCATCTAGATTAGGTGGGGCTTTGATATTATTACTTTCTGGCCTAATTATTCCACTTCTTGTATAGTAGAATAATAGAATCTAAAGCATTGGGACGTTCTCCCAATGCTTTCTATTTTTAAAAACGACTGATGTTCAAGGTATTAAAATAGATACTGTATAAAGTATGGTGAAGATTTATATGGAGTTTATCTTGGTTGTGTTGCCGGCCTTTATTATTCTAGCAATAGGATATATTGGGCAAAAAAAGATAAAAATTGACCGCAAGTCTGTTTCGGTTACTGCCCTCTATTTAATGTACCCTTTTCTAGCATTTCGAACATTTTATACAAATGAGCTAACAATGGAATACCTTTATATTCTCTTGTTTTGTCTTTCGCTTTGCTTTAGTTTGTTACTTATAGTATTAACCGTATCGAGGCTAAGAAAGTTAGGACAAACGAAAACGTCTGCTGTGATTTTATCAGGTGTATTTATGAATAGCGGGAACTATGGAACACCGATCATTTTGTTTGCTTTTGGAAGTGTAGGCTTTGATTATGCCGTTATTATGATGGTTATTCAATCGATATTGATGAATACAATTGGCCTCTACTATGCTGCGAAAGGCAGTGTGGAAACAAGTGGTATGAAGGATTCATTGATGAGAATTGTTAAGATGCCGATTCTTTATGGAGCACTAATAGGGATAATTGTACAACTAAGTACTATTAAGGTTCCTGAATTCCTAATGAGATCTGTTGATATGATAGCAGATGCAACTATTCCAACCATTATGCTCGTATTGGGTATGCAGTTAGCATCGCTAAGCCGCTCAGCTGTCAAATTAAAAAGTATTAGTGGGATTATTATCTTGAGAGTTGTGATATCGCCTATATTGGCCTGTATTATTGTAATGTTCCTTCCAATAGAAGGACAATTAGAGAAGATATTAATTGTACTTTCTGCCATGCCTACTGCTGCGAATACAACTATGTTCGCTTTACAATTTAATACTGATCCGGATTTTGTGTCATTTAGTACAATGGTGACAACTGTATTAAGCATTATAACAGTTCCTTTAATGCTTTTGCTTGTATCTTAGAGTATATTTTTCACTATCTAAATTAAAGTTGGGTTGATTTAAATTGAAATCGACCCGACTTTAATTACAGGTGAAAATGCCTTTTAGATTTTATTTAAGAGTAAATTCTAAGTTACTTTGTGTAATTTTTCTAAATGACTATTTCTTTGAAAACTCCGCACGATAGCTACTATCCAAGCAATGAAAAGAATCGAATAAATGACAAGCTTTAGGTTACCTGAAGTGCCAAATATATCTAATACAGTATTGAGATTTGTTAGGACGATAAACCCACCTACAACCACTCCTAGTAAGTATGCAGGGATAATACGGACTAGCCAGGCTGCAATAGGTGCAGCGATCACACCTCCAATTACAAAAGCAGCAACCCACACATAGTTAAATTGCTCCCAGCCTAGAAAAATGATAAAACCCAAAGTGGATGCAGTAGTAACAGCAAATTCACTAGTATCTACAGTCCCGATCACTTTGCTTGGAATGGCTCCTTTTCTAGATAATAATGCGGGGGTGTTTATTGGACCCCAACCGCCACCTCCTACAGAATCAAAGAAGCCAGCAATAGCACCAAGAGGAATTAAATACCACGCAGAGGTTTTTTGCTTCTCCTGTTTTGGGTTCCACTTGAATAGAAATCGACTTAATACATAAATCCCCATAATCATTAAGAAGATTGAAATATAAGGTTTGATTAAATGACCCGGAAGGCTACTTAAAAATGCAGCACCGATAAAAGCACTGATTGCTCCTGGAATCATTAAAGTTATGACCATTTTTTTATCTACATTTCCAAACTTATAATGAGATATACCTGAAACAGCAGTTGTAGCGATTTCAGACATATGAATGGATGCTGATGCCACTGCAGGAGCAACCCCAAAAGCTAATAAAAGTGAAGTTGATGTTAGTCCATAAGCCATTCCAAGAGCACCATCAATTAATTGTGCAAAAAAACCGACGATCGCAAAGATAAGTAGTTTTCTCATTATTTACCCTCCAGTTCTAAAATAAATATATATTAATCACATGAGTTTAGTCGGAATTATAGCGTGAGTTTATGTAAAGTGAAAGACTATCTATATTTTTCTGAGTATTTGCATATGATTAATCGTATTTTATGTGATGATGATCATTTTGTCTATAGATAATAAATAAAAATTATTTATATTGAATAGTTGATAATAATTCTTTAAGATTGTATCAACTATAAATGAATGAGGATGAATGATTATATGTACCTAACATTAAAGGAAACAGCTGAGTATCTCTCATTGCCTGAAGATCAAATTGAAAATCTGATAGCTGAAAAGAAGGTAAGAGCCCTTTTTGATGGTGAACAATATTTAATTAATAAAGATCAATTTAAAACACATTTTGAGCAGTTGGAAAAATATAAAGCTCTAATTGAAGAATACTTAAAAGAGCCAATACCGGAAGATATAGATGTAAAAGATGAGGATTAAAAATATAGAAAAATAAGGGAGACTTTTTATCGAATTAATGTTATCATTATTAATAATAAAAACAAAAAGGGTTAAGGGAGCGAAAAGAAGATGCTTTCTATATATGAGGAAAATTTTAATGTTACAACTGATGTTACTTTAAGAGGTACTTTAGCTATTCCAGAATCAAGTGAAGAGAAATATCCAGCGATCGTAATAATAAATGGTTCTGGAGGAGCTGATCGTGATGGAAACATGAAAAAGCCTGCAATAGAATCAAATTTATATAAAGAATTGGCACATTATTTAACACATCTAGGATTTATTTCACTAAGATATGATAAAAGATCTGTTGGTGAAAGTGATGGAGATCCAATTAAGTCAGGAATGATGGATTTAGTTAAAGATGTGAGAGGGATGGTTCAATTCTTAAAAGCACATCCAAAAGTTGATCCAACAAAAATAATTTTGCTCGGACACAGTGAAGGGTGTATTTTAGCAACAATTGCACAGCAAGAAGTCCCCGTTGGTGGAATGGTATTAATAGCAGGGGCTGCTTCCAGTTTAAAAGAGCCAATGTTGTATCAAAATCTTATCATTCTTGATGAAATACAAAAGTTAAAAGGTTTAAAAGGAATGATGTTAAGGTTTTTATTAACTGAAGAAAAATTAAGAAAACAGTTAGATGATCTATTTCAGAAAATGACGATGTCAGAAGGAGATACAATAAGATATAAACTGAAAAAAACTCCTGCTAGGTGGTTTAGAGAGCATTTTTCATATTCAAGTGAAGAAATAGTGGAAATGTTAGGCGAGTGTGAGTATCCAATCTTAGCCATAACTGGTGATAAAGATGTTCAGGCGGACTACAATGATTTAAACAGAATGAAACAACTTGAAAAACCTAATACAAGGGCCGTTGTGATAAAGAATATGGATCATATGCTAAAGGAGTTTAAAGGGGAAAAAACTGTTTTAAACCTAATGAAGCAATACAAGCAGGAAGCAAAAGACCCTATTCATTCACAATTAAAAGTAGAGTTGGGTAATTGGTTAACAGAGCAATTTTTATAAAATAAGAAAGCCTCAGTGGATATCCAGCACTGAGGTTTTCTTGTTCTTATTAAAGAATACACTAGTGGACAAGCTCTTCAAAAAATAAAAGGTTTAGTGAAAGTAATACTAGTAGATAGGAGATAAAGAATTTTGTCGAAATATGTAGATTTTTTAGATAAATTTCTAGCGTATAACACAAATGTTCGCTATAATGATATATTGAGAATGTATCTTTAGGGGAGAGGTATACAATGCAACAATCGAAACAGCTAAGGATGATAGGCATAATAACATTGATTGTTGGAATCGTCATTATAGGGACTATTTTATATAAAACAAAGGGAATTATTTCTGACGCTGCTGCAAATTATTTTGTTGGCAATACAAAAGTAACCATTATAACATCGGATGTTCTCGTAGACCAAAGTTGGGGAAGTTTGGCGTATAAAGGAAAGCTGAAGATTGAAGAGATGTTTCCTGTTGATGTAACACTTTATAGTGAGATAGATACAGAAAAAAGCATGAAAAAAACGATTAAAACAGCAACAAAAGAGGGATCAAAGCTAATTATCGGACATGGTCGTGAGTTTTCAGATGTTTTTACGGAGGTTGCTGAACAAAATCCAGACATCCACTTTATAACGATACATGGAGATTCAAAATATCCTAATCAATCTGTCTATACTTTTGACCAGGGAGAAATTGAATATTTTGCTGCTTTAGCTTCTAGTGTAGTCACAAAAAATAACAAAATTGCTTTAATAGATGCTTTTGATGCTAGAGAAAAAAACCCTGAGTTTGAAACTGGATTAAAGTATTACAAGCCAGAAGCAACGTTTTACTATCGATATGTGGATAGCCGTGATGACGGAAAAAAAGCAGTGCAAATCTTTCGTGAGTTAATTAATGAGGGTGTGGACGTGGTCTACAGCAAAGGAAACTCTTATAATAGAGAAATTATAAATTTGGCTAAAAAAGAAGATATCCATGTGATAGGTTATCTTGATGATCAATCATATATGGGGAAAGATCATGTCGTAACGAGTGTTTTGAATGATGTTTCACAAGCGTATGTTGCGATTATGGAAGATTATTTCAGTGAAGATGGAATACCACATGGCAAAGTGATGTTAGGGGCAAATCATGGTGTATATGGCCTAGCTCCCTTTGGGCCGATGTTGACTGAAGAAGAAAAAGAAATGATTAAAAAAGAGATGGAAAAGTATGA
Organism: Metabacillus sp. B2-18; assembly: GCF_021117275.1. NCBI lineage: Bacteria > Bacillati > Bacillota > Bacilli > Caryophanales > Bacillaceae > Metabacillus > Metabacillus sp. B2-18. Next base: position 444,984 of record NZ_CP088245.1, read on the forward strand.
GAAAGGAAAGTTGGTTTTTCCTTAAAAGTCTGAGGGGAGGGGTTGTGTTGAAGAAACTTTTAAAAAATATGTCTTTTCGCACAAAAATTCTCTCAACCCTTCTCATCTTAACCTTTGTGTTAAGTGGCTTTTCACTAATTCTTGTTCAATCTATAGATAAGGTAAATCAAGTTAGCAACAAAATAAAACAGAAGAATATCCCTGAGCTGTATTGGCTTTCAAAGTGGGATGAAGAGTTAAGTGTTAAAGGAATAGTGGTCAACGATTTCCTGGAAGAAAGCAAGTGTTGTGAGCTTTCTGCTAAGTATCAATCTGTTGAAGATACACAAGAAAGTGAATCTGGTTATAGCTCTCCAAAAATCCCGAGTTCTCTTAATAATATAAATAAGAGAATGGAATTACTGGATTTTATGATTGTTAATAATGTACAAGGTTTGTTAGATTATCATGATCAAAATGGAGCAAAGGAATTTATTGAATCTAACTATTTACCACAATACAATTTATTAAAAGAAGAGATTAAGAAAGCTAAGGAAAACACTTATTCTAAGTTAGATGGCCATTCAAATGAGTTTTCAGCCATTATAAAAAACTCACTATGGTTACTAATCTTTGTTACGATAATAGCTATTGGCTTATCTATTTTTGCTGCTTATCGAATAAGTGCAAACCTGACAAAGCCTGTAGAATCAATGATAAACAAAGTAGATCGGATTGCCAATGGTCAATATGGGCTAACTTTGAACTCTTCAGAACAAGCTGAATTTGAACAGCTTACAAATTCGATTAATCAAATGTCTATAAAGTTGAAGGATTCCTTTAACACAATTCTTAATGACAAATTGTACAGGGAGCAAATACTAAATTCATTACCTGTTGGAATTATTACAATAAATGATACTTCTACTGAAATATCAGTCAATAAGACTGCAACGAAAATATTAGGTATGGATGAGCAACAGCTTAAACAGCTTTTTATCACACAAGGTGATAGGAAAAATGAATTTTTTTGGGAGATACTATCTTCAAAAACGGTTTATAAACATACGAAGGTTCCTTTTATTACGAGTGAAGGAACTAAGCTGCTTCTTGTTTCACAAGCAGAAGTGCTGAACCAACAACAAAAAGTTATAGGCAGAGTTAAAAATTTCGTTGATATTACTGAAACTGAAGAGTTGGAAAAAAGAATGAATCAATCTGAAAAATTAGCTGCAGTAGGAGAAATTGCTGCTGGTGCTGCACATGAAATTCGAAATCCTTTAACGGTTGTACATGGATTTTTATCATTAATGAACCAGTCGTTTTCGGAAAAGGTGAAAGATCAGTATCATATGTCGCTAATTATGAAAGAAATAGAACGAATAAACAGTATTATTGAGGAAATGCTTCTTCTTTCTAAGCCAGGTGCACCAATAAGAAAAAACATTTATCTTCAACATATTATGGAAGAATTTTTACCTCTTATCATCCAATCTTCTGAAGATATTGAATTTATCATTGATTTACATCCAATTCAATTATCCGTTGATCCAAAACAGATTAAGCAGGTTTTTCATAATCTTATTCGGAACAGTATTGAAGCAATGTGTGGTAAAGGTGTTATTCATATATACTCGGAGCTAACAGAAAGTTCATATCGAATATATCTAAAGGATAGTGGATCTGGAATTCCATTGGATATGCAAAAAACAATATTTGAGCCGTTTGTAAGCTCAAAAGATAATGGAACAGGTCTAGGATTGATGATTGTTAAGAGAATTGTGGAAAATCATCAGGGTATGATCTTTATTCAGGAGAGTTCTGCGGATGGAACGATCTTTGTATTAGATCTTCCTTTAAATAAATAAAAAGGCTGACTTTAGGGGTCAGCCTTTTTATTTTACTTTAACTTAAATGAACTCTTTAAAGAAACAATTCGGTTAAACACAGCTTTTTCTTCGGAAGTATGTTTCGGATCCACATTAAAATAGCCGTGACGGAAGAACTGAAACTTATCATGTGGTTGAACATCTTTCATATTGGGCTCTATGAACCCTTGTAGCACCTCAAGAGATTGTTGATTCACATAATCGAGGAATGTTTTTTCCTCTGACGGATCTTCTTGAACCTCAGTTTCTTCTTTATCCTTATCAAGGATAAGTGGTTCGTATAAGCGAAACTCGGCCGGTAATGAATGCTTTGCATCCACCCAGTGAAGAGTTCCTTTTACTTTACGACCTGTAAACCCAGTTCCACTCTTTGTTTCAGGATCGTAGGTACAATGGATTTCTACAATGTTACCATCCTCATCTTTGATAACATCTTCACATTTAATAAAGTAGGCATGCTTAAGGCGAACTTCATTGCCTGGGAACAAGCGGAAATATTTTTTTGGAGGATCCTCCATAAAATCTTCTTGTTCAATATAAATTTCACGAGAAAATGGGATTTGTCTTGTTCCCATTTCAGGGACCTCAGGATTAATTTCTGCATCAAGCATTTCTACTTGATCTTCAGGGTAGTTAGTAATGACCACCTTTAGTGGCTTTAAAACACCCATTGTACGTGGTGACTGTAGTTTTAAATCTTCTCGAACAAAATGTTCAAGCATCGCCTCATCAACCGTTGCAACACCTTTTGAAACACCCGTTTCTTTTACAAATTCACGGATTGCTTTAGGAGTGTAGCCTTTTCTACGTAGGCCAGAAATCGTTGGCATACGAGGATCATCCCAACCATCAACAAATTTTTCGTCAACTAGCTGCTTTAATTTACGCTTACTCATCACAGTATTTGTAATGCCAAGGCGGCCAAATTCGATCTGCTGTGGCTTATGCTCCATTTCACACTCTTCAATAACCCAGTTATAAAGAGGGCGTTGATCTTCAAATTCAGTTGTACAAAGTGAGTGTGTAATTCCTTCGATAGCATCTTCTAATGGATGAGCAAAAGCATACATCGGATAGATACACCAAGCATCACCAGTATTATGATGTGTAGCATGTGACACACGATAAATAACAGGATCACGCAAATTAATATTTGGTGAAGACATATCAATCTTGGCGCGAAGTACTTTTTCACCGTTGCCAAACTCACCCTTGCGCATGCGGTCAAATAAATCTAAATTTTCTTCAATCGAGCGATTGCGGTAAGGACTTTCCTTACCAGGTGCCGTTAATGTTCCACGATATTCTCTTATTTCATCTGCAGTTAAGTCATCAACGTATGCTTTACCTTTGTTAATAAGAAGAACAGCACGATTGTACATTTCCTCAAAATAATCTGAAGCAAAAAACATGCCGTCCCATTCATAGCCAAGCCATGCAACATCTTCTTTTATGGATTCAACGAATTCTGTATCTTCTTTTAAAGGGTTCGTATCGTCAAAACGCAAATTTGTTTTCCCGTTAAATTCATCTGCCAATCCAAAATTTATGACAATTGACTTCGCGTGACCAATATGTAGATATCCATTCGGTTCTGGTGGGAAGCGAGTGTATACATAGTCGCGTTTTCCCGTTTCAAGATCCTCTTTAATAATGCTCTTAATAAAGTTTGAGGAGTTTTGTTCCAAATCAGATCAAACCTTTCTTTTATATGTATAAATAAGTCCTATTTGTCATTATACCAATAGAATTGAAAAAGGTTAATTTACTTGGTCATTTTTCCGGTAATAGTATATATCATGACAAATTTTCTCAGTCTGTATACAAACTTCATGATGAAACAATGTTCAAGCGAATAGATCGCCCTTTTTTGTATAAAATAACGAAGTCTGCAGGAGGTGAAAGGAATATGCCAAATTTAAATGATAATAAATTTAGAAAGATTCAATCAGAAAGCCAAAAACAAGGAAAGTCACAAGAGGAATATGCGGCAGAATTGGAAAACAACAAAATGAAGGCACAGAAAAGAAAATAGTTTTTTTGAGGTAAGCTTAGCAGATGCTTACCTTTTTCTAAATTTGATCCAAAATAATAGTTTTGTCGATAAAGTGTAGACTATGTCTGAATTTTACGAAGGAAAAATGTTTATTTTAGAATCCTCTTGTTTTTATAATGATAACAGGTATAAAAATAAGGAGAATAGTAGAATGGCATTATCTAAAGAGGATTGGAAAGTCATTAATTTTTTTACATATGAAAGAGTTTTAATTGATTATACAGCCAGAACAATTTCTAGGAGAGAAGATTATAAATTAGAAGAATTAGATACAAAATATCTTGTTGAATTAATTAAGGGAATCGGAGAGTATATACAAAAAACCTCAGATGGAATTAGAAGCTCTGAAAATACGAAACTGCTTATTGATAGTGGCATTTTTGACTATTTAGCAACAAAAGTAACATTTGAATCAGAAATTAATAAACGCTTAAGACACTTGCAAGTATCAAATGTATATAATTGATTTTTTATAATAACTATTAGAAATATTCAATTAATGATTGACATCTATCCTGTAGAGTATTAAAGTATATTTATTGTTTATTTTACTTAATCGCATAAAAAGATCTCTTATCAAGAGTGGCAGAGGGACTGGCCCGATGACGCCCGGCAACCGTTCAATTAGAATTGGTGCTAAATCCTGCAAAGCTTTTAAAGCTTTGAAAGATAAGAGAGGAGACTCCTAAAATTGTGGTGAAACCTCTCTATCTTTAGAGAGGTTTTTTTGTTGCCTAGTATTACTAGACATAGTTAAAAAGTTTTAAAGAAAATAAGGGGGCAATGCAACGATGAAAAACAGATTTTTTAATGCAGCATTTCTTTTGACTATTGTGCTGACGTTAATTGTGACAGGTTGTTCTTCAAATAGTGGAGAAACAGCTGAATCAACTCAAGCTAAAGGAGATCCAGAAGTATCATTAGATAATGTACCTGAACGTTTTGCAAATGGTGAAGGTGCTAAAATCAAAGTTATCCGTAAAATCGGTGGAGATGATCATACAGCTCAATTTTTAGCAGGAGCTAAAGAAGAAGGAGAAGCGTTAGGATTTACAGTTGATGTATTTACCGCAAACGGTGACACAGCTAAATTCCATGATGCAATTGCCCAGGGCTTAGAGGAAGACTATGACGGTTTTATCATTTCACATGGGGATGATGAAGCAACTGTTGATGCTGTTCAAAAGCTTGTTGATGCAGGAAAAAGTGTTGTTACATTTGATTCAAATGAAGGGTTAGCTGAAATTGGTGGGGTAACATTAACTTCACAAGATGATGAGGCGTTAGCAAAGCTCGCGTTAGATCAATTAGTTCAAGATACAAACGGGGAAGCAAACATTGTTTATCTATGGGTTGACGGGTTCCCACCAATGGTGAGAAGAAACGCAGTGTACCAAGATATTCTTGCTAACAATTCAGGTATTAAAGAAGTAGAACGCTTTGGAGTTGCAGCAGCAGATACATCTGTTCAAACACAAAATGCTGTGGCGGCAATGTTGAACAAACATCCAAAAGGTGAAATTGATGCTATTTTTGCAACATGGGATGCTTTTGCAATAGGTGCAGCGCGTGCGATTAAAGAAGCTGGAAGAGATGAAATTAAGATTTATGGAATTGATGTTTCAAATGCAGATCTTCAAGAAATGCAAAATGAAAAAAGTTCTTGGAAGTACACAGCAGCTGTTGATCCGAAGTTAATTGGTGCAATTGATATGAGATTGTTAGCGAAAAAGCTTGCAGGTGAAGAAACACCAGAAGCGTATAATCTTGAAGCTTCTCTTATTTCACAGGAAGCATTGTTACAGTCAAGTGAGCCAATTAATATGGTGAATTTAGCAGATACTGTGGAAGGCTGGGGCCAATCTACTGAATTTGAAGAAGAGTGGATGAAAACGTTAAAAGAATATTATAAGAAATAATGCTTTAGACTTTACGAACACTCTCTAAGGTTAAGAGAGTGTTCGTTTTCCTCTGATTACCTCACATACATTAAATCCCATAGAAGTGTAAATTAGTAGAAAGGAGGCAAATTGATGAATCACTCAGTATTAGAAATGAAAAAAATTTCAATTGAATTTCCTGGTGTAAAAGCATTAGATGAGGTTGACTTTATTATGACAAGTGGAACAACACATGCTTTAATTGGTGCGAACGGTGCTGGAAAATCAACATTAATGAAGGTGCTATCAGGTGCTTATACTCACTATACCGGGGAAATCTTAATTGACCAGACCAAAACGATCATCAAGTCACCTAAAGATGCACAAAAAAATGGTATACAAATTGTTCATCAAGAAGTCGACACTGCCCTTATCCCTTATTTAACAGTTGGAGAAAATATTATGCTTACAAAGACTGTGAATGAAATGGGAAAGAGACAATTTATTCAATGGAAAAAGCTGCATGAGCATGCAACAACAATATTAAACAGCTTGAATATAAAAGTATCTTCCACAAAACTTGTTAGTGAATTAACTTTGGCTGAGAAGCAAATGGTTCTAATTGCAAGAACAGTTTCTTCGGATTGCAAATTTTTAATTTTAGATGAACCAACTGCACCATTAAGTCACTCTGAAACAGTGGAATTGTTCCGTATTGTTCGTGAACTGAAAGAAAAGAATGTTGGGATTATCTTTATATCACATCGTCTTCCTGAAATCTTTGAAATATGTGATGACATTACAATTATGAGAAATGGAAAACTTGTAACTCACGAAAAGATAAGTGAAACAACACCTAACCGAGTAGTGGAAAGCATGCTAGGAAAAGAGTTAGAGGAGCAATTTCCTCTAAAAGCAATTCATCCAGGAGAATTGCTCTTTGAAGTAAATAATTTAAGTGATTCTGAAAAGTTGAGTTCTGTTTCATTACAGATTCGTCAAGGTGAGATTGTAGGGATCGCAGGTCTTGTAGGTGCAGGGAAGACAGAATTATGCAAGGCATTGTTTGGAGAGACAAAGGTAAAATCTGGTGAGTTAAAACTTAATGGTAAAAAATTGTCAATTTCCAACCCATACCAGGCTGTAAAATCTGGGATTGCCTTGGTGCCAGAGGAAAGGCGAAAAGAAGGCATTCTTGTTCAAGAGTCTGTTGTGACCAATTTAACTGCAGCAAATCTAGGAGCATTTACCAAGCCTTTTAGCTTTTTGAATCGAAAAGCAGAAAAGCAAAAGGCGGTTGAGTTAATAAAAAGTTTAGGGATAAAAACACCTTCTGAGGAAACGAAAGTACAAAATTTATCTGGAGGTAATCAACAAAAAATCGCAATAGGTAAATGGCTGATAACCGATGCGGATGTCTATATTTTTGATGAACCAACTAAGGGTGTTGATGTTGGTGCTAAAAAAGATATCTTTGACCTGATCAGTGAGCTTGCGAGTAGAGGAAAAGCAATTATTTATGCATCTTCTGAATTGGCTGAGATTATAGGTATTACAAACAGATTATATGTCCTATATGATGGTCAAATCGCTAAGGAATTAGAAACAGATGCAACGAATGAAGAAGAACTATTATATTATTCAACAGGAGGCAACTAGGATGGCAGATGTAAATCCTGTACAATCAACCAATTCAAAGAAATCATTTGATCTTTTTCAAATTTTATATAAGTATGGAACCATTTTAACAATATTTATCTTAATAGCTGTTTTTGCTGCATCCAATCCAGCATTTATTCAAGGAAATAACATAATTAATATCTTAAGGTCCATATCCATTGTGACAATCATTGCTATTGGTATCACGATTTCTCTTTCTGTAAATGGGTTTGATTTATCTGTGGGATCTGTTGCTTCTTTATCAAATGCAATAGTCATTTCAATGTTTGTTTGGTTTTCACAGAACACAGTTATTGCCATACTTTCTGCTATTATTGCATCATTATTAGTTGGTATTTTAAACTCATTTATTATCGTAAAAATAAAGGTACCAGATATGCTACTTACGCTGGCCACTATGTTTATTATTCAAGGTATTGCACTAACGTATACAAAGGGTGCGACTGTGTCGCAAAACATGGTTATGCCTGATGGGACCTTTGCTACAGGTATGATCAGTCCTGTTTTTGAAAAGATTGGACAAGTACCATGGATTATTATCATTATGGTCATTGTAGTTGTTGTGGTACATGTATTTCTTACCTATACAAAACATGGCCGCTATATGTATGTGATTGGCGGAAATATTGAAGCTGCGAGATTGTCAGGAATACCTGTTAACAAATATAAAGTTGTAGCCTATCTTCTTTCAGCTCTTTTTGCAGCAATTGGTGGTATTGTTTTGGCTTCAAGAGTCATGACTGCTGAAATAAATGCGGGTGCTCCCTACTTAATGGACTCTGTTGCGGCAGCATTTATCGGGTTCTCCGTTTTAGGAGCAGGAAAGCCAAATGCATTTGGGACATTTGTCGGAGCTGTTTTAATTGGAATCCTCCAAAATGGTCTAGTGATGATGTCAGTTCCTTATTTTGCGATGGATATTGTAAAGGGAACCGTTCTTGCATTTGCCCTTGGACTAACTTACTATAAACTAAAATAAGAATGTAAAAAGGTTACTGGAGCTTTCAGTAACCTTTTTGTTATTGGCACTGAACTTCTTCAATCGACATCCTTCTACAAATATCGGGTGGTGACAGGCACCCTTTTAACTGTATAATTATAAGTGAATTTATAAATAGTTTTTCGTAAACCTGATATCTTTTTTTGTCATACTATCTCACAAAGGAATTGACATTATTTTATTTGATCTTAAAATTAAAGGGAGAAATAGTAGTTTGTTATAAGAATTTTGAAAATAGAACCTATTCTAATAAAAGATTTTTATACGAAGTATTGTATTTAAATACATATACTGATATACTTCATACATGCATATATATTATAAATGCTACAAAACTATGTATCTTACATAGCCATTTAAATAGTTAAGAGATTAAGAGAAATAAGGGGGAGCTAAAATGAAAAAAGGGTTATTTGTATCTGTCCTTATGCTTTCATTTATGTTTTTGTTAGCAGCTTGTGGGACTAGTCAGGAAACAACTAGTGGTGAAGGAAGCGAAGCTGGTGAAACGGAAGAAAAGAAAACGTTAAGAGTTGTTACTGATGCTGCATATGCACCATTTGAGTATCAAGATAAAGGTGAAATTGTTGGATTTGATGTTGATTTTATTGAAGCAGTAGCTGAAGAAGCAGGTTATCAAATAGAAATTGAACATGTTGGCTGGGATCCTTTATTCGTTGAGATTAAAGATGAAATTGCAGATTTAGGTATTTCTGCTATTACAATAAACGATGATCGTAAACAAACATATGACTTCTCTGTACCGTACTTTTTATCAACAAATAAAATCTTAGTTCCTGAAGGTAGTGACATTGCATCTGTGCAGACTTAGAAGGTAAAGTGGTTGCTGTTCAAGCAGGAACAACTGGTCAAGAAGCAGTTGAAGGAATTATGGGGAAAAACAATAAAAATATGAAACAATTTGAAAATAATAACTTAGCGATTATGGAGCTTACTAGCGGTGGTGCTGACGCAGTAGTTGCAGATAACACAGTTGTTGAGGAGTATGTTAAAAATAACCCAGACCAAAAACTAACAGTTGTTGAAGATACAGATAGCTTTGCTTCTGAATACTATGGGTTAATGTTCCCAAAAGGTAGTGAACTTAAAGCTGAATTTGATGAAGCCATTAACAAAGTGTTAGACAGTGGGAAATATGCTGAAATCTATAACGAATGGTTCGGTTCAGATCCTGATATTGAAAACTTAAAGGCACAGCAATAAAGGTCAAAAATTGTTGCGTACCACCTTATAAAAGGTGATACGCAATTTTTGCCTTTATAGGGGAGGAAGAAAAATATGGATTTTCGTTTTGATATAATCGCTGAATATGGTCCATTTTTATTAAAGGGAACATTGTTAACTATTGGCTTGTCTTTAGCTGGTATTCTCCTGGGAACTGTTCTTGGACTTGCGATTGGCTTAGGTAAAATGCTGAATAACAAATTGCTAGCGCTTCCTTTTAAATGGTACATTACCTTTTTCCGTGGAACGCCACTTTTTGTTCAAATACTATTAGTTCATTTTGGGGTAGTACCATTTTTTACGGGTGAAACAAATGGAATTGCTGCTGCAATTATTGCACTATCATTAAATGCTGCTGCATATATTGCTGAAATTTTTAGAGGTGGAATTCAATCCATTGATCGAGGACAGATGGAGGCAGCACGTTCATTAGGAATGAATCATGTTCAAGCCATGAGACACGTTATTCTGCCGCAGGCTTTTAAGCGAATGATTCCTCCGTTTGGAAATGAATTTATTGTGTTAATCAAAGAATCATCTCTTGCAGCAGTTGTTGCTGCCCCTGAGATTATGTATTGGGGTCGGGCAATGTCATCTCAATATTATCGTGTATGGGAACCATACTTAACAGTGGCTGTTATTTATTTAATTTTAACTTTAACTCTTAGCTTCTTATTAAATATACTTGAAAGAAGGTTGACGACAGAATGATTACTGTAAAAAAATTAAAGAAATCATTTGGCGCAAACCATGTACTGAAAGATATTAATGTCACAATTAAGCCTCAAGAAGTGGTTGTTGTAATAGGTCCTTCTGGTTCAGGAAAATCTACCTTCTTACGATGCCTTAACTTGCTCGAATCGGTTTCAGGCGGACAAGTTATGATAGATGGTATTGATTTAACGGATAAAAAGACAGATATAAATAAGGTTCGTGAAGATGTAGGAATGGTTTTTCAACAATTCAATCTTTTTCCCCACAAAACAGTTATGGAAAATATTACAATGGCACCAATAAGAGTGAAAAAAATGAAGGAGGAGTTAGCAAAAGAAAAGGCATTACAGCTCCTTCAAAAGGTAGGGTTAGCTGAAAAAGCAAATGCTTATCCAAATTCTTTGTCAGGTGGTCAAAAACAACGTGTAGCGATTGCTAGGGCATTGGCGATGGAGCCGAAAATTATGTTGTTTGATGAGCCAACTTCTGCCCTAGATCCAGAAATGGTTGGAGAGGTTCTTGAGGTTATGAAACAATTAGCTCGAGAAGGAATGACAATGGTTGTTGTTACTCATGAAATGGGGTTTGCAAAAGAGGTTGGTGATCGTGTGATTTTCATGGACGGTGGTTATATTATAGAAGAAAATATGCCAGAGTCATTATTTAATGATCCACAGCATGACAGAACGAAAGCTTTCTTAAGTAAGGTATTGTAATCTTGCATGATAATAGTATAAATGTATACTCTAGAAAATAGAGTAAAGGGAGACGTGTTTGGTCTCCTTTTTGTGTTGAGCCCCCAAGTAATTTAGTGTGAGAGAGAGGTAATTGTGTGTTTGTTGGAAAGACAATTGTCCTTATAAGGAAGAAAACTCTTGATTATTTAGATAAAAAAAGAGATAATAGGAAAATAAAATTTGACTGAAAATTTTAAGTAGTAGGAGTTGTGGAAATGAAGGTTGTTAAGTTTGGTGGTTCTTCCTTAGCATCAGGTGAACAGCTAAAAAAAGTATTAGATATTGTCGTATCAGATCCTGAGCGTAAGGTGGTTGTTGTATCTGCACCTGGAAAACGTTATTCAGATGACATTAAAGTAACAGATTTACTTATTGAATGCGCAGAAAAGCATTTAGCAAATGAAAATGCAGACTCCGTCTTTCAAACAATTATTGAAAGATATGAAAGCATCGTAAAAGAATTATCGATTTCTTCTGACATTATCAATACGATTTCAGGTGACTTGAAGAATTTACTTGATGGAGATAAAAGTAAGCCGGATAGCTATCTAGATGCAGTAAAGGCAAGTGGTGAGGATAACAACGCAAAGCTAATTGCTGCCTATTTCCAACATACTGGTTTAAATGCACAATACGTAAATCCGAAAGATGCAGGATTGCTTGTATCGGATGAACCAGGTAATGCGCAAGTATTACCTGAATCATATGAGAATTTATATAAGCTTCGTGAAAGAGAAGGAATTATCGTATTCCCAGGCTTTTTCGGATACAGCAAAACTGGAGAGGTGCTAACATTCTCAAGAAGTGGCTCAGATATTACAGGCTCGATTCTTGCTAATGGAATTAAAGCAGATTTATATGAAAACTTTACAGATGTTGATGCCGTGTATTCTGTTAATCCGAACATTGTCCAAAATCCAAAGGAAATAAGTGAACTTACTTACCGAGAAATGCGTGAGCTATCATATGCTGGTTTTTCTGTTTTCCATGATGAGGCACTAATTCCGGCATTTAGAGCTGGTATTCCAGTAAACGTTAAAAATACTAATAACCCTTCTGCTCCTGGTACTAAGATTGTGAATGAAAGATCTAACACTAACGGACCTGTTATTGGTATCGCAAGTGATAAAGGCTTTTGCAGTATTTATGTTAGTAAATACTTAATGAATCGTGAAATCGGGTTTGGCCGCAAACTTCTACAAATTCTTGAGGACTATGGTTTAACTTATGAGCATGTACCTTCTGGTATTGATGATGTAACAGTTATTTTAAGGCAAGGTCAAATGGATGAAGTGCTTGAAGAAAAGATCACTGAACGAATTATGACTGAATTGCATGCGGATGAGGTTATTATTGAACATGATCTTGTATTGATTATGGTCGTAGGTGAAGGTATGCGCCACAATGTTGGTACAACTGCCCGAGCGTCAAAAGCTCTTGCAGATGCAGGGGTAAATATTGAAATGATTAACCAAGGATCTTCTGAGGTAAGTATGATGTTTGGTGTGAAACAACCACAAGAAAAGCGTGCTGTGCAAGCATTGTATAATGAGTTTTTTATTGCTGTACCGGTATAAAAAAAGGCGTTGGGTTATTCCAACGCCTTTTTCTATATAAGGATGTTAATGAATATTATCACCTAGCTGTGTTCGATCAGGTGCTCCTGGTGGTTTTTCCAACCATTTATTTTTAATCATAATATCAACCCCATCCTTAGCAAATTGGGCGATCTCGACTGATAAGCGCTCGTAATTTAGAATGAGATCACTCCGTTGACTGGCCGATGCAGCAGTAGCATAGTTACCGAGTCCAGCTGATGATAGAAGAGACATTGTGTTCATCATTAACTTTTCAGAAAAAACGTTTGTTGTTGCATCAGTTACGGCATGATCAGCGGATATCGGTGCTTGTATATCGTCATTCATGAGTGTATCTGACAGAACCTTTATCTGTTTTTTAGAAATTTCTTTTCCTTTTTTCATATAATCTTTTACTTCTTTGGACTTAGCAGTCTGCATGAAGGCAGATGAAAGCATAACCCCGATTTGATTTGTTTCGATATTCAAGCTAAGGTGAGAAATTTCGATGGCATTTAGTATTCTTTGTTTAAATTTAGTTAAAGGGTTTAATCCACTTAAGTAGCTTTTATCATGAATGAAATCAATTTCTTTTGGATAAGGAATGTAAGGTCTTCTTAAATAAAGACCTTTTTTTAATGCTACATCAGATGCTAGTTGGTATAAGGACTGTACACGCGATAAGCAATCACCAAAATAAGCGCGAATATCAGCTCTTGCAGCTAATGATAAACTTGCCGAATGGGTAAGCATCCCTACTCTTCCAATGTGTAAGATATATGTTAATTTAAATGTATCTGTAAATAAATCAGGTGCTTCCATGGATACATCTTTATCTGTAAATCCATATGGAATAGGCAGGTTTTCCTTCTGATGAATTTGTTCAAGTTCTTCTACATGGAGAGAAGATATACGATAAGCTTCCTCAGCGACAGGGGCTATATCTGTGTCTAGCACTTTATGTTTCATGAATTTAAGAAATGGAAGTGTCATGGTATCATATATGTAAGATGTCCAAAGGATACCGATTTCCGCTGCTGTTAAAGAAACATTATTTTGATTCATGGTGTGAAACTCCTTTTTTTATTAATCGAGCATACCTAACTTATTATTAGAATAATCACTATGGTATATACTTAAACAGTTGGCACTAATACATATTAAAGAAGGTGAAAAAATGGGTAGATTATTTTCTATTGGAGAAGTACTAATTGATTTTATTCCCGAGCAAAAAGGTATTGCATTAAAAGATGTTGTGTCATTTGAAAGAGCACCAGGAGGAGCACCTGCTAATGTTGCAGCAGCTGTTGCAAAGTCAGGTGGAAGCGCTGCAATGATTACGAAGCTAGGTGTTGATGCTTTTGGTGATTTTCTTGTTGAAACTTTAAACAATGTTGGCGTAAATACGGAACATGTTCTTAGAACAAATGAAGCAAACACTGCCTTAGCATTTGTATCTCTTAAGGAAGATGGAGAAAGAGATTTTTCCTTTTACCGCAATCCTTCAGCTGATCTGTTACTGACTGAAGATGAGATTAGTGAAGATATTTTTAATGAAGGAGATATCCTTCATTTTTGCTCAGTTGACTTAGTAGAAAGCCCTATGAAAAAAGCTCATACTAAAGCAATTCATTCTGCTAAGAAAAAAGGTGCTGTGATCAGCTTTGATCCAAATGTACGTCTACCATTATGGGATGATCCTCAAGACTGTAGAAGAACAATTTTGAACTTTCTCCCTGAAGCACATCTTGTAAAGATTTCAGATGAGGAATTAGAGTTTATTACAGGAGTGAAAGATGTCGAAGAGGCGATTCAATCATTATTTATTGGAGATGTGAAAGCTGTTATCTACACAAAAGGATCAGAAGGAGCTGACCTTTATGTTAATGGGGAATTTTGCATTCATTCACCTGGATACAATGTTTCTGTTCAAGATACAACAGGGGCGGGAGATGCCTTTATTGGGGGTTTTCTTTATAAGCTACTTGAGAAGAATGTGATTGTATCTCAAATAGGTACTCTCCTAAAAGAAGAAAGTGAAGAAATCCTTGCTTATGCCAATGCAAGTGGTGCTATAACTACAACTGGCAAAGGAGCAATTTCAGCTATTCCAACTCAAGAGCAAATTTATGCATTTATAAAAGCACAATAAACAGCTTGAGGGGCTAAACAGCCTCTCAAGCTTATTATTTGTCGTTAGATGAATTTCTAGAAGAGTTTGATCTATATTTGTTTTGTTTCGTTAATGTTAAATTACGAGCTCGAAGTCTAGTAGCAGGTGTATTATTATTTGGAGCTGCTTGTTCATTCCAATCAGACATATAAACTTAACCTCCTTTTATTCTTAAACTTTCTTCCCTCTCATTAGTTTTTCAAATGTATCCATGGAAGGATCTCGTTTTATTTCATGATCAAAAGGGTTTTTTTCTTGGGAAAATTCAGGATCAGCATCAAGTCTTATCCCCATCTGAGAACCTTCTGTTGATAACGGATCATTTATAATTGATTCCCTCTCTCCATCTTGATGGGGAGTCACCTCTGAATTCTGATTTCGCCTATTCATCTTATCACCTCAAAATTTAACTTTGGTTTTAAGATATCAAAGGAAGGGAGATTCTATTCAAAAACTTTTATTTATGATCATTTAAGATTTTAGTACAGTACCGAAGATAGAGTAGGTATAAGAATTGAATAGATAGAAACTGTTGCAATGTATAGGAAATAGTGATAATCTTTATTAGACTAATTTCTTGCTGTTATTAGTTTTGATTAAAGGATTCATTACAAACTTACATACAATTATATAAATGAACCTTAAATGGTAAATGGGAGAATCTATCTCACAATAGCTGTCTGTCCATGGCCTAACTTCTATATCGAAGTTAGGCCTTTTTATGTTTATATGGAATAAATTGTATAAAATGTTTAAAGCTGCTTGTTGTGCATTGATTAAATATAACTAAGGAGGACATAAAATGAAAAATGTTGATAATTACTACCAAGAAGACCTCCTTCTTCTTAGTAGTACATTAAGTAAACTGCTAAAGCAAAGGTTTGGAAAAGGACCTGAAACATGTTACGTTACATTGCATTCAAACAGATTAGTCATCTTTATAAAAAAATATATAACTCCTGCTGAAGCCGTTTTGTTGAAGAATAACAATGTAAGCTTATTACAGAAATTCAGGTCCGCTGTTATGGAAGAAGTATTCACTGAGTTTGGCAAAGAAGCACATGATTGCCTTGGTATTTCTTTTGATTCTTATTATGATGATTGGAATTTTAAAAGAAACACGGGAATAATGATTTTGGAGAATAGTGGATCTAAAGAATGGCTCGAAACAACAGTACCTCCTACAATCAGGGAGAATCTTTTTAACGGAATAATTTCGGTTAGTGAGGAAATATATAAAGTACCAAGTAGAGTAGAAATCATTAGAATGAATCAAAATATGTATGCTGTAGAATGCAGAGAACCTTTAATTCAAATTGAAAAAGTTTTGTATCGCAAAGGACATATAGAGTTGCTACAAGAGCGTTCCAATGATATTAAGAACTCCTTTATTAAACAAAAAGAGGTTTTTGAATCAATTTTCACTACAGTTGTAGAAGATATATTTATGATTTGGGACTACAAAAATGATAGGAGCTATATTTTCTTTTATTTACAATAGAAGAGATTATTTACTTTCATTTGAATATTTTATATTATTAAATTAAGAAGAAAAGATAATAATGCTTTTTCTTTTAAATGAAGCTAAGTGCTATATTTATCAACTAGAAATAAACTAATTTAAATACTTGGTAGAAATGATTTAGAAAAATAAGCTAAACATAAGCCAAAATAGCAAAAAGAATATTTCTTTTTGCTATTTTGGCTTTTTTATGTTTGTTAGTTTTTGAAGGAATAGGAGCTCGTTACAACATGATAAAGCAGGATCAACAGCATACTTTCGAATATTTACAATCTTTAAAAGTCATTAACAAAATCACAACTGTTATGTTATATGAAGTAACTCAGCTTATTGGAGATATGAAGCAGATTGTGTGTCAACAGGAGAAAGAACTTTCTAATGTTATACTTCCTATAGCAAATACTCATTCAGATATTATTAATGTTATGAAGCAAACATCAGTCTTGATGAAACTGGAACCTATTGAAAAACAGTTATTTATTAATATGGTTGCATCACTCACGGAGTTAATCTGTGAAATGCTGAAGAATATTGAGAATGCCAAAATTTTTCTGGAGAGAATGGATGCCACTCACTCTTTTAGATTACAATTAAAATATCAATTAGATTATTTAAGTTGCTTACTGACAGAACTTATTATTGTAAATTGAGACATACTGTGGAAAACACAGTATGTTTTTTTATAAGGTGTATTCTTATTGAAAAAGAAATAATCGTTCATACTAGATATTAAATAAAGAAGGAGAGAGGAGTCTAATATAATGGATGATAATGCGATATTAAGCCTTCAAAAGGATATAAGCGGCTATGTTGGTAAGATGTTTCGAGAGAGCTTTGGTAAGGGACCACAATCTGTGTATACTTCAGTAGGGTACACATTTATCACGATTTACTTAAGGAACTTTCTTACCCCCTCTGAGCGTGTTTTGTTGGAACAAGACCAGATCATGACAATCATGCAAATGAGAGATAAACTAATGGATACACTTATTCCTGAACTGAGGGCTTTTATTGAGATATCTACTAGTAAAAAAATTCAGGAAGTTTATTATGACTGGAATTTACACAATAAATCTGGGATGGTTACTTGTGTTAGTTCTGAACCGTTTACACCTAAAGAGGTATTAGTTGAGGAGTATATTGGCAAGGAAAAGGTTGATAACGAGGTTATTCAAATTAGTAAGCAAGCACAGAAGATACCTGAAGAGATCTATTCCTGTGAAATTAATGAAAGAACTCTAGTAATTATTCGTAATGGAATCCTCGTGAGAATTGAAAAGGAACTCATTCGACTTGGTCATGGTGATCTTTTAAAACGAGTTAAGCAGAATTTGGAGAAAGGGTATTTGCATAACAACAGCCAATTAGAAGCTACCCTCAACAAACAAATTATCGAAATGTTTGTGGATTGGGATTTTGACTTAGATAAAAGTGTCATTCTTTTTATGTTAAATCCTACAGAGCCAAAAAAGCATAATTACAGACAAGTTGATATTGAATAGAAGAGAGGTGAGGGTATGGATCAAGAAACTTTAAATATGATTAGTAGCTTTACAAGTAAGTTACTAAGAAAGAATTTTGGCAAGGGGCCACAATCCTGTCAATCAACACTGTGTGGTAAATATTTAGTTACATATATCCGTGGTTTTATTTCACCAATGGAAGAGATCCTTATACAACAAGGACAAAATAATCAGGTTGACAAGGCTAGAACCGTGATCATTAACCATATTATTGAAGAATTAAAGGATGTTGAGGAAAGTTATCATGATTGGAATTTTCCCAATAACTCTGGAGTGATTATATTTGTTATGGATGATGAAGTAGAAAAGTGTGCATCAGACCAAAATGTTGATTTCAAGAGGCTAGAAACAGAGGTTGCTCGACTGAGTCAATTGGTGCAAAAAATTCCAGATCAAATTTATGTGTATCCTCTTTCATCTTCTCTTTATTTAATCGAGAGGAAAGGAATTCTTATTCCAATTGAAAAATCACTAATCAAGAAAGGGTTTGCAGAGGAGCTTAAGATTACAAAGGATGAATTAGAGAAAACTTATTTCCATAGATATGGAAAATTTGATAATATATTCAATACTACTATCAAGGATATCTTTATTGATTGGAACTTTAAAGAAGATAAGTCATTTGTTGCTTTTATCTTAGGATCTTAAGGTGTATATAAAAAAGTTCACAAGATTTATGTGAACTTTTTTATGCTTTATTTCATTTCATTAAGCAGTATACGGCTTCTTAGAAGCATTTTGTTCTTTGGAGCTTTTCCTAACGCCTTTAAATTTGATGTTAACTATAGTCCCCTTACCAGGTTCACTTTCAAATTTTAACGTTCCACCCATAGCCTCAATCAATCGGATCGTCACCATTAATCCTAAACCTGTTCCATTTTCTTTTGTTGTGTGATATGGCTTACCGATTCCTTGGAGTTGCTCTACTGTCATTCCTAAGCCGGTATCTATTACTTGAATGGAGATTACCTGGCTTTTTTCACAAAAGATCACAGTAATCTTCACACTTCCACTATCTGTTGCTTCAATTGCATTCTTTACCAAATTTAAGATCGCTTGTTTAAATTTAAACGGATCTACCTTAATGTATAAATCTTTTTCTATTTGGTGTTCGAGTCTAATTCCTTTTATATTAGCATAGGATTGCATAAGGAGAATAATTTCTTTTAGTGACTTACCAACCCTAATTTCCTCAGTTTTCATGTCTTGTTGTGGTTTTGCAAAATTCAAATAATCCGAAATGATTGACTCAGCCCGATCTAGTTCATCAATAGCGGTGTCCATATAATGATGGAGTTCTTTATCAACTTTCACTTTTGTTAGTTGAATAAATCCTCTTACCACTGTTAATGGATTACGTACTTCATGGGCAATTGAGGCTGCAAGCTCACTTACAATATTAAGCTTTTCAGCATCATGAATTTGTTCTGATAGCTTAAGGTTAGATCGTACACTTTCTGTAAGATAAGCGTAGATCATTATACCAATTACATAGGAAGCACCCATTTGTAAGTAAAGATGACTTCCTAGTTGATATAAAAACTCCAACTGATTTAAGTATAGAAAGTGTAATAAAATGGAAGAAATAACTACAAAAAAAGTTAGAATTGAAGTAAAGAGTGTAATAAGAATTTTGCTAACTTTACGTAATTCATGATATTTTTTCTTGATCAAAATAATAAGTATATAAAGTATGAGTGCAACAACTAGTACATTAACTGATGCAAGAAAACCGCCTAATGTAAAACGATATCCTACTAATAACAATCCACAGATAATGGTGGATACTTTCCCCATGTAGAGTGCACAAACAACAAACGGAACCCAACGTAAATCCCATAGGAAGCCGCCGTTTAATTCACCTGAAAGAATAGGGAAATACATACTTAAAATGGACGCAAAACCAAAAACTAGTCCTGCAAAAAGATCAGTTCTTTTTTTAGTAGAATGGGAAAAAATCAATTGATAAAAATAGATTGGTGATAGCACGATCAGCAGGTTGAATAACACCTGACCAATACTACTTGATGATGTTAACAAAGACCTTCACATCCTTATTTTTTTCATTTTTTAATATCGTTTGTCTAGTAGATGGGGAACTCATATTGGTGTTATCTAATGAAATGTTTAAACTGGCTATAAAAAAGAAAAAGCCAAAATAAGAGTAGTGTGTTTTCACTACATCTTACTTTGGCTTTAAATTTTAGCTATTAACTAAAAGGCGTAACCTATATTAAGTTGATATCGGTTCATTTTAAAATAGAACTGGGCATCTCTCCCTGTTCCCAATATTAATAATAAAATTTTTTAACATTTTTTTCAACTGAGAAATGCACAAAGAGATAGATAAGCCAGAAAGCATCTGGTTTATCTATCTCTTCGTTAATTGTTATAATTTCTTAGTCAAGAATAACAATTTTCACTGTCTTTCGGCCCCATTGCAATGCTTTTGCACTTGATGGCATGAGAACATCAATTTTATGACCTATAATCGCACCACCTGTGTCACCAGCGATTGCAACACCATATCCTTCAACCCACACTTTTGAACCAAGTGGGATAACGCCTGGGTCTACAGCAATTAATTTCATGTTTGGATTCTTCTTTATGTTATATCCTAAATAAGTAACATCGTTTTTAGTATCTTCATGGCTATAAGCTGTTGCGGAAACATACATTTCTTTTCCGGAAACAGTAGAAGTGTCTTTGTTATTTGTTGGAGGAGCAACAGTTTGCTGAGCTTGTGCTTCTTCTTGAGCTTTTTTCGCCTTTGCTAATTCAACAGCTCTTGCTTTAGCAGCGGCTTGCTCTTTTTCTAACTTATCTGAAATAGAGGTAATTTGTGATTGTATAGTTGATTTTTCTTTTTCAGCGAGATTAATTTCTTCTGAAAGCTTTTGATATTTTTCCTGCATAACAGCTAATGCTTCGTTTCTTTTTACACGGTTTTCTTCTAGTTCAGCTTTCTTAGCTTCAAGATCACTTTGTTGTGTATGAAGAAGTTGTTGTTGACGATCAATTTCTTTTTTATCTTCTTCAATCTGCTTTAAATCAGCTTCTTGTTGATCTATTATTTTTTGATCTGCGTCTAGTAAAGTGGCAACTGCACCAACTCGTTCAAAGAAATTACCAATGCTTTCTGAATTAATGAGGGTTTCAATCACAACTGTCGTTCGGTCACTATGTTGAAGAGCGACTAAACGCTTTTCCATAATTCCTTCACGAGCATATACTTTATCAAGTAAAAGCACTATTTCCTCTTTTTTCTGTGCAATTATTTTCTGAGTTTCTGATATTTTTGCTTCTACTTCAGCTAAACTTTTCTCGTTAGTAGAAATCTGATTTTCTAAGGCTTGTACGTTTTCTTGAATGTCTTTTACTTCTTCATTTATCGCTTGTTGCTCTTTTTCTTTTTGAAGAATGGTTTGTTGACTCTGCTCTAGCTGTTCATTGGCACGATCTAAAGATGCCTTTGTTGATTCTGCGTTTGCCACGTAAGAAATAGGTAAGGATAATAAAAGGATACCAATTGTGGCAATAGTTTGCTTAAAAGCTCGCATATAGCAACCCCTTTCTCGTCTATCTAGTTATAACATAGAAATAGATTTCGTAGGTTACAATTAGATTAAAAGTTCAGGGAATTACTTCCACTCAATCTAGTATTATCTTATATTTTTAAGTTGGAATTGGCTATGTGAAGGGGATGAAGACCAAAACGGTATAGGGAAATAAGGGAAATGGTCTTCATAAGGGGGATGAAGACCAAAGCGGCATAGGGAAAAGAGGGAAATGGTCTTCATAAGGGGGATGAAGACCAAAACGGCAAAGGAAAAAGAGGGAAATGGTCTTCATAAGGGGGATGAAGACCAAAGCGGCATAGGGAAAAGAGGGAAATGGTCTTCATAAGGGGGATGAAGACCAAAGCAGCAATGGAAAAAGGGGAAATGGTATTCATAAGGAGGATGAAGACCAAAAAAGCAAAGGAAGAAGAGGGAAATGGTCTTCATAAGGGGGATGAAGACCAAAGCAGCAAAGGAAAAAGAGGGAAATGTTCTTCATAAGGGGGATGAAGACCAAAGCGGCAAAGGAAAAAGAGGGAAGTGGTCTTCACCAAAGAAAGAACATGAAACATGTCCTTCAATAGAGAGCAAAAAAGAAGAACATCCCGAATGTTCTTCTTTTTTAGGTCTTGAAGTATTAATTATTGTTGCTGCCATTCTTGTAATTTACGATCTGAGGGGAGCAAGAAAGCTAAAATACCTAATACAGGTAGTAAAGCCACTCCAATCATTGTTGTTGTTAATCCTAATTTATCAATAATTGCGCCTAAAGCAACTGATCCAATTGCTCCCATACCAAATGCTAACCCAACAGTTAAACCTGACATTGTTCCGATTTTCCCAGGAACAAGTTCTTGAGCATACACAACGGTAACTGAGAAGCTTGACATTAAGATAATTCCGATGCAACCAAGCAGGATCAGAGAAGCAGTAGGACCAACAAATGGTAGCAATAATGTAAACGGCACTGTAGCTAGTAAAGAAACAAGGATCACATTACGTTTACCGAAGCGGTCTGCTAGTGGACCACCAAGAAATGTTCCAACTGCACCCATCACAAGGAAAGTAAAAATGTATAGCTGTGAGGTAGCAATCGTTAAGTCGTATTTTTCAATGGCGTAAAAGGCGTAGAAGTTAGAGATAGCACTTCCATACCAAGAACGAGCAAAAATGATGAAAATAATGATAATGAGAGCATTACGAATTGCCTTTGATAATGATTTACTTTTATGTTCTACTTGTTGCTTCGCTTTTCTTTCAGCGTTCATAATTGATAGCTTAGTAGAATACCATTTTGCAATATAGATTAGAAAGCATACGGCTAGAGCAGCAACAACTGTAAACCAAATAGCGCCAAACTGACCTAATGGGACTAGAATTAATGCTGTAATAACTGGTGCAAGTGCCTGACCGCTATTTCCACCAACCTGGTAGATAGATTGAGCCAATCCTCTGCGATTTCCGGCTGCCATATAAGCAACCCTCGAACCTTCAGGATGAAAAATAGCTGAACCGAGACCTATAAAAATAACAGATAGAAGGATTGTGATAAACGAAGGAGCAAAAGCTAATCCAAGAACACCGAGCATACTACTTGTCAATCCAATCGGTAATGCATAGGGCATTGGGCGTTTATCTGTATAAAATCCTACAACTGGCTGCATAACAGACGATACCATATTTAATGAAAAAGCAATAAGACCTAGTTGAGTAAATGTAAGCCCCATCGATTTCTCCAAAATGGGGAACATTGCCGGAATAACCGATTGAATACTATCATTTAGAAGATGGCAGAGACCAATGATAAATAAAATGTTATAAACAGTTCCTGTATCACTTTGATAAGAAGCAGGCTTTTTGGGAATCGAAGCAGTAGACATGATTTTTTCTCCCTTACATAAATTGTTTCGAAGTACGAAAAGACTCTAATAGTCATATTATTGTCATCACTTGGAAAAAATTCAAGGGAAAAATAAAAGGGCACTTCAAATTTTTGAAGTACCCAATAAAAAGGTGGTTTATGATTTACCAAGCACCCATTTGCTTTTCATGAACATGGCATATGCTATAAAGAATGTTAAACAAATGAATGCTGCTGAGCTTCCAGCTACTAATAATATGCTTGTTGTATCATAAATACCGTAGATTAACTGTTTAATTAATGCGTAGATATTGAGAAATGGAATAAGAAAATGCATGGTTGATAATTCATTAGCTGAGACACCAATTAAGATGAAGTATGGAACCATCGCCAGAGTTGTAATCGGTGAGATATAATTTTGTGCTTCTTTTAAGTTGTTTGCCATTAAGCTGATTAGCATTTGTAAACTTGAGATTAATAATGCAAAGAAGATAATACCGACTAATAAGCTGATTGTAAAAAATCCTATATTTTCATCCAATTGTAATGCATCAGCAAGTTTTTCTGTAAAAACATTCACCCCAATAATGAAGGTAATGACAGAGAAAATTCCACTCACCATACTTAATGTGCTTATGGCTAGCCATTTACCAATGATAATATGAAGACGATTAACTGGAGTCATTAGTAAAGCTTCCATTGTTTTACGTTCTTTCTCTCCTGCAAATAAATCGTTTGCTGCGGGTAGTCCTCCCATTAAAACGGCTAATACGATAATGAGTTGAGCAAAGATTGAGATTAAATACAGTGACGTATCATCTCCTTCACTCATGCTTTTGATGTTGATTTTAAAAGGCTCTAAAGAAGTTGGATCAATATTACTCTCAACTAGATATTGCTGAATATACTCTTGTTGTTTTAATGCTAGCGTATTTGCAATTAAATCCTGGGTGCTTCCCCCTTTTGTGCTAGTTGGATCAGCTTGAACAATTACTTCAGGCATTTCATTGTTTTCTAACTTCAGACTGAAATTTTCATCGGCAGAAACTGCAACTAATGCTTCGCCCTCTTCTACTAAGTGAACAGGGTCATCTGTAGACACGATTTCGATTTCGTCTAATTCCTCCAGCCAATCCAAAACGAGTTTATCTGTATTCTGCTCCACTGCAACGTTTACTTGTTCAACAGAATCATCCATAATGATCTTTTCCATAAAAAACAATAATCCAATGTTAAATAATATAGGTAACATAACGCTGAGCATAATGGTTTTACGATCTCTTATAGAATCTTTCAGTTCTTTTATAAAAACATGCCAAGTCATTATTCATTCCCCCTAATAATCCGAGACATAAAGATATAGTTTAAATCATCACTTTCTTCTTGCTTGTATAGGTCCTCGGTAGATCCGTTATATATCATTTCTCCTTTATGAATCATAATAATAGATTGGCAAAGCTGTTTTACCTCTTCCATAATGTGACTAGAGAAAATAATTGTTTTCCCCTCACGTCTAAGCTGATGAATGAGCTCTCGAAACATATTTGCTGAGGTAATATCTAATCCTGTTGTGGGTTCGTCTAATAAAATGATCTCCGGGTTGTGGATAAGGGTCCTAGCTATCGTTACTTTTTGACGCATGCCTTTTGAAAAGCCCCCAACCTTTCGATCCATATATTCCTTCATGCCAAATCGAACAGCAAGCTGATTGATTCGATTTTCGGTTTCATTTTTACTTAACCCGTGCAGCTTTGCGAAATAGTTAAGATTTTCACGGGCTGATAAACGATCATAAAGTCCAGTCTCACTTCCGAATAGAACACCAATCCGACCTTTAATTTTCATAGGTTCTTTATGAATATCAATTCCGTCAATCATAATGCTACCTTCTGTTGGCTCTAACATAGTCGATATCATCCTAAGGAGAGTGGTTTTTCCTGCACCGTTCTCCCCAAGTAAACCAACAACATCTCCTTTACGAATTTCACACGTAATATTATTTACTGCCTGGATGGTTTTCTTTTTATCTTTAAAGGACCTTGAAACATGATTTATCTTAATCATCCTTTTTCCTCCTTGATTCCCTTAATCTATTACAATCATAAGAGTTCAGCATATTAAAAACAGCCATTCTGTCGTGAAACTTCCTTTTTTTGTCGTGAAAATGCCAATTTCCTTCATGAACATGATAAAATGTTGGTAAAAAATTCTATGAAAGAGTGCGAATATGATAAAAGTTGGTTTAGTTGATGACCAAAAATATGATTTAGAGAAACTGCAGATAACGCTTTCGAAAGAGGCTAATATTGATATTGTCTTTTCTACGAATAACTCAGAGGAAGCCTATAAATTAATTAAAAGTGCGGATATTGATTTACTTATTACTGACATTGAGATGCCAGAATTATCAGGATATGAATTAGCTGATTTTATACATAGCTATGCAATGGACATAAAGGTGATATTTGTAACTGGTCATAGTGGATATGCGGTTCATGCTTTTGAATTAGATGTTTTGGATTATATTATGAAGCCATTTTCTAAAGATAGATTGCTTAGAGGAATTAATCGATTAGAAAAGAAAAAGGAAGTAAGCGATAAAACAAAATTGGTGCTAAAGAATAAATCCGAAATCTATTTCATTGATAAAAAAGGGATTATTTATATTGAAAGGACGGGTAGATCGACAACAATTTATACACTTGAAGGGGAGTTTTCTACCTATCAAACATTAAATGATTTGGAAGAAGAGCTAGCGGGTTCACATTTTGTTCGTTCGCACAGGGGGTTTATTATTAATATTCATTATGTGAAAAACTTCTCGTTATACACAAAGAACTCTTATACTGTTCATTTTCAAAAAACTAAGAATACAGCTATTATTACAAAATCAAGTCTAGATAAGCTTCAGGATCAATTTTATAACTAGGGGTAAGCTGGTGAATTCTATTTTATATATCATCTTCATATGCAGTATGTATTTAATGGCATATTTTAAACTACTCATAGATCAACATCAACTAGTGGTGATGCTTTTGGTGGGGATTCATGTTGCCATTATCATATTACATCGTAAAGAAATGATAATGATTTCTTCATCTTTATCAACTTTATCTTTCAAAAAAACTAGTTTCTTTTTAGTGCTTCAAGCAATATTTTTAGCAGTTATCGTAACAACAATACAGGAAAGTTCCCAAATCATTTCTTTAATTGGAATGTTTGTTTGTGAAATAGTTAGGCTAAGAAAGCTGCCGCTAGAAGTAAAAGAACAACATGAGGTTCAACAGTTGTCTAAGAAGTTGGAAGAGATGAATGAACATTTTTTAACGGTAAGATCACAACGACATGATTTTCTAAAGCATGTTAGTACATTAGAATTTCTAATAGAACATGAAACGAATCACAAAGCCAAGGAATACTTTCGTTTATTGCTTGGTGAATATAATATGGTCAACCAGGCAATAAAAGGAGAAGAATCTCATATCTCTTCCATTCTATTAAAATATAAAAAGTTAGCTGAACAAACAGGAACAGGTATTGAATATAGCTTTAATGTACCAGTCTCGTCACTGCCTATGAAGCCAATTCATCAGGTTCAATTGATCGCAAATCTCTTAGAGAATGCCGTTGAGGCTTCACAGAGTTATCATGAAATTTATCATCAGTCCGCCCTTGCTGTAAAAACAGAAATTCATGGCGGCATTTATATTCTTGAAATCATAAACAATGCTATATTTACCGGTAAAAACGAAATAGATTATTTGTTTGAAAAGTTCGGTGCAACTTCAAAGGGGAAAGGTCATCAAGGTTTAGGTACCTTTATCATCTCTAATTTAGTAAAGTCATATAATGGACGATTATCTTTTCAATATATTGAAAATACAATAAATATAAAGATAAAAATTCCACTTATAGTTAAAGGCTGATTCGAAAGATGAGTCAGCCTTTTGTAAGGTTATTTATTTTAATTAACTTCTCAACCATCCATTTAATGCTGATTGCTAAAAGGATATAAATAGGAAATGAGTAAAAATGGGACCAACTTATCTGTAGATAAATTCCTAATAATATAGCTATCGGTTCAAAAATAAATGAAAAGATAGCAGATAGGATGATGGAGGCGAAAATATATGATCTCCATTTTGTGAAAAATTGATAAAGTAACATAAAATAAATGGAAATCATTAGATCGATACATAAAATCCTTGGGCCCCAAGGTAGAATCATTTTAGGATATTCCCAAACTTGCAGCTCCCCTCCGAGAGTGTCCAAAAAGGTTACGATATTTAATGTGATAAATCCAAACAAAAGAATCGTCAACAGTCTGCTTTTGTCTAGTAAACGAATCCATACAATAAACAAAATAACGAACGTAATAATAAGGAACCACCATTGATAGCTAAAAATAATATCATCTCGCCAATATTCCCAACGAATTTTTGATAATTTCGCTTGAGTTTCCATAATATCAATTAGGCTCGGATTCATCGCA
Source organism: Metabacillus sp. B2-18 (assembly GCF_021117275.1). NCBI lineage: Bacteria > Bacillati > Bacillota > Bacilli > Caryophanales > Bacillaceae > Metabacillus > Metabacillus sp. B2-18. The sequence continues at coordinate 472,872 of NZ_CP088245.1, forward strand.
TACCTCACAATGTAAAATGTTGTTACTTATTATGGGTATTTTATTAAATATTATGAGTGTATGTTGAAAGAATGGGATTTCAAGTAAGTAAAGTTTCTATAGTCGTCATATTATTGTTTTTCATGTAATCTAGATTCAATGTCAAGTTATCGCATGCGCATTTAAACATACTTAACGAAAGTGATTATTATTCTAATAAATAGTAGTGGAGAAACATAAGATGATACGAAGCATAGTGCTTGGTATCCAAAACGTTCATTTGTAGACTATATACTTAGTGTAAGTTACTTTATTGTATCTCTTACTATTACCTGGGGGCCCTATTTAGAATGTTAAAATTAAGATCATTTCTACATCCATACAAAATACCGATGGTGGTTGCATTGCTATTAATGTTAACTGAATTGGCAGTGGAACTATTACAACCTTTATTAATGGCAAAAATTATTGATGATGGAATACTAAAAGAGAACTATTCGATCGTTACTTTTTGGGGCGCAGTGATGTTGGGTTTGTCTCTCCTCGCATTTGCTTCAGGTATTATTAATTCTTTCTATGCTGCACATGTTAGTCAGGGCTTTGGTTTTGAAATAAGAAAACAATTATTTACAAAGGTTCAATCCTTTACCTTTGAGAAACTAAGTAAGTTTCCTGCATCATCTCTTATTACAAGAATGACCAATGACATTACCCAGCTACAAAATACGCTGTTTATGGGTCTTCGAATTATGTTAAGAGCCCCGCTTCTTGTTATTGGCTCAGTTATCATGTCATTTTTTGTGAATGCTGCTTTAGCAACAGTGTTTGCGTTTGTTATTCCTGTTGTTATCATTCTTCTTATTTGGATTATGAAAAAAGGTAGTGGTTTATTCAAAAAGGTTCAAGCGAAATTAGATGCAGTGAATGACGTATTAAGAGAAAATCTGATGGGGATGAGGTTAATTAAGGCTTATGTACGTAGAGGTCATGAAATTGAACGCTTTACAAAAGCCACTAATTCATTAAGGAATTCAACAACAAAAACATTGCGAATGATTGAAATGGCAATGCCGATCTTGCTTCTTATTATGAATATCGGCATTATCTACATTCTGTGGAATGGTCAAGTACAGGTTGCAAATGGAAATATTCAGGTAGGTGAAGTGGTTGCAATTGTCAACTATGGTCTAAGAACAACAGCAGCTTTATCAATGTTTTCCTTTATTGTTATGTTTCTTTCACGCTCTCGTGCTTCGGCTTCACGTGTGATGGAGGTTTTAGAAACAGATGGATCGGAAGAGTCTGTGGGGGAACAGGTATTACTCCAAGACGGAAGTATCAAATTTAATAATGTTACATTTGTTTATCCTGGAACTAGTGAAAGAGTATTAAAAGATATTTCTTTTCATGTGAAAGCAGGTGACACAGTTGCTGTAATGGGTGGCACAGGATCAGGGAAGTCATCTCTTTTTCAGTTAATTCCAAGACTATATGGAGTTAACTCGGGAAAGATCTTAATTGACGATGTTTCAGTTGAGAGCATGAACATCGAGTATTTGCGGAATCAAATAGGTTTAGTTCCTCAGGAAGCCGTGTTATTCTCTGGATCAATAAAGGACAATATTGCGTGGGGGAAGGAGCATGCTTCAAATGAAGAGATCATTGAAGCGGCAAAAGCAGCGCAAATTCACGAAACGATTATAAAGCTTCCTAATCAGTATGAAACAAAAATAGGACAAAAAGGGGTTAATCTTTCAGGTGGACAAAAGCAAAGATTGTCTGTTGCAAGAGCCTTTGTCCGCAGACCGAAAATACTCTTGTTAGATGATAGCACTAGTGCTCTTGATGTCAAAACAGAAAAGAAATTACTGAATGCATTAAAAAACTATACATGCACGACGTTACTTATTACTCAAAAAATTAGCACAGCACAAGAGTCAGATCACATTTTATTGTTGGATGAAGGGAAGGTAGTAGCTTATGGACAACATCATAGGTTATTAGAAACATCCCTTCTCTATCAAAAAATCTATCAATCTCAAATGATGGAGGGGGTGTCCAATGTTAAAGCATCTAACTAGCCCGTTTAAGTATGAAAGAATTTCTATGGACAACCGAAATCAGCTAAAGAAAAAACAAAAAGTAGGGTTTAAAGAGGGGCTGCAAACGGTCCTTAGGATTTGGAGGTATTTATCCGAAAAAAAAGGTCAGTTTTTCCTTGTGCTGGTTATGGTTATTTTAAGCTCAGGCTTAGGATTGTTAGGGCCATATTTAATTGGAAAAACAATTGATGAACATATTGTTACATTAGCGACCGATGGCTTGGCTTTCATGGTTATTGGGCTGATAGCCGTCTTTATATTCCATTCAATATCATTATTCTTACAAAATTATTGGATGATTGGTATTTCGCAATATACAGTAAATAAAATGAGGTTTAATTTGTTTAATCATCTACATTTCCTTCCTATTTCATTTTTTGATAAAAGACAGCATGGAGAACTAATGAGCCGTGTGACAAATGATATTGAAAATGTCAGCTCAACCTTAAATAGCTCAGTTATTCAAATCTTTTCAAGTATATTGACCTTAATCGGTACAGTGACAGTTATGTTATGGCTAAGCCCTTTATTAACCCTTATTACTTTAATGATTATCCCTCTTATGATTATCGGTATGAAGTGGATTACTAGACGTACCGGGAGTCTTTTTAAACAGCAACAACAACGTTTAGGTGAACTCAACGGTTATATTGAGGAAGTAATATCGGGGCAGAAAATGATTAAAGCCTATTCGCAAGAACAAAAGGTGATTGAAAGCTTTATTGACAAAAGTAATAACTTAAGAAAATCAGGGTTTTGGGCTCAAACGATTTCAGGTTTTATTCCTAAGGTTATGAATATGCTGAATAACCTTAGCTTTGCTATCATTGCAGGGATTGGGGGGCTATTTGCTCTTAATGGAATGATTACAATAGGTACGATTGTAATTTTTGCGGAATACGCAAGACAATTCACTCGCCCGCTAAATGACTTAGCAAATCAATTTAATACGTTGTTATCGGCAATAGCTGGAGCTGAAAGAGTGTTTGATATTCTAGATGAAGAAAGAGAAAAGGATGTAAGCTCTCCAATGGCTATTACCGAATTAAATGGAGAGGTTCGTTTTAAAGACGTTTGCTTTTCTTACGAACAAGGAGATGATAAGCAAACGATAGAGGGTGTAGATTTCCTAGCACGACCTGGTGAAACCGTTGCTTTAGTAGGTCCAACAGGTGCTGGGAAGACAACTGTTATTAATTTAATATCTCGTTTTTATGATGCTGATCAAGGTTCAATTTACATTGATGGAAAAAATATAAACAGAATAAGCAGGGACAGCTTACGAAATCAAATGGCCTTCGTGCTGCAGGATACCTTTCTTTTTAAAGGCACAATTTTAGATAACATTAGGTATGGAAGAATGAATGCATCTGATGAGGAAGTTATCGAAGCAGCAAAGCTTGCAAATGCAGAATCATTTATTCATAAGCTACCTGAGCAATATCATTCACTCATTCAACATGATGGAAATGGAATTAGTCATGGTCAGAAACAGCTACTGGCTATCGCTAGAGCAATGCTTGCGGACCCTAAGATTTTAATTCTAGATGAAGCGACGAGCAGTATTGATACGATCACAGAACTAAGAATTCAAGAGGCATTATCGAGATTGATGAAGGGAAGAACAACCTTTGTCATTGCTCATCGATTAAATACGATCAAGATGGCTGATCAAATTATTGTTTTAAAAGATGGAAAAATCATTGAAAAAGGAACACATAAACAATTACTTGAAGAACGAGGATTTTACTTTGATATGCAATGTCAAAGTGAAATGCTTCAATATGAATCTTAATGGGATGTATTGCAGAACCTTCTTACTTAATTAAGAAGGTTTTTTCTTTTGACTGTTGTTGACACTAGGAAATATTTACACAAAATCAATACTCTATTTACAAAAATATACATTATCTTTAAACCAACTTTATAATTCGTTGATACTATAAAGCTGTGAAGGACAAGTGAATAGATTAGGTTGTGAAAATGAGAAACCATAAAAAGAAATAGGAGAATTACGTTATCGTAACCCCTGTGTTTTTTTATGGTTTCTTTATTTTACTATTCAACCTTCAAGTTAATTATGAAGGAGTGGGTAGGATGGACATGCTACAGGAATTTGCAAAAAGATTGAAAGAAGATCAGGTTATTGCATCTATTAAAGATCCCAAAAGCTTGGATCAGTTTTTAAACACAAATATACAATCAGCCTTTTTATTAACAGGAAACATTAGTGTGATTAAAAGATATGTTGACTTACTAAAGAAAAACAATAGATTTGTGTTTTTGCATATAGAAAAAATCCCGGGCATCAGTTATGACCGTGAAGGATTGAAATTTATAGCAAAGTATGTAAAGCCAACTGGAATTATAACAACGAAAAGCTCGCTTATCCAATTAGCAAAAAAAGAAGGTTTGTTAACAATTCAAAGGCTCTTTTTAGTTGATACAGATGCAGTGAAAAACGGCTTACAAACAGTCAACGATATTCAACCAGATGCTCTTGAGATTATGCCTGCGCTTATTCCAGATATGATTAGCAAGTTAAGAAGAGAAACAAATCTTCCTATTATTACAGGTGGACTTATTCAAAATCAATTACAAATTGAAGCGGCATTAGAGAGTGGAGCTGTAGCTGTTTCGACTGGGAGACCTTGGCTTTGGAAGACCTGTAAAGAGGAAAAGCATCGTATATAAATACATGAGGAGGTTTACGGAATGAAGCGTGTACAGTTAAAAAAAGTGACAAAGTCCTATGATGGGAAATCTGATGTGATAAAAGAAATTGATGTCACAATTGAACCAGGTGAATTTTTTGTATTAGTAGGTCCTTCTGGATGTGGAAAAAGCACAATGCTTCGAATGATTGCTGGGCTTGAGGGTATATCAAAAGGAGAATTATTTATTGGTGATATCCTTTCCAATCAACTACCACCAAGTCAGCGGAACCTATCAATGGTGTTTCAAAACTATGCATTATATCCACATCTAAGTGTTGAACAAAACATTACCTTTGGCTTACATACAAAGAAAATCTCAAAATCAGAGCAAAAGAAACGATGCCTAGAGACTGCTGAAATGTTGGGGTTGTCCGAATTGTTAGATCGTAAACCGAGACAATTGTCAGGTGGTCAACGACAAAGGGTAGCATTAGCACGTGCGATTGTTACACATGCACCGATTTGTTTAATGGACGAGCCTTTATCTAATTTAGATGCAAAGCTAAGAGCAAAAATGAGATCTGAAATCAGGCAGATTCAAAGAAAACTAGGTATTACGATGGTCTATGTTACACATGATCAAACGGAAGCAATGACAATGGCTGACCGTATGATGATTTTGCATAACGGTAAAATACAGCAAATTGGCCGACCTATTGATATCTATAATAGCCCTGCGAATACATTTGTAGCATCTTTCATCGGAGCACCTCCGATGAATCTCTCAGTAGTATCAGTAAGAGATAATCGTTTACTTCTTGATGATAACCGTTCAATTTTACTAGCTAATGAGGTTGCTAGTCTTCTGCCTAAAGATAAGAAGCTAATGGTAGGAGTCCGTTCTGAGGCTGTAAAGCTTGCTAAAGAAGGTAAGATGAGCTTTTTCGCTGAGGCTGTAAATGTGGAGGTGCTTGGTACAGAAACTCTCATTACATTTGAGGTTGGTCATAAACAGTGGATTGCAAAATGGAACGGACAATGGAACGTTGATATCGGGGAAAGAATTCCGTTATACGTTACACCTTCAGAAATTTATATGTTTGATGCTGACAGTGGGGAGTGTTTATGGCATCAATCTAATAGATTTGATCAACACACTCTTAAGGAGGCAGTTTTATGAGTAGCTTGCCTGATGTTTCATCACCTTCGCTTGATATACAAACAAGTTCAAAAGTCAAAAAAAGAGAGGTACCCAACTTTTTAATAGGATTACTTTATCTGGCACCATCTATTATTCTGTTTGGATTATTTCTTTTTTATCCAATGTTACGCACGTTATATTTAAGCTTTTTTTTAACAGATGGACAAGGAGTGCCGATTACGTTTGTTGGCTTTGAAAACTTCACTTATCTTTTACAGTCTAAGAGTTTTCAGCAAAGTCTAAAAGCAACAATACTATTTGTCTTGTACACAGTTCCTTTAGGAGTGGTGATTGCATTATTTTTAGCAGTTATTGCAAATGAAAAGGTGAAGGGAATAGGCTTTTTTCGAACGATATATTCGTCCACGATGGGAATGAGTGTCGCGGCTTCTTCGGTTATTTGGATGTTTATGTATAACCCTGCAATAGGAATATTAAATAAGTTGGTCACAGCTGTTGGTGGATCGGAAATTCAATGGTTATTAGACCCGAAGTTTGCTCTGTTCTCTGTTGCGATATCAACAATTTGGATGAATACAGGATTTGCTTTTCTTATTTTGTTAGGAGGATTGCAAAATATTGATGATTATTTGTACGAGAATGCTGAGATAGCAGGAGTGAGCTATTGGTATAAACTCAGGAAAATTACAATCCCGATGTTATCTCCGACACTATTCTTTATTATTACAGTTTCCTTAATCAATGCATTTCAAACCTTTGGACAGATCGATATTTTAACAAAGGGAGGACCAGTGGAGTCGACAAATGTCATTGTCTATTCCATCTATAAAGATGCATTTGTAAACTATAATGTTGGGTCTGCAAGCGCTCAAGCAACAATTCTTTTCTTCTGTATCTTATTTATTACCATTCTTCAATTTAAGCTTGGGGAACGGAAGGTGCATTATCAATGAGGAGTTTTAAAAAGATTGTATTATATACGCTGTTAATTGTCTCAGTTATTTTTATGGTGTTTCCAATTTTTTATGCATTCATGATCAGTTTTATGCAAGGAGGAGAGGTGCTCAAAGGTAATCTAATCCCTAATAGTCTTACCTTAGAAAACTATAAATCCGCTTTTGAAAAGGTCCCGCTACTTCAATATCTATGGAATAGTTTTTATGTGTCAACCGTTGTTATGGTAGGTCAATTAATAGTGTCTAGCTTGGCAGCATTTGCCTTTGTATTTATATCCTTTAAAGGAAGAGAACTTATTTTCTTCTTATTTATTTCAACGATGATGATTCCTTGGGAAGCAACAATGGTTCCGAATTTCATGACGATTCAAAAGCTTGGATGGCTGAATTCCTATTCTAGTCTTACCATTCCATTTTTCGCATTAGCCTTCGGAACGTTTTTGTTAAGACAACAATTTAAAACAATCCCTAAGGAATTGTATGAAGCTTCACAGGTTGCTGGAATAAGTCATTTTCGCTTCTTTTGGAACGTTGTTTTACCAGTTTCAAAAACAAGCTTAATAACATTAGGAATCTATAGCTTTTTAACAACCTGGAATATGTACCTATGGCCGTTGCTTGTAACAAACAACGAAAGTGTTCGAACGGTACAAATTGGTTTAAAACAGCTGCAATCACAAGAAATTTCTACCGAATGGGGGGTGGTGATGGCGGCAGTCGTTGTAGTTATTCTTCCTACACTCATTTTATTGTTTATCGGTCAAAGACGTCTTCAAAGTGGACTTACACAAGGCGCAATTAAGTAATGCAAAAATAAGGAGGACTCATTCATGAAGAAAAAATTATTAATTATTCTATCTGCTTTGTTTTTATTGTTATTAGGAGCTTGTTCAAGTTCAAACACGAATTCTTCAGGTGCAAAATCAGAAGCTGAAGGTACGAAAGGGACAGACACAGAGGAAACTGCAGGAAAACAAGAAGTAGTTTTTTGGCACGCAATGAGTGGTGATCTTGAAACAGTATTAAACAATATTGTATCTGATTTTAATGAATCTCAAGATAATATTGAAGTTAAACCGGTTTTCCAAGGTACATATGAAGAGGCACTAACAAAGTTCAACACTGTTGCTGGTACAGCAGATGCTCCAACAATTATGCAGACATTTGAAGTTGGAACGAAGTATATGATTGATAGTGGTCACGTTCAGCCTGTACAAAAATTTATTGATGAGGATAATTATGACACATCACAATGGGAGAAAAACATTTCAAATTACTATACAGTTGATGGTGAGCAATATTCAATGCCGTTCAATTCATCAACACCTGTATTAATTTATAATAAAGATGCGTTTAAAGAAGCTGGATTAGATCCTGAGAAAGCTCCGATGACATACAGTGAGCTAAAAGATGCTGGGAAAAAATTAACAATATCAGATGGCGGAGAAACAAGTCAGTATGGATTCTCTATTTTAAATTATGGTTGGTTCTTTGAAGAGATGCTAGCAGAACAGGGTGGTCATTACGTTGATAATGAAAACGGTCGTTCTGGAAATGCAACAAAGGCTACTTTTAATGATGAATTAGGATTAAATGTATTTAACTTAATTTCAGATATGTATAACGAAGGAACATTTTATAATGTAGGACAAAACTGGGATGATATGCGTGCAGCATTTCAATCAGGTAAAATGACGATGTATTTAGATTCCTCAGCTGGTGTGAAAACAATTGTAGATAATGCTGATTTTGAAGTTGGCGTTTCATATCTTCCAATTCCCGATGATGCTGAAAGAAATGGTGTCATTATTGGTGGAGCATCAGTTTGGATGTCAAGTGGTATTGATGAAGCAAAGCAAAAGGCTGCTTGGGAATTCATGAAATATTTAACTACTCCTGAAGTTCAAGCGGATTGGCATGTGAAAACAGGTTACTTCGCAATCAATCCTGCTGCATATGAACAGGACGTTGTAAAACAGGAATGGGAAAAATACCCACAACTTAAAGTGACAGTTGATCAATTACGCGATACAAAGGCTAACACAGCTACACAAGGAGCGCTGATTTCTGTATTCCCTGAATCAAGACAAAAAGTTGTTACAGCAATGGAGAACTTATATCAAGGAATGGATCCCAAGGAAGCTCTTGATCAAGCAGCTGAAGAAACGAATCGTGCATTAGAGGTTGCGAATAAAAAGCAAGGAAACTAATGAGCTTTAGGCATTTTGAAGTGAGAGTAGATTGTTATTTACCACATCTACTTTGACCCTTGAAGGATATTCTCTTCAAAGGGTCTTTTTGTTTTAGAGATAACTAAAGTATAGGAGAGCCGATATGAGTAATAATGTAGAAATTTTTGCACACCGTGGTTTAAGTGGGTTTTATCCGGAAAATACAATGGCGGCATTTAAAGCGGCAGTTGAAGTAGGGGCACATGGTATTGAATTAGATGTGCAAATGTCAAAGGAGGGAGAGCTTGTCGTAATCCATGATGAAAAATTAGAACGAACAACAAATGGAGTAGGATATGTAAAGGATTTAACATTAAATCAATTAAAACAATACGATGCAGGAAGCTGGTTTCATGCTGACTTCGAAAATGAAAAGATTCCTACACTAAATGAAGTGTTAGAGTGGGTGAAATTACTTCCAAAGAAGCTAATTGTTAACATAGAATTGAAAAATGATAGAATTGAATATGAAAATCTTGAGAAAAAGGTATTACGTTTAATTTATGAGCTAAATCTCCAGCAACAATGTATCTTATCTTCGTTTAATAGAGATAGCTTAAAAAAGATATATGAGCTTGATCATAATATAGAAACAGCTCTACTATTTCAAGGTGTACCAACGGACGTGTTAAATTTGGCAAAAAATCTTCATGTTCAAGCTCTTCATAGTGAAGCGGTATTTGCGCAATCCATTTTAGGAAGAAAAGCGAATCTAGCAGGTTATCCAATTAGGGTCTTTACAATAAATACGTTAGTGGATTTTAATTCGCTAAAGAATACAAATACTTCTGTTGTTATGACTGATTTCCCTCAGTTGTTTCTCTAATTCATGGGTAGGGTATTCTTGTAGTTTATTACTATTGTGAGTAATTTATTACAAAAATATAATTATTTTTATCTTTATGGAAAGAAAAGTAAAATTATTATTTTTATATATCTATTTACTCGGTCATTCTCAATAGTTTATTGAGAATTACATATGTTAAACTAGTTGATGGGTTTTTTGAACATGCTATTTTAATAGTGTTTATAATTGAATATTCTCTTACTTAACTTAATGTTGGAATTCATAGTGTTTTAAATTATTTTATTATAATAAAATAAAATGTGAGATTACCTAACATTGCTATTGTGTTATATAGAGATATTGATTATAATTTTAAAAGATAGAAAATTCAGCTTTTTATAAAAAAGGGGGTTTGTTTATGGAGGGATTTGTTTCTGCCTTAAACAGTGTCTTGTGGAGCACACCAGTAATTTATATTTTACTAGGTGTGGGATTGTTGTTTTCCATTTTAACTCGTTTTCTACAGGTAAGACACATTAAGGAAATGATTAAGCTTATGTTTCAAGGTAAAAGCTCAGAAGCTGGGGTATCCTCATTCCAGGCACTTGCAATCGCACTTTCTGGACGTGTAGGAACAGGAAATATTGCTGGGGTAGCTACAGCAATTGCTTTTGGTGGTCCTGGAGCAGTATTTTGGATGTGGGCAATTGCTTTTATCGGAGCTTCTAGTGCTTTTATTGAGTCAACACTAGCTCAGATTTACAAAGTGAAACAAGATGGTCAATACCGTGGGGGTCCTGCCTATTTCATTGAAAAAGGAATTGGCTGGAAATGGTTTGCTGTTCTTTTTGCATTTGCAGCATTAATTGCAATGGCGATTTTAATGCCGGGTGTACAATCTAACTCAATCGCACTTGGTATGGAAAATGCATTTGGAATTCCTAAAGCAGTTACTGGTCTTGCAGTTGTTGTACTTCTAGCTGTTATTATCTTCGGTGGAGTTAAAAGAATTGCCACTGCAGCTCAATTAATTGTGCCATTTATGGCAATTGGTTATATCGTTTTATCACTTATTATCATTCTTATGAATATTACAGAGTTACCTGCAGTTATTTCTCTTATTTTCCGAAGCGCATTTGCGTTAGATTCTGCTTTTGGTGGACTAATTGGTATGGCAATTTCTTGGGGAGTAAAACGTGGTATTTACTCTAATGAAGCTGGTCAAGGTACTGGTCCTCACATGGCAGCTGCTGCAGAGGTTTCACACCCTGCTAAGCAAGGTTTAGTTCAAGCTTTTTCTGTATATATTGACACGTTATTTGTATGTTCAGCAACAGCATTTATGATTTTATTCACTGGTATGTATAATACAGAAGCTCCTGATGGTTCATTTATCGTTAACAATCTTGAAGGAGTTGAAGCGGGTCCTGGTTATACTCAAGCAGCAATTGATAGTGTTATTCCAGGATTTGGTGCAGGATTTGTAGCGATTGCATTATTCTTCTTTGCTTTTACAACGATCATGGCTTACTACTATATTGCTGAAACAAATATTGCTTACCTTATTCGTGGTAAGAGTGGTAAAATTCCAATGCTACTTTTAAAAGTTATTCTTTTAGGAGTAACATTCTACGGAGCTGTTAAAACGGCAGGTTTAGCATGGGCACTAGGTGATGTTGGATTAGGAATTATGGTATGGCTAAACGTTATTGCTATATTAATTCTTGCCAAACCGGCATTACTAGCTCTTAAAGATTATGAGCAACAGAAAAAACAAGGAAAAGACCCTGTCTTTGATCCGAAAGCATTAGGAATCAAAAATGCTGATTATTGGGAAACTGAGTACAAGAAGGATCAAGATCAAGCGTCGTGAGGAAAAGGCTAACCATTTGGTTAGCCTTTTTTGGTGCCTGTCACTACCCGGTTTTTGTCGAATTAAAATAACTTATTTGTACATATTAAAAATGATATTGCTGTAAGGAGGGGTCATTTATGTCTAAAGAAGGCAGACAAAATTCGGAGCAATCAACTAAGCAGATGGCAAAGCAACAAGGCAAAAATGATATTGAATTTGGTACAGATGTTCAAATAGGAAATAGTCAGCATCAGAGCCAAAAGAAGAGCGGTAGACAGATGAATAAAAAGTAAGTTGAACTAATAAAGAAGCAGCTAAAAAGTTATTAGCTGCTTTCTTTCATTTCTATTTTATCTGCTCTTTCATCTGATCTGTCATATACTTATCAGGTATAGAACCATACCATTCATTTCCGTCCTTTAGAATGAGTTTCACATAATAAGTATGATCTGATGAATACTCAGTAAAGTGGCGGATAAGTGTTGTTAGAGACTCTTTATCAGTTATTGTCGCATGCTTTTGACCAGTTTGATAATACTCTTCTGGTGAGAACATATCTTCAGCTTGATTTTGAGGGTTTACAATTGTCAATTCAGCTTCCTTAATATCATGAACATCAATCCGATCATCCTCTAAATAACCATGTTCATCTAACCACTTCGTAACATTGTCATAAGACTTTTTCCAATCAATTGAATAGCCGTCAAAAAAATGTTCCTCGTTATTACTACGCTTGAATTCAATGTCAATATAAGCCCAAGGAGTTGCTGGACTGACAATATCTTCTATAGATTGAGAGAGTATATCTTTTTCTAATACTCTTCTAAATTCTTCAATTTCTTTTTTATCTGAAATCGTAATCGTATTAGTGTGATGCCCAGGACCAACTGGATGAATTCTCATATTTAAAATATCTTCTCTTTGTAACTGGAAGAATTCAGGTTTGTTAACAATATAACCCTCTGATTCCATTACAGGTGTAAGATTTTTTTGGAAGGCTTCAGCAGGTAATTGATACTCGCGTGTAAATTGTTTACCGTCCTTCAGTCGGTATGTAATGAATCCTTGTACTTTGTTTATATCTGAATGCTGCTGTGATTCAATAAAATCTTTTTGATTGATAATTTCTTCATGGAGGTTTCTTACGTCTTGGATATAAAGCTTATTATCGGAAAATGGGTCAATATCGTTTCTAATTAACTCTTGCATATCATACTTATTACCGAAGTAAACTTCTTCGATTTGATCCATTCTAGGTAGATTAGCTTCATAATTGATTAAGTCTGTTTTAATACCTAATAGTACAGCGATAAATATAACACTGTAAATGATAAATCCTGTAAAGAAATGGAGGCGAAGGATACGCCATGTTTTGAGTAAAACCATTTCAGCTACTGTATAACCAATTAACGCTCCAATGATATAGCCAAATATAATCCAATTCCAATTAAGATCACCTGTAGCAGAAAAATAACTGCCACCTAAAATCATACTGCAAAAAGTTACACCATATTTAAAAATCGGTCTTAAGAAAGGAAAGGCAATAACATCAGTTGCTCGTTCTAGCTGTCTTAATTTATATAAAACTAAACCAATAACAAAAAAGAACACAGTAAAAAGAATATAGATCATTATTTCAAGGATTGAATATGGTTGAGGTCCTTCCCAGCTTCCAACGAATCGTAGAAATGGAGATAGATACATAAGTTCTTCTTCTATAAAGGCAGTCGTAAACCCAAAGAGAAGAAAAGAGAGATTATATGTAACCATCGTAACCATACCAATAGGTAAAAAAAGAAGTATATAAGTTAAAATTGCCTGTACAGTTGACATCCCTGTAATAAAACCAACTGCAATGGAAAAAGAAAACATCATGCACGTTAATAAAGTAACAATACCTATCCAAGAAAAAAGATCTGAAATTGTTAGAATATTAGAAAACCCTTCAATTGTATTTGTCACAAAGAATGTAATAATGGCCGTTATAATGATCGGTACAATTAATAGAAGTAGACCACTAATTACATGACTGACATATAATGTTTTTCTTTTAATAGGAAGGCTATGGATCATATCTACTGAAGCTTCATTTTGTATGTAGCGGAACAGTAATAATCCTGCAGCAACTGGGACTGCAAAGTATAGAACGATTTGTATCTCTGGATTCACCATTAAATAATTCTTATAATCTGAAAAAATGACATATTTTCTAGATGCGATTTGAAGGAGGCCAAGTGGTAATGTAAATAAAAGACTAACTAAATAGACAAGGCTAATCCATCCAAATTGTCTGAAGTCTTGCTTGATGACAGCATTTTTATAGAAGGATTTTCTCGATTTCATAACCCACATCCTCCATTTCATAAATAAATATTTCTTCTAATGTTAAAGGTAATAGATCATAAAGCAAAACATCTGTTGAATGAATGATTTTACTAATTTTTTCTTCACTACCTCGAACAATTAAAAGAGAAACACTTCCTCGTTTTTCATAATGTAAAATATGCAGCTGATTTAATAGATGCTCCTCGTGTGTAGGATCAGCTAAAGCTAGTTGAACCTTATGGGTATCAGATTTTAAGTCATCTATTTCTTTTTCAATCATGATTTTTCCCTTATGCATAATCCCAACATGATCGCATAAGTCCTCGATTTCTCGAAGATTGTGAGAAGATATAATAATTGTCATTTCTCTTTCAGCTACATCTTGAAATAATAGATTTTTAATTTTTTGCCTCATAACAGGATCAAGACCGTCGATTGGTTCATCGAGGATCATGACATCTGGCATCGCTGATAAAGCAAGCCAAAAGGCCACTTGTCGCTTCATGCCTTTAGATAGTCTATGTACCTTTTTATTTAAGCCAATATTAAAGGCTGAACTAAGCTGCTCAAAACGTTTTTGGTTCCATTTTGGATAATACTCTCTGTATTGAGATGCCATTTGAGCTACTGTCGCTTGCGGGAAAAAATAAAGAACATCTGGAATAAATATAACCCGTTCTTTTATTTGTACATTTTCGTAAGAGGGTATGCCATCAATCAAAATCGTTCCCTTATCAGCTCGATTAATGCCTGCGATTATTTTTAAAAGTGAGGTTTTTCCAGCCCCATTAGAGCCTAATAATCCATAGATTGATCCTTTCTTAACATGAAGGGTAAGGTCATCTACAGCAAGGTGATCGTTATATTTTTTATTTACGGAATTTACCTGAATCATTGTATTTTACCCCCTTTGTTTGGTGATGTGCTTCATCAAATAATACGTATAAATCTTCTTTTGTTAACCCTAAATAGATCGCTTCGGCAATTAGTTTTTTTATGTCGCTTTTTAGATCATCCAATTGTTCATTGCTTGGCATATGTTCTATTGCAGAAACAAAGTTTCCCTTCCCTTTAATGGAGTAGATATATCCTTGATTTTCAAGCTCACGATAAGCTCTTTGAATCGTATTTGGATTAATCGTTAACTGACTTGAGAGCATTCGAACAGAAGGTAATTGCTCATCAGGCTTAAGAATCCGGTTGATGATAAGCTCTTTTATTTTGTCGACTAATTGCTCATATATGGGCTTTCTGCTTCTTACATCTAATTGAAACATTTGTAACCCCCTTCGTCTTAACTGTATTAATATACTTAATACAGTTAATGGTAAAGTTTTATGGAAGATAATGCAATATAAAATTTAGATATTTTAAGTTATTTTGTAGGTGTAAAGATATACAAATGTAGTACAAATATTATACAATAATGAAAACGTGAAACTGAGAGGATGGAAGACAGATGTTTGGATTAAAGAAAAAACCAATAGAGGATTATACATTTCAACCAAAAATTAATTTTCCAGAAGACCATGAAATTGCGGTTGTTTCTGATAAAGAAATTTCTTTAAGACTTCAGTATATGGGCTTTAAAAAAGAATATCTTGAAATACTACAACAATCACAACCTTTTTTATTAGATATCATCGACGAGGTACTGCAAAATGTTCTAAATCACCTTTTCAAACAACCACTACTACAAAAGATAGCCACAGAAAATACGACTAGAGATCGGTTATACAAAGTGTTTGTACATTATTTTAAAAGTATCCTTAGTGGAAATCTTGATGAAGAATATTTTCAAATGAGAAAAAGAATTGGAAGTACACACAATGGTGCTAGTTTACCAGCGTCATGGTTTATTGCTACTTATTCTGCATTGAACACCTTGTTAATTCCTCAAATTGTAAAAAAGTTTGAAAAGGATCCAGAAATGCTATCAAAGGTTCTTTTGGCTGTAACACATGTGACAAATCTTGATTCACAATTAGTAATTGAAAACTATATTGGATCAAGAATGAATGAGCTGGAGCAACTAAATGCGTCCAAAGAGTCTCTACAGAAGGAATTAGTAGCTATTAGTCAAGAAGTTGCAGCTTCAGTAGAAGAAACGGAAGCAACGATCTATGAAACAAGTACAAAAGCTGACCAAATACGAAAGGAAATAGAATTAACTCAGAAAAGTAGTCAAAATCTAGTTAGCTTAACAAATGAAAATGAATCACAAATGGGATCAATGATTGGTACCTTTAATGATGTTATTGGCGGGATGGACAAGTCAATCAAGGGAATTATTGATTTGAAAAATACTTCAGAAATGATACTGGCTATGACAAGAAGCATCGAAGAAATTGCTGATCAAACAAATCTATTAGCATTAAATGCCTCAATTGAAGCGGCTAGAGCTGGTGAAGAAGGAAAAGGCTTTGCCGTTGTGGCATCAGAAGTAAGAAAACTCGCAGAAAACTCTAAAAAGATGAGTAATGAGATCAAAACATTAGTTGAAAAAAATAATAACTCTACTAAACATTTAGTTGATAATATGAAAGCGATGAATGACTCAACTCAAGCATCACAAGATAAAATTCAGCAGGTAAAAGGTGGATTACTTACAGTAAAGATGGAAATGGTAAACTATTTATCAATGTTTGATCGCAATAAACATGATCTTGATTCTATTGTTCAATCTATTAAAGAGATTAATCATACAACGAGCAGTTTATCTGATTAGCTAACTCTTTATTAGAGAAAGCTGAGGATGGTCAACAGTAGATTAGGAGATGCCGCGTAATGCGGCTTTTTGTGTTTGGTGCTTACGCAGCTATTTTTGTCGAATGATAGATTATATGGCAAAATTGATAGATAAAAAAGGAAGTCCTTAATTTTGCCTCTATTGCTCCCACTTTTCTTACTATTAACTACCTGTTATGCTATACAATAGATAAAATTGTTGAAGGATTGGATAAAATGAGCATATTACAGGTAGAAAATCTATATAAAACATATGGTGAAAAGACATTATTTGACCATATATCATTTACCATTGCAGCAAAGCAGAGGATTGGATTAATAGGAGTTAATGGAACGGGAAAATCAACACTATTAAAGGTGATTGCGGGCATAGAGTCAGCTGATTCAGGTGAGATAACTCATTCAAATACAATAAGAATTGAATATTTATCACAGCAGCCAGAATTAACTGAGAACTTAACAATTTTAGAGCAAATCTATTACGGTGATGCCCCGATCATGCAGGTAATGAGAGAATATGAACTTGCTCAAAGTGAACTTGAACGGGACCCAGAAAATGAAACAAAGCTCAAGCATCTCATGAATGTGCAGGCGAAAATGGATCAGCACGATGCTTGGGAAGCAAATACTGTAGCAAAAACAATATTAACGAAACTAGGAATTACCGACTTTCAAAAGCCGGTCAACCATTTATCAGGTGGTCAAAAGAAACGGGTTGCTATTGCTAAAGCCTTAATTCAGCCTGCAGACATACTCATTCTCGATGAGCCGACGAACCATCTTGATAATGAGACAATTGAATGGCTTGAAGGCTTTCTAGCACAATATAAAGGTTCTATTGTTCTTATCACTCATGATCGTTACTTTTTAAACCGTGTAACAAATCAAATATTTGAATTAGATCAGGGCCAGCTTTATACATATTCAGGTAACTATGAGGTTTTCCTAGAGAAAAAAGCTGAGAGGGAAATGAACGCAGAGCTAGCTGAAGAAAAACGTCAGAACTTGTTAAGACGCGAATTAGCCTGGCTTAGACGAGGTGCAAAGGCACGAACTACTAAACAAAAGGCACGAATTGGTAGAGCGGAGGAACTTCAGGAACAAAAAGGACCTGCAGCAAAGCAAGATTTAGATTTTTCGATTGGTTCCACTCGACTAGGGAAAAAGGTGTTAGAGCTTGAACATATTTCTAAAGCTTATGATGGCAGAAGCCTTATAAATGATTTTAGTTATTTAATTACTCCAGGTGAAAGGCTTGGAATTATCGGTCCAAATGGAACAGGAAAGTCGACACTTTTAAATATTATGGCAGGGCGTATTAAAGCTGATCAGGGAACAATTGATGTAGGAACAACGGTTAAAATTGGTTTTTATACACAAGAGCATGAAGAAATGGATGAAAACCTTCGTGTTATTGAATATATTAAAGAAACAGCTGAAGTAGTCTATACGATTGATAATCAAGTCATAACAGCTGAGCAGATGCTTGAACGCTTTTTGTTCCCTCGCTCAGCTCAATGGACCTACATTCGTAAGCTCTCAGGTGGAGAAAGAAGAAGGCTCTACTTATTAAAAGTTTTAATGGAGGAGCCAAATGTTCTTTTTCTAGATGAGCCAACAAATGACCTTGATACACAAACATTAAGTGTGTTAGAAGATTATTTGGATCAATTTCCGGGAGTTGTGTTAACTGTATCCCATGATCGCTATTTTCTTGATCGTGTAGTCGATCATCTGATCGTTTTTGAAAGCAATGGAAATATTACTCGATTCCAAGGCAGTTATTCAGATTTCATGGAAGAGAAAAAACTACAGGAAATGAATTCAGTAAAAGAAGAAACAGCTACCGATAAAACCTCATACAAAAAGGATAAGAAAAAACGCCTTTCCTATAAAGAACAGCAGGAATGGGAAGGAATTGAGGATAAAATTGCCGAGTTGGAAGAACGAAAAGAGCAACTAGAACAGGAGATTGCTGCAGCAGGAAGTGACCTTGGAAAAGTACAAGAGCTTTATAAAGAGCAAGAGAAAGTCGAGCAAACCTTGGACGAAACCATGGAACGTTGGGAAGAATTATCTCTTCTAGTTGAAGAAATTGAACAGAGTAAATAATGGAAGAAGACTTAGTGCACCCTATGAAGTGTATTAAGTCTTTTTAGCTTTTTGATAGGTAAGTTATCTTGTGGAAGAGCACGATCTATAAATTTAATTAAACATTTGTTCAAACTTACATTGAGGAATTACATGGGTTGTGTTGTCTGTAGTCAGGTCAAACCGGCTTCTGATCAAGTCAAAATCATAAGACGTTAAGTCAAAACAAGGATTGGTCACGTCTAAATCCGGTAGTCACGTCAAAAGGTTCTCCGTTCTCAAAATGCAGTCAATCCATTCGAACTATCCGAATTGAAACATACACTTCATATAATCCTCATACGTGTGTATCCTTTTCACTTTGTTTATAATACAGGTAACAAACGTAATAGAATGGAGTTTAGTTTTATATGAAAACAAAGGATGAAATTAGACATAAGGTTTGGAATCAGCTTACTGAGGAGAAGAACGGGCGCTTTCCTTTTCCTCTAGTAAATCGGATTCTTAACTTTAAAGGATCGGAAATTGCTGCAGCTCATATTACAACATTGCCGGAATATAAAGAAGCAAAAGTGATTAAAGTAAATCCTGATGCTCCACAGCTTCCGTTGCGTAAACAAATTCTTTTAGATGGGAAGGTATTACTTGTCCCTACTCCACGTCTTAAGGCTGGTTTTATTTTGGTAAAACCGGAGTGGGTTCCTGCTGGGGAGGAACGTAAAGCCGCAAGCTTAAGTCACATTAAATCATATGGAAAAGAAATTCCTTTAACAGAAATACCGCCCATTGATTTAATGGTCGTTGGTTCGGTTGCAATTCATTCGGACGGGAGAAGACTGGGGAAAGGGGAGGGCTATGCTGATCGTGAATATGCAATTATCCGTGAGTTGGGTAACCCACCTGTTCCAATTGTTACGACTATTCATAGTACCCAATTAGTTGGTGATGATATTCCTAGAGATACATTCGATTTAACGGTAGATTGGATTGCAACTGAAAATGGACTTACAAAAACTAATTCTCCATATGAAAAACCTAATGGTGTTGAGTGGAACCATGTTTCAGAGGAAGAAATGATCGAAATGCCGGTATTAAAACAGCTTTGGGACCTAAAGTATTCTAAGAAAGAAATTTAATCAACGAGAGTTTAGAATAGACGCAAGGAACGGACAGGAAGTAAGATATAAGAAAATATGTAAGAACTTTTAAGAGGTGACCAGATTGGTTGCAAACGTGCAGCTAGAACATGAAGCAATTGAATTTATAAAAATCGCTTATAAAGAACTTGGGAAATCAAGCGACCAAATAGATGAACGAATAAAAGAAGTTAAATCTCAAATAGAATACAAAGGCTATTACGACCATACCTTTGAAGAGCTCGAGCATGGAGCGAAAATGGCATGGCGAAACAGTAATAAATGTATTGGGAGATTATTTTGGAATTCATTAACTGTATTTGATCAACGCCATACACAATCAGAAGAAGAGGTTTTTCAAGCGTTGCAAAATCATATTTCCTTTGCTACAAACGCTGGTAAGATTAGGCCGGCTATCACTATTTTTAAGCCTTCATTAGGGAAAGAAAATGATGTTAGAATATGGAATCATCAATTAATTCGCTATGCAGGATATGAAACAGAGCACGGAATTTTAGGAGATCCGGCTTCTATCTTGTTTACAAAGCAATGTGAGAAACTAGGCTGGCGGGGAGAGGGAACGAATTTTGATGTGCTTCCACTCATTATTCAGGTTAATAATCAACATCCTAAGTTGTTTGCAATACCAGAAGATAAAGTATTAGAGGTGTCTATCGTCCACCCAGAAATAAAAGCTATAGCAGATCTTCATTTAAGATGGTATGGTGTTCCAATCATTTCCGATATGAAGCTGGAGATTGGTGGGATTGAGTATACAGCAGCCCCATTTAACGGTTGGTATATGGAAACTGAAATTGGTGCAAGAAATTTAGCTGATTCGTTTCGCTACAATCTTCTACCTAAAATAGCTTCGATTATGAATTTAGATACAAGAAGTCATGCAAATCTATGGAAAGATAGAGCGCTTATCGAACTGAATGCTGCAGTTCTTCATTCCTTTAAAAATGCAGGTGTAAGTATTGTTGATCACCATACTGCTGCTCAGCAATTCAAACGGTTTGAACAAAACGAACGTGAAAATTCCAGAGACATTACTGGTGACTGGACGTGGTTGATTCCTCCTGTATCACCTACAACAACACATGTTTTTCATCAAAGCTATGAAAATAAAGTGATAAAACCAAATTATTTTTATCAAGCATTACCATATGACTAATTAGGGGCACACATTATGGTGTGCCTCTAATTCTTTTAAGAGAAAATTATTTGCTATGTTTCTCAAGAAGGTTAGCTAGAAAATGTTTTTTGTAGCTTTCGAGTTTTCTCTCTTCATGACGGCGAACACCTAATTTCTTAAGTTCTTCAACATACCATCCTTTGCTTCCGTAATGCATTGAAATCACCCTTTCAGCTGAATTTTTTAGAATAAATAGAGCATCGTTCAATAGAACGTAACAAAAATAGCCTCTATTCCGATAAGAATAGAAGCCATTTTAAGTTTTGTGGTGTCATTGTAACATCTATAAAACTGTGTGAAAAGGGGGGATTTTCAACTTTTTTCTTAAAAAACTGCCGTAGAGCGATTTTAAAGAACAGAAAAATTTTATGATAAAAAACATTAGAAATTGACAAATGCTTTGTTTTTTAGAGAAAACTCGAATTATTTTGCAAATTATAATGGGATATTTTGCCCATTCATGATATATTTTCTTTATAAAAGGGGTACACATAAGGGGGATATGTATGAATGCGATAGAAAAAATGGTTAATACTGATATGACGAAAAAAAATACATTAATGTTTATTAGTTTCTCCATTTCCTTGATAATGGCTATGGCTAAAACAATAGCAGTTCAGGATATGTCCAAGGGGATTTTTTATGGAGGACAATTGTTAGCGTTTACATTGCTGTATCTTATCTTTCAAAAGCTATTAAATAAACCAGTATTTTTCCCGTACACTAGTATTTTTACAATCTATGTATTTTTGATTTCTGCTCTTTTTATATGGGGGCCGAATGCTGAAATTATTATTATTATTTTATTTTTAACCTTAATTTCCTCTATCCATATGAAGAGGGATATCTTTGCTTTAGGCTATACACTAGGGTTCATCGCTTTTACTTTATCATTTATTTTGAGACAAGAAGATAACTTAGCTTTATCAACTATTTTTGCTTCAGCAGGAATTGTCTATGTATTATCAGGGTTAGTCCTTGGAATTGTTATTCAATTAAATGCACGACAATTCCGTCAGCTACAGAATTTTCTTGATCAGGCTGAAAGTGAAGCGAGTGAGAAAGAGAAACAGAAGCAACATCTTGAAATAAATGTATCTGGAATTGTGGAAGCCATTTCGATTGTTAATAAGCAAGTTCAAGATAGTTTAGAAGCGCAACAAGAAATGAAACAGGCGATTACGGAAGTATCAGCCGGCAGTCAAAATCAATCAGACCAAATTAATGATATATCGGAAAATGCAAAGTTAACGATGAAATCAATGGAGAAGCTTCATTCTATTTCAAATGATCTAAAAGAAGATTCCACTCGTGCAAGTAACATTATTCTTGAAGGGAATCAGCAGGTATATGAATTAAATTCAGATATGCACCAGTTAAAAGCTATGATTACTGAGTTAGATCATACGTTTAAGTTACTAACAAACACAATTACAGAAATGAATCAATTAACAAATTCAATAAAGGAAATCACTGACCAAACTGGTTTACTTGCCTTAAATGCGTCTATTGAAGCTGCCCGAGCCGGTGAATCTGGCAAGGGGTTTTCAGTTGTTGCTTCAGAGATTAGAAAGTTAGCAGATGTGACAAGGGCTACAACAGAAAAAATAAATGAAAATCTTCAAACTTTAAATGAAAGTAATGCAGCTGCTGTTTCAAAGATGGAGGACAGTTATTCTTTTATTGATCGAAGTGTAAAGTCAACGGACAAGGTAAGTACATCGATCGATCATGTGAAGAAAACATTAGAAAACCTATCTTCGCAATTTGAACAATTTACACAGTTTGCTAATCTTGTGAAAGGTCAGTCACGTGATGTACAGCTATCCACAAATGAGCTGGCAGCTATTATTGAACAATCTTCAGCAAGTCTTCAGGAAATGAGTGCAACTGTTGAAAACTTAACAGAGGATAACAAGACAATTGCACAATTAATGGGAGAAACGTCTATAAAAGCTGAAAATTTGAGACATACAAATTTATGACATTCATACAAAAAAGCTGTAAAACGAGATACTTCTTCGTTTTACAGCTTTTTTTAACTAGCTTCTATATGTTTAACCTGTTTTAATTCTGCTTTTTGAAACATCACATAATATAAGAATCCACTTAATACTGCTAGTGCTCCAAGAATCACAAAAGTAATTTGATAACCAAACCATAATGACATTGGGATGGCGATTGGTGCAATCGTACGCCCAATTGTATATCGCAGGCTAGCAGCGGCAAAATATTGACCACGCATATGATCAGGGGCAAGTTTTGAAACAAACGTTTGTTGGATTCCGGCTGTCATAAGTTCTGCAAATGTAAAGATTGCCATAGCTAGGATGTAGAGCCAAAGAGAGCTCGTAAAACCGAAAACAACCATTGAGATTCCATAGATGAAAGAAGAAAGGACAAAAACATTCCTCTCTTTGAATGTCCCCATCCATTTTGTTATGAAAATTGTAAATAGAGCCACAAGTAAACCATTTTCTGAAAGAATCAAGCCAAATGCTTGCTCACCGTTTAATGTTAAGGACCAATCACCAAAGCGGAACATTTCTTGCTGTTGAATCATGTCTGTCATATAAACAGGAATAATCATATCTAGCTGCATAAAGGTAAGTGCAACGAGAACACCTGCAATTATATAAAGTAAAAACGTTTGGTCACGGAAGATAATTCGATAATCTTGGATTTGTTGTAGTATGGGACTATACCATCTCCGGGCCTCATCAGCTGAACTTGCTTTGTAGGGAGGTGCAGTTTCTCTTGTTTGCTTTGCTAATAAAAGAGAAAGCAACATACAAATGAATCCTGCAACTAATAATACTTCAAATGGATACTGAACATAAAAAATTGCACCTAAAATAGGTCCGATGACAACAGCAATATTAATAGATGTATAAAAAATAGCAAAAACGCTACTACGATGCTTTTCTTCAACTACGTCGGCAACCATTGCTTGAGAGGCTGGCCAGTAAAAAGAACCAAATACTCCTGCGAACGCAAAACAAATAAAGCCGAGAATAGGCATTTCGAGCCAAGGAGAATTTGATAATGCAAATATCATAAAGGATAAACCTTGACCACATGAAGCCATTACCATCATGGTTTTTCTTCCGAATCGATCAGCACAATATCCACCCATTAAATTGGCAAGAACTGAAAAAACTTGCGATATAATAAGGAATAAGCCGGCCTGTGCTTTACCGAATTCATCAGCGAAATAAATCGTTAAAAAGGGGAAGAACATCCAAAATGTTATGTTCATCAAGGCTTCACCAAATAATCGTATCTTAAGATTTGTATCCCAATCTCTTATTTTCATTTTGAATACCTCGATTCTAAAAATCTACGTTCCTCATCATACTCTTTCGGGTTACGAAATACAATAGAGTTTTGAAAAACTTTACTTAAACGTAATGTGTTTTTTTTGTATTTAAAGTTTGATTTATACCTAACTCACATACATGAAGAGTTTCGCAAATGTTGTTTTCTTGTTCATAATTAGGGAATTTATAATTTTAAAGGAAGTTGTACAAAATGAAATAAATAAAACATTCATTCGAGGAGGGATAGAGTGAAAAAATCTTATCTTCTATTTCTTATTATTTTACTCTTAACAGGTTGTGTGCAAAATACAGAAGAGCAAGGAGATCAACCTGTAGAAGAAGATAATGTAACAGAAGAAGAAACAATAGATACCGAAACAAATGAGGAAGAAGCAGCTGAGTCTCCAAAAGGTGAGAAGGAGCTCGTATTAGAAAATGCTGAAAAAGTAATAGGTTACTTAAAGGATCAAAACTTTAAAGAACTTTCTACCTATGTTCATTCGGATAAGGGTGTGTTGTTTTCGCCATACGCTTTTATAGAGGACGATGCTGTTACATTCAAGCAAGAGGACATCTTGCATTTCTTCCATTTCGAAGAAGAGTATACATGGGGGGTAAGAGATGGAAGTGGTGAGCCAATTAAGTTAATTCCAAGTGAATATTATGATGAATTTATTTATGATGCGAGCTACCATCAGGCCGATGAGGTCGTTTATAATCCAGAACAAGCACGAGGGAATAGTATTAAAAATATCAGAGACAAATTTCCTGATTCTCAAGTCGTTGAGTATTACGTAAAAGGAACAGAGGAAAATGGCAATATGGATTGGAAGGCATTAAACCTTGTTTTTGAAAAAAATGCTAAGGATGAATGGAAGCTTGTTGCGATTGTTCATGATCAGTGGACGATATAACGTGATTAATCCTGTATACCTGTGAGTTTAAGCATCATGGGTGTACAGGATTTTTTTGTTTGCTTCATAATTGTCTTATCAATATGATAACAACTATCGTTCCTGTTCCCAGAAAGACACCATCACCTTAAATTCAAATCGGAAGGTTTTTAATCCTGTTCCGTTTCTTGTCACACCTTCTTGTGCATTTCAATAAAATATTAAAAAGCCTAGAAGGGAAGAGAAGTGAATGTGGCAATGGACCATAGGTTTAGTTCTTGTTTTGATGATTGTCTGCTCAATAGGTATTTATTTGTTAAGCCGTCTTCTTCTTTCGCCGACAAGAGTTCCTTATGACAAAACGTATAAGCTTGGTATTCAAAAGGGAGAAATTGATGCCAACATCTTTCGCACGATAGAAAAAGAAGAATTATATATCCCGTCTTACCATGGATATAAGCTACATGGAATGCTTTTTCCGGTGAAAAACAGTAAAAAAGTAATTATAATTGCTCATGGAATTCGCTGGTCTTTGTTTGGAAGTTTTAAATATGTGGATATGTTTCAGAAAAGGGGATTTCACGTTTTGCTATGTGATCATCGGTTTCATGGATTAAGCGGAGGAAATTATACCTCTTTTGGTTACTATGAAAAAGATGATTTAAGAGCGTGGATTGACTACTTATCAGTGCGAATGGGAGATCGTGCATTTATAGGTTTGTTGGGCGAATCACTTGGAGCTGCCTCGGCATTAGAGGTAAGCAAACGAGACAACAGAGTGCAGTTTTGTATTGCTGACTGCTCATTTAGCGATTTTTCAAGCTTATTAAAATTAAGATTGAGGCTTGATTTAAGGCTGCATTTTTATCCTCTTATTGATGTTGTAAGTCTTATAATTAAGTTACGTCATGGGTGGAGTTTCCCTGAAATTTCACCAATAAAAGGGTTAGAAAAAACAAAAACCCCCATTCTATTTATTCATGGTAAAGAAGATACGTTTATTCCTTTGCAAATGACGTTAGACATGTTTAAACGAAAAAAGGGAAATAAAAAGCTCTATTTAGTTCCTGAAGCAGGTCATGCAGAAGCATATAATACAGATCCGAAGGGCTATGAAAAGAAAGTAAGTGACTTTATAAAGGAAATTGAAAGTGGGTTAAGAGAAGAGGCCAACTTATGTTAGTCGGCCTTCTTTGTAAAGAGGTAAGAAAGAAAGTTTAAAATTTTGTACGTAGTTTTAGTGTCTAGCGCAAGCACCTAGCCCCTCGAGGTCATAAGCTAATTTGCCATTGAAGGCCAAGAACGCCTTCCATGGCAAATCATCTTATTGCCCGAGGCTGGTCAAGGCGCTTGCGCTTTTCTATTATCCCAAATCCCACGCTTCATGCAGCTTAGGTACGTCAGAAATGAGCTGCTGTGTGTATGGATGCTGAGGGTTCATTAAGACATTATCGGCACTCCCTTGTTCAACAATTTTTCCTTTTTCCATGATATAAAGTGTATCACTTACATAATAGGCAAGACCGACGTCATGAGTAATGAAGATAATCGTCATATTGTTTTCTTCTCTTAGCTTTAGTAACATATCTAAAATAGTAGAGCGAGAGCAGGCATCAACCATTGAGGTTGGTTCATCTGCTAGTAATACCTTTGGATGAAGAAGAAAAATTCTAGCAATCATCAAACGTTGCATTTGTCCACCTGAGAGCTCAAAAGGATATTTATTATAAAGTTCTTCAAATTTCAGGTTAACAAACGTACATGCTTCTTTCATTTTCTCAAAGCGTTCTTCCTTAGAAAGCTTTAAGCCTTGTAGTTCAATACAGTCATTTAATAGTTTTTCGACTTTATGAAACAAGTTAAAAGAAGAGAATGGGTCCTGAAAAATAGCTTGAATATCCTGCCAGTATGCTTTTCGATCACGATGACTTTTTAGTTTGCGTGACTTTCCTTTATACTCGATATCTCCACTTGTTTCCTTTAGTAGCCCCATGACCATTTTAGCGAGTGTTGTTTTCCCACTCCCACTTTCACCAACGATTGAAATAATTTCTCCTCGGTGGAAGTTAAAGTTTACTTGGTCAACGGCTGTGTTTTTATTTTTCCCATAACCGAAAACTTTTGTTATGTTTTTCCCGCTAATTAAAACCTCTTGATCAGGCTTCATTTGCATACCACTCCTTTAGCGTCTCATTGTCAATTCGACAACGATACAAACGTTCACCTAGATGTTGAGTTGTAATTTTTCCGGTACGGCATTCATCTGTTGCATAGGAACATCGTTCAGCAAATCGGCAGCCATCTATTTTCTTTTTTAAATTAGGTGGTGCTCCTGGAATCGCAGCTAGTTTATGTTCCTTCATGCCAGATTCAGGGACAATAATGGAGCCCATTAGCTTTTTGGTATAAGGATGAATGGGATTAAATATAACGTCTTCGGCTTTTCCTCTTTCGACGATTTCTCCTGCGTACATCACCATAATTTCGTCTGTTACATGATAGAGAAGAGGAAGTTCATGTGTAATGAATACTAGTGAACGGATGAATTTTTTATCTAATAAATCTTTTAATAATTTAATGACAACTTTTTGGGAAGTCACATCGAGTGCAGAGGTTGGTTCATCAGCGATTAATACTTTTGGATTTAAAATGGTTGAAATAGCAATAACCGTTCTTTGTTTCATCCCTCCAGAAAGTTCATTCGGATAAGAATTTAACACTTTAGGTGAAAGATTTAATGTTTCAAATCTTTCAGCAGCCATTTCATAGACTTGTTTTTTCGACAGTTCTGGTTGATGTTCCTTCATAATGTCTTCAATAAACTTAATAATCTTAATGGTTGGATTTAAGGCATTCATTGCCGCTTGTGGAATATAGGCAATTTCTCTGCCTAACACTTGTTTTCTAAGCTTTTCTTTTTCGAGCTTCATAATATCTACACCATTGATATTAATAGAACCGCTACCAAAGTGAAGTGGAGGAAAGTAGAATCCCATTAAGCTTAAGGCTAAAGTCGATTTACCACATCCTGATTCTCCGGCAATACCAATTGTTTTTCCATCTTCAAGGTGAAAATCCACACCATCAACAGCATAGACCTTTTCTTTTAATCTGGTTTTATAGTAAGTTTTTAATTCTTTAACATCAAGAATATGTTTACTCATATCATTAACTCCTTATCTTAGGGTTAAAAATTTCATCCATCCCAGTATTCATTAAATAGAGAGAAAATGTAATGATCGCAATAGCTATTGCTGCAGGTATAAACGCCCACCACGCACCGGATACAGGAGCTTCAAAGATTAAAGCCCAGTTCATAATAATACCAAGAGAAATTGTATTGTATGGTCCAAGTCCCAGCATAGAGATTGATGCCTCTGAAAGAATACCTGATGCTGTTTGCAGAACAAATGCCATTACAACATAAGACATGATGTAAGGTAAAATCTCAAAAATAATGATTCTTGGTGTGCTATGACCAGATATTTTTGCGATATTAACGTGATCTCTGTTTCGTAGAGAGGATGTTTGAGCGCGGACGGCACGTGCTGTCCATGGCCAACTTGTTATGCCAATTACAATCGCTGTAATTAACGAACTTCTTGAATCTATACTGACTGAGATCAGAATTAAGACAATGAAAGATGGAATAACGATAAAGATATTGGTGATGGCAGATAAAATTTCATCAAAAATTCCTCCGATATAACCGGCGGATAACCCGATGATTAACCCAATAATCGTTGCACTTAAGCCGGCAATTAATCCTACAAAAATGGAGGTCTTGATTCCATAAATAAGTTCAAGAAATAAATCTCTTCCAAAGTTGTCGGAGCCTAACCATAACTCAGCACTTGGTGGCTGAAAGGCGAGTGCAACCATTTCAGTTGGATCAGCAGTATTAATTAAGGGATAGATCGTTACAAATGCGAGCATCAACAAAAATGAAATGGAACCGATAAGAAATTTTGGGGAGCGAATTAATATTTGTAAAGAACTGTTCATATCATTCTTCCTCCATTTGCGAAGCTTTGATTCTAGGGTCAACCAACCCATAAATAATTTCAATGGTGAAATTAGCTAATAGAACGGATATGGCAATAAGAAGAGTAGCACCAGATATGAGTGGATAATCTAGTTGACGTATTGCAGTAAATAGCCATGTTCCGATACCAGGATAGCTAAAAACAATTTCAGTAATTAATGACCCGCCGATCATCGTACCGATTGATAAAGCCAAACCTGTAATCTGTGGTAACATTGCATTTTTAAATACATATCTAGAAATTGTAGAATCTTTAATACCAAGTAATTTGCTATATAAAACATAATCTGTGTTTAATTCGTAAATCGACATTTCTCTCATTCCGATAGCTTGACCACCAATTGTAACCAAGACAATCGAAATAAAAGGGAGGAAGTGGTGACTAATTACAGATCCAATAAACTCAAAGCTTAAATTTGGTGTCATCTGATAATTGTAGCCGCCGGATGTTGGGAACCAATTAAGAGTTAGCCCAAAGATATAGAGCATAATAATCGCCAAAATAAAAAATGGGATGGAGTTGATAAATAAAAATGTAGGGAAAAGCACTTTATCAAATACACCTTTTTTATAAGCAGCAATAGCTCCAAGGGCATTTCCTACGATCCAACCTACAAGGATAGCAGGCAGTTGGAGAGCTAATGTCCAAGGAACAGCTGAGGCAAGAATAGAAGTAACAGACATAGGATAGAGTCCGAATGACGTTCCTAAATCACCCTTCAATAAATTTCCTAAGTAAATAAAAAATTGTTCCCATAACGGCTTATCAATACCAAACTCTGCAGCAAACGTATCGTATACCTTCTTGATTGAATCACTGTCTGTCATCCCTTGAGTCATTTGGTTGGCAATCACACTTACTGGATTTCCTTCTATTAACCTTGGTAGAAGGAAGTTAAGCGCGACTGCAATAAACAAGGTCACAATATACCAGAGGGATTTTTTTAAGAAAAACTTCCGATAGGCATTCATGACTTCACAGCACCCCCATTATTAGGACTTTTAGTTTTGGAAAGGAGTAGTTGGGATAACCAGCATTAATAATCCCAACTACCTCTATCTATCTTTCAATCTATTTATTTGTGATTTGATACAAGTCTTTTACACCTGCTCCGTCAATAGAAATTTGTGGTGGAATGTTATTGCCATCTCCTTCAACTGCAAAGCCTTTCCAAACCGATTCATTCACTGTATGGAATACCCAAGGTCTATACATAAGTGGGATTGATGGAATGTCTTCTAAATAAATTTTTGTAAGTTCTGTGTACATTTCTTTTAATTTCGCTTCATCTGTAATTGTTGGAATTTCCTTAATTAACTCATCAGCTCTTTCATTTTTATATCTTCCCCAGTTCCAGAACGCCATTTCACCAACTGGAGCTACACCTTCTGAATACATGATTGTTCTCGCTCTATCCCAAGGCTGACTCGGACTAACTGCACCCGCAGGCGTATTCATAATGATGTCAAATTTCCCTGTTTGTAAATCATTTGTCCAAACAGGAGCTTCAGGGAAGTTCGTTCTAATTTCAATTCCAATGGCTTTAGCGTTTTGTGCGACAATTTCTAGGGCAGCATTCCAATCAGACCAACCATATGGACATTCAATTTCCCATGGTCCAAGTCTTACCCCATTGAGAACACGAATACCATCTGCTCCTTTTTTCGCTCCAATACTATCAAGCAGCTTATTGGCTGCATCAACATCTGTTGTCCATTGAAGTGATTTAATGGCATCTTGATCTACATACTTTGTTTCAGAAGGAGTATCTAATGTAATAGATGGTTTCATTTCACCAGAATATCCACTCATTGCTAACTCTGAAATTTTGTCATAATCAATTGCCATCGCAATTGCTCTTCTAACATCTGGATTATTTAATCCATCTTTTGTCATATTAAAGAAAATAGAAGGCATTGAACCAGGTAAGTAGTATGGTTTGTCTTGCACATATGTTTTGATAGGTGCACCATCTTCCCACATTTTCCAAACCTGAGGAATAAATTGTTGTGAAACGTCAACTTCTCCTTTTTTAAATGCTAGAGAACCTGCAGCATTATCCTTATAAATTACATGACTTACATACTTCGGAGCCGGTAAGCCACCAAATAGAGATTGTCCCCAGTAGTTATCATCTCTAATTAAGGTGATCTTTTGGTTATCATATGTGTGCATTTTGTATGGGCCAGTACCAACAGGATCTGGATTCACTTCTTCACGAATCTTGGCAATATCGTTCCCACTTTTAGCTTCAATTTCTTCCCAAACATGCTTAGGCATCATCGGAACTAATTGAAGACTATCTAAAACTGTGAGTCGATTAGGATTATCTTGTTTTAAGCGGATATTAACGGCGTTATCACCGTCTGCTTCTACCGCATCAATTGCTTCCCAGAAGTTGCTCCAAGAGATAGAGTATTTACTTCCTAGTTCATAGGAGTACACAACGTCTTCAGAAGTGAATGCTTCTCCGTCATTCCACTTTGCATCAGGATTTAATTCAATGTGAAGTGTCGTGTCATCAGTCCATTCATAACTTGTACCAAGTAATGGCTCTAACGCACCATCAAGCATATTAATCATGAAAAGATTTTCATAGATTAGTGTTCTCGAGTTCGCATAAGCAATTGGAAAGGATGGATTTCCCCCTAATGGACTAAAGGTTGAAGGCGGTCCCCATTGTAAACCATTTACATACAATGTTTCATTTCTTGGTGTTGTTCCGGATGAATTTTGTTCTGAATCATTTCCTTCTTCACTTGGAGTTGGTTCATTTGTTGTTGGTGGCTTTACCTCATTGTTACAAGCAGCTAGTAGTCCAATTACCATGATTAGACTGAAAAATAAACTTAAAACGCTTTTTAACCTCATTAACCAGTTCCCCCCTCTGATTCCAATAAAGTAAACGCTTTCAAGTAAAATATATTATTTGTTTTGAAAACAAGAACTAATAATTTAAAAATTTCAGAATTATTTTTTGAATTTTTTGAAATTTAGGGATGGAGGACTATCTTTAGCGTGGTCTAGAGATTGTATTTGGGATTAGAAAGGGATGGGCTATGGGCTTCGGAGAAGGGAGGGGATGAACGACAAAACGGGAATAGTTCGTAGCCGGACTGTCGTTCATAAGTGTGATGAACGACAAAAAGGGAATTGTTCGTAGCCACACTGTCGTTCACCAAGAAAATGAACGACAAAACAAAACTCCACAGGAAGAATATGTTCTTCATCACCAAGCTACTTTATACATTTTACTGCTCTCCTAATTTAGCAACCATATCCCAAGAAGTCCCATCAATACCAGTTTTCTTGAATCCAAATCTTTCATATAAACGTAGAGCAGGATTGGAGGGATCCACACTAAGTGAAATTCTTAGAAATCCTTTTGATGCTGCTTGTGATTTTATTTCTTTTAGCAATTCTGATCCAATGCCTTTTCCTCTGAATTTTGGAAGAATGGCCATGCTTAGGATTGGTGTTTCCTCATCAATATAACCATATGTTTTAGACAAATCGTCAAAGAGGCGGATCCAAACAGCTCCAAGTTTATTTCCGTTTGAATCAACAGCAAGTAGTGCTAGATCTCCGTTTCTTCCCCAGTC
This sequence comes from Metabacillus sp. B2-18, assembly GCF_021117275.1. Taxonomy (NCBI): domain Bacteria; kingdom Bacillati; phylum Bacillota; class Bacilli; order Caryophanales; family Bacillaceae; genus Metabacillus; species Metabacillus sp. B2-18. Next base: position 505,960 of record NZ_CP088245.1, read on the forward strand.
TTTGACGTAACTAGCCATCTTCGGTGTTTCAATAATACTGCGTGGAGGTTTTTCTGAATGTTCATCCACATATACTGCTTCGTATAGCATATCCCAAAGAAAATGTACATCGTCTTTTGTTGCTTCTATAACTTTAATTGTCATTTATATCAACTCGCTTTTTTTTTAGTTAATATTCGCTACTATTTGAAAAAACTCCTTTTTAAGCAAAAAAGTTTATAGTGAGACAAGCACGGGTAATAAAGAAATGTATTCAAAAAGAGGAGGTTATACAATATGTCTAAGCATATTGCTGTTGTCTTAACTGATTACTTTGAGGATATTGAATATACTGATCCTGCTAAAGCATTTAAAGAACAAGGTCATTCTTTAACTACAATTGAAAAGGTTAAAGGGAAAACAGTGACAGGAAAACAAGGTGAAGCAAGAGTTGAAATCGATGCTTCTATCGATGAGGTAGATTCTAGTCAATTTGATGCCTTGTTTATACCGGGGGGATTTTCTCCAGATCAATTAAGAGCGGACGAGAGATATATTCGTTTTGCAAAAGAGTTCATGGAAGATCAAAAACCTGTTTTTGCGATATGTCATGGACCACAATTGCTTATCTCTGCCGAAGCATTAAATAATCGTGATGTAACTGGTTATCAATCCATTATGATTGATTTGAAAAATGCTGGTGCAAATGTACATGATAAAGAAGTTGTAGTTTGCGGCAACCAACTCGTAACAAGTAGAAAACCTGATGATTTACCTGCTTTTACTAGAGAATCATTAAAATTAATTTCTTAAAACAAACGTTTGTTTAAGATGCAATTGTAAAGACCCCCCTAACCAAAAGGGGGGTTTACTTATTTTTTATTCTTTGAATGATCTTCAGTTGGCAAAGGGTCAACACGATAGGAATCTTCAGCATTAATAGCAGCTTTTAACCCATAAAGAACAAGGATAATTGAGATTATGAGGAATCCACATAAACTGATTGTAGCTAACCACCAATTTAACATAAAAAAATCCCCCTCCTTTTTACATTCATATGTAAGTAGGGAAGGAGTCAGAATTAGATTATTGTCCTTTGCGTAGATTTCCTAATTCTTCTGCAATAGCTTGCATTTCATTAGGGCTGAAGGAATTTCTCTTCATAACATGCTCGTAAATATCCTTCAATTCTTCGTACATTTCTTCATCAAAATGAGAAGGTTTAATAGCACCTAGATTTAGAACTCTGAGTTTTTCCTTGATTTGCTCAATCATATACTCAACATTTTCAACTGACTTTTCAGTAAGGTTCATTCCCTTCAGTCCTTTCGCGAAATCGGTAATCATTATGGTTATTGTAACATGAAATACTAGCACACATTCAAAAACTTGTTACTTAGTCCTAATTAAGTATATAACGACGAATTGTATTTGAATAAGGAAAAATATTATCATAATAAGTAGAAATAATTGTTTTTAAAAGAAAACTATTGGGAAAAAGGTAAGGAGGATATAATGGTTAACATTTTATTTGTTTGTTTGGGGAATATATGCCGTTCACCAATGGCTGAAGCTGTTATGAGAGATTTAGTTAAGAAGGAAGGGTTAGATGAAGCCATTCAAATTGATTCAGCTGGAACAGGAAACTGGCATACAGGGAAACCCCCACATGAAGGAACTCGTCGCATTTTAGATCATTACAACATCTCTTATGAAGGACAAAAGGCAAGGCAGCTTACAAAAGAAGATCTATCTCAATATGATTATTTGATTGGGATGGATAATGAAAATATTGGGAATATTAGACGTTTAGCTGGATATCATTCAACAGGGAAAATTCAACGATTATTAGATTATGTAGAAGAGTCGGACATATTAGATGTTCCTGACCCATATTATACAGGTAACTTTGATGAAGTTTTTGAGATGGTCCATAAAAGCTGTAGCAACTTATTAAAAGAAATTAAATCTTTACATAAACTTTAATGATAGGAGGTATGTTAGGTGGCAAATGAAAATAAGTTAGTTAGAGGTATTGTAATCGGTGCCCTTGTTGGAGCAGCTGTTTCATTATTGGACAAACATACTCGTGAAGACGTTATACAAGCTGGTAAAAATGTATCCTCAAAAATTAAAGGCTATGTTGATGAACCTACTACATTAACGAGCGAAGTTAAGCAAAAGATAGATAATGTGAAGGATAAAGTACAAGAAGTATCAGAAGATCTTTCCTTTCTAAATGAAAAGGTGAAGGAGCTTAGGGAAACAACACCACAAGTTGTAGGCTTAGTACAAGAAACAAAAGAAAGGTTCATTCCGAAACGAGACCAATCGTGAGGTGAATGCATGTTTAAAGAAGGTTCGTTCCTAAAAGAATTAGTCAAAAGATTTACAAGTGATGAGGTACCAGGCCTTTCAGCTCAGCTTTCTTATTTCTTTTTATTGTCGTTATTTCCTTTTCTCATTTTTTTAATCACCTTGCTTGGGTATTTACCGATTTCTCAAGAGGATGTATTAAACACAATAAAACAGTTTGCTCCTGGAGAATCAATGCAATTAATAAATGATACGTTAAATCAAATTTTAAATGATAAAAATGGTAAGCTTTTATCATTTGGTATTATTGCAACCCTTTGGTCAGCATCCAATGGAATTAATGCTATTGTTCGAGCTTTTAATAAGGCGTATGATGTCGAGGAAAGCCGCTCGTTCTTTGTTTCAAGAGGGATGGCAATTCTACTTACAATTGCAATGGTTTTTGTCATTATAGTAGCTCTTTTATTACCCGTGTTTGGAAAAGAAATTGGCCTTTTTATTTTTTCTCATTTTGGTGTGTCAGCACAGTTTTTAACGATTTGGAATACGATGCGCTGGCTTGTAAGTGGAGTAATACTTTTCATTGTGTTTACAGCCCTATATTTTGTTGCACCTAATAAGCGTTTGCATCTTAAGGACGGAATACCAGGTGCGATTGCCGCAACAATCGGCTGGATTGCTGTATCACTTGCGTTTTCTTATTATGTTGGTAATTTTGCCAACTATAGTGCCACATATGGAAGTATTGGAGGAATTATTGTTTTAATGGTGTGGCTTTATTTATCAGGAATGATCATTATTCTTGGTGGGGAATTTAATGCACTGTTATATAAACGGAAGCATGCCTTAAAGTGAATTACCAAATGTTTTAGTTCATATTGCATCCCTTAAAGTGAAATAGTAAGTAAGAAGACAAAAGTCTTTATTTTTATGAAAAGTGGGGGATTAAACAATGGCAAAACATACAAAAAAAGGTGGAAGCCATAACAAGCAAAACTCGAAGCAGAGTCCGAAGCATAAAACAAGCGGAAGTGCAAACGGTCAAAACGGTTATCATTAAATAAGAAAGGGCTGGCTAGGTTTAAAACCTAGTCAGCCTTTTTCTTTACTCAGCATGCTCCAAACAGCTGTTATAAACGGTGCTGTAGATATGTTCAATATCAGCATCTGTCATATAAAGTAAAGAGTCTTTGTCAATTTCCTTCATTCTTTCAATAAATTCAATCATGTTTTTACGTTCCTGTCTGTTCATCATTTTCCCATCTCCCTTTGTAGTTGTTATGATACAGTTTATTGTTGTTAGTTGTATTATATAACAGATTATTTAAAATGTTCAAACCTTTTTTGAAAATTTTTTAAAAGAGGCGCCAGCAGGCTCTGAAAATGAAAAAAGCTGACAAGATGTCAGCTTGAAAAATGATCCATGGAGGGATTAGTGGATTTTTCTGTTGTTAAAATTGGTTTATAGAGAGTAACAGCTATAAATATAAGTAACAACATACTACTAATGATGAAGAAATAGCTAATATCATTGGTGTACTTGATAAAAATACCACCTAGATAAGGGCCAGCTAGACTGCCAACACTAAAGGCAACTCCACATAGGAGATTTCCGGTTGGGAGCAGGTTTTTTGGCATTAGGTCAGTCATGTAACTGATTCCTAGTGAGAAGGTAGAGCCTACAACCGTTCCAGATATGAATAAGCAAATAATCAGAGCAGTTGGAGAATGTTCAACAAAACTGGCTATTGTAAAGCTCAAAAAGCCTGTGAATAAAATAAACATTAACACAGTTCTTCTTCCAAATTTGTCACTTAAAATGCCAAGCGGAAGTTGAAATGTGATTGCTCCTATTGCAAAAGAAAACAGTAAAATAGAAATATTCGTTACATCAAGACCAATTCGGAGTGCGTAAACAGGAAAGCTACCGTTTAATGAGGATTCTAAAAATCCATATCCTAAAGGAGGTAAAAATGCAACCCATCCGTATTTCCATGCACTTCTAAATCGTTTCATTGTTTCTTTCATTGAATTAACCTCAATGGTTTGCTCAGGAAAGTCGTTTTTTAGAAGAAACAATAGAGCCCAGCCTATAAAACAAAGAACAGATGAAATAATAAAAGGCAATGCTTCGTTTATGTTAACGAGTGATGCAAGTAATGGACCTGCTGCAAAACCAACGCCAAAAAATAGGCCGTACAGTGAAATGTTTCTTCCTCTTTTATCCTCAGACGAAAATGAGGTAATCCATGTTTGTGTACCAAAATGCAGGGCATGGTCACCAATTCCAATCAAAAGTCGCAGGCCAAACCAAAACCAAAAGGATTTCCATAACGGAAATAATGCAAGAGAGGAAGCTACGACTAAGCCGCCGAGGATAATAATTGGTTTATAGCCAAACCGTTTTAATGGATATTCCATAAAGGGAGATACTAAAAGAATACCAATGTATAGAGCTGTTGCGTTTAAGCCATTTAGGTCTGAAGATACCCCACTATTTTCAAAAATAATTGCAATTAGTGGTAGAAGCATTCCTTGGCTAAACCCTGATATCCCGACAATAGAAACCAATATCCAAAAACGAACTCGTTGAGTATTCATGTAAGCACCTCTCATGATTTTAAAAATAATTCTTAAATGCCAGTAATACTTTAAACCGAATAACAAAATTATACAAGAAAAATAAGATAACATTCTTTTGTAATCGTCGTTTTTTAGATACAATAACTTAAAAACTGAGGTGAAGATAATGGAATTTAAAATGAAGAAAGAAGTTGGCTTTACAACAACAACAGAATATGGAGAATTGCATATAGCAGGCGATGAAGCCTACGGGTATAGACCTTATCAACTAATGGTCGCATCAATTGCTGTTTGTAGTGGTGGTGTATTGCGGAAGATTTTAGCTAAGAAAAGAATAGAGATAGAGGATTTAACTATATCTACTGATGTAGAACGTAATGAGGCTGAAGCAAATAAGATCGAAAAGATACATATTCACTACAAAATTAAAGGTCATAATTTAAACGAAAACAAAATTCATCAATCAATTTTATTAGCTAGTAAAAATTGTCCAATGGCTCAGTCAGTTAAAGGTAGTATTGAAATAGAGGAAACATTTGAATTGATCCAAAAGTAATAAATGAAAAAGCCAGATGAATGATTCACCTGGCTTTTCCGAGTTTATAATGACAATGTTTCAGGTTCACTTGAAGACTTTTCGAAATAACGATAAGAAGAAGGTGAAATTTTTAAAAGCATATAGTTAGGATCATCTGCACTTGGAATCCAACTTTTTAAGTGCTCATTCCAGAATTTTTCTTTAAGTTCCTTAGATTCCTCTACCATAACTGTTCCTTCCACCTCCACATATGGGTCGTCCCATCCTTTACAATCATTTCCTAATAAAATATGAACATTAGGGTTTGCGTTGATATCCTCAACCTTGTGGGTGTCTTTATTGGTGGCTGTATATAAAACTAAATCCTCATTAAAAAACAGCATGAATCGAGAGAAAGGCTTGTTTTGACTGATAGTTGCTAATGTACCTACTTTATGATTTTGTACGACTTCAAGTAATTTATTTTTCAAATCCTCACTCATTGGATAAGCTCCTTTCTTTCCTCATACAATATAGTTGCGTATGTAAAAAGCTTCACACTATATTAATGTGCAATAAAACGATGGATTTCATTCATCTTTAGTGTAAAGGAAGTTAAAGAGTTGAGAATTGGTGTTTAATTACTTAAACAAAAAGAGACTCTGTGTATAAATACACAGAGTCTTATAGTTTGTGTAGGACGAAACAGATAACTAGAGAAATTGGTAACGCTTGCAAAAAAGCGTTAAATTCCTAGGGACACTTTATCGTGTACCTATATGATACTATAATCTTTAAGGATTGTAAATATTCTGTTTATTAATTTTACTATTTGTTTTAAAGTAATGTTTGTCCTCATATTTATTAGCATCTACTTAGAAAGGAACTAAAAGGATGAAGATTAGAATTTTATTTTATTTAATTGGCCTCTTCTTAATGGGTTTTGGTGTCACACTGACAATAAAAGCTGACTTAGGAGCTGGAGCATGGGATGCCTTAAACGTTGGTCTGTCAAATGTTGTTGGGTTAACAGTAGGAAGTTGGGTTATTATCATTGGGGTAATCTTAATATTTATTAACGCCTTAATCGTTAGAGGTAAACCTAAATTACTAGCTGTGGTTACAATTTTATTAATAGGTTTTTCAGTTGATTTTTGGCTAATAGTAGTTATGAACAACGTTCATTTAAGTACATTATTATTACAGGTAATATCTCTTATCGCCGGGATAATACTTATTGCCATTGGCGTAGCCATGTATTTGCAAACAAAATTTCCTGCTAATCCAATTGATCAACTGATGATCTCATTGCATGAAAGGTTTCAATTGAACTTTATGATCGCTAAAACAATTGGAGAGGTTACCGCACTAATCTTAGCGTTTATTTTGCAAGGACCCATTGGTGTAGGGACAATCATCATTACCTTTTTAATTGGGCCAATGATTCAATGGATAAATAAGCCTATGACGAAGAGGTATGAGTTATTGCTAAAGAGATAGTAGAGAAATCGTCATGCTTAAGAACTTTATAGAAGTACTGATTAAAAATTTTGGATAAACCATTTCCCGATTGAAAACAATAATGATAAGCATGTTGAAAGGAGTAAAAACCATGAAAAGAAGATTGCTCATTTCTTTAGTTTTGCTTTTATCATTTAGTTTTTCAAGTGCTGTATTAGCAGAAGGGAAAACACAAAAGCCGAAGATGCCTGGATCGGTAATGGATATATCAAAAGAAAACACATATCCAAACCCTACTCAGGATTTACCCTATTTACAGCCAAGTGAGCTAACTCAGCAACTGATTGACACATCAGAAGTTCCAATTGAGAATCCTGATTTGATTCGGATTTTAAATGAATCCACCATTTCTGATGCACCACTTGCCTTCGGATATCGTGCCACCATTTATTTAGGTCAGTGGGCACTTAATTATGAATCAACTGAAACAGCAACAAATTGGGAGTATCAAAAAATAAACACAAATTATCAAGATAATCGTGGTGGAAAATCACAAATTCAAATGCATTATCGCCAGGAGGCGCAAAAATCTGTAAAAGGTGGCTTAACCGCAAAAGTCCCTGAAGCAGAGCATGTTAAAAAAATGATGTTGTTAGAGGCAATGAAGAAAACAAGTTTACCATTAGCGTTTGAAACAATCATTGGGGCAGGAACAAAGAAGGATCAGGTGTATAATGTACCACCTAAAAAATTAGGCTACTTATATGCTTATGCTCCTGCAGTTAATGAAAAAGGAAAAGTAACGTATGGTGAAGTTTATTTGGTATTAAAAGGTAATAAGAAAAGCATTGTTGTAAAGAATATAACATCACAAGGAATTGGCGCATGGATTCCATTACAAGATCATGCATCATTTGGATTTGTTACATCTGATCAACCTAGATAACCATAAAAAATCAGTACCTTGTGTTAGGTACTGATTTTTTCATTTTGGTTTAATGAAACTCTTTCTTCTGCCAACTGAATATTTTCATCGAATAGAGCTTTAGCAATGATTTTTCTAGCTTCCTTCGCCGCATTCCAATAATGTTGGTCATCAACTAAACCGATTATTGCATATTCGTAGCCCCGATAATTAGCATTTAAAGAGGTAATCCCGAATAAGTGAAAGGGCTCGATAATTGTGTCAGATAAATCTCTTTTTAAGTAGTCTCCCAATTCCTGGTTTACTTTTTCACAGGTGTGTTCTAGTACTGTCCACACTTTATCTGGATCTTCTCTAAAGCTTGTCACAACACGCTCAATAACCCTCATCCGGTCTATGTTATAGTTATGAATTTGCTTTATTTCACCGTTACTAATCGTTAATAATTTTCCGCTCCATTCTCGTACCTTTAAAGAGCGGAGTCCGATTTCTTCAACAGTGCCATTAAATGTGTTGTTGATTGTAATGAAATCACCTTGATGAAGCTGTTTTTCATAAATTAAAAACATTCCCGCTAAAATGTCCTTTATTAAGCTTTGTGCTCCAAACCCGATTACAATACCTGCCACACCGGCACCTGCTAAGATGGATCCGAAATTTTCAACAAATAAAGAAATAATGTATAGGATGAAACCTATAGTTGCCGCGTATCTTGTAACAGATCGAATCAAACTTTCAATTGTTTTTTCTTTTCGTTCTTCTATAAAATCTGTTCGTTGGAAGAACTTTCTAATAAAGAAATTAATGATAAAAACACTTAATGCTAAAAGAATTGCAACTATAATCACTTTTAATAACTCATATTCTTTTAAAAACGCTAGTGCCTGATCCATCTTCTCACCTTATATATTCGATTTTCTTTTTGTAAAATCTATATCTTGGTAATAACTATTTTTAACAAGTACGTTAGGTCCTAGACATTGAACTGATGGGCAGTGACAATTTAGTGATTTAGCAAGTTTAGTGTTCATCCAGTTTGAATATGCTGATTGTAAAGTGTTATGTTGTATATTTCCTAGTGGCGGAGTATCGCCGAAGTCAGTCACAATAATATCTCCATTAAAGATATTTACATTAAGTCTTGAACGGCCATCAGGATCATTTCGTACCGTAACACTTTTACTTTCACGTAAACGTTTGATGAGTTCTAAATCCTCTTCATTTTGACTGCAAGCATAAAAGGGCAAAGTTCCAAACAACATCCATACACTTTCATCCCGAAAATCTAATAACTGATGAATTACTTTTCTCATTTCTGGAAGAGAAAGAGTTTCTAAGGCACTTGCAAAATCACTTGGATACATTGGGTGAATTTCATGACGCTGACAAAGCATTTCTTCAACAATTTGCTTATGTATTTTCTCTATATAAGGAAGTGTTCGTTTATTAAGCATCGTTTCAGCAGATACAATCACACCCGCTTTTACTAGAGCTCTGCTATTCTCAATCATTCGATCAAACAAAGCAGCTCTTTGTTTGTAAGTTGGCTTTCGCTCCATAACAGCAAACCCGACCTCGACGAATTCATCAATCGTACCCCAATTATGAGATATATGTAAAACGTCGAGGTAAGGTATAATTTTTTCGTAACGCTTTAAATCCAAGGTTAAATTAGAATTAATTTGTGTACGAACACCGCGTTCGTGGGCATACTTAAGAAGAGGTACCACATACTGTTCAACAGATTTTAATGAAAGCATCGGCTCCCCACCTGTAATACTTATAGAACGTAAAGTTGGTACTTCATCTAACCTTTTTAACAGGAGATCAATAGGAAGTGCTTTTGGATCTTTAGGTTGTAAGGTATAACCAACTGCACAATGCTCACATCGCATGTTACAAAGAGTTGTTGTGGTAAATTCAATATTCGTTAACGTCATTTCGCCATACTGCTCAATATCTAAATAGGCTTCCCACGGATCATATGAGGTTGTAATTGTTTTTAATGGTTTTAGTGCATTCATAATGTTTGCTCCTTTTTAAAAGGGTGAAAATGAAATATATAATATACATTCGCTTATTTTAACAGAAACCTTAAGGGAGAACATCCATTAATTCTGATGATTATACTTGTCAAAGAATTATTAATCATCTACGATACATGTATCTGAAAGGAGAGGAAATAATGGGTAACGCAGTACACGATAAGGATTCTCAACTATCCTATTTAAAAAATCGCTTAAATATGTTTTTAGAAGTCATTGATTCGATGGATCCAGAATCTACAGATGTAGACGATGTTGATCGTTTAATACAAATGCTTGATGATCTTGAATTAAAGCATAATCAGTTTAAAAAAGACTGGAAAGAATGAGCTGGCACAAATTGTGTCGGCTTTTTTTGATAATGCAGCATACCAAAAGAACCCTGAAAACGCTTCTTTTCAATAAATCGCTTGAGGAGTATAATGAAAATTGTGGGAAAAGACCGAAAGTTTATAAATTAGTAGTGATTAGTGTAGGCACATGCTTAGTTGCTGAGCTTTCACACGAGGGGGAGAATCGAGATGGAGAACTTTTATGAAAGCATGTATCAATTAATAGTAGAAACTTCAACTAACTTACCAAAAGATGTAAGAAGAGCAATTGCAGCAGCAAAATTAAAAGAAAATGCTGGAACACGCTCAGCTATGTCTCTTGCAACGATTACAAATAATATTAAAATGGCTGATGATAATGTTTCTCCAATTTGCCAGGATACAGGCTTACCTACCTTTAAAATAAAAGTGCCGGTATCTGCTAATCAGATTGAGATGAAAAAGCAAATTAAACGCGCAATCGAACAAGCTACGAAAGACGGAAAATTAAGACCAAATTCTGTTGACTCTATTTCTGGTGATAATAGTGGGGACAACCTTGGAGAAGGAACACCTGTTATTAAATTTGAACAATGGGAAAACGATTATATTGATGCCCGCCTCATTCTAAAAGGAGGAGGTTGTGAAAATAAGAATATCCAGTACAGTCTTCCTTGTGAGCTTGAAGAGTTAGGAAAAGCAGGCCGTGACTTAGATGGAATTCGTAAGTGTATTATGCATTCTGTATATCAAGCACAAGGACAAGGCTGTAGTGCCGGCTTCATCGGTGTTGGGATTGGTGGAGATCGTACAAGCGGTTATGAGTTGGCGAAGGAACAGCTGTTTAGAAGAGTTGATGATGTGAATGAACGTGAGGAGTTGCGTCAGCTTGAAGAATATGTTATGGAAAATGCCAATGAGTTAGGAATTGGAACAATGGGCTTTGGTGGTGAAACAACGTTACTGGGTTGTAAGGTTGGAGTTATTAACCGTATTCCAGCTAGTTTCTTTGTTTCAGTTGCCTACAATTGTTGGGCATATCGCCGTTTAGGTGTATACATTGATCCAAAAACAGGTTCAATTAATGAGTGGTTATATCAAGATGGAGAAGAAGTTGACTTTTCACAAGATGAAGTTGCGGCAACTCATGAGCAAAGCGAACAAACAAGAGAAGTAGTCCTTGAAGCTCCTATTACAGAAGAAAAAATAAGAGAGCTAAAGGTAGGGGATGTTGTTCGTATTAACGGAATGATGTATACAGGTCGTGATGCTATTCATAAATACCTTTCAGAAAATGATTCTCCTGTTGACTTGAATGGTCAAATTATTTATCATTGTGGCCCTGTTATGTTAAAAGATGAAAATGGAAACTATCATGTGAAAGCTGCTGGTCCTACAACTAGTATTCGTGAAGAGCCTTATCAAGGTGATATTATGAAACGTTTCGGTATTCGTGCGGTTATCGGAAAAGGCGGAATGGGACCGAAAACATTAAAAGCACTAGGAGAGCATGGTGGTGTTTACTTAAACGCAATTGGTGGAGCAGCACAATACTACGCTGATTGTATCAAATCAGTTGAAGGTGTTGATCTTATGCAATTTGGAATACCTGAAGCTATGTGGCATTTAAAAGTAGAAGGCTTTACTGCTGTTGTTACAATGGATTCTCATGGTAATAGCCTACATGCAGATGTAGATAAAAGCTCACTTGAAAAACTAGCTCAATTTAAAGAGCCTGTATTTAAATAAACGTTTAATTAGAGAAGACCTGGGTATGTTGCCATGGTCTTCTTTTAATTTATGTTGGATTAAAAGAAGAAATATTATGAACATTAATGGAATGTTTCATTGTAAAAAATCTGTAAAAAAGGAAGATTTTTCCTTTACATTCATTTATAATCAATCCTTGGGTGCTTACGTTACTATAGGCACACTATTCTATAGGGAAATAGGTTTAGTGAACGGGGGGGAAAGCTTTGCTTAAGTTTATTATAAAGCGAAAGATTTTAGTAAGTTTAGTTACGGTTTTAGTGTTAATCGTAGGAAGCTATTCATTACTGAAGCTGGACAAAGAATTAATGCCACCCATTAATTTTGATGGTGCGTATGTGGATGTGAGTGCTGGTGAAATGTCTGCAATTGAGGTGGAGAGGACCATCACGAATCCACTAGAACAAAGCATTCAAGGTATTGATGGAGTTGAAGAGGTTAGCTCTACAACTTCAATCGGAAGAAGCGCTTTAAATATTACAATAGAAACAGGGCGGGGTGATGAAGTTTCAAAAGAAATAGAATCTGTCGTCCAAGCAACAACTGCAGATATTAGCGGTATTAATGAGGTCGTTACAGATCAAATAGGAACAAGTTCTACTTATGAGTTCTATATGGATGTTTCAAATGGTGAAATGGAAGAGATGACGGCTTTTGCTGAAGAAGTTTTAGAGCCACGACTTGAGGAACTTCCGGAAGTAAGAGATGTTTCTTTGGCTGGAATTCAAGAACATGAAATGAATATTGAGTTTGATCGCGAGAACGTTCAGGAAAAAGGTTTGGATCTCTCACAAATTAGTACTGTAATAGGGCAGGCAAATAGTGAGGCAACATTAGGAGAATTAAGTGAAGACCAGGATGCGCCTTCTTTACGTTGGAATACAAAGTTAGAATCTGTTGAGGACATAGAGAACATTCAAATTATGACTCAAACAGGTGCTATTAAATTGAAAGAGATTGCTGATGTATCGATAGATCCAAAGGGAAATTCATCATTTGTATGGAAAAACGGTACAAAAGATTTTGTATTTGTCCAAATCGGACGAGTGGCAGATGTTACTCAAATTGAAATGGCTGAAGCAATAAGGGCAGAAATCAAAGAAATTAAAGACGAAGGATTAGTTAAAGATTTTGAATTAAATGAGATGGTTGCACAGGCTGACTATGTTAAGGAATCGATTGATGGAGTTTCAAGTAATATCATTATCGGGGGCGTAATAGCAGTTATTATTTTATTATTATTTTTACGCAACGTGAGAGCCACGATTATTGTCGGACTCTCCATTCCAACCTCGATCTTACTTACGTTTTTAGCAATGTGGGCATTAGACTATAGCTTAAATATGTTAACTCTAATTGGATTAGGCTTAGGAATTGGAATGATGGTTGACTCATCTATTGTTATCCTTGAATCTATTTATAGGAAAAAAGAACAAGGACTGAAACCATTAGAGTCTGTTGTGGAGGGGACAAAAGAAGTTGCCTCAGCTGTATTTGCGTCGATGCTAACAACAATTGTTGTTTTCCTACCAATTGGTTTGTTAGGCGGAGAAATGGGGCGATTTATGATCCTTCTATCCGTGGTTGTCTCTGCTACATTAATTAGTTCTGTTATTGTTTCTTTTACCCTTATCCCGAGTTTATCTGAGAACTTTTTAAAGCTAGGGAAGAAACAGGTGAAAAAGGAAGGACGATTGTTAAAAGGTTATAGCCGTTTTGTATCATGGGTTATTACGAAGAAACGAAACAGCTTTATCATGGTCGGAATTTTCTTTATGATGTTTGTTGGTTCGTTTTTCTTAGTGTCAAAAATTTCGATGACCATTATGCCTGATGTTTATAACCGATATTCAGAGTTGATGGTTGATCTGGAAACAGGTGTGTCTGTCGAGGACAAAGAAAAAATTGTTGAACAAATTAACGAAAGTCTCTCTAAGATTGAGGATGTTGAACAAAATTATGTAATGGATAATGGCTCTATGCTTTACACTATTATTAATATGACCAAAGGTAATGACATCGTAAAAGGACAAAAAGAAGTCAATGAGGAAATATTGAGCTCCTTACGAAAGATCCAAGAGGATTACCCTATTGAAGGCATTCAAACAGCTGCTTCAACAGGTGGAGGTTACCCTGTTCAAGTGTTAATTAAAGGTGAAAGTTTTGATGAGCTAAAAACAATTGCAGATAATTTCTCTAGTGAATTAGAAAAAATCGAAGGTATTGTGGCTGTGAAAAATTCTATTGAGCGTACTTCTGTTGAAGAAGTTGTGCAGTTAAAAGAGGATGCAATTGAAGATGCGGGATTATCTTCATCACAGGTTAGACAATTTATTGAGCAGGCCTTTTTAAATATGCCACTGGGCGAGGTTACGGTCGAGGAAGAAAATATTCCCCTTATAATGAAGTGGAATGAAAGTACAAATAATAAGGATGCGCTGTTAAAATTAAAAATTCCTACAAATGATGGAGAAAAGAGTCTTTCAAGCTTTATTGAACTAGTAAGTGTTGATACTCCAAATGAAATTTCTCATGATGAAGGAGATCGTTTTATTACGGTTTCGGCAGATATTAAGGAGACAGATTTAGGAACAATCAATCGAGAAGTTCAATCTTTAATAGAAGATTTTGAAACACCGACTGGTTACAATGTATCGGTTGCGGGTGATTTGGAACAGCAACAAGAACTTATCCAAGATATGATTCTAATCCTAGCTATATCAATATTCTTAGTTTACCTTGTTATGGCTGTTCAGTTTAATAATTTGGCTCATCCTCTAGTTGTGATGTCTATTATACCTATGACTATTGTGGGCGTTATAGCAGGACTATTCATTACACAACGTGAGTTAAGTATTATGTCAGGAATGGGGATTGTCATGTTAATAGGAATCGTTCTAAACAATGCAATCCTGCTTATTGATCGTACAAATCAATTACGCAAAGAAGGATATAATGTGACTGAAGCTATCGTCGCAGCAGGAAAAGATCGAATCCGACCGATTTTTATGACAACTTTAACAACAGCAGGAGGAATGCTTCCACTTGCATTAGCATCAGGTACATCTGGAAACTATCAGGCTCCAATGGCTACAGCGATTATCTCTGGATTATTATTTGCAACATTTATTACATTAGTACTTATTCCAGCTGTTTATCGTATTTTTAACAGTATTGGCAATGGTTTTAATCGTTTTTCTAAGAAAAAGAATAAAAAAGAAAAGATTATTGAGGAAATCGCAAGCTGATGATTGAAACCCTTCATTTATTTGAAGGGTTTCTTTATGGTAGTTTTTTTCAGTATTTAAATTCTCTCTTTAACAACACTATAAATAATAACAAGAATGAGGAGAGAGTTTATGAAAAAATTGACCGTTGTTTTAACGCTTTTTTGCTTATGTTTTATTTCAATGAATTCTGTTTCAGCAATTTCGAATAAGCCTATTCATTGGGGATTTAAAAAGAGTCGAAATCATGAACCTGCAACTGCTGGGGAGGAATTAGATGCATTGCTTTCAAAATATGGCGGCTTTTATATAGGTGATACAACGAAAAAAGATATTTACCTTACATTTGACAATGGTTACGAAAATGGGTATACACCTAAAGTTCTTGATGTTCTTAAAAAGCAAAAGGTGCCTGCAACATTTTTTGTGACCGGACATTATCTTGATTCTGAGCCTGAACTAGTAAAACGAATGGTTAATGAAGGGCATATTGTCGGTAATCACTCATGGTATCATCCGGATTTAACAACTCAAAGTGATGAAGAATTTAAGAAAGAATTAGAATCTGTTCGTATCAAAGTAGAAGAACTGACAAGTCAACAAGGCATGAGCTATCTTAGACCTCCAAGAGGGATTTTTAGTGAAAAGGTGCTTGCTAAAGCTGAAGAGCTTGGATATACTTCTGTTTTTTGGTCACTTGCGTTTGTTGACTGGAAAGTAGACTCTCAAAAAGGCTGGAAGTACTCATATGATAATATTATGAAGCAAATTCATCCCGGTTCTATTATTTTGCTTCATACTGTATCAAAAGATAATGCCGAGGCATTGGATCATGCGATTGAAGAATTAAGAAAACAAGGCTATACCTTCAAAAGCCTAGATGATTTGATGATAAATAAAATGATGGATCATCCATATTTACTTTCCCTTTGATACGATCAAAGGGTTTTTTCCTTTTCCGTAGGTTCCTTATTCTAAAATGATATAATAAAAATAAAAGAAGAAGAGGAAGAAAAAGCATGCGGATGGAAATCATAACATGTAAAGGTCCATATCATTTTGATTCAGTTCTAGATCGTCTATCATTGGATCCTATCATACATATTAATAAGGATGAACAATTGGTCAAAGTCCCTTTCGTTATAGAAGGAAAGTCATATGTACTTAATGTAAGAGCAATTGGAACAGTAAAAGAACCTGCTTTTGAAATAAGTGGCGCTGATAAAACGATTAAGGAAGAGGCTATAAGGCGAATTAGAAGGATATTTCAGTTTGACTTTTCTTTAGATGAAGTTATGAGTCATTTTCATCAAACAAATCTTTCTAGAATCTTTCAGCAACATGAAGGAACACCAATTGTGTTAGAATTTGATTTTTATAGCTGTTTAATGAAGTGTATTATCCATCAACAGTTAAATTTAGCTTTTGCTCATACATTAACATCTAGATTTGTGAAAGAGTTTGGATATCAAATAGAGGGTGTTTGGTTTTATCCTACACCTGAGACAGTAGCCGGGTTGGAGTATGATGACTTAAGGGCATTACAATTTAGCGGTAGAAAAGCAGAGTATGTAATTGATACCTCAAGACTTATTGTAGACGGAAAGCTCAATCTAATGGAGTTGGACTTGCTCCCAGAGGAAGAATTGATGAAGGAACTAGTGAAAATACGTGGTATTGGTCCATGGACGGTGCAAAACTTCATGCTTTCTGGTCTTGGGCGTCCAAACCTATTTCCCAAAGCTGATATTGGTATACAAAAAGCAATTCAAAAGCATTTTAACCTTGAGAAAAAACCAACTAGTGATGAAATGGACGAATATAGCAAAGGGTGGTCTCCTTATTTAAGTTATGCCACATTATATTTATGGAGAAGCATTGAGTAGAAACGGAGCGTTAAATATGAAAGAAAAGAAACAGGTGCAAACTAGCCAAATTAAAATTTCAAAGGGACAAACTTTCCCGTTAACAATAAAGCGTTTAGGGATTAATGGAGAAGGTGTAGGCTATTTTAAACGACAAGTTGTCTTTGTCCCTGGAGCACTGCCTGGTGAAGAAATATTAGTAGAAGCGACTAACATTCAATCAAAGTTTGCGGAGGGAAAAGTAAAAGCAATACGAAAGAAATCCCCATTCCGTGTTAAGCCGCCTTGTCCAATTTATGAGGAATGTGGTGGCTGTCAGCTTCAACATTTAGCCTATGATCAGCAGCTGAAGGAAAAGCGTGATATTGTTGTTCAGTCTATGGAAAGACATACAAAATTAAAAATCTCCTCCTTGGATATTCGTCAGACTATCGGTATGGAAGACCCGTGGAACTATCGGAACAAAAGTCAGTTTCAAGTGGGGCAGCAAAAGGGGAAAGTAATTGCAGGCCTATATGGATTGGAATCACACCGCCTTATTCCTATTCAGAATTGTATGGTTCAGCATCCTCTAACAAATAAGGTAACTGAAGGGGTAAAGCAAATTCTCGAAGATTTCCAGGTGCCGATTTACGATGAACGAAAGAGAAAAGGGATCGTAAGAACAATCGTTACACGTGCCGGTTTTCAAACAGGAGAAGTACAGGTCGTTTTAATTACGACTCAAAAAGAAGTACCTCGTAAAAAGTTAATCATGGCTGAAATACAAAAAAGGTTTCCTGAAGTAAAATCTCTTGTTCAGAATATAAATGGAAACAAAACATCGCTTATTTTTGGTGAAAAAACATTACATCTAAGTGGTGAAGAAGTTATCCAGGAAACGTTAGGAGACTTGAGCTTCGAACTTTCAGCAAGAGCATTCTTTCAACTGAATCCTGTTCAAACTGTAAAGCTGTATGATGAAGTAAAGAATGCAGCAAGTCTTACCGGCAATGAAAAAATTGCTGATGCATATTGCGGAGTAGGAACAATTGGCTTATGGTTAGCGAAGGATGCAAGTGAAGTGCGCGGAATGGATACAATTGAAGCAGCTGTTATTGATGCACAAGAAAATGCTCGTAGACACGATATAGAAAATGCAACCTATGTAACAGGCACTGCAGAGCACTGGCTGCCAAAATGGGTAGAGGAAGGCTGGCGACCAGACGTTGTTGTGGTGGATCCCCCACGTACGGGCTGTGATCGGAAGTTATTAGATGCGATTAGAAAAGTGAAGCCGAAGAAATTTGTTTATGTATCGTGTAATCCTTCCACACTTGCGAAGGATATTGATTATTTAAGTAAAGATTATAAAGTCGAGTATATTCAGCCAGTGGATATGTTTCCGCATACGGCGCACGTGGAGTGTGTTTCAAAGCTTGTATTAAGAAATGATAACTAATATCTTTTGGCCGTTTTCACCAGGTAGAACTCAAAGAGTTCCTACCTGGTTTTTTATTCGTTAATAAAGTAATTAATATTGATGTAGGATGTTAGAAATGTGTCGGTATGATCCTCCATACCCAAAAGATTGGATAATATAGGTAGTTGATGGTATATTATGAAATAGTTGTATTTTGATAGATATTGGTAGGTGAGTTAGATGCTCAAGGAAAAAGTGATGCTGGTAGAAGATGATCATGATATACGTGAAGTTTTGCAATTATACCTATTAAAGGAAGGGTATTCTGTCATTCATGCTGAAGATGGCCTAACGGCATTACAATTAGTAGAAACGGAAAAGCCTGATATCATCGTTTTGGACGTAGTACTTCCGCGGATGGATGGGTTTGAGGTATGTCGTTTACTTCGTCAAAAAACAAATATTCCTATCTTGTTTTTGAGCTCAAAAGAAGATGAATTTGATAAGATATTGGGGCACAAAATTGGTGGGGATGATTACATTACTAAACCCTTTAGTCCAGCTCTTGTAACAGTGAAAATTCAAGCCCATCTACGTCGGCATCATAATATTGATCACCAATTAAGGCCTGTGAAGGAGCAGTTTTTGAAAAAAATAGAATATCCAGGATTAATTATAGATAAAGTAAGCTGTGTTGTAAAAGTGAATGGTGCAACTGTCCCCTTGTCTACAAAGGAATATCAACTCCTTTGTTTATTAGCAGAACATCCTAATCGTGTTTATAGTGTTGAAGATTTATTTGAACTAATCTGGGGGGGAGAAAGCCTAGGTGACCACCGTACAGTTATGGTTCATATAAGTAATTTACGCAAAAAAATTGAACCTATACCAGCCGATCCCATGTATATTGTTACAGTTAGAGGGATGGGGTATAAATTCATTGCTTCTCAGGAGTGAGTTAGTTATTTTTAAAAAAGTTGTGTATTTCTTCGGGAGTCATGCCAAGGTTTTTTGCTTCCAAGATGAGCTGTACCCATTCCTGGTCTATCTCTTGATCATCATTACTGCAATTCAATAGATTCGTTTTTTCCATCTCCAAACCTCCATGAACATTCCTACATAAATATAATAATGTTAAAACTATAAGGTCTGTTTAAGATTACTTAAAGTTTAGTTAAAGAATTGGAAATTCCTAAAGGATGACAATAATGAACAGAATGCCGATATTAAATAACTATAAAATAATTAATATTGAAGTTGAAAATAGTAAATCAATTATCTATAAAGGATATTCTTTACAAGAAAAAAAGCTTGTTCTATTGAAGACCATGAAACAGTCTACCCCACCCCCGCACGAAACTGCATCCAGCATACATGAATTTTACATAACAAAAGAAATGAATATGGATGAAATTATCCGTCCAGTCAAAATAGAAAGTTATTTAAATGAACCAATCCTAGTGTTGGAATATTTCTCTGGTGTTACCATGAGAGACTTTCTTAAAACTCAAAGGAAGGATATTTTAGAATTTCTTTCTATTGCAGTTAAACTAGCATCTGCTTTAATAAATGTACATCAACATCAGATCATCCACAAAAATATAAATCCTGAAAACATAATTCTTAATACATCAAATGGTCAAATGAAGATTACGGGATTTAATCATGCAACAAAACTAAAAAAGGAAAACCAGAGTAATAGTTTAACTCCGTATGAACTTGAAGGTCATCTTGCTTATATTTCTCCTGAGCAAACTGGTAGAATGAACCGATCTGTAGATTATCGAGCAGATTTATATTCTCTTGGTGTTTTATTTTATGAAATGTTCACAGGAATTCAGCCTTTTACTAGTAATGAATCAATTGAGTTAGTACACGCGCACTTGGCAAAAACTCCTCAGAATCCAATTTCACTAAACGATAATATTCCAGAAAGTATTTCTAATATTATTATGAAGCTTTTAGCAAAAATTCCAGAAGATAGATATAAGAGTGCATTTGGGCTACGAGAAGACTTAAAAAAGTGTATGGATCAACTTCGGCTATTCGGTGAGATAGAAGTATTTCAGCTTGGACAGGATGATCCACTTAATGTCTTTGAGGTAGATGGTAAGCTATATGGAAGAAACGTAGAAATTGAAAAATTAAAATTGGCATTTAATAAGGTGAGTACAGGACATTCTGAGTTAGTGTTAATTCAAGGACATTCGGGTATAGGAAAAACTGCGCTTGTAAATGAAATTCAAATTCCGCTTGTTAGAGAAAAAGGCTACTTTATATCTGGTAAGTTTGATTTACTCCAAAGACAGAAGCCATACTCACCAATACTTTCTGCATTTAAATTATTAATAAGGAAATTATTGACTGAAGGGGATACAAGAATACAGAACTGGAAAACAGCCATTGAACGTGAACTATTAGGTAGTGTTTCGATTATTACATCACTGATCCCGGAATTAAAATGGATAGTAGGGAGCAATTCGCAGGAAGAGGAGTTCTCAGTGAAGGATGCGCATCTACGATTTCATTTGATCTTCCAAAAATTCGTGAATGTATTCGCTACAAAGGACCACCCGTTAGTTCTATTTCTTGATGATCTTCAGTGGGCAGATACAGCCTCATTGGCATTGATTGAATATTTACTAACACACATAGATTGTCGTTACTTTTTATTAATAGGGGCTTATCGCGATAATGAGGTTGGAATTGAACACCCATTCACGGAAACCATTCATAATCTCGAAAAGAAGAAAGTTGCAATCTCAACAATTTCTTTAACTCCATTAAAGGAAAGTGTTGTTTGTCATTGGGTGGAAGAAACAATTATGAATGATGAAAAAGAGGCTAGAAAACTAGCTGAACTAATGTTCAGAATTACTCAAGGGAATCCGTTTTTTATAAAACAGCTTTTTCAATCTTTTTATGAAGATGAAACAATTTTCTTTAATGCGAATTTAGGGAAATGGTCTATTCAGTTTGATATGGTGATGAAAGTCTTAGAAAAAGAAACGATAGTCGACTTAATGGTTAAAAGGATAGAGCAACTTCCAATGGAAACTCAGGCTATACTAAAACTAGCTTCGTGCATAGGTAATGAATTCGATTTAAAAACATTATCAATTATTTGTGAAGAAGAATATGATAGGATCGGAAAACAACTATGGTCGGCTCTTGAAGTAGGGTTAATTTTACCAGAAGATTCAACTTATAAATGGATATATCCGGAAGGTCTCAAACAATTTATAGATAATCAACCACCTGCATATCGATTCTTACATGATAGGGTTCAGCAAGCTATTCATTCTATGATTGTTAAAGAAGAGCGAGAAAAGACACACCTTAAAATAGGTAGACTCTTAATCAGGTTTGGAGCAGGTAATGATTCTTTATTCGAAATTGTTAATCATTTAAATATCGGAAGAAAGTACCTAAATAAGAATGAACTCATATCTTTAGTTGAGAAAAATGTAAAAGCTGGTGAACAAGCAAAAGCATCAGCTGCATTTAAGGAGTCACTTGAATATTATAAAATAGCACACGAGTTACTTGGTGAAGCATGGGAAACAAATTATGATTTAACAATCAGGTTAATGACGGGTCTTGGTGAATGTCAATATTTAAACAGTCAATTTGATGAATCTGAATCTACATTTAACCAAGTGTTGGAACGTGTTAAGACAAAACATGAAAAGTTAGAAATTTATAACCTTAAAGTTGTCCTTTATACACATGTTCATCGTGTACAAGAGGCTGTAGAATCTGGGATTGCTGGATTAAGACTATTTGGATGGAATATTAATCGCAATCCAAATAAGAGGTTAGTTGCAAAAGAGTTTCTTTTCGTTAAAGCAGCACTGTGGGGGAAAAGTGCAGAAGATTTAATGAAGCTTCCTGAACTAATAGATCAAGAAAAACGATTATTATTAAATACGATGATAACGATGAATGCACCATCTTTTCACGTTGATCAAAATTTAGCAACTATTTTAATGCTAAGAGCATTACGTTTTTCTCTAAAAAACGGAATCACTGATATCACATCTTTAGTAGTTAATAATTACGCACTTATTTTAAGTGCTGGTTTTAGTGACTATGATCATAGCTATGAGTTTGGTAAGCTTGCAATTGAACTTGCTGAAGGTTCTGGTGATCCAGGGTTAAAAGGAAGAGTGTATTTTGTTTATGGTAGCTTTATTAATCATTGGAAGCACCACATTAAAGATAATTTACAATACTTGAAATGGTCGCAGCACTTTTGTATAGAGGCGGGAAATATTCACCTTGCTGGAGCGAATAGTTCTTTTATCGCGATTACACTGTTTATGATGGGAGATCACTTAAAGGATGTACTTGCTGGTATTAAGAATCAACGCATATTTATAGATCGAATCGGATATGTCATTTCGAAAGGATTTTTAAATGAACTGATACAATGGGTCGACATTTTAATGAACGAAAAAGCAAAAACAAGTTGGGATTTTGAACAAGTTTTAGATGATGATTCAGCCAAAATCATTCATTATACATTAAGGTTACAGTTGTCTTATTTGTTTAATGAAGAGAATTTTGCGAGTAATTTAATCAATCATTTAGATAAATTAGTAAGTAATCGATTAACTCTAGTTATTATATCTGAGTATTATTTTTATGATTCTCTTTGGGCTTCACGATTATATGATAAGGCAGACTCATCAAATAAAAAGTTACTTTATAAAAGAATCAAAAAAAATATCAAGAAACTCGGAAGATGGGCAAAGCTTTGTCCGGAAAATTATCTTCATAAATGGAAACTATTAAAAGCTGAATTAGCAAAAATAGATCATAATCATTCCATTGCAAGGAATGAATATGATGCAGCTATTCAGTTGGCAAAGGAAAATAACTTTGTTCAAGATGTTGCTATTAGTAATGAAGCTGCAGGTTATTATTATTTTTCAAGAGGTCTTGAAAGCTTAGCTGGCGCTTATTTGACAGAAGCATACCGTACGTATATGAAATGGGGTGCGTATGCAAAAGCCCTTAAATTACAAAAGGAATTTGATAGCTTCATTATTAATGTAGAAAAAAGCGGTCCTGATTTTCAGATTTCTCAATTTGATTTTGATGCTTCATTAAAAGCCTCTCAAGCGATATCGAGTGAGATTATCCAAGAAAATCTGGTGAAGAAGTTAATGGATATTACAATGCGAAATGCTGGTGCAGAGCGCGGAATTCTTCTGCTTAATAGGGAAAAACAATTAACTGTAGCAGCTGCAGCCAATATTGATAGCGAAATAGATGAAGAGTTATCCTTTCATATAGTAGAAGAAAACAAAGTATACCCTGAAATGGTTATTCAATATGTAGTTAATAGCAGGGAGGCTGTTGTATTAAATGATGCAACAGTAGAAGGTATGTTTACAGGTGATCCATATGTGATTGCCGAAAAGCCAAAGTCTATTTTATGTCTACCAACAATTTATAAAGGAAATGTAAATAGTGTTTTATATCTTGAGAATAATCAAACAACATATGCATTTACTCAAGAAAGAATAAAGTTTTTAACTTTTCTTTCTACACAAGCGGCAATATCTATAGAAAATGCAGAACTTTATGGAAATCTTGAAGGAAAAGTAAAAGAGCGTACAAAAGAGTTTGAAAAAGTCAACAAACACCTCGAACAAGCAAATAGCGAACTTGCTAGAGCAGAACAAGAACGTAGGCATTTGTTATCGAATATATCACATGATTTAAGAGCCCCTATTACAACAGTAAGGGGGTATGTTGAGGCGATATTGGATGGATTAGTAGAAACAGAAGACCAAAGGGATGCGTATTTGAGGAGATGTATTGAAAGAATAGACGGGTTGAATGTAATGATTAATGATTTATTTGAACTTGCCCAATTAGAATCTCGACAAATCAATTTTTCGTTTGACATTGTCCCAATTGATCAATTGATAAAACGTTTATGTAGTCAATATGAATATGATATAAAAAGTAAGGGTTTTTTCTTTAACGTAATAATTGAAGAAATCAATGAAGAAACATATCCAATGGTTTCGGTGGATGTAAAAAGATTTAATCAAGTTTTTTCAAATATACTTATAAATGCTACGAATCATATAAAAACAGGGGGGATCTCAATTTCTTTAAAATTTGATAAAGATCTTGGTGATGCCTTTATTACAATAGAAGATAGCGGGGAAGGTATTTTGGAGGAAGATCTTCCTTATATATTTGATCGGAACTTTACGAGATCAAGAAAAGGAAATGGACTCGGATTAGCAATCTGTAGAGAAATTATTCTTTTGCACAAGGGGCGTATATGGGCAGAAAGCATACACGGTGAAGGCTCAATATTTTGTATTCAATTACCGGTCTTTCAGGTAGATCAACTAATAAGGTGAATAAAAAAATGTACTGACCACCTGGAAGTGTGTTATTACGGCTATGTGGTCAGTTTTTAACTTGCTACTCGGCGAGCTTTCTTTATGAATAATCTTTTAGAGAAATTATAAGGAGTAGAAACGTTTCGGAGTGGGCTTAATCATAGAACTTTGATGTATTTTTAAAGAACAGAAAAAAATGATTTAAACACTTGACTTCTACGAATCATGATGATAAGATATCACTTGTCGCTAATTAGAGGCGAAAAGAGCTTGATTCTAAATCAGTTAGTTGGTGCATTATATTTCGAAAAAACATCTATTAGTTATTGACTTCTACGAAGTGTTGTGATAAACTAATTTATGTAGTCGAGACGTGTTAAAGATAAACAAAATGATATATTATCGACTAAAACTTCTTCTTAGAAGTTGCGAAGTGAGAAGTTGTTTGGTATGATATTGCTTGTCCTTGAAATAGTAGTTCTTTGAAAACTAAACAAAACAGAAACGTCAACGTTTTAAAAAAGATTTAATTATGAGCTTTATCAACTCTTTATTGGAGAGTTTGATCCTGGCTCAGGACGAACGCTGGCGGCGTGCCTAATACATGCAAGTCGAGCGGACTGATGGGAGCTTGCTCCCTGAAGTTAGCGGCGGACGGGTGAGTAACACGTGGGTAACCTGCCTGTAAGATTGGGATAACTCCGGGAAACCGGAGCTAATACCGGATAATATTTTGAACCGCATGGTTCGAAATTGAAAGATGGTTTCGGCTATCACTTACAGATGGACCCGCGGCGCATTAGCTAGTTGGTGAGGTAACGGCTCACCAAGGCAACGATGCGTAGCCGACCTGAGAGGGTGATCGGCCACACTGGGACTGAGACACGGCCCAGACTCCTACGGGAGGCAGCAGTAGGGAATCTTCCGCAATGGATGAAAGTCTGACGGAGCAACGCCGCGTGAACGATGAAGGCCTTCGGGTCGTAAAGTTCTGTTGTTAGGGAAGAACAAGTACCAGAGTAACTGCTGGTACCTTGACGGTACCTAACCAGAAAGCCACGGCTAACTACGTGCCAGCAGCCGCGGTAATACGTAGGTGGCAAGCGTTGTCCGGAATTATTGGGCGTAAAGCGCTCGCAGGTGGTTTCTTAAGTCTGATGTGAAAGCCCACGGCTCAACCGTGGAGGGTCATTGGAAACTGGGGAACTTGAGTGCAGAAGAGGAGAGTGGAATTCCACGTGTAGCGGTGAAATGCGTAGAGATGTGGAGGAACACCAGTGGCGAAGGCGACTCTCTGGTCTGTAACTGACGCTGAGGAGCGAAAGCGTGGGGAGCGAACAGGATTAGATACCCTGGTAGTCCACGCCGTAAACGATGAGTGCTAAGTGTTAGAGGGTTTCCGCCCTTTAGTGCTGCAGCAAACGCATTAAGCACTCCGCCTGGGGAGTACGGTCGCAAGACTGAAACTCAAAGGAATTGACGGGGGCCCGCACAAGCGGTGGAGCATGTGGTTTAATTCGAAGCAACGCGAAGAACCTTACCAGGTCTTGACATCCTTCGCTACTTCTAGAGATAGAAGGTTCCCCTTCGGGGGACGAAGTGACAGGTGGTGCATGGTTGTCGTCAGCTCGTGTCGTGAGATGTTGGGTTAAGTCCCGCAACGAGCGCAACCCTTGATCTTAGTTGCCAGCATTCAGTTGGGCACTCTAAGGTGACTGCCGGTGACAAACCGGAGGAAGGTGGGGATGACGTCAAATCATCATGCCCCTTATGACCTGGGCTACACACGTGCTACAATGGATGGTACAAAGGGCTGCAAGACCGCGAGGTCAAGCCAATCCCATAAAACCATTCTCAGTTCGGATTGCAGGCTGCAACTCGCCTGCATGAAGCCGGAATCGCTAGTAATCGCGGATCAGCATGCCGCGGTGAATACGTTCCCGGGCCTTGTACACACCGCCCGTCACACCACGAGAGTTTGTAACACCCGAAGTCGGTGGGGTAACCGCAAGGAGCCAGCCGCCTAAGGTGGGACAGATGATTGGGGTGAAGTCGTAACAAGGTAGCCGTATCGGAAGGTGCGGCTGGATCACCTCCTTTCTAAGGAAAAATGAAGGATTAGCTCCTTCATAAAAAGACGTTTCTGATTTTGTTTAGTTTTGAGAGAACTATGATCTCTCGATATCATGTTCCTTGAAAACTAGATAACGAAAACAATTCAAGTAATTCACTGAGTTTAAACGCTTAGTTTAGTGATTCTCTTAATAATTGATTTAAACGACATCTTCGATGTCAAAGGTTAAGTTGTTAAGGGCGCACGGTGGATGCCTTGGCACTAGGAGCCGATGAAGGACGGTACTAACACCGATATGCTTCGGGGAGCTGTAAGTAAGCTTTGATCCGGAGATTTCCGAATGGGGAAACCCACTGCTCGTAATGGAGTAGTATTTTTACCTGAATACATAGGGTATTAAAGGCAGACCCGGGGAACTGAAACATCTAAGTACCCGGAGGAAGAGAAAGCAAACGCGATTTCCTGAGTAGCGGCGAGCGAAACGGAAGAAGCCCAAACCAAGAGGCTTGCCTCTTGGGGTTGTAGGACACTCATGTACGGAGTTACAAAGGAACGGAGTAAATGAAGAGGTCTGGAAAGGCCCGTCAAAGAAGGTAACAACCCTGTAGTTGAAACTTCGTTCCCTCCAGAGTGGATCCTGAGTACGGCGGGACACGTGAAATCCCGTCGGAAGCAGGGAGGACCATCTCCCAAGGCTAAATACTCCCTAGTGACCGATAGTGAACCAGTACCGTGAGGGAAAGGTGAAAAGCACCCCGGAAGGGGAGTGAAAGAGATCCTGAAACCGTGTGCCTACAAGTAGTCAAAGCCCTGTTGATCTTTCCTTTTGGAAAATCACGGGTAATGGCGTGCCTTTTGTAGAATGAACCGGCGAGTTACGATCCCGTGCAAGGTTAAGTTGATAAGACGGAGCCGCAGCGAAAGCGAGTCTGAATAGGGCGTGCATAGTACGTGGTCGTAGACCCGAAACCAGGTGATCTACCCATGTCCAGGGTGAAGTTCAGGTAACACTGAATGGAGGCCCGAACCCACGCACGTTGAAAAGTGCGGGGATGAGGTGTGGGTAGCGGAGAAATTCCAATCGAACTTGGAGATAGCTGGTTCTCTCCGAAATAGCTTTAGGGCTAGCCTTGAAATGAGAGTCTTGGAGGTAGAGCACTGATTGGACTAGGGGCCCCCATCGGGTTACCGAATTCAGTCAAACTCCGAATGCCAAAGACTTATGTTCAGGAGTCAGACTGCGAGTGATAAGATCCGTAGTCAAGAGGGAAACAGCCCAGACCACCAGCTAAGGTCCCAAAGTATACGTTAAGTGGAAAAGGATGTGGAGTTGCTTAGACAACCAGGATGTTGGCTTAGAAGCAGCCACCATTTAAAGAGTGCGTAATAGCTCACTGGTCGAGTGACTCTGCGCCGAAAATGTACCGGGGCTAAACGTATCACCGAAGCTGTGGACTGTTCTTTTAGAACAGTGGTAGGAGAGCGTTCTAAGGGCTGTGAAGCCAGACCGTAAGGACTGGTGGAGCGCTTAGAAGTGAGAATGCCGGTATGAGTAGCGAAAGAGGGGTGAGAATCCCCTCCACCGAATGCCTAAGGTTTCCTGAGGAAGGCTCGTCCGCTCAGGGTTAGTCGGGACCTAAGCCGAGGCCGAAAGGCGTAGGCGATGGCCAACAGGTTGAAATTCCTGTACCACCTCCTCACCATTTGAGCAATGGGGGGACGCAGAAGGATAGGGTAAGCGCGCTGTTGGATATGCGCGTCCAAGCAGTTAGGCTGACAACGAGGCAAATCCCGTTGTCGCGAAGGCTGAGCTGTGATGGCGAGGGAACTATAGTACCGAAGTTCCTGATTCCACACTGCCAAGAAAAGCCTCTAGCGAGGTGAGAGGTGCCCGTACCGCAAACCGACACAGGTAGGCGAGGAGAGAATCCTAAGGTGAGCGAGAGAACTCTCGTTAAGGAACTCGGCAAAATGACCCCGTAACTTCGGGAGAAGGGGTGCTTTTTAGGGTGAATAGCCCGGAAAAGCCGCAGTGAATAGGCCCAGGCGACTGTTTAGCAAAAACACAGGTCTCTGCGAAGCCGCAAGGCGAAGTATAGGGGCTGACGCCTGCCCGGTGCTGGAAGGTTAAGGGGAGAGGTTAGCGCAAGCGAAGCTTTGAACCGAAGCCCCAGTAAACGGCGGCCGTAACTATAACGGTCCTAAGGTAGCGAAATTCCTTGTCGGGTAAGTTCCGACCCGCACGAAAGGCGTAACGATCTGGGCACTGTCTCAACGAGAGACTCGGTGAAATTATAGTACCTGTGAAGATGCAGGTTACCCGCGACAGGACGGAAAGACCCCGTGGAGCTTTACTGTAGCCTGATATTGAATTTTGGTACAGCTTGTACAGGATAGGTAGGAGCCTGAGAAGCCGGAGCGCTAGCTTCGGTGGAGGCGTCGGTGGGATACTACCCTGGCTGTATTGAAATTCTAACCCACAGCCCTGATCGGGCTGGGAGACAGTGTCAGGTGGGCAGTTTGACTGGGGCGGTCGCCTCCTAAAATGTAACGGAGGCGCCCAAAGGTTCCCTCAGAATGGTTGGAAATCATTCGTAGAGTGTAAAGGCACAAGGGAGCTTGACTGCGAGACCTACAAGTCGAGCAGGGACGAAAGTCGGGCTTAGTGATCCGGTGGTTCCGCATGGAAGGGCCATCGCTCAACGGATAAAAGCTACCCCGGGGATAACAGGCTTATCTCCCCCAAGAGTCCACATCGACGGGGAGGTTTGGCACCTCGATGTCGGCTCATCGCATCCTGGGGCTGTAGTCGGTCCCAAGGGTTGGGCTGTTCGCCCATTAAAGCGGTACGCGAGCTGGGTTCAGAACGTCGTGAGACAGTTCGGTCCCTATCCGTCGTGGGCGTAGGAAATTTGAGAGGAGCTGTCCTTAGTACGAGAGGACCGGGATGGACGCACCGCTGGTGTACCAGTTGTCTTGCCAAAGGCATAGCTGGGTAGCTATGTGCGGAAGGGATAAGTGCTGAAAGCATCTAAGCATGAAGCCCCCCTCAAGATGAGATTTCCCATCACATTAGTGAGTAAGATCCCTGAAAGATGATCAGGTTGATAGGTCAGAGGTGGAAGCGCGGTGACGTGTGGAGCTGACTGATACTAATCGATCGAGGACTTAACCTAAATAGAAAAGCGGAAGAAGCTCGTTCAAATCCATAGGGAATTTGAGTGATCGAGATGAAGTCGTTCTTTGACTTCTTCGAGAGAGTGAAATTACCGTAGGATTTAGCTTCTGGAGCTGGACATGTAAGAACGTTAAACTCAGTAGTGAATTGAATTGTGAATCGTTATCTAGTTTTGAAGGAATATCCTTCAACTTAATTTTGTCTGGTAATGATGGCGAAGAGGCCACACCCGTTCCCATGCCGAACACGGAAGTTAAGCTCTTCAGCGCCGATGGTAGTTGGGGGTTTCCCCCTGTGAGAGTAGGACATTGCCAGGCAAACCTTTATAGGTTTAATTTTATTATATGGCCCATTGGTCAAGCGGTTAAGACACCGCCCTTTCACGGCGGTAACACGGGTTCGAATCCCGTATGGGTCACCATAGTTTTTTCGCGATAGCGAAAATAACTTACCTTAATGAAATTCATAAATTATATGTTATTTTGGAGGATTAGCTCAGCTGGGAGAGCACCTGCCTTACAAGCAGGGGGTCGGCGGTTCGATCCCGTCATCCTCCACCATAGTTTTTTCGTGCCAACGAAAATAACTTACCATATGCCGGTGTAGCTCAACTGGTAGAGCACGATCGAATATGCTTCGAAGCTCTTGCTTCAGCACACAAATCGAGCTGCTACTTGAATAATCTCTCTGAGATTTGGGTGACTGGTAAGTAAGATAGAACTTTATTTACATCTATAATAATGCCGGTGTAGCTCAACTGGTAGAGCAACTGACTTGTAATCAGTAGGTTGGGGGTTCAAGTCCTCTCGCCGGCACCACTCATTTTATTAATAATATATAACTCATTATAAAATGAGCCATTAGCTCAGTTGGTAGAGCATCTGACTTTTAATCAGAGGGTCGAAGGTTCGAGTCCTTCATGGCTCACCATTTTCACACCTTGCGGGTGTGGCGGAATTGGCAGACGCGCTAGACTTAGGATCTAGTGTCTTTATGACGTGGGGGTTCAAGTCCCTTCACCCGCACCAAAGTTTTTTCGCGTTAGCGAAAATAACTAACAATAATGCGGAAGTAGTTCAGTGGTAGAACACCACCTTGCCAAGGTGGGGGTCGCGGGTTCGAATCCCGTCTTCCGCTCCAATAATTAGTGCCGGGGTGGCGGAACTGGCAGACGCACAGGACTTAAAATCCTGCGGTAGGTGACTACCGTACCGGTTCGATTCCGGTCCTCGGCACCATAGTTTTTCGCGCTAGCAAAAAGCTTACCTTAATTTTTATAGATTAATTTAGATTATTTGCGCCCGTAGCTCAATTGGATAGAGCGTTTGACTACGGATCAAAAGGTTAGGGGTTCGACTCCTCTCGGGCGCGCCAATCTTAAATGATAGAAATAGGAAGTCAGAAGTGAGATTTTATGCTACGCTTCAGGTAAATATAAAATCTTTGACCCTCTTACATCCCACATGTGATATTTAGAACGGGAAGTAGCTCAGCTTGGTAGAGCACTTGGTTTGGGACCAAGGGGTCGCAGGTTCGAATCCTGTCTTCCCGACCATTCATTTATTATGATTATGGGGCCTTAGCTCAGCTGGGAGAGCGCCTGCTTTGCACGCAGGAGGTCAGCGGTTCGATCCCGCTAGGCTCCACTTGTAATTTTATATTTTAGTTTTTGGCGGTGTAGCTCAGCTGGCTAGAGCGAGCCGTAAACATCCTGAATTAGCTTCATTGTAGGCTTGCGAGGAATGTGTCTGACAAGAGACATGACGAGCATGGTTTTTAAACAGTGAGCGTTTTGTAATTAGGGCGGTGTAGCTCAGCTGGCTAGAGCGTACGGTTCATACCCGTGAGGTCGTGGGTTCGATTCCCTCCGCCGCTATTAAAGAATAATGATTAAAATAAATGAGTAAAATCATTTATTGGACCCTTAGCTCAGCTGGTTAGAGCAGACGGCTCATAACCGTCCGGTCGTAGGTTCGAGTCCTACAGGGTCCATTTATTACGGAGGAATACCCAAGTCCGGCTGAAGGGATCGGTCTTGAAAACCGACAGGGGTGTCAAAGCCCGCAGGGGTTCGAATCCCCTTTCCTCCTCCATATTTCTAAAACTTTTTTTATATTTATCATCGCGGGGTGGAGCACGTGAATAAGCTTCATTGAATTACATCAGCGTACCGATTGAGCAACATCTTGAATATTCTTTCTGAAATCGGGACGGTCCGTACAAGATAATAAACAAAGTTCATGGGTAACACAATCTATATATTTATCATCGCGGGGTGGAGCAGTCTGGTAGCTCGTCGGGCTCATAACCCGAAGGTCGCAGGTTCAAATCCTGTCCCCGCAACCAAATATAGTAGAAATATTATATTAAGGTTGATTATTTTCACTACGTGAAAAAACTTTGGTCCGGTAGTTCAGTTGGTTAGAATGCCTGCCTGTCACGCAGGAGGTCGCGGGTTCGAGTCCCGTCCGGACCGCCATTTTTTATTAGTTATATAAATGTTAACTCAAGCTCTAAGTAAAGAGTAAAAGGGTTTCGATAAGCGAGAAGGTCGAGGAAGCAAGTGAACGAGCTGACGCAGAGATTTGAAGCTTAGTGGAAGCCGTAAAACTAATTTGGCTCGGTAGCTCAGTTGGTAGAGCACGTTCGAATATGCTTCTCTGAATAAACTTCAGCGTACTCATCGAGTTGCTTCTTGAATAATCCCTCTGAGATGAGGACGATTCACTAATTAAAAACCTTAAAATACTAACAATTTATAGGAACAAATAAAAAATACGTAAAGAGCAATCCTGTATCTTATTTGTTAATACTAACTAATTATATGGCTCGGTAGCTCAGTTGGTAGAGCAATGGACTGAAAATCCATGTGTCGGCGGTTCGATTCCGTCCCGAGCCACCACTTGTAATTGAATATTTTGGAGGGGTAGCGAAGTGGCTAAACGCGGCGGACTGTAAATCCGCTCCTTAGGGTTCGGCAGTTCGAATCTGCCCCCCTCCACCATTTCCCTTTTAGTGGCGGTTGTGGCGAAGTGGTTAACGCATCGGATTGTGGTTCCGACATTCGTGGGTTCGATTCCCATCAGCCGCCCCAATTGTATATTCAGACATCGTTGCTTAGTATCTTGTTACTTAGTAATTTTAGATGCTTAAAAGCACTTAGTTGTCGACGATATTCCCTTTAGAATATCCTCTTGCTGGTGTAGAGCACGAGACTTTTATTTTTGTGTAGAAAGTTTGGAATATGAAGTGATCGACACCGATTAAGGTTGAAAGTATACCTAGTAGTCGACGATATTCCGTGATATTTCCTGCAGAAATACCCCAGAATATCCTCTTGCGATGAGGATTCATGTAGCAGATTCGAAGAAGCTGCACATGAAGCAACTTCAGTGGGCTATAGCCAAGCGGTAAGGCATCGCACTTTGACTGCGACATGCGTTGGTTCGAATCCAGCTAGCCCAGCCATTTATTTTAAGGCATCATAGCCAAGTGGTAAGGCCGAGGTCTGCAAAACCTCTATCCCCGGTTCAAATCCGGGTGGTGCCTCCAGGACACTTTTTATTTGCGGGTGTAGTTTAGTGGTAAAACCTCAGCCTTCCAAGCTGATGATGAGGGTTCGATTCCCTTCACCCGCTC
The DNA here is from genome assembly GCF_021117275.1 of Metabacillus sp. B2-18. Lineage (NCBI taxonomy): Bacteria > Bacillati > Bacillota > Bacilli > Caryophanales > Bacillaceae > Metabacillus > Metabacillus sp. B2-18. The sequence continues at coordinate 539,623 of NZ_CP088245.1, forward strand.
CATTATGGGCCTATAGCTCAGCTGGTTAGAGCGCACGCCTGATAAGCGTGAGGTCGATGGTTCGAGTCCATTTAGGCCCATCATAAGTACAATATAGTTGTTCCGCAGTAGCTCAGTGGTAGAGCAATCGGCTGTTAACCGATCGGTCGTAGGTTCGAGTCCTACCTGCGGAGCCATTTTTATTATGTGGGGAAATACTCAAGAGGCTGAAGAGGCGCCCCTGCTAAGGGTGTAGGTCGTGTAAGCGGCGCGAGGGTTCAAATCCCTCTTTCTCCGCCAGAAATACATATATATAATGCGCCTTTAGCTCAGCAGGATAGAGCAACGGCCTTCTAAGCCGTCGGTCAGAGGTTCGAATCCTCTAAGGCGCGTAATCTCGGAACTAACCCAAAATAGGGTTAGTTTTTTTGTGTTTATAAAATTTAAAGGTTTAAAAAATATTACTTCGTTCTTCAATATTTAACTTAATTTTCTCTCCTCAAAATTCCTTAGTACTATTGGTAACAAGTTCTGGAGTATCTATGTAAAGTGCAAAATTTTCGGATTCAATGATTGGTTGGACAATTTGATAATGAAATATATTAAGGTTTGGGGCATTGCCTAAAAGGGAAATCCATTTTTGTGATTTTAAAAAACTCATAGGATTCTGCATGTAGCCATCCTTTAAAATAAATTGTTACTATAGCTTGTTCTATGAATACCTATTTGTTCTGGAAGTTGATGACAATATCATAACACATTGTCGCTTATTCTTTATCCATAAATTAGATACAATAATAAGAAACCGTTTATCTAAGGAGAATTCTCATATGAGTAGAGTAAAGGACATTACAACTCCACGACTTCAAAACTTTGTTCAATTTCAGAAAGACCCTCTTGCTTTCTTTTTAAACATGATCGATAAGGGTGAGGTTGTTTCGCTGCGAACAGGATTTAAACCATCTTATATTGTAAATTCACCTGATTTTGTTAAGGAGATATTAGTGACAAAGGATTCTTATTTTCGAAAGGGACGGACAACAAAAGTACTAAGGCGAACGATTGGTGATGGACTTCTTACTACTGAAAAGGAAGAGCATCGAAGACAAAAAAACTATTACCAGCCGATTTTCTATAAAGAACGTTTAAATCATTATGCGATGACAATGGTTGAGGAAACGAAGAAGCTTGTAGAAACTCTTCAGCACAGGAAGAATTGCAACCTAAGCGATGAAATGATGCAGTTAACATTAGTAATTATTTCAAAAGTTATGTTTGCAACAGATTTAGAAAAAAGCAAAGAGATGCTAGCGGAAGCTGTTAGTGAAACGATTGAGCAGACAGCTCACACCTTATTATCACCTGTTATTTTACCGTTAAATGTTCCAACGAAAAGACATAAAATACATAAACAGGCGATTTCTAAGCTTGAAAACATGATTTATGAAATTATCAAGCAAGCGAAGGAAAATCCGGAAAACTACCAAAAGACAATGGTTGGGATGATGTTAGATACAACATTTGCTACTGGTGAAAGAATATCTGATGAAGAAATACGGAATCAAATGATGACAATGCTCCTTGCAGGTCATGAAACATCAGCCAATTTACTAACGTGGATTTTTTATGCTCTAAGTCAAAATCCTGAGGTAGAACGGAAATTTCATGAAGAAATTGATGCTATTTCATTATTGGAAGAATCACCATTTGAAGTTTATAGTAAGCTAGCATATACTCAGCAAATGATGAAAGAAGCTCTTCGCCTGTTTCCACCTGCTTGGCTTATATACAGAGAGGCAGATAAAGATGTGGAGTTATTAGGGGAGACGTTTAAAGAAGGAAGCACTTTTATGATTTGTTCTTATGCCATTCATCGTAATCATGAGATGTTTCCACATCCAGAGGAGTTTCAGCCAGATCGGTTTGCGAGTGGTTCTAATGAGACACTTCCTCCATTTGCTTATTTTCCCTTTGGAGGGGGCTCCCGAAGCTGCATCGGATATAAGTTTGCCGTTATGGAAACGGTTTTAATATTAGCGATTATAGGGAGAAAATATAAATTTCAACATATTGAAGGTGAACAGGCTATACCTGATCCACTTGTTTCACTTCGAATAAAAGGTGGTCTTAAGATGGAGATCATAGAAAGGTAACTAAGGGGGGAAAAGTGTGATAAGAGATGTAGTAATTATTGGCGGTGGTCTTACAGGGGTAATGGCTGCAAGAACTCTAAATGAAAATGGTGTAGAAGATGTGTTGGTCATTGATAAAGGAAAAAGTCTAGGAGGAAGAATGGCAACAAGACTGATTGGAGAAGGAAGGGTTGATCATGGAGCTCAATTCTTTACAGTGCGAACAAAGTTATTCCAATCCTTTGTGGAAGAGTGGGAGCAAAATGGTTATGTAAGCAAATGGTTTGGTAAAACCTACTCACGCTATAAAAGTAATGATGGTATGAACAATTTAGTCAAAAAACTTGGTGAAAACCTGCAAGTTATGTTAAATACAAAAATCATTAACATTCATAAAGCAGAAGACCATTACTTATTATTAACTGAATGTAATACAAGAATTTCTTCAAAAGCGGTAATTTTAACTGCTCCAGTACCACAATCAACAGACCTGATTAAAAATCTAAAAATAGATCACACTTTAGATGGGATGCTAGCAAGGATTACGTATAATCCTTGCTTTGTGTTATTGGCTTCCTTAACTAATTCATCTCATCTCCCAGAGACAGGATTTCTTAATGAAAACTTGCCTGATGGAGTTGATCGAATTGTTGATCATAAGAAAAAGGGTATTTCAAATTTTACAATCCTTAGCATATACACAACAGGAAAATGGGCAAAAGATCATAATCACTTAGAAGATCATGAAATTGAAACACTTCTTTTAGATAAATTAACATCCTCCTTACAGAAACAAAATATAGTAGAGCTGCAGCTTAAGAGGTGGAGATACTCAGAAGCGGTTTCAACGATAAAACAGCCTTACTTAGATCTTGAACAAATATTTCCCTTATTTTTGGCTGGTGATGTATTTTTACATAAAGACGATCGTAGTGGGAAAACAAGGATTGAGAGTGCATTTCTTTCAGGGGTTACAGTAGGAGAAGAGATGGCAAGACGTTTGAAAGATTAAATTTATAATTTTCTGAATTTTATCGTTACATTTTATAACATGAATGTGGAATACATCTTTTACCTTTTGTATATTGAAGATAACAAAACAAAAGGTAAAGGAGCTGGCAAAATGATCAAAAATCAAGTAGGCTTTTTCACTTTCATTATTTTAACTGTAAGGATTGTATTAACTTATTGATATAGAGTCTAGACTAGGTAGGTGTGTATCGAATAAACACCTTTTAAAATGCTTTTAAACTAACTCGAATTGAGTCATCCGATAAACTTAGGTAAAATAGTAAAAAAGGATGCAGAAAAAGGTGTTTTAATTGAAGAAATATATCGTGGTTGGAGCGGGGATTCTCGGTGCATCAGCTGCTTACCATTTAGCTAAAGCTGGTGCTCAAGTAACCGTTATAGATAGAAAAGATAAGGGACAGGCAACAGATGCTGCCGCTGGAATAGTCTGTCCATGGTTGTCTCAGCGTCGAAACAAAGCATGGTATCAAATGGTCAAAGGTGGAGCTCGCTATTATCCGGAATTAATAAAGAAATTAGAAGATGATGGTGAAACAGAAACAGGTTATAGCAAAGTTGGAGCAATTAGTCTTCATAAAGACCCAGAAAAGCTTGAAAAAATGGCAGAACGAGCTGCTAAGCGAAGAGAAGATGCACCGGAAATTGGTGAAATTAACATATTATCACCCGAAGAAACACAGTCTTTATTTCCACCACTATCCTCAGAATACGGTTCTGTTCATGTAAGTGGGGGAGCACGGGTCAATGGAAGAGCAATTCGTTTAGCATTAGTCAGGGCAGCAAAAAAGAACGGTACCACTTTTATTGAAGAAAATGCAGTTTCATTAGTTCAAGATAAAAAACGTATTACTGGTGTTCATGTTAATAAACAAGTTATTGAGGCTAATCAAGTCATTATAACCGGAGGGGCTTGGTCAGAGGAGTTATTAAGTCCATTAGGGATTAAGTTTATCGTTAAGCCACAAAAAGCACAAATTATTCATCTTCATCTCGAGAACACAGATACAAGCTCTTGGCCAGTCGTGATGCCACCTAACAATCAATATATTCTTTCTTTTGAAGAAGGTAGAGTTGTTGTAGGTGCAACACATGAGGATGATGTTGGTTTTGACCTTCGTGTAACAGCAGGTGGAGTTCATGAAATATTAAGTAAAGCTCTCGAGGTAGCACCAGGATTAGATGAAAGCACTATGGTTGAAACAAGAGTGGGATTCCGTCCATTTACACCTGGATTTCTTCCAGTTATTGGTCCTATACAAGGATATGAAGGTTTAATCGTAGCAAATGGATTGGGGGCTTCGGGATTAACGAGTGGTCCATTTCTTGGTTTAGAGCTTGCTAATCTTGCTATGGGAAAAGAAACTGAATTAGAGCTTCAATTATATAGCCCTGAAAATGCAATGGAATAGGAAAAAGGTGAGCCGTCATTTAGCTCACCTTTTTTTGTTAACGTCGATGTTGGACAAGGTCAATGGCACCTAATACTACGTGGGCAAGACCAAAACCAAAAACAGTATTTGCGACCATTTTATTAGAACCGCGTCTTTGTTTTAATGCATATCCAGTAGCAGTAACAGCTGAACCTAATGCAGTTGGTATTAATCCTTCACGAATATTCATGTCATTTTCCCCCACATCGTTGTTATTGGTGTAATAAACACCACGATTAGTGTGTGCATTACAAGGGGATTTATGTAAGGGATCATTTTAATTTAAATGGTATAAACCATTACTTTTAAAGTGAAAATACTTAGTTGATATAAAAAGTAAACACTAAAGCCTACAAAGGTAAAAAAGATTAGCAAAACAGCCGGTAAGAATTTTTTTATCATGTTTATTTCCTCGCAATCTAGTAAGTTAATAGTATCATCTTTGCCATTTTTGCTCTTTTTATACATGATAGATTTAAGATTTTTAATGGAAGAATTTGTATTGAATAAGTACATAATTTTAGACAACTAGAATAAAAATTTTTATATACCCCTTGATCTTTTTTCACCCAACATTATATAATGACATCATAAGTTAACCGTTTAACCGGGAGGCAATATGAATCAAAAAATTACAATACGTGATGTAGCTAAACATGCTGGAGTTTCGGCCGCTACTGTGTCATACGTACTCAATGGAGTAAACAAGGTATCGGATGAAACGAAAGATCGTGTGTTACAGGCTATTGAACAATTAAACTATCAACCGGATTTTACAGCTATAAGTTTATCGAAAAGAAAGTCCAAGATGATTGGTGTGATTATGCCATTAGTTGAAGATACCTTAGCACCGATTTTAAAGGAAAATCCATATGTTAGCGAATTGTTAAGTGGTGTTGAATATACTTGCCGGAAAAATGGATATGATTTTGTTATCTCCGGTATATCTAAAGCGGAGGAATGCAAAAACTGGATCATGAAGCGAAACTTAGATGCCCTTTTGGTTTTAGGGAAGTTTCCTGTTAATGTATTCGAAAAAATGAAACCGCTATCTATTCCGCTGGTGTTTGTCGATTCGTTTGAGGAGTATGCTAATGCATATCATAATATTCGCATCAATGACGAGCTAGGTGGATATTTGGGCACAAAGCATTTAATCGATATTGGTCACACTCAAATCTGCTTTGTACCAAATGGAAAAATAGATAGTGCGGTCGACGGTCAACGTTTTTTAGGTTTTAAACGGGCTCTTAAGGAAGCTGGTATTCCTTTTAAAAAAGAGATGGTTGTTGAAGGAAAATTAAACACCTTTGAAAATGGATATTCAATTGGATTAGAGTTAATGAAAAAACAAGATATAACAGGTATTTTTACCTCTTCTGATATTACTGCATTAGGAATCATTAAATCACTAAATGATCATAAAAAAAGAATTCCTGGAGACTATGCAATTGTTGGATTCGATGACTTGATGATTAGTAAATTTTCTTCACCGAGCTTAACGACAATACGTCAGGATGTTTTTCGAAAAGGATCAATTGCAGCAGAAACATGTATCACTGTGATTGAAAGTGAGGATGTACACCCAGAGCAGATCATGCTCCCTGTTGAACTTGTTGTCAGGGATTCAACTAAAGAAAAGTCAGACATTTAAGGAGGTGAACTCATCTAATCGAAATAATTTGTTTGGTTTGTTAACCGGTTCACTAACTCCATTACTTTAGATGTAATAAATGGAGTGGTATTCAAGAGATAAGTTTAACAGATAACTAGTAAAAATTTGTATATGATAAATGATATAACTATGACATCATGATAAAAAATACGAATAGATTAGGATGAATACAATGACTAAAGTTACAGTATGGAATGAAAACAGACATGAAAAGAAAAATCCCGTAGTTAGTGAGATTTATCCAAAAGGAATTCACGGTGCTATTGCTGATTTTCTACAACAAGACAACAATGAAGTGAAAACGGCTACATTAGATGAGCCTCAGCACGGACTTACAGATGAGGTTTTAGAAAATACTGATGTACTCGTTTGGTGGGGGCATCTTGCACATGATGAAGTAGAAGACTCAATCGTCGAAAAGGTTGCGCAAAGAGTGTTAGATGGAATGGGACTTATTGTGTTGCATTCAGGACATTTTTCTAAGGTTTTCAAAAAGTTAATGGGAACAAGCTGTGATTTAAAATGGCGTGAAGCTGATGATAAAGAACGAATTTGGGTTGTAGATCCTAGTCATCCAATTGCAGAAGGAATTGGAGAGTATATTGAACTTGAAAAAGAAGAAATGTATGGTGAGCACTTCGACATTCCTACACCGGATGAGTTGATCTTTACAAGCTGGTTTGAGGGTGGAGAGATCTTTAGAAGTGGATGTACTTTTAAACGTGGTAATGGCAAGATATTCTACTTCCGTCCAGGTCATGAAACATACCCAACATACCATAACGAGCAAGTACAAACTGTAATAAAAAATGCTGTTAAATATGTAAAGCCTGTTAACCGTAAACGTCCTGTTTATGGAAATGCGAAGCCTTTAGAAACAATCTCAGCTAAGTAAGATAATACCTACTTTATAAAAAATAAGAAAAATTCATTTAACATATTAGGAGGAATTATTAATGGGAAAATTAAGAGTTGGTGTAATCGGTTGTGGAAGTATTGCTCAGTATCGTCACTTACCTGAATATGCGTCAAATCAACATGTAGAGCTAGTGGCTGTGTGTGATATTGTAGAAGATCGTGTGAAAGAAATTGCGAATAAATATGGTGCAAAAGCATTTACTGATTATAAAGAGCTGATCCATAGTGGAGAGGTCGATGTTGTTAGTGTATGTACACCTAACTACTTGCATGCACCTGTAACAATTGAAGCTCTAAATAATGGTCTTCATGTATTATGTGAAAAGCCAATGGCAACTTCTCAAGAAGAAGCAGATGCAATGATTGAAGCTGCTAAGAAAAATGGTAAAAAGCTAATGATTGCTCATAATCAGCGTTTTGTACGCTCACATCAAATTGCTCGAGAATTAATTGAAAGCGGTTCTATTGGGAAGATTTACAGCTTTAGAACAGCTTTCGGACATCCTGGTCCAGAAGGCTGGAGCCAAGATGGTAGAGATAGCTGGTTCTTTGAAAAGGAAAAAGCATATATCGGAGCAATGGGTGACTTAGGTGTTCATAAAACAGACTTAATGCGCTATTTACTTGGAGAAGAAATTGTTGAGGTTGGAGCATTCATTGAAACATCTGCTAAAGACTTTGCTGATGTTGACGACACGGCTGTTTGTGCCCTTAAAACGGAAAGTGGAATTATTGGAACACTTGCAGCAAGCTGGTCTTACACTGCAAAAGAAGATAACTCAACGATTATCTATGGTGAGAAGGCAATTATTCGTTTAGAGGATAATCCAGCTTATTCACTAGTTGTTCAATATACAAACGGTGAAGTAGTTAAATATGAGCTTGGAAAAATTCAATCAAACGATGAAGGCGGTCAAAACTCTTCACATGTTATTGATCACTTTATTTCAAGTGTTGTCGAAGATAAAGAACCTCTAATTACTGGAGAAGAAGGTATGAAATCGTTAGCTGTTATCATTGCTGCACTTAAATCAAACGAAACAAAAACAATTGCAAAAGTATTTGAGTGATGAGAATGAGTGATCTAAAAATTGGAATAATCGGAGTCGGTGGTATTGCACAAGGCCGACATATCCCAGCTTTTCAAGGCTTTGAGGATTGTGTAATATCAGCTGTAAGTGACGTTAACAAAGACAGAGCACAGGAAGCAGCAGAGAAATTTAAAATTGAGATGGTATTTGAAAACTATCAGGATATGTTTCAACATGTTGATGCTGTCGTTATTTGTACACCGAATAAATTTCACGCGGAAATTACGATTGCAGCATTAGAAGCAGGAGTACATGTTCTATGTGAAAAGCCAATGGCACTTACAGCAGAAGAATGTGAAGCAATGCTTGAAGCTTCGAATCGTACAAATAAAGTATTAGCGATTGCTTATCATTATCGTTTTATGAAAAATTCACAGGCAGCAAAGAAAATGATGAGAGATGTAGGTACTCCACTTGTAACAAGAGTAAGAGCCTTGAGACGAAGAAAGGTGCCTGGCTGGGGTGTGTTTACAAATAAATCACTCCAAGGTGGAGGCAGCTTAATTGACTATGGATGTCACCTGCTAGATTTGGCTATTTGGTTAATGGGAAGTCCAAAGTACGTTGAGGTAAATGGAAGTACGTACAATGCATTAAGTAAACAACCTAATTCAGTTAATCAATGGGGTAGTTTTGACCATGAAACATTTAATGTAGACGACCATGTAACAGCATACATTAAGTTTGAAAATGGGGCGTCTTTATTACTAGAAACGTCATGGGCTGCAAATATATTGGATGATGAAGAGCACGTAAGTATATCAGGCGTTGATGGTGGATTAAGTGTTTTCCCTCTGGAGTTTTATGCGGCGAAAGATGACATGCTTATAAACAGTCAAGCTGCATGGATTTCTGGTGAGGATGATCCTAGTCTATCTCAGGCTAGGAACTTTCTTGATGCATGTCTAGGAAGAGCTGAGCTTGTTGTAAAACCAGAAGAAGCTTTGCAGGTTTCTCAAATTATTGATGAAATCTATCAATCAGCAGAGTCAAAATAATGAAGAAGTAAACTCATGAATGTCTAGAATCCTCTGGATATTCATGAGTAAAGATAATACTAAAGGAGGACTTTCGATGAAATTAGGTGTTTTTACAGTTCTATTTAATGATAAATCTTTTGAGGAAATGTTAGATCGAGTAAAAGCTTCCGGTTTGCAGGCAGTTGAAATTGGAACTGGTGGTTATCCAGGTGGATCTCATTGTGACTTGGATGCATTACTTGAGAGTGAAGAAAAACGTAATGAGTACTTAGGAAAAATACAAGAGCGGGATTTAGTTATTAGTGCATTCAGTTGTCATAGTAATCCAATTTCACCAGATAAGGAATTTGCTCAAGATTCTCAAGAAACACTAAAGAAAACAATCAAACTTGCATCGTTAATGAATGTACCTGTTGTTAATACATTTTCAGGAACTGCTGGTGACCATGAGGGAGCAAAATATCCGAACTGGCCTGTTACTCCTTGGCCAAACGAATATGGCGATGTGCTAAAGTGGCAATGGGAAGAGAAGTTAATTCCATATTGGAAAGAAGTAGGACAGTATGCGAAAGAGCATAATGTAAAAATTGGTTTAGAGTTACATGGTGGATTTTTAGTACATACGCCATATACAATGTTAAAGCTTCGTGAAGCGACATGTGATGCAATTGGTGCGAACCTAGATCCAAGTCATCTTTGGTGGCAAGGAATTGATCCGGTTGCAGCGATTAAAATTTTAGGTAAAGCTAATGCTATTCATCATTTCCATGCAAAAGATACTTATATTGACCAAGATAATGTCAATATGTATGGATTAACTGATATGCAGCCATATGGTGAAGTTCAAACAAGAGCTTGGACGTTCAGATCAGTTGGCTGTGGTCACAGTCTAACAGAGTGGAATGACATGATGAGTGCGCTACGTACTTATGGTTATGATTATGTTGTAAGTATTGAACATGAAGATCCAATCATGTCTATTGATGAAGGCTTTGAGCGTGCTGTTACTAATTTAAAATCTGTATTAATTAATGAGCAGCCATCACAAATGTGGTGGGTATAAAGGCATTTTCCAGCCCCTCTATCAAAGAGGGGTTTTCTTTTTTGTAAAAAGATCGGTATGATGGAATAGATTCGTAATACGGAAATAAAAAAATAGGTGTGAGTAGATGAATAAAACAGTTAAACTTCAAATCAAATCTAATTTTGTTAATCAATTTCGATCAGGATATCCACTAATCAATAAAGAAGCAATAAAAAATATAAATGCTTTAAAAGAAGAGGGCTCATTTCTCGATTTGTTTGATGAAAACAATCATTTCCTTGGTAAAGGATACTATGGAATACAAAACAAAGGGAGAGGATGGATTTTAACTAATAATCAACATGAAGTAATTGATCAATCTTTTTTTGAGAAAAAACTAAAAATAGCAATAAATGATCGCTCATCATTTTATATAGATAAAAACACAACAGCTTTTCGGGTTTTTAATGGCGAAGGTGATGGAATTGGTGGATTGACGATTGATCATTATGATGGTTATTACGTAATCACCTGGTATAGTGAAGGAATTTATTACTTTAAAAAAGACATAATGGAAGCACTGAGAAAAATTGTGGATTTCAAAGGTGTTTATGAGAAGAAGAGATTCGATGTTAAAGGGACATACATTGAGGATGACGACTTTGTCCTTGGAGAAAGGGCAAATTTCCCGCTTATTGTGAAAGAAAATGGAATTAAGTTTGCTGTTTATTTAAATGATGGAGCAATGGTTGGAGTATTTTTGGATCAGAAAGATGTTCGAAAAGCAATACGTGACAAGTATGCAAAAGGGAAGCATGTACTGAACACCTTCTCTTACACAGGTGCTTTCTCTGTTGCTGCTGCAATCGGAGGTGCTGTAAAAACAACTAGTGTTGACCTTGCTAACCGAAGCAAAGCAAAAACAATAGAACAATTCAGTGTAAATGAAATTGATTATGAGGCACAAGATATAATTGTGGAGGATGTATTTAATTTCTTTAAATATGCTGTTAGAAAGAATTTGAAGTACGATATGGTCATTCTGGATCCACCTAGCTTTGCCCGGTCAAAAAAACATACATTTAGTGCAGGTAAGGATTATCCTGACTTATTAAAGCAAGCGATCCAAATTACCTCTAAAAAGGGGATTATCGTTGCGTCATCCAATTGTAGCTCATTTAGTATGAAGAAATTTAAAGGGTTTATTGAAAAGGCTTTTGAAGAAAGTAGAGAAGCTTATACGATTCTTGAAGAATTTAGTTTACCATCTGATTTTAAGACACGTCGGGAATTTAAAGAAGGAAATTACTTAAAAGTAGTTATTTTAAGTAAGAATTAACTTGAGTGAGGCTAACAAGAACACGTTCTTGTTAGCCTCGTATAGTAAGTAATAAGTGTATTTATTATGTTTAGTTGAATCAATTTCATAATGTATCATTCGTTACCAAAAAACGTATGAATCTCACCTTTAATAGTGTTTTTACCCGTGTATTGTTTAATATTCAGTTCAGGATGTATAAAAATGTTTCGTTTTTTGATTTAAGACTCATCTTTATGAAATTAACTCAGTTAATAATAAGATATGATTTGTATTCTTTTATGATATCTTCACGTTTACCGAGAAGTGAGCGATATTCTTTTAATAGTTTTGAATTACCTCGATCATGAAACCATTCCGAGAAAGCACGTTCACATTCATTTGAAATAGCTGCTAATTCGTCGTTAATTTCATTCATTTTTTTAATTTGAATTTCCTTAACCATTGGAAAAACCACCTTTTCTTAATTCATAATCAAATTCATATATAAATGCTCAATCGAACACTGATAGTATGGAGTTTTTGTTGATGCTAGTGGGGTATTACCCTAATTTGATGTGATGTAAACATAAAATGCGAAAAAAATAAAGAAGGTGTCATTTTGGAAAGAAACATGGTTAAGGGATGTCTGTAAATCGACATTTGGTAGGAAGGAATTCTCATCAATTATAAAGACTTAAAATCTAGTATAAAATGTAACAAATTTTATAAGAATTAAATAAAAATAGATGTTCAGAGGTAAAAGGAAAAAAACCTCCATCAGGAGGCTTTTTCAATATATAGTAAAGGGGGGATGTACGATTACTATTCCCTTATTAAGAGATTTCTATACATAAAAAGATAAGAAAAAGTTAGAAAGATAATGTATTAATTTGATAAAAAGAAAATCTTGTAGAAATTAAATTATTTCTGGGGAAATATGACGAATAGTTATTTCTCTTCAGGGAAAAAAAGCTATACTAATGATACTGACTTTTTAAATGATAGCTAAAAAGGGAATAATACTATTATTATGACTTTTTAAATGAGTGAGAACAACTGAATGTGTGTGCACAAACAGTCTAATCATAATAGTTACATAAAGCGGTAAAAGTAAAGGAGAGTTACAATTATGACACTAGAGAATTTTTTACAAGAGCTTGAGCCATTTATTCAATCTAATTGGTCAAAAGCAGAATTTATGAATCCTACGGCGATTCAAGTTAAAGCTATTCCACAAATACTTGAAGGAAAAGATGTGATTGCCGAATCCCCAACTGGAACAGGGAAAACATTAGCGTATGTGCTACCATTATTAAATAAAATAGCTGTAAATAGAAAAGCAGCACAAGTGGTTATCCTTGCTCCTTCAAGAGAGCTTGTTATGCAAATTTTCGACGAAGTAAAGAAATGGTCAGAAGGTAGTGGAATTACAAGTGCATCATTTATCGGAGGAGCAAATGTAAAAAGACAGATAGATAAGCTGAAAAAAAGTCCACAAATCATCCTTGGTACACCAGGAAGAATTTATGAATTAATTAAAATGAAAAAATTAAAAATGCATGAAGTAAAGACTATTGTTCTTGACGAAGGAGATCAGCTTTTAATCCCTGAACACAAAAAAACAATACATGATATTGTGAAAACAACTCTTAATGAAAGACAAGTAGTACTTTTTTCAGCAACTTTAAATGAAAGTACTGAATCGAAAGCAAGAGATCTAATGAAAAAGGATCCTGAGATAATAAAGGTTGGAAAGGAAGAAGTACCAACTGGAAAAGTTGATCATGTTTATCTTGTTTGTGAACAAAGAGAAAAAGCACTCATTATGGAAAAACTCGTGAAGAATATTCCTATGAAAGCATTAGGATTTGTTAAGGATATTGGAAATTTAAGTGTATTAGGAGAGAAGCTCGATTACAAAGGAGTGGATGTATATCTATTGCATAGTGACACCAAAAAAGAGGAAAGAGAAGCTGCGTTAAAAAGTCTTCGAACAGAAAAGCAAGGACTTTTACTTGCAACAGATGTTGCTGCAAGAGGTTTAGATATAGCAGAACTTACACATGTTATTCATTATGACTTACCATCTACAAGCTCTCAATATGTACATAGATCTGGTAGAACAGGAAGACAAGGTGCTTCAGGGACTGTTGTATCGATCGTGACGGAACGGGAAGAAAGGGAGTTAAAGAAGCTTGCAAAGGAGTTAAATATTAATGTAAGAAAGAATGAGCTATATCGAGGAGAATTGGCTGAAGTATAACATTAGTAAGAAGATCTAACACTTTGTTGTTAGATCTTCTTTGATTTTAAGGAAGCAGTAAGATACCGGGATCTACTTAAAAAAACACGCCACTCTATATGAGCGACGTGCTTTCTTAAGATCCTGTTGTTTATTCTGTGATGTAGTATTAATTTATGTTCTGATCTGGTTTGTTATTCATATTTTAATGAACTAATCTTCTAATTCCATACGAATATACTTTCTTGTGTTTGGACCGTATATTCCATCATCTGCAAGAGCTGCGTACATCTGTTGAAATCTTCTCACTGCATTTTCTGTTCTAGGACCATATATACCATCAATTGAACCTGGATCAAAGTTGATTTGCTTTAAAGCACGTTGAACTTGCCTAACTCCTTCTCCTTCACTTCCACGTCGTAGAATTCCTGATGGTAGTGGGAAGTCTGGTGCTGATATTCTTTGTTGATTTACTTGTTGTAATTTGGAAAGTGTATTTGGGCCTACTAATCCATCAACAGCTAAATTAAAGTTTCTTTGAAATCTCATTACTGCATTTTCTGTTTCTTCACCAAAAACTCCATCTGCTCCGTAGCGAGGTAAACGGTAACCTGCTCTGATCAGTTGTTGTTGAATATCTCGAACAAAAGAGCCGGAGTCACCTTCACCAATCGGCAAGGTAACAGAAGTTCCTTTTACCACTGGAGTAGGAGGTGTTTCATTTTGTTCAGTTGGTGTTGCTGCCCCATTAAAATTACTTAATGCTTCGGATACATCATCAATAAACATGGACCAAGAAATACCGTTACTACGTAATATCCCGATTGGGTCAGTTCTTCTTGTTGGATCAAGTGTGGCATGTGCAACTATATCTGCACTAGGATCTAAATTAAATCTGTCACAAAGATAGGCATGATACCATATATAGCGATTATATGCTTCTTGGAAATTGATTGTACCTCCATGACATAACTCCACTCCAATTGCTGCACTATTGGCATTTGCACCATATAGCCTGTTATCAGTTGTTACATTTGATCGAACATGGTAAGCAATTTCAGTTAAAGGAATGATTTCTAAAATATATTTATCATCAATAAAGGTATGGGCAGAAGCGGAAGGTTGTTAACACAATTAATTATTCACATTATCCACATTATAAACAGCAGCTATTATTTATAATATAAACAGTTAATTGTGGATAATAAGATACTATAAACAAAGATACTAACATGTTTATCCACATTATCCACAATTATCATGTTGAAATATCCACAAATTATCCACGGGAAATAAAAAGGAAGTGGGGATTCCCACTTCCTTATCCACATACATATTATTAATTTCTATTTGCGCGTTGTCTTTGATCAGCTGCTTTTGCTCTTGCCTGAGCCTCAATATCGTTTTGGTCGGCTAGTTCCCTTGAAAATTCCTCGTCAATACCATCTCTTTTTAAATTTTTTGGTGTTTGTGGAAGTGATGAAGAGTTTTTATCTCGTGCTTTATGATTATGTTTATGACCTCTACCCATAAAAAAAGCCCCCCTAAAAAATTTTGAACAACTTGTTCAAACTTAGGATGGCTTTTTTTCATCATTTCATGTTGGAAGTTAGTGTCTTTGTTTACTTATGTATCCACCAGCTCGATCAGCATTCTTAAACTCACGGGAATAGGTTACTTCTTGCATGCTTGAAAGAGTACTTTTAGATTTATCTCTTTTCTTTTTTTCTGATGCCATCATAATCATCCTTCCAAAATGTAGTATCATGATTAGTTTTGACATCATAAAGTTTATTCATACAGATGTAGGAAAAAAACAAAACAGGTGAAATTCATTGGAATTTCACCTGTGGTTAAATTAAGCTTCTTTAAGATGTTGTTCGTCAGTTTCAGAAGCATTGTGATATGTGTAGATTGTATATTGATCTCTTGAAATTTCAAATAGGTTAAAAATATCTTCGCCGTTGTTTATTTGTTCAAGTAAGTGTGCTCTTGTTTCATTCGCATATACTACATAAGGAAGCTTCTCTGCAGCCTTTGTTGAGCGAATATTTTGTTTTCGAATTCTTAAGAAAATTGTTTCAATATCTAATTCATAAAAAAGTTCATTGAAAAACGCATCTTTTGCAAGTTTGTTGTAGCCCTTACCATGATATGGCTTTCCAATCCAAGTTCCAAGGAACCCCGCTTTATCCTGAATATCAAACAAACTGATTGTACCGATTGGAGATCCCCATTCATCTAAAATGGTACGTGAAATCAATTCACCTCGTTCTTCAGCCTCAACCGTTTGTTTTGTTAAAAATAAATATTCTTCAAAAGAATTTGCTTTATGACGCACAAAAGGGAAGACTTCAGGGTGAATCATGTGTTCATAAAGTGTTTGACTATCATAAATATCACGTTTTTTTAGCATCTGGATCCCTCCAACCTGAGGGCAGACTCCACGTGATATGGTCGTCTCCACCCTCGAAATTTTTTATGTTGCCTTACATTCAAAAAATTTCGGGGTGGGAATCGAACCCACTAGAACCAGAATAGCTGGTGGCGCACCATTTGCCTTCCCATTACTAGATTTAGTTGTTTATATTAGCTTTTAATCAAAGTGAAGACAATGGTGAATTCACTTTTAATGTTACTTCCATGGAGTATAATACGGCATTTTATTTGAAAAAGATACTCCTTTTTTGTCGAATTTAAAAATTTTTTTTTATATCGTAAAATAGTTGTTAATATACGTGCATTTTAAAAGTTTTGGTAAAATATTCTGACAACAATGCGTAGTAATTAACACGGTTTAACCCTTTACTAGGAAGCAGTGAAAATAAATAGGTTATCACAAGGGAATGAGGAAAAAACAATATCGGTATAATATTTATTTGTCATATTTTATCTGTGAGTTTTAAGGGATTTATTCTTCTTTCAAGACTAGTCAAGCTTACTAGTTTTCTCTAAAGACAATATCCCCATCGATCATGGTTAGCTCAGGTTTTGCTAAATAATGAAAAGGGTGATAATTCCAAACCACCAAGTCAGCATCTTTACCAATTTCAATACTGCCTACTTTATCTGCAACTCTTAAATTACGTGCAGCTGTAATGGTAATTCCTTCTAATGCCTTTTGCTCGTTAAATCCTTCTCTAACAGCTAATGAAGCACAAAGATTAAGGTATTGAATTGGCGTATAAGGATGATCAGTTGTTATGGAAACCTCTACGCCTCTTTGAGAAAGTTCCTGATATGTTGACCAACTTTTGTTTTTTAATTCAATCTTAGATTTTCTTGTTAAAGTAGGTCCAACACATACTTTTGCTCCTTTACCTATTAATTCTTCAGCAATTAAATGCCCTTCTGTACAATGTTCAATTCGATAGTCTAGATTAAATTCTTCCGCGAATCTAATCGCACTCATAATGTCATCTGCACGATGAGCATGGATACGAACTGGTATTTCACGTTGCAATGCTTTTTTTATTGGAATAGAGCGGAAGTCCTCTTTTTCATCACAATGTTTTGCTTTGTAAAATGCTTCACGAAGCATTCCCATAATTCCCATTCGGGTAATGGACTCCTTGTTTCCGTGGCTATGCATACGCTTCGGATTTTCTCCAAGAGCAATCTTTAAGCCGGCAGTTTCTTGAATAACCATTTTAGAAATGTTCATTCCAAACGTCTTAATAACAGAGGTTGTACCACCTATAACGTTTGCACTGCCAGGCATAACATGCGCTGTTGTTATGCCATACTTTATTGCATCTTTAAAGGCGGGATCTAATGGATGTACTCCATCTAATGCTCTTATATGTGGTGTAAGAGGCTCAATTGTCTCATTAGCATCATTTCCTGCCCAGCCAGTACCTTCATCATATAGACCTAAATGTGTATGCACATCAATAAATCCAGGGAAAAGAAACTTGTCTTTACATATAATGATCTCTGCTTCTGCATTCGGTTCTAGGTTTTTACCAATCGCAACAATTTTACCATCTTCAACTAAAACATCGGCTTCATACAAAACAGGTGAAACAACAGGATAAACTGTTGCTTGTTTAAAAAGTGTAGATTTCATAGCTGGCTTCATTCTCTTTCTTTTTAAAATGAATTTTTATCACATGGAACCTTTAGGCAAGGCATTATTGAGATTTTAATATGTCACCTAAAGCTTTATCAAGAGAGGGGTATATGAATTCATAATGACTAATTAACGCTTTTTCAGGTAACACGCGTTGACCCTTCAATATTAAGAGACTCATTTCACCTAACACAGCTTTTAATGCAAACGAAGGAGCCGGCAACCAATGTGGACGTTGTAGTTTTTTTGCAATTGTTTTTCCGAACTGATTCATTTGAACTGGGTTCGGAGCCACTGCATTTACAGGACCTGTAATCTTAGGGGTGTGAATAATATGATGAATAAGATGAACAAGGTCATCAATATGAATCCAAGACACCCACTGTTGGCCAGAACCTAGAGGACCGCCTGCAAAAAGTTTATAAGGTAAAATCATCTTTGGTAGTGCTCCTTCTTCTCCAAGAACAATCCCAAATCTTGTTAATACTGTTCTTACACCAAGTTCATTCATTTTGTTAGCTTCCTTTTCCCAAACCTCAACTGTTTTTGCTAGAAAATCTGTTCCTTTGTGATTAGATGTTTCGGTGAAAGTTTGCTCTGCAGATGTACCGTATATTCCAATCGCACTTGCGTTTATAAAAACAGACGGCTTTTTTTTAAGGCTATTTATTATAGAATATATGGCTTTAGTAGATTCGACGCGACTGTCTACAATCTCTTTTTTTGCTTTTTCTGTCCATCTGGTATTAATGGTTTTTCCAGCTAAATTAATTACTACGTCTACATCTTCTAAGCTTGTGATTGGATTTGAGTTTTCTGATAACCACTGAACGTAATGCAGATTATTTTCTGAAGAAGTTTTTTTACTTCGTGTTAAAATATAAACAGAATAACCTTTGCTTATAAAATATCGGGTAAGATGCTTCCCGACAAAGCCGGTTCCACCTGAAATGGCAATTTTCATAAATTTAACTCCTTTTTGATGAATAGTTATGTTAAATTGGTGTATCTCTTTCATTTATACCCTTTCTTTTAAAAATAACCTCATTTGAATGTGCTATAACAAGTTATGAGTAGGTGATTAACATGGCAATTATTACAAAAATTACAACACAAAAGCAATCTGATGATCGGTATAATATTTTTCTCGATGATGGTACAGGGGAAAAGTTTGCTTTTAGCGTTGATCAAGACATTCTAATAAAACATAATCTTCAAAAAGGCAAGGAACTAGATGAATTTGATATCGTTGAGATAAAATATGGAGATGATAGAAAGAAAGCTTATAATAAAGCATTAGAGTTCCTAAGTTATCGTATGCGATCAGTTAAAGAAGTAGAGGATTATTTGGCGAAAAAAGAATATCATGAATCGGTAATAAAGGAAGTTATCCTTAAATTAAAAGAATATAACTATGTAGATGATTTGGAATTTGCACTAGCCTATGTCCGGACTCAGAAGCAAACCAATGGGAAAGGTCCTACTATACTAACCCGTGAATTGGTTATGAAAGGAATTGGACAATCTATAATTGAACAGGTCTTGGAAGAATATGATCAAGGTGAGCAGCTTGAAGAAGCCATTGCTCATGCTGAAAAGCTCTTGAAAAAAAATAATAAGCTTTCAACCATTCAGCTTAAGCAGAAAATAGAGCAGCATCTACTAAGAAAAGGATTTCCCTATAACATCATTTCGATTGCGTTAGAGGAAGTCGATTATGAGCAAGATGAATCTGAAGAGTGGTTAGCATTAGTTAAGCATGCTGAAAAAGGCAAGAAAAAATATCAAACTGAAGATCCTTATCAATACAAAATGAAAATGAAACAGTTTTTATACAGAAAAGGTTTCGCGATAGATCTAATTGAAAAGTTTTTAAATGAAGATTAATTTAAGCAAGGGGAAATGGTTGTGAATACTAAGCGTTATAGTGAAATGACTGAGTATGAATTGAAAAGTGAAATCGCAGCATTAAAGGAAAAAGCACGAAAAGCTGAGCAATTAGGAATTGTAAATGAGTTTGCTGTTTTAGAACGGAAAATGACGATGGCAAAATCGTATCTTCTTGATCCAAATGAATTTAAGTCTGAAGATGTTTATGAAATTGATGGAGCACCCGGTGAGTTCTTTAAAATAAATTATATGAATGGGATCTTTGCATGGGGATATCGATTATCTTCACCAGATCATGAAGAAGCATTGCCAATTGCGATGTTAATAAAAGGCTGACAATAATGTCAGCCCCAGGCTGTCGAGAAACCTCGGCAGCCTATTATTTTGTCTGATTACTTTTACTTTTCACCGCGTTAATTTGGTATAATATATATAACAAATTGGGGATGGTGATATTTATGTTCAATACAAGAGAAAACACACAAAATGAAGTTGAATTTATAGTAATAGATGACCTTGTTCCTGAAAATCATCTGCTTCGAAAAATAGATAAATATATAGATTTTTCATTCATTCTTGAAAAGGTAAAACCTTATTATTGTGAGGATAATGGACGCCCTTCAATTGATCCTTTAGTTCTTTTTAAAATGATGTTTGTTGGCTATTTATATGGAATTCGCTCTGAGAGACAATTAGAAGAAGAAATTAAAATGAATATTGCTTATAGATGGTTTTTAGGATTGAAATTATCTGATCGAGTTCCTCATCATTCTACAATAAGTTGGAATCGTAGAACTCGTTATAAAGAAACAAATATATTCCAAGAAATCTTTGATGAGATTGTCTTTCAGGCAATGGAACATCGTATGGTAGGAGGAAGAGTTCTCTTTACAGATTCTACTCATTTAAAAGCTAATGCGAATAAACACAAATTCACTAGAGAAACGGTTGAGGTTGAGACTAGAGATTATATTG
Organism: Metabacillus sp. B2-18; assembly: GCF_021117275.1. Lineage (NCBI taxonomy): Bacteria > Bacillati > Bacillota > Bacilli > Caryophanales > Bacillaceae > Metabacillus > Metabacillus sp. B2-18. Next base: position 560,363 of record NZ_CP088245.1, read on the forward strand.
AAGACTTAAATAAAGCTATTGAACAAGATCGTAAAGAACATGGAAAAAAGCTCTGAAAGAAAGAGAGGAGGTGAAGGAAACTAAGGAAATACGTGTAAGTTCAACAGATCCTGAAAGTGGATTTATGTCTAGAGATAACAAACAGGAAATGTTCTGTTACCTAGATCATCGAACGACAGACTTTAAATTCAATATTATAACTGATGCGTATGTTACACCAGGTAATGTCCATGATTCTGTTCCTTATTTATCAAGACTTGACCGTCAAATCGAGCGATTTGGTTTTAAAGTAGAAGCTTCAGCTTTGGATTCAGGATATCTAACTAGTGCTGTTTGTAAGGGATTATCGGATAGAAACATATTTGGAGTAATTGCTCATAGAAGATTTAAACCAACCAAAGGTTTGTTTCCTAAATGGAAATTTACATATGATAGAGAGAATGATCTATATATTTGTCCAAATAAGGATGAGTTAACTTATCGAACAACTACAAGAGAGGGATATCGAGAATATAAATCTGATCCCAAGAAATGTGCAACATGTCCTCTACTCTCACAGTGTACAAGGTCGAAAAACAACCAAAAAGTAGTAACTCGACATGTTTGGGAAGATCATAAAGATCAAGTTAGATTAAATCGCCTTTCCCCATCTGGGAAAGAACTATATAAATTTAGAAAAGAAAAGGTAGAGCGAAGCTTTGCAGATTCAAAAGAATTGCATGGGCTTCGCTACTGCCGGTTACGGGGATTAAGGAATGCAAGTGAGCAGGTGCTTCTCACCGCTGCTTGCCAGAATATGAAAAAGATTGCCACACACCTAGCTAAGTTAAGCTAGGTGTGTGAGAAGCTTTTTCTTTTGGTTGGCTTAAGAAAATTATTACTATTTATAAAAACATTTTTAGAAAATAAAAAAGCCTGTAGAGAAAAACACCCACTTTCTCTACAAGCTGAGGCTGACAATAATGTCAGCCCCATTCAAGTTATGATCTTTTTCGGGTTTGTCTTTCTAGAATGATGAGGTCTTGGGTTTGTTGTGTTTCTCCATTAACTTGAGCATGCGAATGTTTTGGGTTAGCCCATGGTTGACTAAATGCATTAGAATACAAATTATCATAGAATTTTTTCTTTCGATTTGTACCCATATTACGTAGCACCTCCGCAAGTATTGTTAATGAGTTTTTTTATGAATAAGGATTTTCGCGTTGACCAGATGCTCTCATCCGTTCTTGTGGATGAGTATTTATTGTGCCATTTGCTCGTTTAGATGCAAATTCAGCTTTTGCTCTTGGCTCGCCTTCAAACTTGTTGTTACTCATATTTGGAAATCCTTTTTCTTTGTTACGCAACACAATCCCCTCCATGTCATCATCAATAGCTTCATTAATTTAAGCGTATTTATAGTATGGACCTTGAATGTTTAATTATTAGTAGCGAATCCTACCTAGAGGTGATAATTATGGAAGAATATTTTGAACGGTTAACAAATGAGTTATTAAGTAAAAACAATAGCCTTTCTTATGCACAAGCAAGAACATGGGTGGAACTGTTGTGGGAAGATTTTGAATCCACCCAAGCAAAGGCAGGAAGAACTTACAAAGGAAAAGAGATGACGGAACAGGTTGTTAGACAGTTAATTACTCATTACGGTGACAAACTTCATGATTTTGTAGCAACTAATCCAAAATATAGTCACTTATTGAACAATGATGACTATTTAAAGCATTAATTAAATCATCATTTTCATTTTCGTAGAGTTTGTAATTATATTATTGTACAGTATGTTAAAAATGTTCGTTTTGATCTAGATGTTAAAAATTTACTCAATTAAACGTTTGTTTAAATTAGAAAGGCTGACACGAAATCAGCCTTTCAAGCATTTATTCAGGTATAAGCTCCAATTTTTTTCGTAATTTTTCTTCACTAAAAATCCAGCCTGTATAGGAGCTCACGATATTTAAGTTTGTATCAAGTTGAACGATCGCAACAAAGGGATAATATCCTTTACTTCGATAGCGTAGATCAATAAATCTTACCTCATAATGATCTGTAAATTCGTCAACCTCCCAACGATAAACAGGAGAAAAAGATAAAAAAGCTGAAATATTATCATCTTCTTCCGCAGCCTTTATCACTTCAGTTTGCGGAACAGGTACACGTTCAAATTCGTCTAAAATAATGATTTCTTCATTAACAGATCTGGCAACATGAAAGTGTTTATCTGTCATAATCGCAATATGCCACTGTCTGAACCTCATCGTGGGAGAAATAATGATTTGTTCTATATTCGGAATGAGTTTATGCAAACGATGGATAATATTTCTTTGCATGATAAAGCGGACTAAATAATAACCAATCAATATGCCATAAACAGTAAGAAAGGTGTAACCTGGATGACCACCTAACACCCAAATAATAATTCCAACTACATGTGTAAAAAAGATAAAAGGATCAAATGTATTGATAATGCCAAGCGCAATCCACTTTTTTGAAAATGGACGGAGTGCTTGTGTTCCGTACGCATTAAAAATATCCACAAAAACGTGCAGAACAATAGCAAGTAAAGTCCAAAGGTACAAATGAAGTAAATTACTTTCAGGTATAAAAATTGTTAATATTCCTGTAATTAAAAATGACCATAGAACAATAGCAGGAATAGAGTGGGTAATTCCTCTATGATTTCTTATATATTTTGCATTGTTCCTTAGCTTTAATATTGTATCAAGATCAGGAGCTTGTGATCCGATAATTGTTCCGAACATAACAGCTTGTGCAGTTGGATTATCAATGCCAACTGCGGGATCAAGAGTGGCTAAACCACCTAATGCTATTCCCATAACCACATGTGTTCCTGTATCCAAAGTCATGTACCTCCTTGTTATGGCTCAAGAGGAAAATCTCTTTTGGGAGAAGAATCCTTAAAGATTTCATTGAATTTATATGTGAAAATATTGTCCAATGTGAATAAATCTCTTGATTTTTTAAATTGTTATATAATAATAAGTCGTGTCCTACTTTTAGAGATGAGTGTCTCTAATTAAATGATATCTTAATATTATCTTTTCCCGATTAACCTGTAATTTAACATCCGGAGGAAAAATCTAATGATAAATGAACTAAATAATAAATTGATCGATTTTTCAATTCAAGATTTCCAACAAGATTTAATTGCCTGGTATTTAGCTGAAAAAAGGGATTTACCTTGGCGTAAAGACCAGGATCCATATAAAATTTGGGTGTCCGAGATTATGCTTCAGCAAACAAGAGTTGATACTGTTATTCCATATTTTAATGCATTTGTAGATAAATTTCCCACAATAGAAGCATTAGCTGCTGCAAATGAGGAAGAAGTATTAAAAGCCTGGGAAGGACTTGGATACTATTCAAGGGTTAGAAATCTTCATGCAGCTGTTAAAGAAGTGAATGAATCTTATTCGGGTATTGTCCCTAATACTCCTGAAGAAATTTCTAAGCTGAAGGGAGTAGGTCCTTATACAAAAGGAGCGATTCTTAGTATTGCTTATAATATTCCGGAACCAGCTGTCGACGGTAATGTGATGAGGGTTTTCTCGAGAATTTTATCCATTTGGGATGATATTGCAAAACCGAAAACAAGGAAGATTTTTGAAGAGACAACTTATCAGATAATATCAAAGGAAGATCCCTCATCATTCAACCAAGCAGTGATGGAGCTGGGTGCACTAATCTGCACACCTACTTCCCCTTCATGTCTTTTATGTCCTGTTAGGGAACATTGCTCTGCTTTTGAAGAAGGGGTTCAAGCTGAGCTCCCGATTAAAAGTAAGAAAAAGAAACCAAAACCGCTTCAAATGGCGGCAGCTGTTTTATATGATCAGGATAGAAGATTGTATATTCATAAAAGACCATCTACAGGCTTGTTAGCCAACCTTTGGGAATATCCTAATATGGAAGTTCAACAAGAAGCAGGTAACACTTATAGGAAGCAGCTCCAAGAGTTTTTACTTTCAACTTATGGTGCAGATGTTGAACTTTTAGAGTTATCCGGTACTGTAGAACATGTTTTTTCACATTTAATTTGGAATATATCTATTTTTATTGGTGAAGTAAACAACATTCCAAATGATCAACTTATTGCTGTAACAGAAAAAGAGCTAGAAAAGTACGCCTTTCCTGTATCACATCAAAAAATATATAAAATATACCTTGGGTCTGACAAATCTTAGTCAGACCCAAAGGTTTTAATCATATTGAACTCTAGTTCCATGAGTATAATCAGCTTCATTTCTTTTTAAGCCGCCACGAGCTTCAATTTCTTCAATAATTTCACGGTGAATGGTTTGTCCTTCAACATTAAGATAAGGAACCATTTGTTGAAGAGAGTGGTGGAAGTGGGCAAGTTCTTCTTTTTTCCACTCTTTCTTTGACATCATCGATAATTCAGTCATATCACGACCAACATACATAAAACATCCTCCTCTAAATGACGAGATGTGTTCTTTTTCATCAAGACTTCTATCTCATAGAAGTTTCATTATATTATCTGATACAATAATAACATCTATTCGATTGTTTAATTTTAAGGAGTTGACAAAATGACCCAAGAAAATAAAGTAGCACTTATTACAGGTAGTAGTAGAGGAATTGGAAAAGCAGTTGCCATTCGTTTGGCAGAAAAAGGTTATAACATTGTTGTGAACTATGCACGAAGCAAAACGGCTGCATTAGAGGTAGTTGAACAAATTGAAAAATTGGGCGTAAGAGCTATTGCGGTTAAGGCTAATGTAGGAAAGCCGGAAAAAATAAAAGAGTTATTTTCACAAATTGATGAGGAGTTTGGCAGACTTGATGTGTTTGTAAATAATGCAGCATCAGGTGTTCAAAAGCCTGCAATGGAATTAGAAGAAAGTCATTGGGATTGGACAATGAACATTAATAGTAAAGCTCTTCTTTTCTGTGCACAAGAAGCGGCAAAACTAATGGAGAGAAATGGAGGGGGCTTCATTGTTAGTACAAGCTCACTTGGCTCGATTAGATATTTAGAAAACTACACAACAGTTGGTGTTTCTAAAGCAGCATTAGAAGCTCTTACAAGATACTTAGCTGTAGAATTATCCCCGAAAAACATTATTGTAAATGCCGTTTCAGGTGGAGCTGTTGACACGGATGCTTTAAAGCATTTCCCGAACCGTAATGAGCTATTGGAGGATGCAAGGAAGAATACTCCAGCAGGAAGAATGGTTGAAATAGAAGATATGGTTAATGCTATTGAGTTTTTATTAACGGACAAAGCGTCAATGATCAGAGGTCAAACGCTTATTGTTGATGGGGGCCGTTCTTTGCTCGTTTAGGCTGAAACGTGAGCACTAAAGGCTTAGAGTCTCAATAAAAATTTAATTTAAATTTTTTTTAAAATATGTTGGATATTAAATTCACCTCTAGGACAATCTATATTTCGTGGAGGTGATATCGAATGGCACAGAACAATTTCCAAACTGGTAAAACAGCATCAGGGACTAACATCCAACATGTAAAACAACAAAACGCTCAAAGTGCTCAAGGTAGCCAAGCTGGTGCAGGTCAATTTGGTACTGAATTTGCGAGCGAAACTAACGTACAACAAGTTAAACAACAAAACCAACAAGCTGAAGCTAACAAAAACCAAAATTCTTAATTAGCTAAAGCTCTAAGACACCTTTCCCACAGCGTGGAGAGGTGTCTTTTCTTTTGTGCTTAAGCTTGGGCGGTTTCGAATCATCGGAGATATTTTTCTAAAACGACAAAAGTTTCGGTTCCTCTACATAACTAGTCAAAGGATCAAAAAAATTTATGAAGAATTTAATATACAAAAGTGATTATGAATCTCTATTGAAAGGAGAATAAACATGAATTTTGATCAACTAGTAGGTGAGCAATTAAAAACCATGGATAAATTATTATACCTACAGTCAGAAATTGAAAGATGTCAGGATATAAAAACTCAACTGGCTGCCCTACAAGACGAAGCTAAACTCCAATCCATTCATGATGAAATCGCACAAATGAAAGAAGAATTAAATAAAATTCAACAAGTCTTTGAAAGACAAACAGAAGAGGTTATTCAGTCTTACGAAGATCAGAAGTTTGAGACTGTTTCATGAAACATTTTCAATAAAATAATTAACTCCGATTCCGGCATTTATTTATGCTGGATTTTTTATTGCTTCTGGAGAAAAGTAAGTTCAATAGCAGGAGTGGAGCGGAGTGTTTAGATGTTAGGGTGAATGAGTGACAATATGAAGACAAAAAGAAAGTGGAATGTCGTTCATCGGTGTATGAACGACAAAACGAAGGAGGAAAAGAAAGAGGAATGTCGTTCATTGGGTGTATGAACGACAAAACGAAGGAGGAAAAGAAGTGGAATGTCGTTCATCAAGTATATGAACAACAAAACCCTCGAATATGAACTAGCCTTATTATAAAAAATAGCTTCCCAATCGCCCTTATCATATAATTCTAACCTGCAAAACAGTATATAACCTTACAGTTATAACACTTTTATTTTCTTTTTTCCCTGACAAACGTTATAATGAAAGGAACTATATAAGGTGAAGACGTTGTGAAATAGATTTCACGAAGCAACCAATCGAAAGAAGGGGAGAAAAGTGGGCTTTCCCAGGGAAGGAGACAAAATTCAAATTCATAGTTATAAACATAATGGCTACATTCATAGAGTCTGGGAAGAATCAACTGTATTGAAGGGTTCTCAGCACTGTATTATTGGTGGGAACGACAGAACTATTGTTACGGAATCAGACGGTAGAACATGGGTGACAAGAGAGCCGGCGATCTGCTATTTTCATGCCAGACATTGGTTTAATATTATAGGTATGCTTAGAGAAGATGGAGTATATTATTACTGTAATATTAGTTCGCCTTTTGTATGGGATGATGAAGCATTAAAGTATATTGACTATGATCTTGATGTGAAGGTTTATCCAGATATGACATATACAATTTTGGATGAAGATGAATATGAGCTGCATAGTAAGCTAATGAATTATCCAGAAGTTATTGATCTCATCTTAAGAAAAAACCTCGAAACATTACTTCGTTGGATTCGACAGAAAAAAGGTCCATTTGCACCTGAATTTATTGACGAGTGGTATGAACGATATTTAACATACGTAAAATAGTAAATGTAATAAGGGTGACTCATGGGGTCAGCCTTTTTAATTATTGTAAAACGATTCATATTGAGCTGGACGAAAGAGTATCAATGCAAGTAAGACTTACTATGACCAGCTTTAGTTCGTGAACCGAATGTTTGGCGTTAGATTAGAAACGGGGGATTTTTTTGGGGGTAGTTAAACGATACTTGGCTTTTGTAAAGCCTTATCGTCTACAAATTATAGGGACGATTATTATTGGAGTTATTAAGTTTTCTATTCCGTTATTATTGCCGCTGTTAATTAGGCATGTTGTGGATAATATCATTGGCGGAAACGGCACAGAAGCAGAAAAAACAAAAGAATTATTAACCATTATGGGCTTTATGTTTGTTTTATTTGTTGTCATTCGTCCACCTGTCGAGTACTATCGGCAATACTTTGCACAATGGACAGCAAGTAAAATTTTGTATGATATAAGAGATCAACTTTTCACTCATCTACAAAAATTAAGCTTGCGATATTATGCCAATACAAGAGCTGGAGAAATTATCTCACGTGTTATAAATGATGTAGAACAAACAAAGAATTTCGTCATAACAGGTCTGATGAATGTTTGGCTTGATGTTGTGACGATCATTATTGCCGTTGGGATTATGTTTTCAATGAATGTAAAACTTACATTAGTTTCAATTGTTCTTTTTCCACTTTATGGTTTGTCTGTTAAATACTTTTACGGAAGATTACGACACTTAACAAGAGTTCGCTCACAGGCTCTTGCAGAAGTTCAGGGTATGCCTGTTATTCGCAGCTTTGCTACGGAGGAATTTGAGCAGAAGCAGTTCGCGAAGGAAAATGCAAATTTTCTAGAAAAAGCTCTTACCCATACTAGCTGGAATGCCAAAACCTTTTCCGTAGTTAACACGTTAACTGATATTGCACCGTTAATTGTTATCACTTTTGCCGGGTATCAAGTTATTCAAGGGCAATTAACAATAGGTACAATGGTTGCGTTTATCGCTTATATTGAACAACTATATAATCCGTTGCGTAGACTAATTAATTCTTCAACCACTTTAACACAGGCCTTTGCCTCTATGGATCGCGTGTTTGAATTTATTGATGTTCCATATGAAGTGGTAGATAAACCAGATGCTAAAAAGGCTGATGGAGTTAAAGGAGAAATTGAGTTTCAGGACATATCCTTCCGCTATCAGGAGGATGAAGCGCTTATTATCGAAGGGTTATCTTTGAAGGTGAAAAAAGGTGAAACTCTTGCACTAGTTGGGATGAGTGGAGGAGGTAAATCAACTCTTGTTAGCTTACTTCCACGTTTTTATGATGTTACAGGTGGAAGAATTTTACTTGATGGAATTGATATTAGAGATTATGAAGCGCAAAGTCTCAGAGAACAAATTGGGATGGTGCTTCAAGATACATTCTTGTTTAGTAATACTGTGAGAGAGAATATTCTTATCGGTAAGCCTGGGGCATCTGAAGAGGAGATCGTTGCAGCAGCGAAAGCAGCCAATGCACATGACTTTATTACAAAGTTACCAAAAGGATATGATACTAAAGTTGGTGAAAGAGGAGTTAAATTATCAGGTGGACAAAAACAGAGGGTATCCATTGCGAGGGTGTTTTTGAAAAATCCACCAATACTTATTTTAGATGAAGCTACCTCAGCGCTTGATTTAGAAAGTGAGCATCTTATTCAAGAAGCACTTGAGAACCTTGCAAAAGAACGCACAACCTTTATTGTCGCTCATCGCCTGTCAACAATCACTCATTCTGACAAAATTGTCGTGATTGAGGATGGTAACGTGTTAGAAGAAGGAACACATCAAGAGTTGATGGATAAGCAAAGTCATTACTATAAATTATTTCAAATACAGCAATTAGATTAGTGAAAGCACAATCTTCTTATGGAGATTGTGCTTTTATATTTTCATAACAAAAAATAGGGTCAGCATCTGCTAAACCCTACTCTTCTGATAATTTAATTTCATTGTCTTGCTTATGATAGCTGTGGAAGCTGTAGATGAGCGTATCTAAGTGTTCAAGCTGTTCGCTATAATCAATGATCGTCGAAACGAGTGGTAATAGATGAAAAAAGTAAGTAGAATTTTGATCTTGTTGAAGTTCCATATAAGCATCCATTAAATGTTGTTTATTAAATTTATCTTCTTCTAACAACTCAGTTGATTGAATTGTTTTTGTTTTTCCGATAAAACGAAGTAATGCTTCTTCGTGAACATACAACAAATGATCCAATTCTTTAACAAGGACCTTTTGAAAGTGCTCGGGCATATGATGGAGATCATTTTCAAAACGGTGTAGTTTCTTCAAGGTATCTAAAGCTCTATTTGTTGTGACAATCATCTGGCGGAATAGCACAAGCTTTCTTGATTTAGAGTAGGTTTCTCTTTTAAAATAGTTTCGCTCTTCTTTATAATTTAAATAAAGCTGATCAAGCTTTATCATTTGCTCTTTAAATTTTTCGATATCGTCTTTTAGTACATTATGTTCTGAAGCATGACGTAAATTCACTCTAATCCATTTAATGATGTCCTCTGTATTAGATGTGACAAGGTTGTAAAGCTTTGTTTCATATTTAGGCGGAATAAATACTAGATTCACAATAAAAGCAGCCAATACTCCGAGCATTACAGTAAAAAAGCGAATGGATGCTATTTCAATGAAATCTTCACCAGGGCTTTCTAAAATCGCGATAACAGTAACAAGAGAAACAGGTATTGTGCTTTCAATCTTTAGTTTTAAATTTATTGCGATAACAATGATTGCTGTTAGTCCGATAACAAATGGATGGGAACCAAAAATTAAACCGAATCCAATTGCTAACGCTGCGCCGATAACATTTGCTTGAACTTGCTCAATAATAGATAAATAAGAACGATAAATTGTCGGCTGTATCGCGAATATAGCGGAAATACCGGCAAAGGCCGGAGATGGCAACTGTAGGACAGTTGCTAAAAATAATGCAAGTGTAATAGCGATCCCTGTTTTTAGGATACGGGCACCTAGTTTCATGTATGTTTAGTGACATTCCTTTCTTGAACTTAATCAATATCGTACTATACAGCGATTTAGTGCTATTTACAAGATGCACTTTCCCTTTTTTACATAAATTTAAAACGTTCATCTATTCTGAAAAATGGTAAAAAGAAAAGTGAAGACAGGGTACTCATGTACTCTGTCTTTCACGTTTATTTTATGATAGCTTGCTGAACGCAACCTCTACCGCTTTTAAAGTTTCTTCTATATCTTCTTTTGTATGTGCAGTTGTTAAGAACCATGCTTCATATTTAGAAGGTGCAAGGTTAATTCCCTGCTGAAGCATAAGTTTGAAGAACTTGGCAAACATTTCACCATCTGTGTTTTCTGCCTGCTCATAATTCGTTACCTTTTCCTCTGTGAAATAAATCGTTAATGCACCCTTTAAACGATTTATTGTTATCGGGATATTATATGTACGAGCATGAGCTAATATACCTTTTTCAAGAATGGCACCTAATTCATCAAGGTTTTCATAAACATTTTGTTGCTTAAGTACTTCTAAACAAGCAATACCAGATAGAATTGATGCTGGGTTACCAGCCATTGTGCCGGCTTGATAGGCTGGCCCTAACGGAGCGACTTGTTCCATAATTTCTTTCTTCCCACCATAAGCTCCGATTGGAAGCCCACCACCGATGATTTTACCTAGAGCGGTTAAGTCAGGATATACACCTAAAAAGTCTTGTGCTCCACCATACATAAAACGAAAAGCGGTGATCACTTCATCATATATAACAAGCGCACCTGCGTTGTGAACTAGCTCATTCACTTCTTTTAAGAACCCAGGTTTAGGCTCAACAATTCCGAAGTTACCTACAATTGGCTCAACTAAAATTGCAGCAACTTGATCTCCCCATTTGTTCAATGCTTCTTTTAAAGGTTCGATTTCATTAAATGGAACCGTAATAACCTCTGAAGCGATACTTTTTGGTACACCAGCAGAGTCGGGAGTTCCTAATGTCGAAGGACCTGAGCCAGCGGCAACAAGTACAAGATCAGAATGTCCGTGGTAACAGCCTGCGAATTTGATAATTTTATCTCGACCAGTATAAGCACGTGCAACTCGAATTGTCGTCATAACAGCCTCAGTACCTGAGTTTACAAACCGCACTTTATCCATAGCAGGCATAGCTTCCTTAAGCATTTTGGCAAATGTAATCTCATGAGGAGTTGGTGTTCCGTATAAAACCCCATTTTCTGCCGCTTTTTGAATGGCTTTTGTAATATGTGGATGAGCGTGTCCTGTAATAATTGGCCCGTATGCAGCTAAATAATCAATATACTTGTTGCCGTCAACATCCCAAAAGTAGGCTCCGTTTGCTTTTTCCATGACAACTGGAGAGCCGCCACCAACTGCTTTATAAGAACGTGAAGGAGAGTTAACTCCTCCAACAATATGTTTTAGTGCTTCTTCATGTAATTTATGTGACTTAGTAAATTCCATTTTATCCTCCTATGATGTATCAAACTTGGAACAATGTTTATTCTATCATGAATACAGTCTACATTGAAAAATGTCAGATTATAATAGATTCCAATGCATACCATTTGTTGAAATGGCTGTTTTTAGATAGACTAATAAGTTGTGGTCAAATTTGGAGGGACGTAAAATGACAAATATTATTGAGGTAAACCAATTACGTAAAGAATTTAAATCGTACTCTAGCCGTCAAGGTTTAAAGGGTGCGTTTCGTGATTTATTAAATAGACAATATAAAACAATTCCAGCTGTTAATGATGTTACGTTTACTGTTGGTCAGGGTGAGATGGTTGGTTATATCGGTGAAAACGGTGCAGGTAAATCAACATCTATTAAAATGTTAACGGGCATTTTAACACCAACTTCTGGTCAGGTTCTTGTGAATGGGATGAATCCGCATAAAGAACGCGAACAGTTTGTACAGTCAATTGGGGTTGTTTTTGGGCAACGATCACAGCTTTGGTGGGATATTGCGGTTCAAGAATCGTTTCGCCTGCTAAAGAAAGTGTACAAGGTATCAGATAAAGATTATAACGAGCATATGGAGCATGTTATTGAAACATTAGATATAGGGCCATTACTAGATAAACCTGTACGTAAGCTATCGCTAGGGCAGAGAATGCGATGTGAATTAGCAGCTGCACTTATCCATAATCCACCACTTTTGTTTTTAGATGAACCAACAATCGGTCTTGATGTTCTTGTTAAATTGAAAATCCGTCAGTTTTTAAAAGAAATGAATGAAAAATATAAAACAACAATTCTTCTTACTACACATGATTTATCCGATATTGAAGCGTTATGTGAACGAGTCATTATGCTTGATGAAGGTAGTGTTATTTATGACGGAGCTTTAGCTAAGTTAAGGTCTCACTGGGGAGAAGGAAAACAAATAGAATTTCAGTTTGCGGAAGAAATTGTACAGGAACAATTAACTTTTATCACTCAGGACCTTGATGTTCAATGGCAAAAAGGAGATAAACTAAATGTTTGGACTGCGTTTGTAAGCGATAAGGAAGCACAAATGTCAGAACTTATCGGTCGGGTTGTTGGTACACATCAGATTAAAGATCTAAGTGTAAAAGAAATCTCAACAGAAGAAGTCATTCGAAACATTTATGAAAAGGGAGAGGCTCTTTCAAGCTGAGGTGACATAATGGATAAATATATTGAAATGATAAGAATTCGGTTTTTAATGATGCTTGCTTATCGCACAAATTATTACAGTGGGATTTTAATTTATAGTATTAATATAGGTGCTTATTATTTTTTATGGACTGCGATTTACGGTGGTAAAGAGTCAATTGAGGGATTATCTGCGGTTCAAATGACTACTTATGTTGCAGTTTCTTGGATGGCAAGAGCTTTTTATTTTAATAATATTGATCGTGAGATTGCGCTTGAAATAAAGGAAGGTAAGGTGGCTGTGGAGCTTATCAGGCCGTATAATTATCTTGGCATGAAAACAATGCAGGCATTTGGTGAGGGTGTCTTTCGGTTATTTTTCTTTTCTGTACCAGGAATGGTCATTGTTGCACTTGTTTTCCCATTGGAGCTTTCATCAAATGGAACAACATGGCTTTTATTTGCGAGCTCACTAATCTTTAGTTTTATTGTGAATACCCAAATTAGCTTAATAACAGGTATGCTAACCTTTTTCCTTTTTAATAATGATGGATTAATGAGAGCGAAGCGGGTTATTATTGATCTGTTTTCGGGACTTTTACTACCTATAAGCTTTTATCCGATGTGGGCTCAAGACATTATGGTGTATTTTCCGTTTCAAGCAATAAGTTATATTCCGAGTATGATCTTTACGGAAGGTATTACAGGAAATGAAGTATGGCAGTCAATATTGTTACAAGGGTTTTGGGCACTTGTGTTACTTCTTCCAATTCAAATTCTCTGGATATTAGCAAAAAAACGAATGATCATACAGGGAGGTTGAGGGAATGTTTTACTTTTCAATGTTCACACAATACATTGGACAATATATGAAAACAAGGCTGCAATACCGAGCTGACATGGTTGTTGAGCTATTATCTGATATGCTTTTTCAAGTAACAAACTTGGTCTTTATCCTTGTAGTATTTGGTCATACTCAATTTTTAAGTGGGTGGACCAGGGATGAAATTATCTTTATATATGGGTTTTTCCTAGTTCCTTTTGCAGTGTTTGGTGCATTTTTTAATATTTGGGACTTTAATGAAAGATATATTGTAAAAGGTGAGATGGACAGGATATTAACTAGACCAATTCATAGTCTTTTTCAGGTTATTCTTGAGAGAATGGAGCTTGAGTCACTGTTTGGAGCAATCACAGGAATTATTATTATGGGATATGCGTCTGTACAGCTTGGATTAAGCTTTGAGTGGTACGATTTTATCTTGTTTATTATATTTGTGATTAGTGGTGCACTCGTTTATGCAGGTATTTTTGTTTCATTAGCGAGTATTGGATTTTGGTCAGATGCACGAACATCTCTTATGCCGATGATGTACAATATCGGGAACTATGGTCGTTACCCTGTTGATATTTATAATGCCGTTATTCGGTTTGTGTTAACGTGGATTTTACCTTTTGCTTTTGTAGGGGTTTATCCTGCAGCTTTTTTCCTAGGAAAAGATGAGTGGTATGTGTACTCTTTTCTTACTCCTGTCATGGGGATTGTCTTTTTTTGTCTTTCTGTTTTTCTTTGGAACGCAGGAGTTAAAAGATATAGAGGTGCTGGAAACTAAATATATTTGAAGGGTCAGACAACAGTTTGTCTGGCCCTTTTCGTTTTCTCTCATAACCTCCTTTAAGCTTGTATATATTGTACAAAGTGTGTTCTTGAGTAGGGTGGGAGCAATGTGGGACTTATATTTTGTATATGTATTGCTGTTTGTATATTCATGAGCTTTAAAAGTGTTGTTATCATTTGCTTTCAAAGAAATTTTCTCTCTTTTGAGACAATCATTATGATTACATATCTTTATCTTTCTTTACTAATTGGATTTGGAATGATTTATTTGATTTGTATTCAAAGCAATATTCCGGTTCTTCATGAAGCTGGAATACCAATTTCTGATGGTTACTTTGATAATCTTTTAACCTCTTTGTACTTTAGTGCGGTTACGTTATTTTCCGTTGGTTATGGTGATGTTGTTCCTGTAGGAGTGGGACGTTTTCTAGCTGTCCTTGAGGCATTAATAGGCTATATCCTGCCAGCTGTTTTTTTAGCTCGTACAGTTATAGGGAACGAAAAATAGTTAATAGTTGTACGAAAGGCTAAAGTTGGTTACGCTTAGTGTAACAAACACTTCTTGGAGGGATAAATATGACAATAGAGGTTGGAAACACTGCACCGAATATTGAGTTAGTAGCTGATAACGGAGAAAAGGTTAAGTTATCTGATTATCAAGGAAAGTACGTTGTATTATATTTTTATCCAAAGGACATGACACCAGGATGTACAACAGAGGCTTGTGATTTTAGAGATCAACATCAAAGCTTTTCAGATTTGAATGCTGTCATCTTGGGAGTAAGTCCAGATCCACAGGAAAGACATCTAAAGTTTAAAGAAAAACATGATCTTCCTTTTCAACTATTAGTTGACGATGAAAACAAACTAGCTGAAGCTTTTGGAGTTTGGAAGTTAAAGAAGAACTTTGGTAAAGAATATATGGGAATTGAGCGCTCCACTTTTATTATAGATCCTGAAGGGAAAATCATTAAAGAATGGAGAAAAGTCAAGGTAAAGGATCATGTTGAAGAAGCCTTGAATTACATAAAGGAAGTTAAAGCTTAAGATTGGTAAACATGGATATTAATCAGAGCTGAAAATACATAACGAAAAATTTAAAAGTAGAAGGTGTCCATATGAGAGACGAAAGAATAACAAACTTAGCATCTGTGCTTCTGAATCACTCGGTAAAAGTGAAAAAAGGTGAAAAGGTATTAATACGTGGTCATCTAAACACAAAGCCTTTAATAACAGAGTTGATTGATCAAGCGTATTCATTAGGAGCATATCCTTATGTTGATCTTTTTGATGATGAAATTTCATTACATTTAGCTAAAAATTATCAAAGAGAGCAATTAGTAACACAAGCTAGCTGGCAAATGCAAGTTTACAAAGATGTTGATGCAGTCATTATTATTATTGGCGAGGAAAATGATGCTGAAATGGCAGATATTCCAATGGAAAAGCATAGGTTACGCGGTGAAATCATGAAGCCGGTATCAGAATTCTATGTGAACAATCGTAAATGGGTTCTATTAAACTATCCTACTAAAGGGTTGGCGCAAAAAGCGGGAATGAGTACAAGAGCATTTGAGGACTACTTATTTGAGGTTTGTACAGTAGACTATGAGAAAATGGCAAGTGCCGTTGCACCATTAAAGAAGTTAATGGAAAATACTGACCGTGTACGTCTAACAGGTCCAGGAACTGATTTAAGCTTCTCTATTAAAGGAATTCCAGTTGTACCTTGTACAGGTGAAGCGAATGTTCCAGATGGAGAGATCTTTACAGCTCCAATTAGGGACTCAGTAAATGGAACAATCTCCTTTAACACACCGTGTCCATATCATGGCACAACGTTCCGAGATGTGAAGCTGACCTTTGAAAATGGAAAAATCATTGAAGCTGTTGCAGATCAAACAAAAAAGCTTAATGAAATATTAGATACAGACGAAGGGTCAAGATATATAGGAGAATTTGCAATTGGGTTTCATCCTATTATTGAGGAGCCGATGGGAGATATTTTATTTGATGAAAAGATATGTGGAAGCCTGCATTTTACTCCGGGGGAAGCATATGAAGAAGCGGATAATGGAAATAAATCTGCCATTCATTGGGATATGGTGTTAATACAAAGACCTGAATACGGTGGAGGAGAGATTTATTTTGACGATGTGTTAATCCGAAAAGATGGTCAATTTGTGTTACCTGAACTCGAGGGATTAAACCAGGAGAATCTTAAGTAAAAAGTATGAGCCTATTTTAAAAAGGTAAGGCAAACGTCCAGCCAAAATAGGAATTAGAGCGTAATGTATTAGGGAAGGCATTACCTCCTCAAATGTTAGCGCCGGATTGAAGTGCGGACCCGTGTTCCGCACTCTTTTTATGTTATTAGGAAACACGAGCCATAACAGTTTTAATACATAAAGGGGGATTTCATTGTGCAAATATTATCAACTGTGAAATTACCAGATTATTTAAAAGAAGAACTTTCTCAGAGTTTTCCGGATATCACGTTTCATCATGATAAAAAGATAAATGAAGCAAAGGATCTTATACCAGAAGCAGAAGTGATCTTAACCTATGGAGAGGATTTGACTGAGGAGCATATTAAAGCGGCTGATAATCTAAAATGGATTATGGTTGCTTCCGCTGGGATTGACCGACTTCCGTTCGCTATTCTTGAGGAGCGAAATATTACTGTAACAAACTCTAAAGGGGTACATGCTATACCGATGGCCGAATATTGTATATCCATGATGCTACAGGTTTCAAGGCAAGCTGAGGTGTTAATTGAAAATCAAAAGCAACATAACTGGAATAGACGAGTTAGGATGGAAGAGCTATACGGAAAAACTGTTTTAATTATAGGTACCGGTGCGATTGGGATTCAAACGGCTAAGCTATGTGAAGCGTTCGGGATGAAAGTTTTAGGTGTCAACAGTGATGGAAGAAAAGTAGAGCATTTTGACCGTGCCTATAGTATGGATGGAATTTCAATTCCTCTAGCAGAAGCAGATTTTGTGATTTCTGTTCTTCCAAGCACTGTAAAAACAAAAGGGCTTTTAAATAAAGACTTTTTCTATAAAATGAAGCAAGATTCTGTTTTTATTAATATCGGAAGAGGAGATGTAGTTGTTGAGAATGACCTCATTCCATTACTTAACGAAAACAAAATTAAACATGCAGTGCTAGATGTGTTTGAAAAAGAACCTTTAGCTGAGGACCATCCATTTTGGGAGATGGACAATGTTACGGTTACGCCTCATCTCTCAGGGATTACAAAGAATTATCTGCCTAGAGTAATGGTGATCTTTCATAGAAACCTTCAGTACTATTGTCATCATCAATTAACAAGTATGGAAAATATCATAGCATTAGAGAAAAGATATTAGATCAAAGAGAATGAATGAAAGCTGTTGGTAAATAATACTCTTATATAAAGAAAGTTTGACAAAAGAGATTCTCACAATGTACACTAATTATAAAGATTATAAAGTAAGAATGTTTTTAGAAGTGAGGTGCATGGCGAATGTCTGAACATCAATTAAAAGATGCGTTGGATGCCTTAAAACAAACAGGAGTACGTATTACACCTCAACGTCATGCTATACTTGAATTCTTAGTCGATTCCATGACACACCCTACAGCCGATGATATATATAAAGCGTTAGAAGGAAAATTCCCTAATATGAGTGTTGCCACAGTTTATAACAACTTAAGGGTATTTCGTGAAGTTGGACTTGTAAAGGAATTAACGTATGGCGATGCATCAAGTCGTTTTGATTTTGTAACGTCAGACCACTATCACGTAATTTGTGAGAAATGTGGAAAGATTGTTGATTTCTCTTACCCAGGACTTGATGAAGTTGAGGCGTTAGCTGCACATGTAACGGGATTTAATGTAAGTCACCATCGAATGGAGATTTACGGTGTGTGCAGTAGTTGTGAAAAGAAAGAAACACATTAAACAAGCTGGTCTTTTGGACAGCTTGTTTTTTTGTTGTAACAGTCAGTCGTATTGGAGAAATGGGCTTTGCTTACGTTCGCGAGATATGAAATAACCCTATTAAAGGAAAGTGGGCCACATTTGTATTGTATTTAAGTAAAAAGGGATGAAAAGCATACGCAAACAAGAATGTGAATGTTTTTGTATAGATAGGTGAATGAAATCATACGTAAAATACAGAAAAAGGGGAAAATGATAAAAAAAGTGGTAGGGAATGTGATAATTATCCATTTGCGTATTGTTTTGAAGTAAAAAGGGGTAAAAAGCATACGCAAAAGAGGAATGTGAATGCTTTTATATAGGATAGGTGGTATGAAACCATACGCATAATACAAAAAAAGGGAAAAATGATATTAAAAGTGATCAAAAATGCAAGAATTATCCATTTGTGTATTGTTTAAAAGTGAAATGGGGTAAAAAGCATACGCAAAAAAGGAATGTGCATGCTTTTACATAGATAAGCAGAATGAAATCATACGCATATTTTTTGAAGAGGAAACTCTTTATATAAATAAAAATGACCATCAATGCAGTGTGTGCAATTTGATGGTCATTTCTTGTCTTTTAATTCATTAATATTTAAGCCGTTCTTCTTTATTTGTTTAAACTCTTTTTATTATAACTTTCATCAAATTCTTTTCCTTCAAGATCCTTGTCCAATGTTAAAGGTTCCTTACAATACATACACATGTCTACCCGACCAAGTATCTTTGTCGGTTTCCCACATGATGGACAAGTAACCTGTACGGCTTTTGTCGAGAGCATACCGATCCAGAAATAAACAACGGTGCTTGCGATAATCGAAAGCATTCCTAACATCATAAAGATCGTCATAACCCACATGTTTGTTCGGAAAAATACCCCAATATACATAATAATAAACCCTATAAATATTAAGCTTAAAGCAAAGGTTCTTATTTTATTTATTTTACTAGTATATTTACGAGCCATTTTGACCTCCTAGAATAGATAAATTTTAAGTTCGTTTGCAATTGTCACCTTTAAAGTGAAAGATATAAGTAACAAGCTTCTTTTGGTCATAAGATACTTGCGCTTTTTTAAATATAGCACAGGTTATATAATAGATAAATTGTTTACTAAATTTACATAAAAACTTGTTTTTTTAAAGTGACTCTGAAAGTAAAGGGTTTTGACAATGAGATGTAGAAACATTTAGTAAAGCCCATATAAGGGAGGAAGATTGATGGAAAATATTCTCCGTCCTATTTATCAAGAACGAGCAAGTCATACCAATACTTTAGCCATTATCATGATTGAAAAGCGGAACCAAACCTCCCCTTTAACTGATAATTTAGATGTAGCTTTACTGGTTATTGTAAACGAAGCTGAGCAGGCTTTATTTGTTAAACATTATGAATATGAAGATAAAAAAGCATCTTTAACGGTGATGACGAATGGTGATCTGAACGAGTCCATCCTGTTAGGTACAAATAGAAGGATTGTAGATTGGATCCTGAATGGGAAAATTCTTTTTGATCGTAATGAATACATAATAGAACTAATTGACCGATTAAAAACATTTCCTTTTAGTGAAAGGAAAATGAAAATTGGCATTGAATTTGCAAAGCTGGTTCGAAGGTACTTAGAGGGTAAGGAGTTCTTCGAATCAAGGCAATTGTTAGATACTTATAATCATGTTGTTCACGCGTTACATCATCTAGCAAGACTTGAAGTGATTGACAGGGGCTACTATCCTGAGGTAACGGTATGGAACCAGGTAAAACAAATAGAGCCGCAAATTTATAAATTGTATAAAGAATTAGTGGAGAGTGAAGAATCACTAGAGAAAAGATTAGAATTACTTTTCTTAGCAAGTGATTTCCTAATTCATTCTAAGACAGAAATTGGGGCAGCACACATACTAACTGTTATGTCTGAAAAAGATTCATGGTACTTCGATGAGTTATATCAACATCCAGAGTTAAAATACTACTCTGTAGACTTAAGTGTCCTTTTAGAATTTTTAGTTGAGAAGCAATACATATCTATAGAAAGAAAACAAACAAAAGGTAAAGGGATCTATCATCGTATATATTTTCTTGAGAAAAAATATTGACTTTAATTTTTGTAGGTGATATATTATTAAACGTCGCTGTTACTTAAGTGTTAGCAGCGTCGCTTATTTTCTTCTTAAACGGTAAAAAAACTTTTTTGAAAAAGAGTTGACGTTCTAGGTTGAAGATGTTATATTAATAAAGTCGCTTCTGAGAGAACGACATTAAATGATCTTTGAAAACTAAACAAAACCAAGCGTGCCAACGTTAATTTCGATTAACAAAAACAACGTACTATATAGTACAAACTTTATGAGCTATATCAACTCTTTATTGGAGAGTTTGATCCTGGCTCAGGACGAACGCTGGCGGCGTGCCTAATACATGCAAGTCGAGCGAACCAATGGGAGCTTGCTCCCTGAGGTTAGCGGCGGACGGGTGAGTAACACGTGGGTAACCTGCCTGTAAGATTGGGATAACTCCGGGAAACCGGAGCTAATACCGGATAACATTTCGAACCGCATGGTTCGAAATTGAAAGATGGTTTCGGCTATCACTTACAGATGGACCCGCGGCGCATTAGCTAGTTGGTGAGGTAACGGCTCACCAAGGCGACGATGCGTAGCCGACCTGAGAGGGTGATCGGCCACACTGGGACTGAGACACGGCCCAGACTCCTACGGGAGGCAGCAGTAGGGAATCTTCCGCAATGGACGAAAGTCTGACGGAGCAACGCCGCGTGAACGATGAAGGCCTTCGGGTCGTAAAGTTCTGTTGTTAGGGAAGAACAAGTACCAGAGTAACTGCTGGTACCTTGACGGTACCTAACCAGAAAGCCACGGCTAACTACGTGCCAGCAGCCGCGGTAATACGTAGGTGGCAAGCGTTGTCCGGAATTATTGGGCGTAAAGCGCGCGCAGGCGGTTTCTTAAGTCTGATGTGAAAGCCCACGGCTCAACCGTGGAGGGTCATTGGAAACTGGGGAACTTGAGTGCAGAAGAGGAGAGTGGAATTCCACGTGTAGCGGTGAAATGCGTAGAGATGTGGAGGAACACCAGTGGCGAAGGCGACTCTCTGGTCTGTAACTGACGCTGAGGCGCGAAAGCGTGGGGAGCGAACAGGATTAGATACCCTGGTAGTCCACGCCGTAAACGATGAGTGCTAAGTGTTAGAGGGTTTCCGCCCTTTAGTGCTGCAGCAAACGCATTAAGCACTCCGCCTGGGGAGTACGGTCGCAAGACTGAAACTCAAAGGAATTGACGGGGGCCCGCACAAGCGGTGGAGCATGTGGTTTAATTCGAAGCAACGCGAAGAACCTTACCAGGTCTTGACATCCTTCGCTACTTCTAGAGATAGAAGGTTCCCCTTCGGGGGACGAAGTGACAGGTGGTGCATGGTTGTCGTCAGCTCGTGTCGTGAGATGTTGGGTTAAGTCCCGCAACGAGCGCAACCCTTGATCTTAGTTGCCAGCATTAAGTTGGGCACTCTAAGGTGACTGCCGGTGACAAACCGGAGGAAGGTGGGGATGACGTCAAATCATCATGCCCCTTATGACCTGGGCTACACACGTGCTACAATGGATGGTACAAAGGGCTGCAAGACCGCGAGGTCAAGCCAATCCCATAAAACCATTCTCAGTTCGGATTGCAGGCTGCAACTCGCCTGCATGAAGCCGGAATCGCTAGTAATCGCGGATCAGCATGCCGCGGTGAATACGTTCCCGGGCCTTGTACACACCGCCCGTCACACCACGAGAGTTTGTAACACCCGAAGTCGGTGGGGTAACCGTAAGGAGCCAGCCGCCTAAGGTGGGACAGATGATTGGGGTGAAGTCGTAACAAGGTAGCCGTATCGGAAGGTGCGGCTGGATCACCTCCTTTCTAAGGAAAATGAGGCACGCTTGGTATTTTGTTTAGTTTTGAGAGATCATTCTGATCTTTCTATATAAGTAAGACTCAATACATAGGAGTCTAAATGCAAAGTGCATTTGAACATCCTGTGTTTTATGTTCCTTGAAAACTAGATAACGAAAACAATTCAAGTAATTCACTGAGTTTAAACGCTTAGTTTAGTGATTCTCTTAATAATTGATTTAAACGACATCTTCGATGTCAAAGGTTAAGTTGTTAAGGGCGCACGGTGGATGCCTTGGCACTAGGAGCCGATGAAGGACGGTACTAACACCGATATGCTTCGGGGAGCTGTAAGTAAGCTTTGATCCGGAGATTTCCGAATGGGGAAACCCACTGCTCGTAATGGAGTAGTATCTTCACCTGAATACATAGGGTGTTGATGGCAGACCCGGGGAACTGAAACATCTAAGTACCCGGAGGAAGAGAAAGCAAACGCGATTTCCTGAGTAGCGGCGAGCGAAACGGAAGAAGCCCAAACCAAGAGGCTTGCCTCTTGGGGTTGTAGGACACTCATGTACGGAGTTACAAAGGAACGGAGTAAATGAAGAGGTCTGGAAAGGCCCGTCAAAGAAGGTAACAACCCTGTAGTTGAAACTTCGTTCCCTCCAGAGTGGATCCTGAGTACGGCGGGACACGTGAAATCCCGTCGGAAGCAGGGAGGACCATCTCCCAAGGCTAAATACTCCCTAGTGACCGATAGTGAACCAGTACCGTGAGGGAAAGGTGAAAAGCACCCCGGAAGGGGAGTGAAAGAGATCCTGAAACCGTGTGCCTACAAGTAGTCAAAGCCCGTTAATGGGTAATGGCGTGCCTTTTGTAGAATGAACCGGCGAGTTACGATCCCGTGCAAGGTTAAGTTGATAAGACGGAGCCGCAGCGAAAGCGAGTCTGAATAGGGCGAATAAGTACGTGGTCGTAGACCCGAAACCAGGTGATCTACCCATGTCCAGGGTGAAGTTCAGGTAACACTGAATGGAGGCCCGAACCCACGCACGTTGAAAAGTGCGGGGATGAGGTGTGGGTAGCGGAGAAATTCCAATCGAACTTGGAGATAGCTGGTTCTCTCCGAAATAGCTTTAGGGCTAGCCTTGAAATGAGAGTCTTGGAGGTAGAGCACTGATTGGACTAGGGGCCCCCATCGGGTTACCGAATTCAGTCAAACTCCGAATGCCAAAGACTTATGTTCAGGAGTCAGACTGCGAGTGATAAGATCCGTAGTCAAGAGGGAAACAGCCCAGACCACCAGCTAAGGTCCCAAAGTATACGTTAAGTGGAAAAGGATGTGGAGTTGCTTAGACAACCAGGATGTTGGCTTAGAAGCAGCCACCATTTAAAGAGTGCGTAATAGCTCACTGGTCGAGTGACTCTGCGCCGAAAATGTACCGGGGCTAAACGTATCACCGAAGCTGTGGACTGTTCTTTTAGAACAGTGGTAGGAGAGCGTTCTAAGGGCTGTGAAGCCAGACCGTAAGGACTGGTGGAGCGCTTAGAAGTGAGAATGCCGGTATGAGTAGCGAAAGAGGGGTGAGAATCCCCTCCACCGAATGCCTAAGGTTTCCTGAGGAAGGCTCGTCCGCTCAGGGTTAGTCGGGACCTAAGCCGAGGCCGAAAGGCGTAGGCGATGGCCAACAGGTTGAAATTCCTGTACCACCTCCTCACCATTTGAGCAATGGGGGGACGCAGAAGGATAGGGTAAGCGCGCTGTTGGATATGCGCGTCCAAGCAGTTAGGCTGACAACGAGGCAAATCCCGTTGTCGCGAAGGCTGAGCTGTGATGGCGAGGGAACTATAGTACCGAAGTTCCTGATTCCACACTGCCAAGAAAAGCCTCTAGCGAGGTGAGAGGTGCCCGTACCGCAAACCGACACAGGTAGGCGAGGAGAGAATCCTAAGGTGAGCGAGAGAACTCTCGTTAAGGAACTCGGCAAAATGACCCCGTAACTTCGGGAGAAGGGGTGCTTTTTAGGGTGAATAGCCCGGAAAAGCCGCAGTGAATAGGCCCAGGCGACTGTTTAGCAAAAACACAGGTCTCTGCGAAGCCGCAAGGCGAAGTATAGGGGCTGACGCCTGCCCGGTGCTGGAAGGTTAAGGGGAGAGGTTAGCGCAAGCGAAGCTTTGAACCGAAGCCCCAGTAAACGGCGGCCGTAACTATAACGGTCCTAAGGTAGCGAAATTCCTTGTCGGGTAAGTTCCGACCCGCACGAAAGGCGTAACGATCTGGGCACTGTCTCAACGAGAGACTCGGTGAAATTATAGTACCTGTGAAGATGCAGGTTACCCGCGACAGGACGGAAAGACCCCGTGGAGCTTTACTGTAGCCTGATATTGAATTTTGGTACAGCTTGTACAGGATAGGTAGGAGCCTGAGAAGCCGGAGCGCTAGCTTCGGTGGAGGCGTCGGTGGGATACTACCCTGGCTGTATTGAAATTCTAACCCACAGCCCTGATCGGGCTGGGAGACAGTGTCAGGTGGGCAGTTTGACTGGGGCGGTCGCCTCCTAAAATGTAACGGAGGCGCCCAAAGGTTCCCTCAGAATGGTTGGAAATCATTCGTAGAGTGTAAAGGCACAAGGGAGCTTGACTGCGAGACCTACAAGTCGAGCAGGGACGAAAGTCGGGCTTAGTGATCCGGTGGTTCCGCATGGAAGGGCCATCGCTCAACGGATAAAAGCTACCCCGGGGATAACAGGCTTATCTCCCCCAAGAGTCCACATCGACGGGGAGGTTTGGCACCTCGATGTCGGCTCATCGCATCCTGGGGCTGTAGTCGGTCCCAAGGGTTGGGCTGTTCGCCCATTAAAGCGGTACGCGAGCTGGGTTCAGAACGTCGTGAGACAGTTCGGTCCCTATCCGTCGTGGGCGTAGGAAATTTGAGAGGAGCTGTCCTTAGTACGAGAGGACCGGGATGGACGCACCGCTGGTGTACCAGTTGTCTTGCCAAAGGCATAGCTGGGTAGCTATGTGCGGAAGGGATAAGTGCTGAAAGCATCTAAGCATGAAGCCCCCCTCAAGATGAGATTTCCCATCACATTAGTGAGTAAGATCCCTGAAAGATGATCAGGTTGATAGGTCAGAGGTGGAAGCGCGGTGACGTGTGGAGCTGACTGATACTAATCGATCGAGGACTTAACCTAAATAGAAAAACGGAAGAAGCTCGTTCAAATCCATAGGGAATTGGAGCGATCGAGATGAAGTCGTTCTTTGACTTCTTCGAGAGAGTGAAATTACCGTAGGATTTAGCTTCTGGAGCTGGACATGTAAGAACGTTAAACTCAGTAGTGAATTGAATTGTGAATCGTTATCTAGTTTTGAAGGAATATGAAAGTGAAAAAAACACTTGAAATCTTCTTCTAATTTAGTATAATAGTTTTTGTCACATTGTCTGGTAATGATGGCGAAGAGGTCACACCCGTTCCCATGCCGAACACGGAAGTTAAGCTCTTCAGCGCCGATGGTAGTTGGGGGTTTCCCCCTGTGAGAGTAGGACGTTGCCAGGCTTTGGATTATTCCGCAGTAGCTCAGTGGTAGAGCTATCGGCTGTTAACCGATCGGTCGTAGGTTCGAGTCCTACCTGCGGAGCCATTTTGGAGAGCTGTCCGAGTGGCCGAAGGAGCACGATTGGAAATCGTGTAGGCGGTGTAAGCTGTCTCAAGGGTTCAAATCCCTTGCTCTCCGCCACTATTTTAAATATAATATGGCCCATTGGTCAAGCGGTTAAGACACCGCCCTTTCACGGCGGTAACACGGGTTCGAATCCCGTATGGGTCACCATAGTTTTTTCGCTCTAGCGAAAATAACTAACCTTAATGAAATTCATAAATTATGTATTATTTTGGAGGATTAGCTCAGCTGGGAGAGCACCTGCCTTACAAGCAGGGGGTCGGCGGTTCGATCCCGTCATCCTCCACCATATTTATTATCGCGGGGTGGAGCAGTCTGGTAGCTCGTCGGGCTCATAACCCGAAGGTCGCAGGTTCAAATCCTGTCCCCGCAACCAAAATGGTCCGGTAGTTCAGTTGGTTAGAATGCCTGCCTGTCACGCAGGAGGTCGCGGGTTCGAGTCCCGTCCGGACCGCCATTATTTTATTAGTTAGATTAATATTTGCTCTATCTCTAAGTATAGAGTAAAAGGGTTTCGATAAGCGAGAAGGTCGAGGAAGCAAGTGAACGAGCACTGGAGCGTATGACTATACGTGAGGATGTGAGTGAGAGAGCTGACGAAGAGATTCGAAGCTTAGCGGAAGCCGTAAACTATATTGGCTCGGTAGCTCAGTTGGTAGAGCAATGGACTGAAAATCCATGTGTCGGCGGTTCGATTCCGTCCCGAGCCACCTTTTATTTATTTTAAATTAAATTTAACGCCGGTGTAGCTCAATTGGTAGAGCACGATCGAATATGCTTCGAAGCTTTTGCTTCAGCACACAAATCGAGCTGCTACTTGAATAATCTCTCTGAGATTTGGGTGACTGGTAAGTAAGATTGAACTTAATATACATCTATAATGACGCCGGTGTAGCTCAATTGGTAGAGCAACTGACTTGTAATCAGTAGGTTGGGGGTTCAAGTCCTCTCGCCGGCACTCTCATATATGGAGGGGTAGCGAAGTGGCTAAACGCGGCGGACTGTAAATCCGCTCCTTAGGGTTCGGCAGTTCGAATCTGCCCCCCTCCACCATTTATAGGGGCATAGTTTAACGGTAGAATAGAGGTCTCCAAAACCTTTGGTGTGGGTTCGATTCCTACTGCCCCTGCCAATTATAAAAACTTGATGGCGATTGTGGCGAAGTGGTTAACGCATCGGATTGTGGTTCCGACATTCGTGGGTTCGATTCCCATCAGTCGCCCCATTTATATATATCAGACATGATTGCTTAGTAATTATAAATGCAGAAAAGCACATGGATGTCGACGATATTTCGCGATTATGATTTATGTAGCATATTCAAGGAAGCCTATTCTTGAAGCTAATTCAGTGGGCTATAGCCAAGCGGTAAGGCATCGCACTTTGACTGCGACATGCGTTGGTTCGAATCCAGCTAGCCCAGCCACTTTTTATTAACACTTTTTAGTTCTATTGCATAGGCTAAACCATATAGATAAAGTAAGATGCGGAAGTAGTTCAGTGGTAGAACACCACCTTGCCAAGGTGGGGGTCGCGGGTTCGAATCCCGTCTTCCGCTTTAGTTTTAGTGATGGCGGCATAGCCAAGTGGTAAGGCAGAGGTCTGCAAAACCTTTATCACCGGTTCAAATCCGGTTGCCGCCTCCATTTTTTAACACCCTTGCCGGGGTGGCGGAACTGGCAGACGCACAGGACTTAAAATCCTGCGGTAGGTGACTACCGTACCGGTTCGATTCCGGTCCTCGGCACCATTATTGTGGACTTAATCCTTTGCCAGTGTGGCGGAATTGGCAGACGCGCACGACTCAAAATCGTGTTCCTTCGGGAGTGTCGGTTCGACCCCGACCACTGGTATCAAAACACAATCATTACTTAATACAATAGTAAAAGACAAGACAATGAATAACGTCTTGTCTTTTTTGTGCTGTTAAAGAGGGAACAAGATTGTCAAAGAACAATAACCAAACATAGCTGCTTCCATCCAAATATGTTAATGATCATTACAAAATATAATGATCTAGTCCTATAACTAATACTCAGTTATTACGAACCTTTTTCAAGTGAAATCGTTTGATGAATTTAATCATAGGTCTAATTAAGAATAGTCCACTACCCACGATAAACATCCAAATAGCATATGTTTCAAAGGAATCCCAAAGAAAGAGCACACTTCCAACCAGAAAGCATAGGGCGATAAACACATCATTAAGGTTATAGAAAAATTCATAGCGTTCGTTAATTATAATTTCATGATGGCCAAATTGTATATCAATGTAGTTAGGCTTATGATCTACTTTCATTTTATCATCTCCCTCCTAGTAATATTCCCGATGTGAAGTTCATAAAACACTTGCTCTGACAAAAATAATCTCCCCATTTTCCAAAGAAAACAGGGAGATTATTTTTACTATTCTATAAAACTTTGCTATCCTCTTTAATAAAATTCTCAACCGCAAATGCAGAGACTCCAAGTACAGTAGAGTACTGTTCAAGCTTTGAAAAGTCTAGCTGTAGCTCATTTTGATGATGGGTAAGTGTATGGTTTTCAATTGTGGTCTTGATAGGTTCTTCTATCCATTCTCTAGCTAAAGCTAATCTGTTTCCGATAATAACCTGATCCGGGTTGAAGGTATTGATGATATTGTTAATTCCAATGCCAAGGTATTTACCGACTTCCTTAAAAAGGCCTTGGGCAGTTTGATCATGATTTTTGGCTAGTTCTAAGACTGCTTCGATGCTGCTTCCAGCTTGTTCTAGTAGTGCATGTTCTGATGCGTATGCTTCCCAACAACCTTGGCTGCCGCAGTTGCATGGCTTACCGTTCATGTCTATAATCATATGGCCCATTTCACCAGAGAATCCGTTTTTACCTTGATATAGCTCTCTATTTAAGAAGATACCTACACCGATACCGATACCTGCACTTATATAGACCATATTTTCGTAGTCTTTTCCAGCTCCGAATTTTTGCTCACAGAATGCTCCAGCGTTGGCTTCATTTTCGACTATTACAGGCACTTCGAATAACTCTTCTAAGTCTTGTTTTAAATCGGAGTTTTTCCAACCTAAGTTAGGTGCAAGAAGGACTATTCCCTCTTTGTTTACAATTCCTGGAACACCTACACCTATGCCTACAACACCATATCGACTTTGAGGCATATTAGTCATTAGTGACTGAATCATACTTTTTACAAGATTCATAATAGTAGGGTAGGGAGTTTGGGTGACTGTGTGATTATTTTCATGAACTATGTTGCCTTTTAAGTCAGTTAGTACAGATAATACATAATTTGCACCGATATCAATTCCAATCGCATAACCTGCTACTTTATTAAAATGTAGAATAACAGGACGTCGTCCACCACTGGATTCTCCTGGTCCAGATTCGTAGATCAGTTCTTCTTCTAATAATTCATTCACTAATGATGAAACGGTTGCTTTGTGTAGACCGGATATTTGGGCAATATCGGCTCTTGAAATAGGTTCTCTGTGCATAATAAGTTGTAATACGAGAGCTTTATTATTTTTTTTCACAAGATGCTGATTCCATGTAATCGTTTCCACTTTTAAAAACTCCTTATCTGATCTTTATTTATTTTAACACTAAACTTAGTTTGTTGGATATACAAACTTTAAATTTGGTGTTATAATGACCACAGATATGAGGGAGCTTATGATATAGAAAAATGTAATCGCTTTAATAAGTACATAAGCCATGATCTTTGTTAGTAGCTTGTATTTATTTACTAAATATTTGGGGAGTTGGGGAACAAAATGCCAAAAAACATGTTTTTTAATGCACATCATTCACCAATTGGAGCCTTTTCAAGTTTTACACTTGGATTCTATGGAAACGGGGGAGGTTTGGATTTAGAACTTGGCCGCTCACCGAAGAAGAATGTTTATGTAGGTGTTGAAACGATTGATCAGGAAGGGATGTACCAAGCACTTCCTTTTTTTGAAGTAGGAGATGACGAAAGTAAGCGCTATGATATAGAAAATATGGATCCAGATCCAGATAAACCACGAATCATTGTTCCTTATTCAAAAGAAGAAATCCAACGTGACTTTCAATTAGGAACAGACACTTGGAAGGCTGGAGACTTATCCTTTACCGTCTATACCCAAGCTCAATCTGTACCCGAACCATCTTCTGTAGCAGATGATGAGCTGAAGAAAACAATTATTCCAGCTGTATGGGCTGAATTAACAGTAGATAATACAAAAGGAACTAAGAGTCGCCGAGCTTTCTTTGGGTATCAAGGAAGTGATCCTTATAGCTCCATGCGTCGATTAGATGACACATGTGACGGGATCGCGGGAATTGGTCAGGGGCGCTTAACAGCAATTACATCAGATAATCCTGAAGTAAAGTCTGCTCTTCACTTTAGTATAGAAAATATATTAACAACTCCATATAAAGAGAACTGGACTTTTGGTTTAGGACCTGTTGGTGCACTAGTAATGGATGTTCCTGCTGGAGAAAAAAGAACATATAAATTTGCAGTTTGTTTCCACCGTTCTGGCTATGTAACAGCTGGAATGGATGCATCTTACTACTACACACGTTATTTTACCAATATTGAATCTGTCGCAACTTTTGCATTAGAAAATTTTGATGAGTTTGCTAGTCGTGCAAAAGAGGCTAATAGATTGGTAAGTGATTCTGAATTATCTGAAGACCAAAAGTTCATGATGATTCATTCGATTCGAAGCTACTATGGCTCAACTCAATTATTGGATGCTGATGGAGAAGCATTCTGGGTTGTGAACGAGGGTGAGTATCGAATGATGAATACATTCGACTTAACAGTAGACCAAATCTTTTTTGAATTAAAAATGAATCCATGGACAGTTAAAAATGAGTTAGATATGTTTGTGAAACGCTTCAGTTATGAAGATAAAGTTCGCTTTCCAGGTGATAAAACTGAATATCCGGGCGGAATCAGTTTTACACATGATATGGGAGTAGCAAATACAATTTCTAGACCACACTATTCTTCTTATGAGCTATATGGTTTAGATGGGTGCTTCTCACATATGACCTATGAACAACTGGTTAACTGGGTACTATGTGCATCAGTTTATGTGGAACAAACGGGAGACAAAAAGTGGTTAAATGATAACTTAAATATTTTTGTTCAGTGCTTTGAAAGTATGTTGAATCGTGACCATCCTGAATCTGATAAACGAGATGGGATAATGGGACTTGATTCAACACGTGTTATGGGTGGAGCCGAGATTACAACTTATGATAGTTTGGATGTTTCACTTGGTCAGGCTAGAAATAATATATATCTAGCTGGAAAAACATGGGCATCATATGTAGCACTTGAGAAACTGTTTAGAGAAAATGATCTAACAGATCTATCGAAAGTAGCTGGTGATCAAGCTGAAAAATGTGCAGCTACAATTGTTTCTCATGTTACACCTAACGGATATATACCAGCTGTCATTAAAGAAGGTAATGATTCTAAAATCATCCCGGCCATTGAAGGGCTAATCTTCCCATATTATACAAATAACCATGATGCATTGGATCCTAATGGACGATTTGGAGAGTATATTCAAGCTTTACAAACTCATTTGGAAACAGTGTTAACAGAAGGGATCTGCTTGTTTGAAGATGGAGGTTGGAAAATCTCATCTACAAGTAACAACTCTTGGCTAAGTAAGATTTATCTATCTCAGTTTATCACTCGTGAGATTCTTGGTTGGGAATGGGATGAAACAGGGAAGAGAGCAGATGCAG
This sequence comes from Metabacillus sp. B2-18, assembly GCF_021117275.1. Taxonomy (NCBI): domain Bacteria; kingdom Bacillati; phylum Bacillota; class Bacilli; order Caryophanales; family Bacillaceae; genus Metabacillus; species Metabacillus sp. B2-18. The sequence continues at coordinate 592,079 of NZ_CP088245.1, forward strand.
CCCATGTAGCATGGTTAACTCATCCAACTCTATCAGTTTGGAGTTGGAGCGATCAAATCATCTCAGGTGAAATTGCTGGAAGTAAGTACTATCCACGTGGAGTTACTAGTATCCTATGGCTAGAGGAATCGAAAAAATCTGCTTCATTAGTAAAGACAACACAAGAAGCTTAATAGAAATGTGCCGGTCTCTTGAGCACTTATAAGAGGGGTCGGTACAAAATTTTAATAAGGTGAAAAAAAATTCAAATATCTTAGTTTATCGAATAGACAAACTAAGTATAGAGTGATATAATCTGATTAAAGAAAGGTTACAGATTAATAGATTTAAGAAAATCTATTGTAAGCATTTACATGATTACGTGTAACCGATTACTAAACCAACTACTAGGAGGAATAACCCAATGGCTTATTTCGAAACAGTTAACAAAATTCAGTATGAAGGTGCAAGATCTACAAATCCATTTGCATTTAAGTATTATAATCCTGAAGAAAAAATTAACGGTAAAACAATGGAGGAAATCCTTCGTTTCTCAGTTGCATACTGGCATACATTTACTGCTGATGGATCTGATCCATTTGGTGTAGGTACAGCAGTCCGCCCTTGGAACCATTTAACCGGCTTAGATTTAGCAAAAGCACGTGTTGAAGCAGCTTTTGAACTTTTTGAAAAATTAGATGTTCCATTCTTTGCTTTTCATGATGTTGATATTGCTCCAGAAGGTAGCACATTAAAGGAAACAAATGAAAATCAAGATGTTATCGTAGCAATGATTAAAGAATATATGAAAACAAGTAAAGCTAAATTGCTTTGGAATACAGCTAACATGTTCACAAATGCAAGATACGTTCATGGTGCAGCAACTTCTCCAAATGCAGATGTGTTTGCTTACTCTGCAGCAAAAGTTAAAAAGGGTCTTGAAGTAGCGAAAGAGCTTGGTGCAGAGAACTACGTATTCTGGGGTGGTCGTGAAGGATACGAAACACTACTTAATACAAATATGAAGCTTGAGCAAGATAACTTAGCACGCTTTTTCCACATGGCAGTAGATTATGCAAAAGAAATTGGTTTAGAAGTTCCTTTCTTAATTGAACCAAAACCAAAAGAGCCAACAAAACATCAGTATGATTTCGATGTTGCGACTGGATTAGCATTCTTACAGAAATATGATTTAACAGACCATTTCAAATTTAACATCGAAGCTAACCATGCTACATTAGCTGGACACACATTTGAGCATGAATTAAGAACAGCACGTATCAACGGAATGCTTGGCTCAGTTGATGCAAACCAAGGTGATACACTTCTTGGCTGGGATACAGATGAATTCCCAACAGATCTATACACAAATACATTAGCTATGTATGAAATCCTGAAAAATGGTGGCCTAGGTAAAGGTGGATTAAACTTCGATGCGAAGGTAAGACGTGGATCATTCGAAGCTGACGATCTTTTCCATGCTCACATTGCAGGTATGGATGCATTTGCAATCGGATTAAAAGTTGCAAACAAATTAATCGAAGATAAAGTTCTTGATAGCTTTGTTGACGAACGTTACAGCAGCTTCACTAAAGGAATTGGATTAGAGATCGTTGAAGGAAAAACAAACTTCAATGAGTTAGAAAAATATGCTCTTCAATTAACAGAAATTAAGAACACTTCTGGTAGAACAGAGCGTCTTAAAGCATTAGTTAATCAATATATTCTTGAAACTCTTTCTGGAGTAACTGTTTAATAAGTAATTTAATGATGAAAAAATGAGGATGTCTCACTAACAGTATAAGACCCTACAAACACATATAAGGCTTAATATTTAGCCTTATATGTGGGTGGTCAGGTACTTATGAGCCATCCTCATTTTTATAGAAAAGGATGATACTGGATGAAATACGTTATTGGTGTTGATCTTGGAACAAGTGCAGTTAAAATTTTACTAGTAAATCAGAATGGTGAAGTTTGCCAAGAGGTATCAAAGTCATATCCTCTTATTATTGAAAAATCCGGTTATAGTGAACAAGATCCTGAGGAATGGGTGGATAAAACAAGAGCTGGTTTAGCTGAACTGATCAATCAATTTGATGGGGATGTAAATGATATCGAGGGAATCAGCTTTTCAGGACAAATGCATGGTCTTGTTTTGCTTGATAAGGAAAATCAAGTGGTTCGTAACGCTATTTTATGGAACGATACACGAACAACGAAACAATGCCAAGAGATTTATGAAGCTGTTGGGACAGAACGTTTATTAGAAGTAACAAAAAATCCTGCGTTAGAGGGCTTCACTTTACCGAAGATTCTTTGGGTTAAAGAGAATGAACCAGAGAACTTTGAACGTTCTAGTGTATTTTTATTACCGAAAGATTATCTCCGTTTCCGTATGACAGGGGCTTTACATATGGAATACTCTGATGCTGCAGGAACATTATTGTTAAATGTAGCAGAACGAAGTTGGAGCAGCGAAGTATTAGACAAATTTAACCTTTCTGCCGACTTCTGTCCTCCGTTAGTGGAATCTCATGCTCTTGTTGGTACTGTAACAGCAGAATATGCACAACAAACAGGACTAGCTGATACAACAAAGGTTTTTGCTGGCGGTGCAGATAATGCTTGTGGTGCAATTGGATCTGGGATTTTATCAGAAGGAAAAACATTGTGTAGCATCGGAACATCTGGTGTAGTGCTTTCTTATGAAGAGAGAAATGATCTGGACTTTGAAGGAAAGGTTCATTACTTTAATCACGGTGAGGAAAATGCCTATTATACCATGGGAGTTACCCTTGCAGCAGGGTATAGTTTAAGCTGGTTTAAAGATACATTTGCAAAGGATGAAGCATTTGAACAATTTTTAGAAGCAATTGATGAAGTACCAGCAGGAAGTAATGGACTGTTGTTTACTCCATATATCGTTGGTGAAAGAACTCCTCATGCTGACTCAACGATTCGTGGGAGCTTTATTGGAGCCGATGCTGCTCATGAACGTAAACATTTTGTTCGTGCTGTGCTTGAGGGAATCACGTTTTCATTAAATGAATCTATTGAAATTTTTAGAAGCAGTGGAAAGAATATTGATTCGATCATTTCCATCGGCGGTGGAGCGAAAAATGATACATGGTTACAAATGCAAGCTGATATTTTCAATGCGAAAATTGAAAAGTTAACAAGTGAACAAGGTCCAGGAATGGGGGCAGCCATGCTTGCAGCATATGGTTGTGGTTGGTACTCATCCCTAAAAGAATGTGCAGAAGAGTTTATTCAACCATTAAAAACATATCAGCCTATTCCTGAAAATGTAGAAGTCTATCAGAAATTATTTAAAGTGTATCAACAAGTTTATACTCAAACTAAGGGAATGAACGAGCAATTAAGAGAGTTTAGAAAGTGATATGTTCTGAGATGGAACATACCAAATCGTACTGTTGAAAGAACAGTACTGATTACTTTCTTTTTTAACATACTAGCCTTAAGTGGTCATTACAAAATATGGTTTCCTGAAAAATAACAGATGAAAAGCCACTCAAGTTTTTACTTGAAGGCTTTTCTTATTTTACATTCATAGGAAATATCTAGGAGGGGAAAACATTGAAGCTTAAGCAAAATCAAAAACTTCTATTTATTGGAGATTCCATAACAGATTGTGAACGTGTGAAGCCTGAAGGTGAGGGATTGTTTAATGCACTTGGAAAAGGCTATGTATCGTATATTGATGGGCTACTTCAGGCTGTCTATCCGGAGTTAGGTATCCGAGTCGTTAACAAAGGAATTAGCGGAAATACAGTAAGAGATCTGAAAAACAGATGGCAGGAGGATGTACTTGAACAAAAGCCTGATTGGTTAGTTATCATGATTGGGATTAATGATGTATGGCGTCAGCTTGATACACCGTTTATTAAGGAAGGTCATGTGTATCTTGATGAATATGGAGATACGCTTAGGAAACTTGTAACAGAAACCAAGGCTCACGTAAATGACATTGTCCTTATGACACCTTTTTATATAGAAAATAATGAGCAAGATCAAATGAGGCACATGATGGATCAATACGGTCTTGTTGTAAAGGCAATTGCTGAGGAAACAAACTGTCTATTTGTTAATACCCAGGAGGCTTTTCAGGTTGTGTTAAAAGAGCTTTATCCAGCAGCACTGGCTTGGGATCGAGTTCATCCTTCTGCTGCAGGTCATATGGTTCTTACCCGTGCATTTTTAAAAGCAATAGATTTTGATTGGAACCAACATTAGTAGCTGTATTTATAACAATAGCTTACAAATAAAAAGGAGGGGACGTAATTGACTGAAAAATTAATGATTAACGAGGTATCTACATCGGAAAAGCAAATTGCTATTACATTTGACGATGGACCAAACCCATTCTTTACTCCACAAGTATTAGATATTTTTTTGGAAGTAGATGGGAAAGCAACCTTCTTTATGATTGGCGAACAAATAGAGAAGTGTCCAGAACTTGTGAAGAAGGCTTTTGAACTTGGACATGAAATAGGAAACCATACATACACACATCCTAAATTATCACAATTAAGTCGGGAGGATTGCTTTGAGGAGATTGAACGGACCAATAAATTAATAAAGGATTTAGTTGGGCATAAGCCTGTTGTTTTTCGGCCTCCTTACCTGGATTTCAATGATGAAACTGTATCTGTTTTAAATCAAATGGGATATCCAATAATTGGAGCTTTAAATATGGAAGCGAAAGATTGGGAGATGCCCGGTGTAGACTTTATTTTAGAGAAAACAAGGTATTGTGTGAAAAATGGTAGTATTCTTATTTTTCATGATGGCTACGGGGATCGCTCACAAACGGTCGAAGCGGTACGTATACTTGTTTCTGAACTAACGTCTCAGGGATATAAGCTTGTTACGGTTAGTAAGTTATTAAACCACTCATATGCAGAGTAAAAAAGAAATCAATTCCCTTTCGGCTACTATCCATTTTTGTAATATAGTGAACATAGCAACTTTTACAGAGCGAAAATATTTACTATAGTATAGAAAAAGCAAGAAGTAATTCAGGTAATCGAATAAAACTAATATATAATTTTAGTATTTTAATATGTTAACGTTTTCATAAAAATGAGTTATAGTTAGTAAAATGATCTAAAACAAAGGACGATTCAATTATGTTCACAAAGTTAAAAAAATGGAATACGTTACGAAATCAAATATTAGTTGTCTTTTTAGCAGTTATGGCTGTGGTGTTATTGATTGTTAGTCTTTTAACATTTAATCAGGTTTCCACTTTATTAAAAAATAATGCTGATAAACAAATTCACCAAACAGTATCTGAGGCAAATGGGAGATTAGAATCTTTATATAAACAGATAAGTACAGCCTCTAAATTTGTTATGACAAATTATAATATACAGAGGATTTTGACGAAGAGTTTTGAAGGGGAAGAAATTTCTTTTACTGAGCGGCAACAAGTAGAAGGAATTGTTAACACGATTCAAGCAAATACAGATGGGATATTTTCTTTTGAACTATATACAAGTGACTTAAAAAGTTTATTACCAATACCAAAAGATAATGCAACTTTATTTTCTAGAATTGATGCAAGATGGATAAATCAAGCAAATGATGCTAACGGGGGATTAGTATGGATAGGTGATGACCCAAGTAATTCTGATAATATTCTCGCTCTAAGAAGAGTGAATCTAATGGGAAAAGACTATGCAAATGGTGGTTATTTACTCATTAGTATTTATCGGGATTATTTTGAATTTGCTAATCAAGAAGAGTCAAATCAATCCAATCAATACTCAATTCTATTAGATCAAGCCTTAAAGCCTATTCTTTCAAACTACCAACATTCTATTAATCCGATTATAAAGAATAACGATCCAACGATCACTTTAGAAAACCAGGAATATATGGTAACAAAGCAGACATCTAATGAAACTGGCTGGACACTAGTTATTTTAACACCTATTAAAGCTTTAACTGAGGGTATCAGTGTGTTGCGCACAGGGATTATCATTTCTGGGGTGATTGGATTTATTATCTTTTTTATCAGCTCCTTATTTCTATCAACGTTTATTACAAGTCCTATTATTAAACTAACAAAAACCATGCAGCAGGCAAGCTCAGGATCTCTGACGATGAATCCTAGTGTAACGACCGTAAATGAAATAAATGAACTAAATAGTACGTATAATCAACTTGTTAAAGAAACAAATCATCTTATAAAAATGGTTTATCAAAAAGAAATTACCCGAAGTCGAAGCGAATTAAAGGCATTACAAGCCCAAATAAATCCACATTTTCTTTTCAATACTTTGGATGCTCTGAAGTGGGAGCTTGAGGATAAAGAGCAGGAAGATTTGGCTGAGTTTGTTGTTGCTATGTCTGAGTTGTTTCGATATACCATCACAAAACAAACAGATGGAGATTGGGTAACAATGAAAGAAGAACTTCAGCATATTGAAAACTATATGGAAATTATGAAAATGCGCTTTGGAGACCATGTAAAGTGGATTTTGACAATCCCGAAAGAGCTTGAGCAGGTGAAAATACCAAAGCTATTGATTCAACCTTTAGTTGAGAACGCTGTGTTACATGGGGCAGGAAATAAGCTAGATCCTTGTACGATATCGGTTTCTGTACAACCAATGGAGGACAAGGAATACCTTCAAATTCTTGTGGAGGATGATGGTTCGGGAATAAACAAAGAAAACCTGGCTGCCATTAGACGTACCATGCAATTAGGAGGGGTTTCTTCGATAAAAAAGGGGACTGGAATTGCTATTTCCAATGTACACAAACGCCTTGAATTATATTATCAAGATCGTTTAAAAAGTGGACTTACCATAACGAGTGAGGAAGATACTGGGACAAGGGTTTCATTTATCATACCTGTTAACGGGGAGGAAGTACGATGATTCATTCAAAAACAATTCTAATTGTGGATGACGAACCTAGAACACGTCTTGGGCTACAGAAAAATTTAAATGCTTGGGCAAATGGAAACTATCATGTGTTAACAGCTTCTAACGGGGAAGAGGCAATTGGGATTATGGCAAATCAACGGGTTCATATTCTTATTACCGATATCCAAATGCCAGAAATAACAGGCTTAGAATTACTTCAAATCGCAAAAGAACAAGATATCCATCCTGTTATTATTGTGATTTCAGCGTATTCTGAATTTAAATATGCCCAGGAAGCTCTTCGTTTAGGGGTTATTAATTATCTGCTAAAACCAATTAGTAAAAAAGCTTTAATTGAGGCTGTTGAGGATGCTGTACAGACAGTTGAAAAACAGGAGCGAGCAGGAATGATTGAAAAAGTAGTGGATAAAAAGCTTGTTACTGCGGATACTCAAAACTCAACAAATCCTGAAGCAATTAGGGAGGCAATTGAGTATATCAATCAAAACTTGAAAAATGAATTATCTCAAAAGGAAGTAGCGGATCATGTTCATTTAAATCCAAGCTATTTGAGTGTTTTGTTTAAAGAGCATGTTAAGTTCACATTTAGTGAATATGTCACGAGAAGAAGAATTCAACGAGCAAAGGAATTATTAATTTCTACCAATTTACCTATCTATGATATTGCAGAAGAATCTGGGTATAAAACCCCAAAATACTTTATTAAGATATTCAAGGAACTTGAAGGTATGACACCCAGTGCATACCGAAAAAACAACAATGAAAGGGCTTTCTAAAAATAGTGGTATTTTTCCTAATCGTTGTGACCTATTTTTCAGAAGAATCTGACTGTACACTATAAATGTAAGTTAAATAAAACTAAAGTCATAGGGGGTAATTAGTTTGTTTAAAAAGAAAGCGGTTGCAGTTGTTATGTCTGTTCTCATGCTTGTTTCTTTAGCACTTGCAGGTTGTTCTTCCTCAAGTTCTTCAGAAGAAGGTGGTAGTGGTAGTGCAGATGAAAAGAAAGTGATTAAATTTATGCATTTATGGCCAGAAGGAAGTTCAAATGCTCAGTTTTCAATTGTAAAAGATATTATTACTGAATATGAAAGTGAACATGACGTTAAAATTGAAACAGAAATTTTAAATCCTGATCAATACAGAGAAAAGCTTAAAGTTCTTGCTTCATCAAATGAGTTACCAGATATCGGTATGACTTGGTCTGATGGATTCATTCAACCTTATGTTGAAGGTGATATGTTAGCTCCACTAGACGATATCGTTGAAAGCAGCAATCTTAAAGATGCTTTTATCCCAGGTGTAAAGGAATCATACGCAGTTGACGGAAAAACTTATGGTCTTCCTTTAGAATTAAATATTTCATATGTTTTCTATAACAAGGAAATCTTTGAAAAATACAACCTAGAAGTTCCAAAAACTTTCGAAGAATACAAGAATGTTGTAAAAACATTAGCTGATAATGGAGTTACTCCTACTACTGTAGGTGCAAAAGATGGTTGGCCAGCATCATTCTGGTTTATGTATATGGCAGACCGCATTGGTGGATCTACAATCTTAACTGATGTTATTGATGGAAAAGCGAAATTTGATGATCCTTCAATTGTTAAAGCAGCAGAAGAAATTCAAAATCTTGTAGATATGGGTGGATTCGTAAAAGGTGCTAGTGCGTTATCAAATGATGATGCAAAAGGTTATTTCATGAACGAACAAGCAGCAATGTTCTTAACAGCTACTTGGGAATTACCAAACTATACAACTAGCCCAGATGTAACACAAGAGTTTAAAGATAAGATCGGTTACTTCAAGTTCCCAACTTATGAAGGCGGTAAAGGAACTGAAATTAATAGCTATGTAGGTGGTCCTGGTGTTGGATTATTCGTAGCAAAAGATTCAAAGGTTCAAGAAGAAGCTAAAGATTTCACTGCATTCTTAGTTGAAAAATGGGGAGAAAAGGCTGTTACAGATGCTGGTGTTATCCCTGCAACAAAAGTTGACACATCTAGTTTAGATCTTGCACCAATGTACATTGATATTTTAAAAGATTTAGGCGAAGCATCAAATGTTACAACTTATTTTGATACTCAATCAAGTCCAGCTGTTTCTGAATTACACCATGATTTAGTAACTGCTCTATTTGGAAAACAAGTAACTCCGGAAGAATTTGTTAAACAACATGCGGATGAGCTTGCAAAAGAGCAAAAATAATACGAATCATTGAATTGAAGTAGAGGGCATGTGAATTGCCCTCTATACTGTTTTGAAACTATCTTTACAAACCCTCGAACCTATTGAAAATACTTAGTCTACATTTGATTAAGAAGGGAGTATAAGAAATGAAAAATGTAATGTCGAACAAATTAGTAATCAGCCTTTATGTACTTCCTGCTTTGCTGCTTATTCTTCTATTAATTTATATCCCAATTGTTTTAACTGGCTATTATGGTCTTATGGACTGGAACGGCATAGGTGGAATGACATTTATTGGTTTAGACAACTATATTGAATTAGTAAAAGATAAAATGTTCTGGCAAAGTACCTGGCATTCTATTTTACTAGGGCTCTTCTCTACTATTAGCCTTGTTGGTTATTTAATTTTATCGCTTATTTTAGCAAGTAAAATTAAAGGTGCTAACTTTTTAAGAAAGATCTACCTTATTCCAATGTTGTTATCTTCTGTAGCAATTGGACAATTATGGGCAAAGATGTTTGATCCAACAAATGGAATGATTAATAGATTATTAGTCATGATAGGTGTGGATAATCCACCAATATGGTTAGCGGATGCGAACATTGTTTTATATGCACTCTTTATTCCAATCGTTTGGCAATATGCAGGATTTTATATCATTATCTTCTACGCAGCATTGAAAAACGTTCCAGAGGAACTTATTGAGGCAGCTAAAATTGATGGAGCTACACCAATTCAAATTGCTTATAAAATCAAAGTGCCATTAATTTCAGGTGTTATTAAGGTAATGGTCATTTTAGCAATCGTTGGTTCTTTAAAATACTTTGATTTAATCTTTGTATTAACTGGCGGTGGACCAAACGGTGCCAGTGAGGTTATGGCATCCTATATGTATAAGGAAGCATTTAGTAAATATAACTTTGGCTACGGAAGTGCGATTGGATTTGGTTTATTAATTATCTGTCTTGTGATGACATGGTTGATTCAAAAATTAATTTCTTCAAAAGAAGATATATACTAGGAAAGGGGAGTAATAACAATGTCAAATGTTTTAAATGAAACACAAAAAAATACGACCCTATCTGCTAATTATAAAACAAATAAATCACTTGGAAGAAGAATTGGGTATGGAATTCTTTACTTAATTCTAGGGATCATTGCAATAGTCCAAGTCTATCCGTTAGTCTGGTTATTTATGTTTTCACTAAAAACAAATCAAGAGGTATTTGGAATGTCCCCATTTGCACTGCCACAAGATCCACAATGGGGAAACTATGCGAAGGCTTGGACAACAGGTAATATTGATGTTTACTTTTTTAATAGTGTACTATACACCGTTTTAGCCGTTATTATCACTGTTATTCTTGCTAGCTTTGTAACATTCGCTATTACAAGAATGTATTGGAAATTAAGTGGATTAGTGCTTGGTTTGTTTATGGCTGGATATATGATTCCGCTACATTCAACATTAATTCCACTGTTTAATATCTTTAAATCAGTCAATCTAATTGATAACCCAGTTTCAATTATCTTGTCGTATGTTGCATTTAATTTACCAATTACGATCATGATCTTAACAGGTTTTTATAGATCAATTCCTAGGGAGATTGAAGAAGCAGCTGTTATGGATGGATGTTCTATTCATAGAATCTTCTTCCAAATTACACTACCAATGACGGTGCCTGTTCTTTCAACAACTGTCATTATTAACATGATTTATAACTGGAACGAATTTGTATTCGTAAATACATTCTTAAGCTCAGATAAATGGAAAACCATTACAGTTGGAGTAAACAACTTTGTTGGGCAATATTTAACAGATTGGGGAGCAATTGGTGCAACATTAATGATCAGTATCATCCCAGTATTAATTGCTTATTTCATTCTAAGTGATCGAATTGTCGAAGGAATTGCTGCAGGATCTGTAAAGGGTTAATAGTTGGGCTAACTCGCAACAAGAGTTGGCCTTTTTTTACCCAGAGTAAATCAATGAAAGATTTCACTAAGGCTTCAACAGAAATGTTGAGGTCTTTTTTCATGAAGTTAAAAGAATTCTACGTTCTTGGGGCAGGTCATTTAAAAGCAATGGAGAACTATTATGGACATGATGTACTATACATATAGGTTTAATGTATAATTGGAAAATATTAGACTGCTACAAAATTATGTATTATTTTCCCTATAAATATATTACGATATACGAAGAGTCATAGAAAGGAAGTTTAAATTGAAGAAGAAAAGGTTATATATTTTAATTGGTATTTTCATTATTGGAATAAGTATTTTCCTTTTAAATTATATTGAATCTAATAGAAATGATCGTGTCAGTGGTTCTTTTTCAAGCAGTTCAGTTGAGGAGAAAAAATCAACTGATACAGATGAAACCGAAAAAAATAGTGAATTTGATCAAAAGGCTAGAGAATTAGTTGAAAATCAATTTTCTTATTTTCAATCAATTGTTAATGGTCATTTTTTTGTTCAGTCTAGACAAAATGGCCCTAAAGATCAGTATTCGGAAGATTGGGTTACAGAGAGTGTTAAGAATGAACTACAAGAACGAGTTTCAGAAATTGATGAATTATTGCCTGAACAATTAGATTCCAGTAATGCTGTTGCTCAAGATTTGCTACAAGTATTAATTCGAATAAATCAGGCATATAGTCAATCTGAAAGTCAGAAAAATATATACCACGTTTATAGGATTTTATATGAGCTAAATGGTGAATTAAATGATTATAAACTGGAAGAAGGTATGTTTGATCCAGAAAATGATTGGTCACAGGTATTTAGCGAAGTGGAAGAAGAGCAGAAGGAAGTAAAAAGTGAAGCAGAATTACAGGTAGAAATCGAATCAGCGTTAGAGGCCGAGGATGAACAAACTACAGAGTAATACGTATTAAAGACTCTTATAAACAAACAACAGCTAATAAAGAAAATAAAGCTTCATGGTCGGGATTGAAGCTTTATTTTTTACTCTTCTTTTGTAAGGGGTTTAATCATAAACTTTGTATTTGAAAGTATGACATTCATTATAGATATGTGCAGAAAAAACTAAGTTTTTAAGGAGATCTAAAGTCATGAAGGAAGAATTAAAATACATTGGGCAAAAAATTGTTGAGAATGACTTAGAACTTGCTAAAAAAGTTGTGTTTCAAAAGGATTCCATTCTGATGAAGCAGATTGAATTATCGAAGTTGCCAATAGCAGAACGTATTAAGTATAGAGCCATTCTCATTCGTTATTTTGGTAAGGCTCTTTATGGTAACCTTGATGAGATAAGAGAAAAGGTGATCTGTTGGGGAAGAGAGGCTGCACAAATTGCGATAAGGGATAATATTTCTTTAAGCAGCACATTAAGAGGGATTTATTTATATCGAACTGTAATCTGGGATGCTTTTACTGAAGAGTTGAATAAAAGGGAATTTGCTCCAATTACAATGCTTGATGTTTCTAAAATTATTGATCCGTTATTAGATTTAGTCTGCGAAATTATTGGTGAGGAATTTGAGAAACATAACCAGAAGTTAATGGAGGTGGCTTATACAGCACTTGAGGAACTCTCTGTACCTGTAGTTCCTATTGTAAAAGGTATTGTAGTGCTTCCTATAGTTGGGGCAGTAGATACACATCGTGCAAAATTGATTATGGATATCTCATTACATGAATCTGCTAGATTAGGTGTGTCTTATCTGATTTTAGATGTGTCTGGTGTGCCGATTATTGATACAATGGTTGCCAATCAATTATTTCAAGTTGTAAAAGCATTACAATTAACAGGTGTAGAAGTTATCATAACGGGAATTCGCCCGGAAATTGCTCAAACTGTTGTAAAGCTTGGTATTCATTTTGGAGATATTAAGACTAGGGCCACAATGATGCAGGCACTATATGAACTTGGTATTACAAAATCCTGAAATGATAAGAAAGAGGATGAGCAATTAAGCTCATCCTCTAATTAGACCATATTTCAATTTGTATTAATGATTAGCCGCAAATTCTTTCTTTTGATCTTCTGTTTCATCATCGTTATTTGTTGTTCTCAATGGAATCTCTTTTAGGAAAAGAGTGACAATGAATGCCAATGAAACAATACCAGCAGATACGATAAATACAGTTGTTAAAGAAGTATTTAAAGCTTCTTTTAATAATTGGATAAACTGGTCAAAGAAAGGCGTCATTTCTGCAGGTAATTCTGAGCGAATGGCTTCTAATTGTTCTGTATCCATTAATACTTGTGGATTTTGTAATTGTGCCATGTTTTCAGCCATTTCAGGGGGTGGGGCAGGAACACCTTCTCCTTGAGTACTCGCTAACTCATCTGCCATTTTGTTTCCCATAACAGATCCTAACATAGCAACCCCAATTGTACCCCCTATTTGTCTGAATGTCTGCATCGCTGATGTTGCAACACCAAGGTACTTATGACTTACAGCATTCTGTACAGTGATATTAAACACAGGCATATTGACGCCAAGTCCAATTCCTACAACAATCAATTGAAGAATTAATCGTGTGAGAGTTGATTCAACTTCCAGTGTAGAATTTAACACAAGTCCTACTGCCATGATTATTAATCCAAGAAGGGCAAAAATCTTATATTTTCCTGTCTTCGTAATTAAGTTACCTACAATAATACTCGAGGTAACCATTGAAATGGTCATGACCATTTCAACTAATCCAGAGACTGTCGCTGACTCCCCTTGAACTCCTTGAACGTAGAATGGAACATACATAATTGTACCGAACATTCCCATTCCCATGAGCATTCCCGCTATATTAGATACAGAGAAAACACTGTTTTTAAACAAGTAAAGAGGAAGAACAGGGCTTTTAACTCTTAGTTCAATCATGATAAAGGCAATTAGAGATAGAATTGTAAGCGAAAATAAGCCAATTATTTCAAATGAAGCCCATTCATACTTATCTCCTGCCCAGGTAAACCCTAGTAATAATGAAACAATTGTAATTGTTAATGTAATCGAACCAAGAAAGTCGATTGATTCTCTCTCTTTTGCTTTTTGAGATGGATATAATTTAAATATTAAAGCAAAGGCAAAAAATCCGATCGGGAGGAATACCCAGAAAATCCAGTGCCAGTCAAAGTTATCAACAATATATCCACCGAGTGTTGGACCGAATAAACTTGAAAGTCCGAATACGCCACCAAGAAGTCCTTGCCATCTCCCGCGTTCACGAGGGGCGAACAAATCTCCAACAGTTGTGAATGCACAAGACATAATCATCCCGCCACCAAAGCCTTGAAGCCCGCGGTATAAGATTAATTGAACAATATCATCTGCAGTTCCGCATAAAAAAGCACCAATCATAAAGATGGTTATACCAATTAGTATAAATATTTTTCTACCGTATATATCAGACAATTTACCAACTAACATAGCAGTAATTGTAGATGTTAACATATAGACGGTAAATACCCAGTCAAAGTATTCCATTCCGCCTATTTGAGAGACGATTTTTGGTAAAGCAGTACCTACGATTGTCATGTTAACTGCAGCAAAAAACATAGCTGACATAATGGCAATCATAATCATAACTTTTTGTTTGTTTTCTAAGTGTTCCATTAGTTACCTCCTGTATACAACTCAGTTATAAGTGAGCGAAGCTTTATTGTGGTTTGAGTTAGACCTACTTCCTTTTCAAAGTAATGTAAAAGAACATCAATTAAAAAGCTTCGAGGCTTTTGGGCCTTTAATTCATCTTTTAACAGATTAAGAGATGAAGAAAGATTATTTTTTATTTCTTCATTGTTATAGTTACTTATGTATTGTTCGATAATCAAAAATTGTTTGGCAATCTCATCCGTTTTAGAGATAGAGGAACTATTAGTAAGGTTTAAAAAGTGTAAAATTCTTTCCTCTGTTAAAAGTGGATCAGGTCTAGTTGTTAACAAATCATTTACTATTGAATCTAAACGATCAACTATATAGGTTGATATAGCTAAAACGTTAACTTTTTCATTTTTATTGGCAAGGATGGAGAGAAATTCCTTTATTAATCCTTGTAAAGTTATAGTTAGGTCCCAGCAATATAGATTAATATGATTCCCATATGCCTGAACAAGGCACTCCTTTTGCCACTGTGTAATTCTGAATCTCATCTTTTGCATTAATAATCTAAAGTCACTGTTTTCAGAAAGTGGCACATCCTTTAACTGCATGAGGATAAAATCTTTTCGCTCAATAAAGTCTTCAATTTGTGTACTTAATTGCTTGAGTAAGAGTTCTCTTGGTGATAATGATTCATCAGTGGAATAACGAAATGCTTTTTTAAACATCATATTTTGGTGATACTCAAACACCTCTATAAATAATTCTTCTTTAGATGAAAACATCTTATATAAAGATGCTTTTGACATTGAGCATTGTTCCGCAATTTCTTGAACTGATGTTGAAAAATATCCTTTTTTAGAAAAAATTTTAGTTGCAGCATCGATTAATAGCTTCCTCTTTTCGTCCAATATCTACTCACATCCTTTTAGAGAAAACTGAATGGTTTATATAGAAAACTAATGAGTTCATGGTGAATTTTAGAGCAGAGACAAGCTTAAGTCAAGAATAAATATGAAATTATTGATTGCTAATAAAAAAACAGCGAATTCTCGCTGTTATGTTGCCAATGAAAAAGGAAAACTGATAATAAATATTGACCCTGTTTCGTCACTTGTTACTTTCATTGATCCACCGTGACTTTCAATAATTTTCTTTGAAACAGATAAGCCTAATCCAGTGCCATCATCCTTTGTAGAGAAAAATGGATCAAATATATGAGGTAAAAGAGAAGGTGGGATGCCTTTACCATTATCACGAAACAAAATCTGAATATGATGATCAACAACAATAGTTTGAATCGTTATAATTAGAGGTTGATCAGATCTAGCTTGAATAGCATTTATGAATAAATTCATAAACACTTGAAGTAATTCCTCCCGATCTCCTTTAATCATCACTTTTCTGGTTAATGGATCAAGGGTGTAATCCAGCTTTGTGTTATATAGTAATGCCTCACTTTCTAGAAATTTCCCTAAATATTCTTTGAGAAACTGATGCAGGTTGATCATTTGTTTAGTGCTAACTGAAGGCTTTGCAATACTCAAGAAGTCACTAATTATTTTATTTGCTCGATCTATCTCAGGAATGAGAATATCAGAGAATAGTTGTGACACTTCTATGTTGGTTTTATCTTTTAGCAATTGTAAATACCCTCTGACTGTTGTAAGGGGATTTCTAATTTCATGTGCTATGCCAGCAGCAATTCTTCCGGCAAGCGCTTGCTTCTCAGCTTCTTTTATGACGTTAAGAAAATAAAAAGTACCTAATACTCGTTTAATCGACCCGTCTGTATTCCATAAAATACGAGTATTAATAAGCCCGTAATTTACATCTAATACTTCTTTATCTTTCATTTCAATTCCTGTTCGTAACGTTTCAAGTAGTTCGATTTGTTCGTCTGGAAGTTGTAGGAGCTCTCTTATATGTTTACCAATTATTTTATCCCGGTCTACACCTAGATCTTTAGCAGTTTGGAGATTACATAACGTTATGAGTCCATCACCATCAACAAAAACAATATGGTGCGGAACAAAATCAAAAATAGAGGAAAGGAAGAGTTCAGTTTCTGCAAACTGATCGTAAGTGGTTGAAATAATAAATTCATCACGGGTATGTGAATTAGTATTTGCTTTTTGAATAAGTATTTGTTTGGAGTTAACTTTTTTAGCAACTAACTTGCTATGTTGTTTATTTACATATGTAAACGAAAAAGGAAGTTCACTTAGCAGTTCTTTTAGTAAAGCATTTTCGTTTTTTAATTTTTCAATTTCGAGGTCACGCTTATGCTTATCTACCATTTTTTTTCTCCTTGTATGACTCATTTACAATCATTATAAGGTTAGTATAACCTATTGATTTTTTCAATTGTTAGTTATTGCCCATAGCGAATACCATTATCATGGGATTAAACAATTGCATTAACACCCATTCGAACTGACTGTTTGCTGAATAGGATAATAAGGAAACTTTCTAAAGGTGGTCATACAAATGGGAGAGGTTGAGGAGAAGGTACATGAGCTTGAGATGAAAATTCATGAGCTAGAACAACAAATAGAGCATATAGAAGAATTTCATTCGAATTCTTTAGATGAGAATGATGTAAGAGCTGTTGTTGATGGTCTATTAGCTGAAAAAAATATTGCGACACAAGAAGAAATTGAACGTCAACTCAACAAAAGTCATTTATCATTAATTAAATGGATTCTTGGTACCGGATTAAGTGTCGGAGCGTTAGTTGTAAGTATCGTCCGGTTTTTTTAATAGATGAATTGAAAAAAGGGCAACATTTTAGTTGCCCTTTACTATCTATTTTAGTAATGATAATATCCTCTGCCGAAAGGACCGTCATCAAGGACAGCTCCACCTAGAAGCCCTGCACCAAGACCTAGAAGTCCAGTAGTAAGTGGTCCTACACCACCAGCGCCATAACCACCGAATCCAGGACCATATCCAGCACCGTATCCGTATCCGGCACCAGGGTAACCTCCGAAACCAGTGCCATAACCTCCATATCCAGCACCAGGATAACCACCGAATCCAGGACCTGCACCATAACCGCCGTAACCAGGACCTGCACCATAACCACCTGTGAAACTGCCAAATCCACCTGGATAACCAAAGCGTCCATCTGTAAATCTTGCATCTCTATGTCTCATTTCATTTCATCCTTCCCAAATGTTATTTCAGTTTCTCTGTACTATATGTGTTTACCTAGCCACTTGGGAATATGTTTAGCAAGAATGGGCGATTGTCTATTGAATTGAAGTATGAATGTACTCTCTCATATTAGGTTTAATTCGGCACACACGTAAAGAATTACTAAAACATCTGGGGAAAATATAAAAGGCCTTGATTATCATAATAAAAGATTATATAATGTTAAAGTGAATTATGAAGAATGTTCGACATGCTTCGACATTATTTTTAAAAAAGGTATTGCATCACGTAAATACTATTGTTATAATATATTTATTCGCGGGTGTAGTTTAGTGGTAAAACCTCAGCCTTCCAAGCTGATGATGAGGGTTCGATTCCCTTCACCCGCTCCATACATAATAATTGGTTACAACGCAGTGTCTCGTTTCTTAGATAAACGATGCATTGCGTTTTTTATTATGTCCTTGAATTTGCTCTAGAATAATTGAAAGTAACTCGAAGGATATATCCTTCGAGCTACTTGATGATCTTATATGTTGCGTCTCCGCCATGTATTTGTGTAAACATACTTGATAATGCTTGTAACAGTTCTAAAGATTTTTCTTCAGAAAGAGACGGGTTTAAATAAACAATATGTAGAGCTTCTGTTGTGTTAGATGTTACAGCGGTTCTCTTTGAATCAACATAAGGACTGCCAAATGGACCCTGATGATCCTCTGAAACTAATTTGTTATGAAAAGAAACTTCACGTTCATTGATGGCAAGATAGATATCCTCTTCACTACCTATCTTGATTTTAACATCCCCAGTAAGCTTATCTTTATCATAAATCCCTAGGGGAATTTGATATTGAAGAGATAGAAAGTTATTTAAGTCTACTGCAGAGTTGAAGGGTTGAAGATATTGCTGTTTCTGAACTCGTCGATATAATGCTTCACTTGAAGGGCGGTATCGGTTAGGGTCTGTTCCTATTGTTTTAAATAGTTGTCGCCATTCTTGGATGGCTTGGATATCTGTTACTTTCTTATCAACATAATCAAAATAAAGCGATTCTTGGAAAAGCTGTAATCTTCCTTTAAGCATTTGAGGAGAATCACCAACATGAATATCCTGATATTCTACAATACCAATTTTAAAGTCTTTGTTAAGTTGGTTAAGCTGACCTTGAACGGTAATTTCCATTAATTCATACCTCCACAAACATTGAATGTGGTGTTATTTTACCATAATAGAAGAAAAAACTTAGAATATGTGACCTTTAAAGGAGGGAAGAGCAATGAATATTGAAGAATTTAAGAGGGAAGTTATTGAATACAGTAAAACAATTGGCATTGATAAGATTGGATTTACAAGCGCGAATATGTTTGAAGAGCTAAAGCAAAGGTTGATTACACAAAAGGAACTTGGCTATCAATCTGGCTTTGAGGAGTCAGATATTGAGAAACGTGTTGCACCTATTAAACTTTTGCCTAAAGCAAGTTCAATCATTTCCATTGCTCTTGCTTATCCTTCAAAAATGAAAAATGCTCCAAAAAGTACAAAAGAAGAAAGACGTGGTATTTTTTGTCGTGCCTCCTGGGGGCAGGATTACCACGATGTGTTGCGTGATAGGTTAAATAAATTAGAAATGTTTTTAAAAGAAAAAGTACCTGATATTCAAGTAAAATCGATGGTTGATACAGGTGAGCTTTCTGATCGTGCAGTTGCTGAACGGGCAGGTATTGGATGGAGTGGGAAAAACTGCTCTGTTATCACGCCTGAGTTTGGTTCTTACGTTTATTTAGGTGAAATGATTACAAACTTTCCATTTCCACCAGATACTCCAATGGAAGATCAATGTGGTTCATGTACAAAATGCCTCGACGTTTGTCCAACAGGTGCTTTAGTACAAGGTGGTCAGCTTGATTCATCTAAATGTATTGCTTTTTTAACACAAACAAAAGGTTTTCTGCCTGACGAATACCGTACGAAAATTGGAAATCGCATCTATGGTTGTGATACTTGTCAAACAGTTTGTCCTGTTAATAAAGGAATAGATTTTCACCTTCATCCAGAAATGGAGCCGGATCCTGAAATCGCAAAACCAAAATTAAAGCCGTTATTAACAATAAGTAATCGCGACTTCAAAGAAAAATTTGGACATATATCTGGTTCATGGAGAGGCAAAAAGCCTCTTCAAAGAAATGCGATCCTGGCTCTTGCGCATTTTAAAGATACAACCGCGTTAGATGATTTAATAAAAGTGATGCACGAAGATTCAAGGCCTGTGATTAGAGGTACCGCAGCATGGGCAATAGGAAAAATAGGGGAAGTTTCAGCAGCACACGAGCTACAAAAAGCATATGAAAAAGAAGAAGATTCACAAGTGAAAGAAGAAATCACGAAAGGCTTGTCCTTTCTTCTTACAAAAAAATAAGAGGATGTTTTAAGGCGGTATTCTATTCTCCGCCTTTTTATATTTTCTTTCCTCGATTTGATTATTTTAAAGAATCCGTGGCCAATGAAACAAATCATTATTTGTTAATTGGCTTTACATAAAATCATAGATAAAAACGAAATAACATGACTAAATCTTAACACCTTCTACATACGTTTTAATAAATACGTTATGGTGGTGATAATCGTGAAGCAGCTAATTTCTGAGTTAAATGAAGCCAAACTTCAAATGCTGATAAATGCTAAATATATAAAAAACGAAAGAAATGATACTGAACTACAGGCAATACAACGGAAACTTGAATTTTCTGGAAAGAGGAATACAGAAATCGTTAAGGGCAGTACAAAAATAAATATTACGAATATTGATACAAGAACAGAAGATCTGAAAGAGGCAATGTATACATGTCATTCGAAGTGGCTTAATAAACAAAATGACTTTTTTTATCTTGAAGAAAGAATTGAGTACCGAAAGGCTAGTATCTATAAAGATGAAATTGTTGAAGATCTATTGTTGAATCACGAAGGAGACAATGACAGATCCAGTATTCAAATCATGCATGATAATGATAAAAGGAATAAAGATTCTTCGTATCGTTACGACCGAATGGCGGCTGTTCAATATGCTGAACGTTGGTGGGATAGTACGAATCCTAAATATAAAAACTTTGATGTTAATTGCACGAACTTTATTTCACAATGCTTGCATGCAGGTGGTGCCCAGATGAGGGGATATCCTAACCGTTCTTCAGGGTGGTGGATGCAAAACAATAACTGGAGTTACAGCTGGTCTGTTGCGAATGCAATGAATAATTTCTTATCTCAATCCAAAACTGGTTTAAGAGCAGAGCGAGTAAAATCACCGGATAAATTAATGCCTGGGGATGTTATTTGCTATGATTTTCAAGGAGATGGTCGTTTTGATCATACAACGTTTGTTGTAGCCAAGGACGATGAGAATATGCCTTTAGTAAATGCACAAACTTATAACAGCCGCATGCGTTATTGGGCATATGAAGACTCGACTGCATACACACCAAATATAAAGTATGCTTTTTTTCGAATACTTGATGATACTAGTTCAAAGTAACAATGGTATAATGGCTATTGAAAATAAATGTTAGTATTTTTCATAGAAACAGATGAGGTGAAAAAATTGGCTTTACATGTTGTACTTTATCAACCAGAGATTCCTGCAAATACAGGGAATATTGCACGTTCATGCGCAGCAACCAACACAACTCTACATTTAATTCGTCCATTAGGATTTTCTACAGATGATAAAATGCTGAAAAGAGCTGGTCTGGATTATTGGGAGTTTGTAAATGTTGTCTATCATGACTCTCTTGATGAATTATTTGAAAAATATAAATCAGGAGAATTTTTCTTTTTAACAAAATTTGGCCAGCAGCCGCATACTACGTTTGATTACAGTGATCTTAACAAAGACTATTTCTTTGTATTTGGTCGTGAAACAACCGGCTTGCCAAAGGATTTAATTCAATCCAATATGGATAAATGCTTACGTCTACCAATGACAGAGCATGTGCGTTCATTGAATTTATCTAACACTGCAGCTATTCTTATTTATGAAGCATTAAGACAGCAGAATTATCCTGGTCTAATGCTGGACTTTCATAACTAAAGGCTAAGCGCAGGAGTTAAACAACAAATAAAAAGGGTGACTCAAACGGTATAGATCTTATCAAAAGGTCTATATCATTTGGGTCACCCTCTTTTTTATTCAACTTACTTTTTTACGCCTGGCTTGCCTTCGTATCCAGCTGTAAAAATAGCTGTTAAGAATGCTAAGCTAACACCGAGAATTAAAATAAAACCCATCGTTTTACCTCCTCTACTTATCAACAGAGAATGAAGGATCTATGTATAGTTTCCCTCTTATAGCTAGTATTATTATAACTTAATTAAGATGTGATGTGAATGAGGAACAAAGAAAAAGATTCTAGCTTTTTCTTAACAAGAACGAATGTTAAAGGACATCCTCGCATAAAGTGTATTAAACTGCACGAATTAGAAACAAGTACGACCAATGATGAAGGAGGTCCTTATGGATATCTTAAAGAAGATTGAAAAGTACAGGGAAGATGAGCAGCGCTTAAAGTGGGAAGGAACCTTCGTAGAATATTTGGAGATTGTCAAAGAGAAACCGTGGGTTGCCCAATCAGCACATTCCAGGGTTTACAATATGATTAAAGATGCTGGGATTGAAGAAGTTGATGGAAAAAGAAAGTATAAGTTTTTTGATCACCAACTATATGGTTTAGAAGACGCGCTTGAACGTCTTGTTGAGGAGTATTTCCATCCTGCTGCTAAGCGCTTAGATGTTAGAAAACGGATTTTATTATTAATGGGACCTGTAAGTGGAGGTAAATCAACTCTTGTAACGATGCTGAAAAGAGGATTAGAAGCCTATTCTTTAACAGATCGTGGTGCAGTTTACGCAATTAAAGGCTGTCCGATGCATGAGGACCCTCTTCACCTTATTCCACACCATCTACGAGAAGATTTTTATGATGAATATGGAATTCGTATTGAAGGGAACTTGTCTCCATTAAATGTGATGAGACTAGAGCAAGAATATGGTGGTCGAATTGAGGACGTAAGAGTTGAACGTGTCTTCTTATCAGAAGATAAACGTACTGGTATTGGGACATTTAGTCCTTCCGATCCAAAATCACAGGATATTGCAGATCTAACAGGTAGCATTGACTTCTCTACAATTGCTGAATATGGTTCTGAATCAGATCCACGTGCCTACCGTTTTGATGGAGAATTGAACAAAGCAAACCGTGGTATGATGGAGTTCCAAGAGATGCTAAAATGTGATGAGAAATTTTTATGGCATTTGCTATCATTAACACAAGAAGGTAATTTTAAAGCTGGTCGTTTTGCTCTAATTTCTGCAGATGAGTTAATTGTTGCCCATACAAACGAAACAGAATACCGTTCCTTTATTTCGAACAAAAAGAACGAAGCCCTTCACTCACGAATTATTGTCATGCCTGTTCCGTATAACCTAAAGGTTACAGAAGAAGAGAGAATTTATGAAAAAATGATCTCTGAAAGTGATGTATCTGATGTTCATATTGCCCCACATACATTAAAGGTTGCTGCTATGTTTACAATTTTAACTCGCCTAAAAGAACCGAAACGCGGAGATATTGATTTAGTTAAAAAGATGAGATTATATGATGGAGAAAGTGTTGAAGGCTTTAACTCTGTTGATGTTAATGAGCTAAGAAAGGAATATAACGATGAGGGTATGTCCGGTATTGACCCGCGTTATGTGATCAATAGAATTTCATCTACAATTATTCGTAAAGAAGTGCCATCCATTAACGCTTTAGATGTATTAAGAGCGTTAAAAGAAGGTCTTGACCAACACGCTTCTATTTCAAATGAAGATCGTGAAAAATATTTAAACTTCATTTCTGTTGCTCGCCAGCTATATGACGACATGGCGAAAAAAGAAGTTCAAAAAGCATTTGTTTATTCGTATGAGGAATCAGCTAAAACCCTTATGGATAACTACCTAGACAATGTGGAGGCATACTGTAATAAAAACAAGCTTCGTGATCCATTGACAGGTGAAGAAATGAACCCAGATGAAAAACTTATGCGTTCAATTGAAGAGCAGATTGGTATTTCTGAAAACGCGAAAAAAGCCTTCCGTGAAGAGATTCTTATCCGCATTTCAGCTTATGCACGTAAAGGGAAGCGTTTTGATTATAATTCACACGAACGTTTACGTGAAGCTATTCAAAAGAAACTTTTTGCTGACTTAAAAGATGTGGTGAAAATTACGACTTCATCCAAAACACCTGATGAGCAGCAGCTTAAGAAGATTAATGAAGTGGTGGCACGTCTTATTGATGAACACGGCTATAACTCAACTTCTGCGAATGAATTATTACGTTATGTAGGAAGCTTATTAAACAGATAAATCTGAAATGCTTACGGCTGGCTGACATCTAAATTGTCAGCTTTTTTTATTATCATCTAGAGTACGTGGTTTTACTCAAATAATGGACGGGTATTAATACCCTATAACAATTGAGGTGAATCCAATGAAAAAATCGTTAAACACAATGATTCGTAACATGGATGATTTAAAGCAGCAATCAAAGATTATGGAGAATATGAAAACCAATAAAGAAATCAAGCAAGAGGGGAAAAGTCCAGATCCCATACAATATGTAAAAAAGAATACTAGGAATTAGAGGGGCATCCAACTTTTGGTGTCTTTTTTATATTAAAGATACAAAAGAAAATTGAAATGGGAACTTGTCTTATTTTTAATGAGAACATGGTAATTTTCTAAATTATTTGTCAATAAATCAATTCTTTCGCATAGGATAGAGTAATCCACAGAATTCAAAACGGAATTGAAAAACGAAAGTATTCATCCACGTTAATGTATGCTGAGGATTAAAAATGTGTGACACTTTTTTACAACTAAATTTGAAATTTTTGATGAAATGTATGACAGATGATGAAAGAAACTAAAAAATTATCGGAGGGGGAACTGTAAATATGTCAAATCAAGATCAGAATTATGTTATTTCACAAGAAGATTGGACCCTCCATCGCAAAGGCCATGATGATCAAACACGCCACCAAGAGAAAGTACAGGAAGCTATTCGCAACAATCTTCCAGATCTTATCACAGAAGAAAGCATTGTAATGTCCAATGGAAAAGATGTAGTTAAAATTCCAATTCGGTCGCTGGACGAATACAAAATTCGTTATAACTATGATAAGAATAAGCATGTTGGCCAAGGTGATGGAGAGAGTCAGGTCGGTGATGTCGTAGCAAGAGATGGATCACAAGCAGATGCAAAGGGTCCTGGCAAGGGCCAGGGAGCAGGGGACCAAGCAGGAGAAGATTATTATGAAGCTGAAGTATCTATTTTAGAATTAGAAGCCGCATTATTTAAAGAATTAGAGCTTCCCAATTTAAAACAAAAAGAACGTGATGATATTGTTATTGAAAACATTGAGTTTAATGATATAAGAAGAACGGGCTTAATGGGAAATGTTGATAAGAAAAGAACGATGTTATCGGCATATAAACGTAATGCCATGGCAGGGAAATCAAAATTTCATCCTATTTATCCAGAAGACTTAAAGTTTAAAACTTGGAATGAAGTTGTAAAGCCTGAATCAAAAGCAGTTGTTATTGCTATGATGGATACGAGTGGTTCAATGGGACTCTGGGAAAAGTATATGGCTCGAAGCTTTTTCTTTTGGATGACAAGATTTCTCAGAACTAAGTATGAGAAGGTAGATATCGAATTTATCGCTCATCATACCGAAGCAAAAGTTGTTTCAGAGGAAGACTTCTTCTCAAAAGGAGAAAGTGGAGGAACAATTTGTTCATCTGCATATCGTAAAGCTCTTGAAGTCATAGAGGAGAAATACCAACCAGCAAGATATAATATCTATCCTTTCCATTTTTCGGATGGTGATAATTTAACATCAGACAATGCCAGATGTGTAAAGTTAGTAGGAGAGCTTATGAAGGTTTCCAACATCTTTGGCTATGGAGAAGTCAATCAGTATAATCGTCATTCAACCCTAATGTCCGCATATAAGAATATCAATGATGAGAAATTCCGCTATTATATCCTCAAACAAAAAGCAGATGTTTTCCAAGCAATGAAGAGTTTCTTCAATAAAGATGAAGATAAAAAGTATGCGTAAATCCTTGCCCCAATAGCTTATTGGGGCTTCCTTATTTGGAGAAAGATTTACAAACAATATCTTCCTTACAAACATTTATTTATTTAGGACAAGCTAAAATTTATAGATCTTCGTTCGGAGGTTGATGTACTTGGTAACTGAGATATTAATTTTAGCGGTTCTAATTATATTAAACGCCTTTTTTGCAGCTTCTGAGATTGCCTTAATTTCATTAAATGATAATAAAGTAAAGCTAATGGCAGAAAATGGTGATAAGAAGGCTGTATTGTTGAATAATTTATTGTCCAACCCTAGCAGTTTCTTAGCTACGATTCAAATTGGGATAACACTCGCTGGGTTTTTAGCAAGTGCTTTTGCTGCGGAGAGCTTTGCAGGAAGACTTGCAAAAGCATTACATGATATGGGAGTGCCAGTATCTGAAAGGTTATTAGGTACGATTTCTGTTATCGTTATTACGCTTTTATTATCATACTTTACTTTAGTTTTAGGTGAACTAGTCCCTAAACGACTTGCTCTTCAAAAGGCTGAAGCTATTTCTATGTTTGCTGTTTGGCCTTTAACCATCTTATCAAAAGTCTCCTCACCCTTTGTGAAGTTGTTAACTGCGTCAACTAACTTCATTGTCCGTCTATTCGGTGTTGATCCTGATGCGGATGATGAAAATGTAACGGAAGAAGAAATCCGAATGATGGTTGATGTTGGTAAAGAAAGAGGAACAATTCAAGAAACCGAAAAGATTATGATTAATAATATCTTTGAATTTGATAACAAGTCTGTTTCTGAAATTATGACACATCGAACAAATATTGTTGCGATTCCCCTGCATTTTACACTTAAGGAAACTGTTCGATTAGTGAATGAAGAAAAGTATACACGCTTTCCAGTGTTTGAAGAAAACATTGATCATATAGTAGGAATATTACATGTAAAGGATCTCATCCAATTTGTTGAAAATTGTGATGAAAATTCATTCAATTTGAAGGAATTACTTCGCGATCCTTATTTTATACTTGAATCCAAGCCAATAGATGATTTATTTAAAGAGATGCAAATGAATAATATTCATATGGCTATCTCGATTGATGAATATGGTGGAACAGATGGAGTCGTTACAATAGAAGATGTTATTGAGGAAATAGTGGGGAATATTTTTGATGAATATGATGAAATTGGGCTTGATTATGAAGAAATTATCGAGCTTGATGATAAAGCTTACTTAATTCCAGGAACTACAAACCTATATGTTGTTGAAGATCTTCTAGATATTGAAATATCTAATGAGGATTTTGACACATTAAGCGGGTTTGTCATCGGTCAGCTCGGTTATATACCAGATGAAAATGAAAAGCCTAAAGTAGAATATAACAATATTTTGTTTGCAGTCGAAGAAATGCATGATAAGCGTATATTTAAAGTAAGAGTCACTCTGTTAGAAGAGCAAGTACAGGTAGAGGAATAATGTTAGCCAATTTCTATTTTGAAATTGGCTTTTTTCTATAGGAAAAGTGTATTTCATCCTTAACTCGAGATTTAATCAAACGTTTGTTTAAAAGTCCATAAAGGTAATTTTTCTTATAGCAGTTGTGTTTTAAGAAACGTTCTATTTTTTTTGTATAATCGCAAGAAGTTTTCGCAAACTACATATGTCAATAGGATTAATTTACATATAGTAGATTTTACTATGTGAAATAACACAGAGAAGGGGGCAATTCAATTGGTAACATCAATTAAGAGAAAGCTGTTTACGTTAACGAGCGTATTTGTTGTTTTTGCATCTATATTATCTGGTTGTAATACAGCTGAAGAAGCACCGGAAGATACTGCAGAAAACGGTGGCGGTGGAGCTGCAACGGAAGGTGAAGGTACTTATTTAGAAAGAGCTTATGCAGGTGAATTTGATGGAACTAAGGTTACAATGTTTGGTCCTTTCACAGATGCAGACCAAGTAAAATTTGAAGATAGCATTAAAGAGTTTGAGGAAAAAACAGGAATTGATATTCAATATGAAGGATCAAAAGAGTTTGAAGCTACAATCTCAATTCGTGTAGAAGGCGGAAATCCACCAGATATTGCCGACTTCCCTCAGCCTGGACTATTATCTACATTTGCTAAGCAAGGTAATGTAATTGATGTTTCAACATTTATGGATCAAGAAAAATTAAAAGAAAATTACAATCAAAGCTGGCTCGATATGGCAACAATGGAAGGTCCAGAGGGCGATGTTATGGCTGGAATCTGGAATCGTAGTAATGTGAAAAGCTTAGTATGGTATCCAAAGGCTG
Organism: Metabacillus sp. B2-18; assembly: GCF_021117275.1. Lineage (NCBI taxonomy): Bacteria > Bacillati > Bacillota > Bacilli > Caryophanales > Bacillaceae > Metabacillus > Metabacillus sp. B2-18. The sequence continues at coordinate 620,337 of NZ_CP088245.1, forward strand.
AGTTTGAGGCTGCAGGATATGAGGTGCCTGAGACTTGGGATGAAATGATCGCGTTGTCAGAGCAAATTGTGAAAGATGGCGATAATCCTTGGGCAATTGGTATTGAAAGTGGAGCAGCAACAGGCTGGGTGGCAACTGACTGGATGGAGGATATTATGCTTCGTACAACATCACCTGAAAACTATGATAAATGGGTCAATGGTGAGCTTCCATTCTCTTCTCCTGAAGTGAAAAATGCGGCTGAAAAAATGTCTGAAATTTGGTTAAATGAAGATTTTGTTTATGGTGGAAGAAAATCAATTGTGACAACAAACTTTGGGGATGCTCCAAAGCCAATGTTTGATGAACCACCTAAAACATGGTTACACCGACAAGGAAGCTTTATCACGAGCTTCTTCCCAGAAGGTACTGTAGCGGGTGAGGATTACGATTGGTTCTACTTACCTCCTATTGACGAACAATATGGTAAGCCTGTTCTTGTTGCTGGTGATATTTATGCAATGTTTAATGATCGTGATGAAGTTCGTGCAGTCATGGAATTCTTTACAACAGGTGAGTCAATTAAATCATGGATTCAATCAGGTGGAGTTGTAGCACCTATGAATGATGCTGACCCTGAATGGTATACAACTGATGTTGAGCGTCGAATGGCAGAATTAATTCAAGAAGCAGATACTCTTCGTTTTGATGGATCGGATTTAATGCCAGGAGCAGTTGGCGCAGGAAGCTTCTGGAAAGGAATGACTGATTACATTAGTGGTACGGTGGAACTTGATCAAGCGCTTAAAGAAATAGATGCAGGTTGGCCGAAATAAAGAATTTTTTCCTTATACTTTAGGCACTATCAGTAGGCATAAGGTTTTTTAGAAATAAGCCAAGTTTTCAAAAAAAAATTGTGCATTCTAAGGACTGGACATCATGTCTGGTCCTTCATTATTAAATTGATTTCATTTGAGAACGTGGTAAGGATTTTTACCTTAAGGAGGTAACCCGAGTGATATGGAAAAACAAACATCACCTTCAGTAGCAAAGCTTGTTTTATTAACAATTGCTGTATTTGCAGGGAACTTACTCATTCATTATGGTATATTTCTTTTTCTACGTGATACAGAGATGCCGGCCCTGCTTTATGCAATCTTGGCTATCATTTGGGGAGTATTCGGAGTTTATACCATTTACTACACACTTAACTGGGTTGTTGAACAATATCCTGTGAAACAAAGGCGTATTGTCCAGCCGTATGTATTCGTTGGTCCTGCCGTTCTTTTGTTAGGATGGCTGATGTTTATACCAACTCTTCGTACATTATATTTAAGTTTTTTTGGCCCAAACTCAGACAGTTTCGTAGGCTTATCAAATTATTTGGCGGTGTTTACGGACCGTCTTTTGTTAACAGCCTTGCGTAATAATTTGTTGTGGGTCCTATTTGGGGCAACACTTTGTATCGTGCTAGGGTTATTGATTGCTGTTTTAGCTGATAGAAGCAGCTATGAAAAAATTGCGAAGGCTATTATTTTCATGCCAATGGCTATATCGATGGTAGCTGCTGGGGTAATATGGAAATTCATTTACTATTACCAGCCAGGAGATCAGCAAATAGGTTTGTTAAACGCAATTGTTGTGGCGATTGGTGGAGAACCTCAAGCGTGGACAAGTATGAATCAGCCTTGGAACAATATGTTTTTAATTGTGATTTTAATTTGGATGCAAACTGGCTTTGCGATGGTCCTATTTTCAGCAGCGTTGAAGGGAATTCCAAATGAGTTACTTGAGGCTGCACGTGTAGACGGAGCAACAGAGGTTACAATCTTTTTCAAAATTATTATTCCATACATTTCAGGTACGATCTTAACTGTTTCAACAACCATTATTGTGTTTACATTAAAAATCTTCGATATCATCATGGTTATGACAGGTGGTCAATACGAAACAGATGTAGTTGCCACGCAGTTTTACCGCCAATTCTTTATGTACAGAAACTTTGGATATGGCTCAACGTTAGCGATTGTTTTATTGATTACAGTCATTCCAGTTATCATCATCAATCTAAAACAATTTCGCAGGCAGGGGGGATTTTAGGATGAAATCAAACAAAGGGTCAAAGTGGCTCGTCAATTTAGTGTTAGCCGTCATTTGTCTGATTTGGCTGATTCCAACGGCGGGACTATTTATTTCCTCCTTTAGACCAGCGGCCGATATATTAGATTCAGGATGGTGGACTGTATTTCCTCATAGAGACTGGGTAACAGAGGATCAACTCACACTCGATCCTGATACAGATTTAAGCAAGCCGATTGCGGTAGAAGGTAAAACCTATACAAATGATGAACTAGCTAGTGGTGTTGTTTTAGATGGTAAAAGACTTATTTGGGAAAACAAACGTAAAAGACTTCTTAATGTTCAAACGAAACAATGGACAATGAATGCAGATTTTACGTTAGAGAATTATCAAACGGTTCTTGGCGGTAAGCAGTATGTGATCACCCTTCCCGGTGGTGGAACAAAAACAGAAAAAGGAAGTAATTTAACACAGTCATTTATTAATACATTTACGGTTTCCATTCCAGCTACCATTATCCCGCTGTTAATTGCTACCTTTGCTGCGTATTCCTTTGCGTGGCTGAAATTTAGAGGCAGCAGAGCGATGTTTGTTGTTGTCATTGCGTTGCTTGTTGTTCCATTACAGGTTGCGCTCATTCCTATATTGAAGGATTATACAAATATTGGTTTAAATGGTAGTTATTTAGGAATATGGCTTGCACACACCACATTTGGATTACCGTTAACAACCTACTTTCTTTATAACTATATTAGTCAGTTGCCACGGGATATTTTTGAGTCAGCCTTTATAGATGGTGCGAGTAATTTTACGATTTTTACAAAATTGATTCTTCCATTATCTGTTCCTGCTTTAGCATCGATCGGAATCTTTCAGTTCTTGTGGGTATGGAATGATTATTTAGTTGCATTGGTGTTCTTAGGAAGTCAGCCAGATGTTCAAGTTCTCTCAATGAGAATTGCAGACATGGTCGGATCACGTGGAGATGATTGGCACTTACTAACAGCAGCAGCCTTTGTTTCAATGATCATGCCGCTTACAGTTTTCTTCTTATTACAACGTTTCTTTGTAAGAGGATTATTAGGTGGCTCTGTAAAAGGATAAAACTAAGTGCAGGAATAAAGCCAGTAATGATGAGATGTTCATACTGGCTTTAAGCCTGTCTATTTTTTATTGATGAAATGGAGTTGAAAATGCGTGACATGGAAAATTGAACGAAATAATCTATCACAGCAGGAACTATTAAATCTAGAAAGTTTATTCTCTTTGGCAAATGGCTACATCGGTATCCGCGGGAATTTTGAGGAAGGGTATTCGGAAGAATTCGTTTCGATACGTGGAACATACTTAAATGCCTTTCATGATATAACAGAGATTACATATGGTGAAAAGCTTTATGCTTTTCCAGAAACTCAGCAAAAGCTGGTGAATAACATTGATGCTCAAACAATTGATATCTTTATAGACAAAGAGCACTTCTCACTATTTGAAGGTGAAGTACTTTCATATAAGCGGATGTTGCATTTAGATCAAGGCTATACAGAACGATTACTTCATTACAGAACTCCTAGTGGAAAGGAAGTAAAATTGCAGTTTCGCAGGATCGTATCGTTCTCTGTAAAAGAACTTTTTGCAATTGAAGTGAAAATTGAGCCGGTAAATTTTAATGGAGAAGTAAGGATTGTATCAAAAGTAGATGGAGATGTTTCGAACTATGTTAATAGAAATGATCCGCGTGTTGCTGCTGGACATGCAAATTTACTCTCAGTAGAGAATATTGGGGAGAAAGATGACATCGTTTTTGTTGAAGACAAAACGACAAATTCTGATCTTAAGGCCGCTTGCACGACAAAACATATCTTAAATGTTCAAGGAAATAAGAGTACTCAAATTCAAGATAAAAGAGTAGAAGTTACCTATACTTTCGATCTTGACCAACCTGTTGAATTTGTAAAATATAACGTTTATACAGATACATTAAGGCACAAACGTGATTTGGTTGAAAAGGGTATAGAGATTCATGGCAATCTTTCAAATCAATCTTTTGACCAGCTCATTCAATCTCAAGGCAACTATCTTGATGAATTCTGGAATGTGGCAGATATAAAAATTGAAGGTGAGGAAAAGCTTCAGGAGGGCATTCGCTTTAACCTTTATCAACTTTTACAATCTGCTGGAAGAGATAAGTACAGTAATATTGCTGCAAAAGGTCTTTCAGGTGAAGGATATGAGGGACATTATTTCTGGGATACCGAAATTTATATGATTCCTGTTTTTTTACTAACAAAGCCTGAGTTAGCAAAACAATTACTGATTTATCGATATTCAATCTTGAATGGAGCAAGACAAAGGGCCAAAGAGATGGGGCATTCTAAAGGAGCCTTATTCCCATGGAGGACCATTTCAGGATCAGAGTGCTCGGCGTATTTCCCAGCTGGAACAGCGCAATATCACATAATTGCTGATATTGCCTATAGCTTTATTCAATATTATTTAGCAACAAAAGATATCAATTTTATGGTGGAATATGGTGCAGAAGTTTTAAGTGAAACAGCAAGATTGTGGATGGATACAGGTCATTTTTATCAAGATGAATTTAGAATTGACGATGTAACAGGTCCTGACGAATATACATGTCTTGTGAACAATAATTATTATACAAATGTGATGGCAAAGCATAATTTAAAGTGGGCTTACTCCATTTACAATCAGGTGAGAAAAGAAGATCCAACTTCTTTTAAAGAGTTATCGCAACGCTTAGATCTCACTGAAGAAGAAGCACGAGACTGGAATCAAGCTGCTGAAAAAATGTATTTACCTTATGATGAAGAATTAGGGATTAATCCTCAGGATGATACATTCTTAAAAAAAGCTGTTTGGGATTTTGAACATACACCAAAAGAAAAGTATCCATTGCTTTTACATTATCACCCACTAACACTATATCGCTATCAAGTATGTAAGCAAGCTGACACTGTACTTGCTCATTTTTTATTGGAGGACGAGCAGTCGTTCGAAACAATAAAAGCATCTTACGATTATTATGAAAAAATTACAACCCATGATTCATCTCTATCCTCTGCTATCTTTAGTATTATGGCTGCGAAAGTAGGTTATCACGAGAAGGCCTACGACTATTTTATGGAATCTGCGCGTCTTGATCTTGATAATACTCACGGTAACACCAAGGATGGCCTACATATGGCCAATATGGGTGGAACATGGATGTCAATTATTCACGGTTTTGGAGGAGTTCGTGTGAAAGAAAGTGGGCTTTCCATTCATCCTGTTTTACCAAAGCAATGGACACAATATGAATTTACGTTACATTATTTGCAGCGCCAACTTCGTTTGAAAGTAGAACGTGAGCAAATGACGGTTTTCCTTGAAATGGGCGATCGTCTTAACCTTACTGTTTACGGAAAAAACATAACATTAGAGAAAGGAAAACAATACACAGAGGAAACTTCCAATTAGGAGTGATACAGTTGAGAGAATTAAAGGCTTTTATTTTCGACTTAGATGGTGTTATAACAGATACAGCTGAATATCATTTTCTTGCATGGAAGGCTTTGGCTGAAGATCTAAACATTTCTTTTACAAGAGAATTAAATGAAGAGTTAAAAGGAATTTCGAGAATGGATTCCCTTGAGAAGATCCTTCAATTCGGTGGAAAAGAGCAAGAATTTTTAGAGCAAGAAAAGCTAGAGTTAGCAACAAAGAAAAACGAACATTATGTTGAGTTAATCAATAAGATCACTCCTTCAGATATATTACCGGGAATTGAAAAGTTACTAAGAGATATTAAACAAGCTAACTTAGGAATCGCGCTAGCATCAGCAAGTAAAAATGCCAATATGGTATTAGAAGCATTGAAGCTCAAGGATCAATTTGATTATATTGTTGATGTAACAAAAATTAAAAAAGGAAAGCCTGATCCAGAAATTTTTCTAAAGGCAGCAGAACTACTAAAGATTGATCCTTCATCATGTGTGGGCGTAGAAGATGCCATTGCCGGTGTAGAAGCAATAAAAAGTGCAGATATGTATGCGGTCGCAGTTGGACCGAAAAGTTCCTTCCAAAAAGCTGACCTTGTTTATGAAACAACGGATGCTCTGTCATTTAAGGAGATTAAAGAAAGATTTGAAGAGTGAAAAAAGGAGAAACCAATGATTGAAAAACAAAGAATTAATGAAGCAGAGAAAGCAGTAAGGGTGTTGCAAGAGGAAGTTTATCAACATGAATGGCGCTTGCATTATCATGTTGCTCCAGTAGCAAATTGGATGAATGACCCTAATGGTTTTTGCTATTTTAAAGGTGAATATCATCTGTTTTATCAGCATCATCCTTTTGCTCCAAAATGGGATTCTATGTATTGGGGACATGTGAAAAGTAAAGATCTTGTCAATTGGGAGCATCTTCCGCCTGCTTTGGCTCCAGGTGAAACATATGATAAAGATGGCTGCTTTTCAGGAAGTGCGATTGAAAAGGATGATAAGCTCTATTTAATGTACACAGGTAATGTGTGGACAGGTGAAAATTATGATGAGGAGCTAAAGCAAGTTCAAGCGCTGGCTATAAGTGAGGATGGAATTCATTTTGAAAAGCTGTCAGAAAACCCAGTTATTACAGAGGCTCCAAAAGGTGACATCCATCCATTTCATTTTCGTGACCCAAAGGTATGGAAGCATGATGATCTTTATTATGTTGTGTTAGGTTCAAAAACACTGCAAAATACGGGACAAGTATTAATGTATCGTTCCAAAGATTTGATACATTGGGAATTCGTTAATATTTTGGCTAAAGGTGAGGGTAACTTCGGGTACATGTGGGAATGTCCTGATTTATTTACTTTAAATAATAAAGAAGTTCTCGTGATGTCTCCACAGGGAGTAAAACCTGAAGGGAATTTATATCATAATTTACATCAAGCTGGCTATGTTATTGGTGAGGTGGACTATGAAAAAGGAATTCTTTCTCATGGTGACTTTCAATTGTTGGATTATGGCTTTGATTATTATGCCCCTCAAACAATGGTTGACCCAGAAGGCAGAAGAATTGCTATTGCGTGGATGGATATGTGGGAAAGTGAGATACCGACCCAAGCACACGGGTACACTGGTGCTATGACATTACCTCGTGAGTTGGAACTAAGAGGTGATAAAATCTATTGTCATCCAGTAAAGGAAATTGAAAAGCTCAGACAAGCTGAAGTAATACACAAACAAATTACGTTTTCCGGAGAAACCTCACTTGAAGGTATTGCAGGCGATTGCATAGAGCTAGACCTTTCACTTCGAGTCCACCATTCATCAGCATGCGGAATTCGTCTTCGTGTAGATGAAGATGCTGGTGAAGAAACAGTCATCACCTACTATGGTGACAAAGGAATTCTCGAACTGGACCGTAATGAATCAGGGAAAGGGCCAGGTGGGGTTAGGAAAACACATCTACAATTACAGGATCACATGCTTCACTTAAGAATTTTCATTGATAAATCCTCCGTAGAAGTTTTTGTGAATAATGGTGAGCAAGTACTAACTGCTAGAATATATCCATCTGAAAATAGTACGAACATTCGCTTATTTTCAGATGAAGAAATTGAAATTGTTCAATTAAAAAAGTGGGATTTAAAGCGGTCTATATAATAGTAAAAAACCTTTCAACATTAGTTGAAAGGTTTTTTATTTTTAGAAGTAAGCATAATTTGTCAATTTCGACATAAACATTTATTATTTTTGTAGAACAAAAATAAAATGTTGAGGAGAAATACACAATGGAACTTGAACAACAAAAAGTTCAACAACAAAACAAAGCATTTATCGTGTTTATTTTAGGGACACTTGCGGCATTTGCTCCTTTGTCGATTGATATGCATTTACCAGCGTTTCCAATCTTAACAAATGAATTTCATACTAGTGCATCAATGATTCAGCTAAGTTTAACGTTCTTTTTACTTGGAGCTTCTTTAGGTCAACTTTTTACAGGGCCTTTAAGTGATGTGTTTGGAAGAAGGAAGCCACTGTTAATCGGTTTATCGATCTACGCAGTCACTTCTCTTTTATGTGTTTTTACTGATTCTATTGAACTATTTATTCTTTTGAGGTTGATACAAGGATTAGCAGGATCTGCAGGAATGGTTATTTCAAGAGCCATTGTCAGAGATCATTATTCCGGTAAAGAAATGACGAAATTCTTTTCATTATTGGCTTTAGTGAATGGAATGGCACCTATTCTTGCTCCTGTCATTGGAGCACAACTTCTAAAGTTTTTTCCATGGCAGGCTGTATTCATAACCCTGACAATGATTGGTGCTGTGATCTTTGCCTTTGTTCTTTGGGGATTAAAGGAAACCTTGCCTGTTGAAGAAAGAAGCCAAGGTGGCTTCCTGCAAACACTTAACACGTTCCGCCAACTACTTACAAATCTTCATTTTATGGGGTATGTTCTTTCATTTGGATTTGTAGCTGCAGCAATGTTCGCTTACATCTCAGGGTCATCCTTTGTTATTCAGTACGTATACGGAGCTTCTGCGGATACATTCAGTATTGTCTTTGCTATTAACGGCATTGGGATTGTCATTGCCAGCCAAGTAACAGGAAAGCTTTCAGAATGGATTGAAGAAAAGAAGCTTCTTTTAGCAGGTGTGTTTATGTCATTTACTGGTGGTCTTAGTTTATTACTTCTCATTTTATTAAAGGTAGAATTGATGTTCATCCTTCCATCACTGTTTTTAACAGTCTCTAGTGTAGGTGTTGTTAATACAACTAGCTTTTCTTTAGCTTTGCAGAATAATAGAAACATAGCAGGCAGTGCCTCTGCATTATTAGGTGTTATGTCATTGCTAGTAGGTGCTATTGTTGCTCCCCTTGTAGGAGTTGCTGGTGAAGATACGGCAGTGCCGATGGGAATTGTTATATTTATATCCAGTTTAGGAGCGGTTCTATCCTATTTCTTTCTCGTAAGATCAAGAAAACTAGCTTAGGTCTATTAAAAAACCAATTTACAAGAAACGAGAGAAAAGGTTATCATTTTCTTGGATAGAAAATTGCAAATGAGTATGGGAGAGAATAAATGAAGGAATTAACGTTTACATCTTATAACCAGTTTCAGCAATTTATTGAACACAAAGCGATGGAAAAAGCGATTATGAAAGGTCTTCATGGGGAAGAATTAGAAACATTTAAAGAGGATTTCCTACAAAGAGCTGATACAATGTGGAAAGACAACGATTGTGATCATTGGGTTGAAAAGCATGGTTATGTTGTAATAAATGTGTGGAAAGACGGTGTAGGCAAGCGTAAAATGACGAGGGGAAGACCGAAGAAACTCGATTCTGAGAAGTACCTTCATTCCATTCATGTTCGTTTGGATGAAGAGGCATACCGTAAGCTCAATCAATACTGTGAAGACAACAACATAGATGTGTCAGAAACAATCAGGAAGTTAATAAAGTCGCTTTAGAATTCTGGAGTTACAATAATATTTAGGTAAGAAAAGCAGTGGTCTTAATTGAGATCACTGCTTTTTGATACCAAAAGTATCACATTGTTAGGGGAGGGAAGAGGTAGATTGGAAGGCGTAGGGGGGATAAGCTCTTAGCTTGATATTGAATCTGCAGGGACTTTTGATGGTTTGATAATAGGAGGTTTGTGGCAGATCTGTTTGAGGAGATTGGTGTCTCGGTACTAAGGGAATTGGGACAGAAAGGTCTTCCGTCAGAAAGATGTGCCTCGAAACAGAGAGAATCGGGACAGAAAAGGTCTTCCAGCAGAAAGATGTGTCTCGATACAGGTGGAATCGGGACAGAAAAGGTCCTCCAGCAGGAATATGTGTCTCGATACAGGGAGAATCGAGACAGAAAAGATCCTCCAGCAGAAAGAAGTGTCTCGATACAGGTGGAATCGGGACAGAAAAGGTCCTCCAACAGGAAGATGTGTGTCGATACAGGAGGAATCGGGACAGAAAAGGTCCTCCGTCAGAAAGAAGTGTCTCGATACAGTGGGAATCGGGACAGAAAAGATCCTCCAGCAGAAAGATGTGTCTCGATACAGGTGGAATCGGGACAGAAAAGGTCTTCCAGCAGAAAGATGTGTCTCGATACAGGTGGAATCGGGACAGAAAAGGTCCTCCAGCAGAAAGATGTGTCTCGATACAGGTGGAATCGGGACAGAAAAGGTCTTCCAGCAGAAAGAAGTGTCCCGATACAGGAGGAATCGGGACAGAAAAGGTCTTCCGGAAGAAAGATGTGTCTCGATACAGTGGGAATCGGGACAGAAAAGGTCTTCCGTCAGAAAGGTGTGTCCCGATACAGGTGGAATCGGGACAGAAAAGGTCCTCCAGCGATTAAGTCCGTATAATTGTGTAAAAACAAAAAGAGTCAAATTAATTCCTTTTGGTCACAATGGTTATCAGCGACGAAAAACCTTGTGGAGGAATTAATTTTGACTCAATTTCAGTTTAACCTAAATCTTGACAATTTAAAAGAATCTGTAATGAATTCTGATATTGATGCTGTCATCAAAGCTTCAATCGTCCTTGTGTTAAATTCTGTGATGGAGAAAGAACGAGATGACCACTTACAGGTTGGAGCTTATGAACGTTCTTCTGAACGTTTTGATTCTCGAAATGGCTACTATGATCGTGACCTTATTCTAAGTATTGGTAGAGTAAGTTTAAAAGTTCCTCGTACACGTAAAGGAGACTTTTCACCATCCGTCTTTGAAAAATATGCACGGTGTGACCAGGCGTTTGTCCTTTCTATGCTTGAAATGGTTGTAAATGGAGTTTCTACTCGAAAAGTAAAGAATGTTGTTCAGCAGCTTTGTGGAGAAAGTGTTTCAAAATCGTTTGTATCTTCCCTCACAGAAAAGCTAGATCCAATCGTACAGGCATGGGCAAATCGCCCGTTAAATACAATCTATTATCCTTATATCTTCGCGGACGCCATGTATATCAAAGTTCGTGAACATAATCGTGTTGTGCCTAAAGCTGTTTATATCGCGACTGCCATAACGGGAGATAACCAACGAGAAGTACTAGGTATAAGAGTAGATCATGTGGAAAGTTATGATGCATGGAAGGCATTTCTTCTACACCTTCAATCACGAGGTGTTCAATCCCCTAAACTATTCATAACCGATGCACACGCTGGCCTAAAGAAGGCTCTAAAAGAGGTGTTTGTTGGAACTGTTTGGCAACGCTGTACAGTCCATCTAAAGCGAAACATCTTTAATGTGATGCCAAAGAAAGGGATTGAAGAAGAAAAACTAGGGTTAAAGAGAATCTTTGAGGCTGTCAGTGTTGAAGATGCACGACAATTTAAAGATGAATTTATTGAACGTTTTGGAGAAAATCCTAAGATCGAGAAAGCCATTCAAACATTAGAGGATGGCTTCGAAGATGCCGTTCAATACTTAAATGAACCAGTTAGGTTTCAACAATTTATAAGAAGTACTAATTCATTGGAACGCCTCAATCAAGAGGTTCGAAGAAGAGAACAAGTTATCCGTATATTTCCGAATACTCAATCTGCATTTAGATTGATAGGAGCTGTTCTTATGCAAGTCAATGAGGAACAAGCAAAGAAGCAAATTACAAGAGGGAAACCAAGAAAAATGTAGGCCAAAACCACTATCAAAATCTAGTGGTAATTCCTAATTTCGAATTGACATTGAGCCTCCAGCGGGCATGATGTTAAGCCAGGAAGCCAGGAGTTTTACAACCCCTGGCTTGCCCTCCAGGCTATCATGCCCGCCCCTCAATGTAAATTCGAAATAATTCTTGCTTACTATACACGTTTTAAATAAGTTGAAAACCATTGTTGACACTTTTACACAAGAATATGGACTTGACTCCTCCAGCAGAAAGATGTGTCCCGATACAGGGAGAATCGGGACAGAAAAGGTCTTCCAGCAGAAAGATGTGTCCCGATACAGGGAGAATCGGGACAGAAAAGGTCTTCCAGCAGAAAGATGTGTCCCGATACAGGGGGAATCGGGACAGAAAGGGTCCTCCAGCAGAAAGATGTGTCCCGATACAGGGGGAATCGGGACAGAAAGGGTCCTCGGTCAGAAAGAAGTGTCTCGATACAGAGAGAATCGGGACCGATCCGGGAGAAATGATCAGCAAAGAGTCTCGATATAAGGGAATCCAGATTGGAGCTGGTGTTAATACTCGAATCACCTATCGAAAAACGCATGAACTTCTGAATATCACACCCTATAGGTACTCTAACACTAGGTATCTCGAAAACACACATTGGTTCAAATTATAATAAACTCTACTATTAAAAAATACGAACTATTGTTCCGCTAAATAATCCCATATGATATAATTGAAAAAAACGCTTGGAGTGATTTCTATTTTTAAGCTGGAGGAAATGTTTGAAGGCGTTAGCTCCTCTTCTTTAGAAAGAGAAAAGAGGAGATTAACAGAATTATATAAACTGAACCTCATCAATACTCCAAATGAAGAGTCATTTGATCGCATTACAAGGTTAGCCAGCAGGATCTTTCAAGTTCCTGTTTCATTAATAACCTTATTAACCGAGGACAAGCAATGGTTTAAATCATGCGTTGGTCTCACTGGAAGCCTTTTAGAAGAACGCTCAACAGAAAGAGAGGCTGCCTTCTGTCAGTATGTTGTATTAGATGGTAAGCCATTGGTGATTGAAGATGCACTGGAAGACCACCGCTTTAAACATAATCAATTAGTAAAAGAACATCAAATCCGTTTCTATGCGGGTGTACCAATTATGACAAAACAAAACAATATACTTGGTTCTTTATGTATTATTGATGAAAAACCAAGATCGATTAGCGAAGATGAACTTAATAAATTAATAGATTTGAGTTATTGGGTAAAGGCAGAAATTGAGTTAAGATCAGACATTATTGAAAGAACAATGAGTGAACAATCTATTAGATGTTTATACGAAATAACAAGCAATAAAGAGCTAAGCTTTGAGCAGAAATTAAAGAAGTTATTAAGTTTAGGTTGTGAACGCTTCCAGCTATCGGATGGAAATGTTTCAAGAATAATGGGAGATAATTATGAGGTAATTCAAACAACTCATTCAACTGAAATGGTAAATGTTGGAGAAGTTATTTCTCTAGAACAAACATGTGCTTGGATGGTTAAAGAACGTTTAACACCGGTTCATATAAGTCAGTCTGTGCCACTCCATAATCAATCGATGATAAGAGAATATGTTGGTGCACCTATATTTGTTCATGAGCAATTTTACGGTACATTTTGCTTTTATGATGATCATCAGCAGTTTCGTGCAATATCTAATTCAGACATAGAATTTCTCCAGTTGATGGCACAGTGGGTTGGCAATGAACTGGAACGTCGAATTGCTAAGAAAAAGTTAAAGGAAACTCAAGAAAGATTCGAGCAAATCGCTAATAACATTAAAGAAGCCTTTTGGATATTTGATATTCAAGAGAAACAGCTACTATATATGAGTTCTGCATGGCAAGAAATCTCAGGAAGAACAGGTGAAGAATATAATTTGGATGATACTCTCTGGGAAAGGTCCATTCATCCGGATGATCGTGAATATACTTTAGAAAGATTTATGAATATACATGAAAGAGTAGAGTTTGATTATAGATTAACTCACACGGACGGCACAATTCGTTGGGTGAGGAACCGAATTGTACCCATATATAATCAAAAAGGTCATGTTTATCGAATTGCAGGAGTCGCTGAGGATATTACTGAGAAGAAACAAAATCAAGATATCATGAGAAAATCGGATAAGCTAACAGCGGTCGGGCAATTAGCAGCGAGTATTGCTCATGAAATCCGAAACCCTTTGACCAGTATAAAAGGGTTTATGCAGCTAAAAGATGGCTATTCCTATCCATACAAGGAATTGATTTTGACTGAGCTTTTACAGATGGAAGAGTTTGTGAACGAAATTCTTATTCTTGCAAACTCTCATCTTGGAACTAAGCGTGAACAAAATAACATTATAGACCTTCTTCAAGAGGTTTTACGTACAAATGAGGAATTAAGCAGAATGCTTAATATTACATTTTGTATCAAATGTCATGCTAGCCAATCTATACCCTGTGATTTAAATCAAGTTAAGCTTGTTTTTCAAAATCTAATAAGTAATGCAATCGAATCAATGCCAAAAGGCGGCATGATTCATATTGAGATTGGGATAGAGGATGAACAATATTTATATATTGCTGTGGCTGATGAAGGTGTAGGCATTTCACAGGAACGAATTCCTACGCTTGGAGAGCCTTTTTATTCTAATAAGGAAAAGGGTAGTGGACTTGGGCTGATGATAAGCTATAGAATCATCCAAAATCATAAGGGGAAAATCTTTTTTACTAGTGAACTTGGTAAAGGAACAACAGTTAAAATATTATTACCTTTAGAATAAAGAACAGGAGCGGAAACCCGCTCCTGTTCTTTATTTTTCTTTCTTTTCGGAGTTCTTTCATAAGAAATACTTAAAAATCTAAGTTGAAGAGCTATTACTAAATAGTTGATCAATTTTTTGAGCTAATTCGAAATCTAATTTTGTTAAACCTTTTGCAGCCCATGATGTGTATGTAATAAAAACGGCTTTATACTGAATCTCAATAAAAGGGTGATGATTTGCTTCCTCAGCGAGATGTCCTACCTTTGAAACGAAATATATTCCGGCTAGATAATCCTTAAATACATATTTTCTAACAATAGAACGCTGATCTTTTAGCTTCCATTTAGGTAATGAAGAAAGCAGTTCTTCAATTTCATGGTCTGTCAATTGCCTCAAGTCCATACCTCCTTTTCATCATGTAATACTATTTTCTCTAAACATATGACAATCCCTTCTTAAAGATATAACTAGATATTTGGTCATAGTATAATATAGATAGAAAAAGGAAATAGAAATACATAATTGTATATCCTACCCTCTATAACTGTTATGATAGTAGAATGATAAAGTGGTAAAGTACTAAATTATGAAATGAATTTAACTTAATTAAGTATTTTTCTTTGTTAGTCAACAGGATATCAATTTATTGTTGTCGAATTGGTTATGGGGAATTGTTTAAGGAGGATACTACATGTCAAATGCATCAAATGGGCAATTAGAAAAGGAACATGAAAAGGGTGAACTTGATACACCTTATGTTGTAGGAATTGGAGCCTCAGCTGGAGGTCTTGAAGCCATTGAGCAATTTTTCCAAAGTATGAAATCTAACATAGATGCAGCATTTGTTGTTGTCCAACATTTATCTTCTAAGTATAAAAGCTTTATGCCGGAACTACTCGCAAAATATACAAATATGCAAGTTTTTGAGGCTAAGCAAGGATTGCAGGTTAAGCCTAGAACCGTGTATTTATGCCCACCTAATCACTATATTACTATAAATAATCAAGGGCAGATATATTTAGAAACATACCATGAAAGTCAAGTAGTGAATTATCCTATAGATACGTTCTTAACATCTATTTCTTTATACGCAAAAAAGAAAGCAATTGGTGTGATCTTGTCTGGTAAAGGGACAGATGGAACAAAAGGGTTAAATGATATTCATGAAAGGAACGGACTTTGCATTGTTCAGAATGAAACAGCAAAGTATATGGATATGCCCGAAAGCGCAATCAAATCAGGGGTTGGAGACTACGTCATTAATCCTTCAGTCATGCCTGAGCATATTCAAAATTATATAGAAACAAAACCCGTGGAATTTAAAGAAACTATACTAAAACAAGTGTTAATGATGATTCATAAAAAAAGTGGTATTGATTTTACCATGTATAAGAAAAACACTGTTATCCGAAGAATTGAGCGTAGAATGAGTTTATTGGAGGAATCTTTCCTTAATCTTGAAGATTATAAAAATTATTTATTGGAAAACCCAAGGGAAATTCGCTATCTTCAAGAAGATTTACTTATCGGTGTGACTCACTTTTTTAGGGATACTGATGCTTTTTACTATATGCAGCAGACACTTATTCCATCAATGGTTGATGAGAACTTACAGCGTGGTCGAAATAAGATGAGAATATGGGTAGCAGGATGCTCATCAGGTCAAGAAGCATATTCTTTAGCAATTTTATTTAATGAAGAGTTAGAAAAACGAGAAAGTGATATGGATTTGCAAGTGTTCGCAACAGATATTGACCGTGATGCTGTTAAATTCGCAAGTCAGGGCTGCTATTCAGAGCAAATCGTATCAATGATCCCAAAACATCTGCTAATTAAGTATTTTGATAAACAAGGCAGCGATTATCAGGTGAAAAGAGAAATTAGGCAAAAGATTGTATTTGCACCTCATAATATGACGAAGGATTCTCCATTTGTTAATTTAGACATGATAAGTTGTAGAAATGTCATGATCTATTTTCAAACGGAGCTACAGCAAAGGGTGTTGTCATTGTTTCACTTTGCACTAAAGGAGAAGGGCTATTTATTTTTAGGTCCAAGTGAAACAATCGGCAAACTCTCAAATCTTTTCTCCTCTGTTAATAGCAAGTGGAAAGTTTTTAGTAATCAGGTTTCTGATAACCAACATTTTTCCCAAGCATTACTAGCGCCTAAAGAGGTTTCTGGAGATAGTGAGAGAAGAGGTACGGAACATTTACGTGACACAAACAGGTTTCAACATCCTGATGAACTATATTATTCACTTATGGACGATTTGTTACCTCCGTGTATTGTAATTAATGAGCATAATGAAGTGATTCTTTCTTCCGGAAATGCAGGGGATTATTTAAACCTGCCAAAGGGAAAAGTTAATTATAATATTTTTAATATGGTTCCAACAAACCTATCTGTAGCCATTGGAACAGCCATAAAAAAGGTTCGTGAGGAATTAAGAGAAATTAAATATAAGAACCTTTTAATCAACAAAAATGAAAGCAAACAGGTAAAACTAGTTGTTAAACCTTTAGAAAATGTTAGAAAAGGCTATGTTGCATTATTTATAAAAGATCATATGCCTGACTCTACTACAATAATTTAAGCTGATTCTATGACATTTGATCAGGATTCTGCCTATAATCAAAGGATTTTTGACTTAGAGCAGGAGCTTTACTATACGAAGCAAAGTCTTCAGACAACGATTGAAGAATTAGAAACATCAAATGAAGAGCTACAGTCAACAAATGAAGAGTTAATTGCTGCGAATGAAGAGCTCCAAAGTACAAATGAAGAAATGCAATCCGTTAATGAAGAATTAATTACAGTTAATTCTCAGTATGAAAAGAAAATTATTGAACTTACCGATCTTAACAATGATATGGACAACCTGTTGATTAGTACCAATATTGCAACCATTTTCTTAGATAAGAAATTAAATATTAAACTTTATACTCCTGAAGTGATGAAACTTTTCCATGTGATTGATCGTGATATTGGACGTCCGATTTTTCATATATCACATCGACTGGAATGTGATACATTAATGGATGATATCCAAGATGTGTTAATGACAACAAAGTCAATTATAAAAGATTTACCTGCGAAAGATGGAAAGTGGTATAGTGTCAAAATCATGCCTTACCGCACTAGTGACAATATCGTTGATGGAATTGTGATGACATTTATTGATATCACTAAAATTAAGAAGGTAAATCGAGAGCTGCAATTAAGTATGCAAGCTATTGAACTTAGCCCGGCAAATACAGTTTTTACAGACTTTCAAGGGAAAATAGAGTATGCGAATCATAAATTTGCAGAACAGCTCGGGTTAGAGGTAAAGGACCTAATCGGACGTAAGTTAAAAGATATCTATGCAGAATATTATATAGATAGTGATTTTGATACGCATTGGAAAAAGGTGCGTGCTGGTGAAAAATGGTCTGGTGAAATATCTTATACAGCTCGCGATGGAAAACAATATTGGGAAAATCTCGCATTAATACCTGTTGAAAATGACGATCATGATGTTGTTCAAATTTTAAGGGTAGGAGAAGATATAACCAATAGAAAAAGCTCTGAGCAAATGTTGATAAAGTCTGAAATGCTCTCAGCAATTGGACAGTTGGCAGCTGGCATTGCGCATGAAATAAGAAATCCTCTCACTTCTTTAAGAGGCTTCTTACAGCTAATGATCCAAACCAACACATATCGTAAGGAATACGCTGAAGTAATGATGACTGAGTTTATCAGGCTAGAAGAGATCATTAACGAATTTTTAGTCCTATCCCGACCAAAGGCAGCGGCTTTTCAGGATGTTAATATTAATAAAATCATTCAAGATGTTTCGAAAATTTGGGAAACTCAAGCCATTCTTAATGACGTTACAATCGAAACATATAATGATCCATTTATTTTTACCATCCAAGGAATTGAAAATGAGTTAAAGCAGGTTTTTATTAATATTGTAAAAAATGGAATCGAGTCGATGGAAGGACGCCCAGGAAATTTAAAGATTGAGACACGTAAACTGGATAGTGGAGAGGTACTTATCCGCTTTGAAGATAAAGGAAAAGGAATTCCAAAGGAACAGCTTGAAAAAATGGGACAGCCTTTCTACACAACCAAGGAAAAAGGAACAGGGTTAGGTTTAATGGTTAGTTTTAAGATTATTGAGAGTCATAATGGGAAAATAGTCTTTTCAAGTGAATTAGATAAAGGCACAACAGTTGAAATTACGTTACCTTTATCTAACTCAGTCGAAGCGGTCTAAAAGAGGCATTAAAGTTAAATAAAAATCTATCGAAGAGCGCAGCTCATTTAATTCATCAATAATGACTTCAAAGTGAGCACTTTTACCACTTTCAATAATATCGGGGCGAATGAGGCTGAGTAAATCCTGTATTTTCTCAAGCTTCCTTGGAAGGTTCTTCATATTATCAGATGAACTTATTAAATTATATATATCTGAATCTGTTAAAAACGGCTGAAACAATGAAATAATTTCTTTTCGATGATGCTGTTCTAATTGATTTTGGTCAGTCACTGTTAATTGTTCTCGAAGCATATTAACCTGGTGGCTGACTTTTTTTAGATTTTCTCTTAAAGGAATACTTACCACATATAGTAAACCTTCATGATTTTGTTTAATATATAGTTCGAATAATTCTAATGAATTTTCGATTGTGATCATATTAGCTTCAAATTTTTCCTTCTCCTTTGTGGATAGGAAGTATTCGACTTTGTTTCGGCTTTCTTGATCAACAAGGTCAAGAAAGTTTTTCGATTTAGAGAAAATTTGATGTGACATTGAAGAGGAATCTATCACATCAAGCTGTGAATTTAAAATAAAAACAGGTACAGGTACGTTTTCAAGAGCGTACATTAGCACACCACACATTCTTAAAAAGTTAAGCTTCAATCCCGATAAGTTGGCCATTAATAAATGCAGTTAAGTTTTCCAAATTAGGAACTATAAT
This sequence comes from Metabacillus sp. B2-18, assembly GCF_021117275.1. Lineage (NCBI taxonomy): Bacteria > Bacillati > Bacillota > Bacilli > Caryophanales > Bacillaceae > Metabacillus > Metabacillus sp. B2-18. The sequence goes on from NZ_CP088245.1 coordinate 639,754, forward strand.
TGTTTGTTTTGATATGAACTTTGATAAATCATATTTTTCTGCTAGTCTACTTCCGAGTATAATCGTTGGCTTATGATCTAACATCTCAAGTGTTTGAATGTATTCTGGTAGATTTTTTAGATGATGTGAAACTGTTACTGATAAGCAAATCAAATCAGGCTTAGATTTATTTGCATAGTAAATGGCATGTTGTAACGGTAAATTAGGACCTAAATATTTTACATTCCAAGAGTTTTGTTTGAAAATTGATGCTGCCATCTTTATCCCAACATAGTGCTCTTCACCTTCAATACAGAATAGCATAACCTGCTTTTGACTTCTTATCACTTGCTCATCATTCTGGTCTAAGTGAAAATCGAGCTTTGTTAAAACATAATCAGCTGTTCCTGTAGCTAAATGCTCATCAGCAACACCTATTTCATCAATTTCCCATAAGTAACCTATATAATATAATGCTTCTTTAATAACATTTTCATAGATGTAGAGGGAGGTAAATCCTTCATGTAAAAGCTTCTCAATTAATTTAAATGAATTTACAGTATCACCAAGTAAAAGAAATTGAGAAAACTTTTTTGTTAAATCAGTCATGTTTGTCAGTCCTTTCTGATTTAATCTACCTCCTATTATACTCTTTCCTTCATTGTTCTTCATCTTTTAATAGGAAGAAAATAATGGTGGGTTTCGTTATATTTTTGTAAAGTTATAAGACACATTAGGTTACAGAAGACATTTATTCTTTCCCTATTTTCGAGTCTCTTAAACTAATTTTTATAAAAAAGAGCATGTCCGATTCTCCTCCCAATACCTAAACTAAAACTTATCTATTTTAATTTGTGGCGAAAATGTGGACGTATTTAGATAAATTCCATAATTTGAACTATACATCTTTTCTCAATTGTTTTTTTGTGATACATTAATTATTGTAGTTGATAATCAATCTCAACAGGGGTGAATCATAGATAAATGAACGTTCTTTTTTTTATCATTTAATGATAATGATTATCATATGTTAATTAAGTGTGAAAAGGCTCTTGGTTTGTCATACTTTTATTTACATATTTACTAGATTCAACTTGGAATAATAATTGGTTAATTGTTGTACTAAGAATAAATAAGTTATGAGGGTTTCAAATGAGATTATGGATGCTAGGAATTGCAGCTATCGTCCTGTCTTTTATTTCGCTATTCATCGGAGCAATTGATATTACACCAATGGATTTGCTTAATTGGGATTCAGACGAAACACATATTTTCCTAATAAGCCGAGTTCCACGGTTAATTGCCATTATATTAGCGGGGGCAGGGATGAGTATTGCCGGCTTAATTATGCAGTCTTTAAGTCGAAATAAATTTGTATCACCAACAACTGCTGGGACATTAGACGCAGCAAGGCTAGGTATTTTAATATCAATGCTATTTTTTACGAATGTAACATACACCCAGCAAGTTATTTTTAGTTTTGCTTTTGCATTAGCTGGAACATTCGTATTTATGCAGATTTTGGATCGTATAAAATTTAAAGATGTTATTTTTGTTCCATTAATCGGGATTATGTATGGGAATATACTATCTTCCATTACAACTTTTTTAGGGTATGAAGCTGATCTGCTTCAAAACCTCTCTTCCTGGCTCATGGGGAGCTTTACTTTGATTATTTCTGGTCGCTATGAACTTTTATATGTTAGTATTCCAGCTATTATATTAGCTTACATTTATGCAAATAAATTTACAGTAGCCGGAATGGGAGAAGATTTTGCGAAAAATCTAGGCTTAAGTTATAAGCTGATTCTAAATATTGGTCTTATTCTTGTTGCAATTATTTCGACAACAGTTGTTCTCACTGTGGGGGTTATTCCATTTTTGGGACTAATTGTACCAAATATTGTTTCTCTTTATTTAGGTGATAACTTACGCAAAACAATACCACATACCGCGGTATTAGGGGTTGTTTTCCTATTAATATGTGATATTTTAGGGCGGATCATTATTCACCCTTATGAGATTCCAGTTAATGTAACAGTGGCAGTGATAGGCAGTGCGATCTTCTTAACGATGCTACTTAGGGGGAGAGCATATGCGAAATAGGACAAAACTGATTTTATTAGTAGCTATTGCTATTGTATGTATCTTGTTTTACGGCTTTTACGATATAAAAGGTGGCTTTGACTATGCTTTTCCAAAGCGTATGCTCCGAGTTTCAGCGATGATTGTAACAGGTGTTGCCATCTCTTATTCAACTGTTGTGTTCCAGACAATCACACATAATCGGATCTTAACACCGTCTGTTATGGGACTTGATTCGATGTATCAAGTCGTACAAACATTAATTTACTTCTTTGCGGGCTCTATGTCAGTTTGGGTGTTAAATAAATACATAAACTTTGGCGCAGCAATTCTTGCAATGGTAGTATTTGCAATGCTTTTATATCGTTTTTTGTTTAGAGCTGATAAGCATCCAATCTATTTTCTTCTACTAATAGGGATGATTATAGGTACACTTCTTGGAAGTTTGGTAACATTTCTACAGGTATTGATTGATCCAGTTGAATATTTAAGTCTTCAAAGCCGTTTGTTTGCAACCTTTACAAATGTAAAGGCTGAGTTATTGTTTGTCTCAATTGGTATTCTATTCTTTGCGTTTCTTTATGGCTACCTTATTATGGGGAAGCTGGATGTTATGTCTCTTGGCCGGGAAAATGCTATGAACCTTGGGATTAACTATGACAGTATGGTTATGAGAATTTTAATTTTATCTTCTGTTTTAATCGCAACATCTACAGCGCTTGTTGGACCAATTACATTTTTTGGATTAATTGTTGCGAATCTTTCCTATCAATATTTGGTCACATATAAACATTCTGTTCACATAATAGGTGCGAGTTTAATCAGTATTATTGCACTCGTTGGTGGGCAATTCCTTGTGGAGCATATCTTTGAATTACGCACAACATTGAGTGTCATTATCAACTTTATCGGTGGTATTTACTTTATTTATCTATTACTTAAGGAAAGTAGGGCAGCAGGATGATTGAAATCAAAGGATTAACAAAGAAATTTGGTAAAAAGCCTGTTGTAGAGGATGTTTCAGTTACGATCCAGCCGGGAACCATTACATCGTTTATAGGGCCGAATGGTGCTGGTAAATCAACTCTTCTTTCTATGGTGAGTCGTTTGTTAGAAGCAGATACAGGTGAAGTACTACTAGATCAGAACAATGTGAAAAAGTGGAAGTCTTCAGAATTTGCAAAGAGAGTATCTATTTTAAGGCAAGCAAACCACCTAAATGTACGATTAACAGTTCGTGAGCTCGTTGCGTTTGGACGCTATCCGTATTCAAAGGGGCGTTTAACAGCTGAAGATGAAACATTTGTTGATCAAGCAATTGATTATATGAATTTAGCAGATATGCAAGACAAATTTTTAGATGAATTATCAGGTGGTCAGAAACAACGGGCATTTAT